>NZ_LT840185.1:0-600000 GCF_900177405.1 Allosphingosinicella indica | reverse complement strand
GCGATCCTTGCGCGCAGCCAGTATCGCGCCGGCCTCACCGATTTCCAGACCCTGCTGGAAGCCGAGCGGTCGCTCCTATCCTCGCGCGACGGGCAGGCCAACGCCCGCGCCGATCGCGCGTTCGCGCTCGTCCAGCTCTATCGTGCGCTGGGCGGCGGATGGGACCCCCTTGCCGAGGGTAGCAACGCATGACCGACACCGCATCCCCACCGCCGCCGGGCGAAAAAGCCGATCTCGACGAATTCCTCGGCGCGCCCAAGGAAAGCCCGTGGCGGCGCCGCGCGATCATCGCTGGGACGATCGTACTGCTTGTCGCGGTCGTCCTGCTGCTGGTGCGCTGCTTCGGCGGCGATGAAGAGGGCGGCTATGCGACCGCGCCGGTGCGGCGTGGCGATCTCACCGTCACCGTCTCCGCCACCGGCAATATCGCGCCGACCAACCAGGTCGAGGTCGGCTCCGAGCAGTCGGGTCTCGTCACCGCGGTGTTTGCCGACAACAATGATCGCGTCACCAAGGGCCAGCCGCTAGCCCGGCTCGATACCTCGCGGCTGCTCGATGCCGTGACGCAGGCGCGCGCCGCCTTGGCTTCGGCGCAGGCGCAAGTCGCGCAGGCGGAAGCGACGCGGGTGCAGGCCCGCGCCAACCTCGCGCGGCTCGAGGAAGTATCGCGGCTGTCGGGCGGCAAGGTGCCTTCGAAGGTCGAGCTGGAGACGGGCCGCGCCGAGGCGCAGCGCGCGGTCGCATCGGTCAACGCCGCGCAGGCCGCAGTCGCGCAGGCCCGCGCGCAGGTGTCCTCGGCCGAGACCAATCTTTCCAAGGCGACGATCTATTCGCCGGTCAACGGCGTCGTGCTCTCGCGCCAGGTCGATCCGGGGCAGACCGTTGCCGCCTCGCTCAACGCGCCGGTGCTGTTCGTCATCGCCGAGGATCTCTCGCGGATGAAGCTCGAAGTGAAGGTCGACGAAGCCGATGTCGGCCAGGTGAAAGACGGACAGCGCGCGACCTTTACCGTCGATGCCTTTCCGGGCCGCAGCTTCCCGGCGACGATCCAGCGCGTCGATGTCGGCGCCAACGCGACGCAGCAGACGACCTCGACCGGCACCAGCACGTCCTCGACATCGTCAGGCAGCAACGTCATCGCCTATACGGCGGTGCTCACTGTCGCGAACGCCGACCTTCAGCTTCGTCCCGGCATGACCGCGACGGCGGACATCGTGACGTTCGAAAAGCGCAACGTGATCACGGTGCCGAATGCGGCGCTGCGCTTCTCGCCCGATCAGTCGGGCAGCGGCCAGAAGGCGGGCGGCGTCACCAGCGTGCTCGTCCCCCAGCGCGGCCGGCGCGGCAATCGCGCCGAGCGTGAGGTCACCATCGGCCGCGGCAGCCGCCAGACCCTCTATGTCGTCGGCGCGGACGGCGAGCCGCAGCCGGTGCAGGTCGTCGTCGGCGAGACCGACGGCGCGCGCACCGAAGTCAGCGGCGAAGGGCTCCGGCCGGGGATGCAGGTCATCACCGCCCGTCTCGCCGCGGGCCAGCAGAGCCGCAGCGAAGGAGCGCGCTCCGGTCGCCGCGGCGGCGGCGGTGGTAGTGGCGGAGGTCAGGGCGGCGGTGGCGGTGGCCGGGGTGGTGGCGGTGGCGGCTGATCCGCTCATCCGCCTCAAGGGTGTCACCAAGACCTACGGCACCGGCGCGACCGCTTTCCAGGCGCTGAAGGGCGTCGATCTCGACGTCGCGCAGGGCGAGTTTCTGGCGGTGATGGGCCCGTCTGGCTCGGGCAAGTCGACGGCGATGAACATCCTCGGCTGTCTCGACGTACCGACCGGCGGCAATTATCTCTTCCGCGGCGTGCCGGTCGAGACGCTCGACCGCGATCAGCGCGCCTTGCTGCGCCGCAAATATCTCGGCTTCGTCTTCCAGGGCTTCAACCTGCTCGCCCGCACGAGCGCGCTCGAGAATGTCGAGCTGCCCTTGCTCTACCGCGGCGAGACCAAGGAAGAGCGACACAAGGCCGGCATGGCGGCGCTGGAGAAGGTGGGGCTCGCCGACTGGTGGGACCATACCCCCGCCGAGCTCTCCGGCGGCCAGCAGCAGCGCGTCGCCATCGCCCGCGCGATCGTCACCCATCCCGACGTGCTGCTTGCCGACGAGCCGACCGGCAATCTCGATTCCGAACGCTCGGTGGAGATCATGGAACTGCTCACCGATCTAAATCGCAACGCCGGCATTACCGTACTGATGGTGACGCACGAGCCCGAGATGGCGGCCTTCGCGCGCAGCATCGTCCATTTCAAAGACGGGCTCGTCGAGCGGTTCGAGAGGGGAGGCGGCGGCTGATGCTCGGCACAACGATCATCCTGGCGGTGCGCGAGATACGGCGCCACCTGCTCCGCTCGTTCCTCACCATCCTCGGCATCGTCATCGGCGTATCGGCGGTGGTGACGATGGTGACGCTCGGCAACGGCGCGACCAAGGCGGTGCAGGACCAGATCGCCGGGCTCGGCGCCAACATCCTCCAGATCCGCCCCGGCCAGGGGTTCGGCCGCGGCGGCGGCGGGCCACGGCCGCCGGACTTCAAAATGCAGGATGTCGATGCGATCCGCGAGCAGGTGCCGGGGGTCCGCGCGGTTGCGCCGCAGACGAGCACCACCGTCACCGCGATCCGCAACGCCGCCAACTGGTCGACCACCGTCAACGGCACCACCGGCGATTATTTTGTCGCGCAGAACTGGCCGCTCTCGGGCGGCAGCCTGTTCACCGAAGCCGACGAGGAATCAGGCAAGGCGGTCTGCATCATCGGCGATACCGTGCGGCAGAATCTGTTCCGTGGCAGCGATCCGGTCGGCGAGCGGTTCCGCGTCGGCGAAGTGAGCTGCGATGTCGTCGGCACGCTGTCGCGGCGCGGGCAGGGCGGTTTCGGCGCCGATCAGGACGATGTCGTCATCATGCCGATCAAGGCGGTGCAGCGGCGCTTCACCGGCGATCGCGACGTGCGCAACATCATGGTCGCGGTGGACGACAATTACGACACCGGATCGGTGCAATCCTCGATCAGCGATCTGCTGCGCGAGCGGCGCGGGCTGCAGCCCGGGACGCCGGACAATTTCAACATCTTCGACACCCAGCAGATATCGGACACGCTGTCCGGCACCACGCGCATCCTGACGACGGTGATGGGCGCGGTGGCCGCGGTCAGCCTGCTGGTGGGCGGCATCGGGATCATGAACATCATGCTGGTGTCGGTGACCGAGCGAACTCGCGAGATCGGCATCCGCCTCGCCATCGGCGCGGTGGCGCGCGAGGTGCTGCTGCAATTCCTGGTGGAAGCGGTGGTGCTGGCGATGCTCGGCGGGCTCGTCGGGCTCGCGCTCGCCTTGTTGGCGACGGTCATCCTCGCGCCGATCATCCAGGTGCCGTTCCTGTTCGATCCGCAGATCAACCTCGTCGCCTTCGCTTTCTCCGCGCTGATCGGCGTGGTGTTCGGCTATTTCCCGGCCCGCCGCGCCGCCGCCCTCAACCCGATCGACGCGCTCCGCCATGAATGACGTCGCGGCGGCCTGCCGCGCGGTGCTGACGGCGGGCGAACCGCGCGAGAAGGTGAAAGCGGCGCGTCAGGCGTGGCGCGCGCTCAAGGCCGGTCGGCTCGATCACCACTTTGGCGTGGCGATGCCCGACGCTCCGGCGCGCCCGGACCGTCCCGAACTGCTCGCGCCGTCGCATATGCCAAAGCGCGGCCGCGCGGGATCGGAGCGATCGCGGATCGCGATGCTGCACGCGCTGGCGCATATCGAATTCTCCGCGATCGATCTCGCCTTCGATTGCGCCGGCCGGTTCGGCGCAGACTTCCCGCCGGAGTTCACCGCCGACTGGTTTTCGGTCGGTGCCGATGAAGCGATGCATTTCGCGCTGCTCGACCGGCGCCTCCGCGCGCTCGGATCGCATTATGGCGCGCTCCCCGCGCATGACGGATTGTGGGAAGCCGCGGCGGCGACGGCGCACGACGTGATGGCGCGCCTTGCTGTCGTCCCGATGGCGCTGGAAGCGCGGGGGCTGGACGTGACGCCGGCGACGGTGGCGCGGTTCGAGGCGGCCGGAGACATGCGATCGGCCGCCATTCTGATGCGCATCTATCGCGACGAAATCCGGCATGTCGGGGTCGGCACGCGCTGGTTTCGCGACGCCGCGGGATCGGCGGGATTCGAGGCTTCAGGCCGCTGGAAATGGTTAATCAGAACCTACTTTCGGGGCACGATTAAACCACCGTTCAACGACTCGGCGCGTGCGTCAGCCGGTTTGTCCCGCGATTTCTATGCAGGCCTTGCCGAGGAAAGTGTTCTTTAAGAGGCTAAGCTCATCCGTCGCGGGGTGGGCAACTTCCCGACGCATATACGCCGAACCGGAAGGTTCACATTTTTGGGTTTCACGGCCGCATTTCGCGATGCGGCCACGCCGACCTGTTCGGTCGCCGGGGATTTTATGATTGATCGAGTACCGACGTCCAATGCGTCTGCCGCCGGAAAGTTCCGGTCGCCGTTCCGCCACCGCGACATTTTCTTTCACGACGGCAAGCAGTTGCGCCGCGTGAGCGTCGCGCCGTCGGTGCAGGCCGCGGCGGTGCTGACCGTGCTGGCTTTGCTGCTGTGGTCGGCCTTCGCGACCGGCCAGATGCTGCTGGCGAATGCTCCAGGCGCCGAGCGCGCACCGATCAAGACCAATGTCTCGGCCGAGATGCTGCGCATGCAGCAGCAGGTCCAGGCGATGGAGCAGAATGTCGCCGCGATCCGCCAGGACGTGCGCGAGCGCTACCAGCTCACATCGCAGGAAGTCCGCAAGCTCGGCCTCGATCCGAAGCGTTTTACCAAGGGTGAATATACCGGCCAGGGTGGTCCCTTCGAAGCTGTCGAGCCGCTGAAAGCCGGCACCGATTCGAAGTTCAAGGAACTCTTTACGAGCTGGAAGCGCCTCGATCAGCTCGAACTCGGCACCATCTCCATTCCCTCCGCGCAGCCGGTTACCGGCACCGCCCTCACCAGCAACTATGGCGTCCGTTCCGATCCTTTCCGCGGCCGCGCCGCCATGCACGCCGGGATCGATCTCGCCGGCCCCACGGGCACCCCGATCTACGCCACCGCCGACGGTTATGTGCAGCGCTCCGAATGGGCGGGCGGCTACGGCAATCTCGTCGAGCTGAGCCACGGGCGCGGCATCCAGACGCGCTACGGTCACCTTTCGCGCTCGGTGGTCAACGCCGGCGACAAGGTGAAGCGCGGCCAGCTCATCGCCTACATGGGTTCCACCGGCCGCTCGACCGGCAGCCACCTCCACTATGAAGTGCGCGTCGACGGCAAGGCCGTGAACCCGATCCCCTTCATGCAGGGCACCGACTATCTCCTCGCGGTCCAGCGCCGCGCCGCGGCCGGCAACACCCAGGTCGCGATGGGCGGGCCGGAAGCCTCCAAGTAATTCGAACAGCCGAAAAGGCAGGAGAGGAGCCCCGCCGGTCGATCGCGACCGGCGGGGTTTTTCGCTTCTATCGGGGAGTGGCGTGCTGCCGGCTTTGAGCCGGTCGCAGCGACAGCGGCCCGGCGCGGCTGCCGGGCCTAGGCTTACTTGCCGCGCTTCTTGCGGTGGGTGTCGAGATCGAGGACGCTGCTCGCCTCGCCCTCGGGCATCAGGCCGAGGCGGCGCGCGACTTCCTGATAGGCTTCGGCCTCGCCGCCGAGATCGCGGCGGAAGCGGTCCTTGTCGAGCTTCTCGTTGGTCGCCATGTCCCACAGGCGGCAGCCGTCGGGGCTGATCTCGTCGGCCAGGATCACGCGGGCATATTCGTTTTCCCAGATGCGGCCGAACTCCAGCTTGAAGTCGATCAGCCGGATGCCGATCCCGGCGAACAGGCCGGATAGGAAATCGTTCACGCGGATCGCCATGTCCGCCATGTCGTTCATCTCGTCCTGGCTCGCCCAGCCGAAGGCGGCGATATGCTCGTCGGCGATCAGCGGATCGCCCAGCGCATCGTCCTTGTAATAATATTCGATGATCGTGCGGGGGAGTTGCGTCCCTTCCTCGATGCCGAGCCGCTTGCTGAGCGTGCCGGCAGCGACGTTGCGCACGACGACCTCGATCGGGATGATCTCGACCTGGCGGATGAGCTGCTCGCGCATGTTGAGACGGCGCAGGAAATGCGTCGGTACGCCGATCTGGCCGAGAAGCGTGAAAATATGTTCGGAAATGCGGTTGTTGAGCACGCCCTTGCCGGCGATCGAGCCGCGCTTTTGCGCGTTGAACGCGGTCGCGTCGTCCTTGAAATACTGGATCAGCGTGCCGGGCTCCGGACCCTCGTAGAGGATCTTGGCCTTGCCCTCGTAGATCTGGCGGCGGCGCGACATGGCGGGTCTCCAAAAGGCAGGCGCCCCGCGCGCGGCGTGATGAAACGCGCGGACGGGGCGGAAGCGGCGGCTATATCGGCGCGGACGCGATTCCGCAATGCGCGCGCAGGGAGCGGTCAGGTGACCTTGCCGCGCACCGCATATCGGGGCTCGCGCCACGTTTCGCGGCCCATGATCTCCGCCATGATATCGACCGCGCGCCATACGTCCTCGAAGCCGAGATACAGCGGGGTGAGGCCGAAGCGGACCACGTCGGGCGCACGGAAATCGCCGATCACGCCGCGCGCGATCAGCGCCTGGCAGATCTCGAACGCATGGGGATGCGCGAAGCTGATGTGGCTGCCGCGTGCATTGCGCTCGGCGGGCGAGATGCAGGTGAGGTCGGGGCACCGCTCGGCGGCGAGCGCCGCGAAGAGTTCGAACAGCGCCGCCGATTTGCCCCAGAGCGCATCGAGATCGACGCCCTCGAAGGCATCGACGCCCGCCTCCAGCCCCGCAAGGCTCAGCACCGGCGGTGTGCCGGCAAGGAAGCGCGCGATGCCGGGGGCGGGGACATAATCGTCGGTGAAGGCGAAGGGCTCGGCATGGCCCATCCATCCGCGCAGCGGCGAGATCAGCCGATCCTGGAGATGCTCGGCGATGTAGAGGAAAGCCGGCGCGCCGGGGCCGCCGTTCAGATATTTGTAGCCGCAGCCGATTGCCAGCTCCGCACCGTCGGCGTTGAGCGCGAGCGGCACCGCGCCGGCACTGTGGCTCAAGTCCCAGATCGTCCGCGCGCCGGCCGCCTTGGCCTTCGCGGTGAGCGCCGCCATGTCGAATTTCGCGCCACTCTTATAATGGGTGTGGGTGAGCAGCAGGAGGTTGGTGTCCTCGCCGATCGCGCCCTCGACCTCGGCGCGCTCGACCGTCTCCAGCCGCATCCCCGGCACCATCTCCACCGCACCACTCGCGATGTGGAGATCGGTGTGGAAATTGCCCTTCTCGGACAGGAGCACCGGCCGATCCGGCGTCAGCGGCGCCGCGGCGACGATCAGCTTGAACAGGTTCACCGAGGTCGAATCCGCCACGATCACTTCGTGCGGCTTGGCGCCGATCAGCGCGGCGATCTTGGCACCGACGCGTTGCGGGGCGTCGATCCAGTCCGCGTCGTTCCAGCTCCGGATGAGCGCCTCGCCCCATTCGCGCGTGACGACTTCGGCGAGCCGGCCGACGCTCGCCTTGGGCAGTGCGCCGAGCGAATTGCCGTCGAGATAGAGGATGCCGTCGGGGAGGTGGAAACGATTGCGGATCGCGCGCAGCGGATCGGCGGCGTCGAGCGCCCTGGCTTCGTCGCGGGTCATCGTTTGAGCGCCTTCTCGATTTCCGCGACCGCGGCCTTCCACGCATCGCTCTCGGGCGCGATCAGCTCGACATGGCCGGTGCGGTCGATCACGCGCACTGCGACATCGTCGCCTGCCGCGCGCATCGGCGCGGCATAGCCTTCGGCATAAGCGAGCGGGATGATCTTGTCCTGCCGCCCGTTGACCAAGACCTGCGGCACGCCGAGCGGCTTCAGCCGTGGCACCGACGTATCGGCGAACCGGCCGCCGGTGAGCTTCTCGATCACTTCGGTGCCGCAGCCACTGCCCGGCGGGCGCGCGGCTTCCTCGAGATCGGGCAGTCCGCCGAGGCTGACGACATGATGGATAGGGAGAGGATTGGCGGTGTGGAGCGGACTGTTGGCCGGCAGCCGGGGCCGCGCGGCGAGCCACAGCGCGAGATGGCCTCCCGCCGAATGGCCGGTCGCGACGAGATTGGTGAGGTCGAGCCCATATTCGGCGGCATGGTCGCGCAAGGCGTCGGCGGCGCGCGCGGCGTCGAGGAAGGTGCCGGGATAACCGCCTCCCGTCCGATCGACCCCGCGATAATCGATGTTCCAGACGGCGATGCCGCGCTTCCTCAAATCGTCGGCGATCCAGTTCATGATCCGCCGGTCGGCGATGTCGGTGGTCCAGCAGCCGCCGTGCACCATCAGCACGGTGGGGTGCGGCCCCTTGCCCTCGGGCAACCACAGATCGACCGATTGCAGCGCGGATTCGCCGTAGCGAATGTTGCGCGTCGGCTCGGGCCGCGGCCGCTCGAGCAGGTCCGGCCAGACCATCAGGCCATCGGGGCCGGACGCGCGGTTGGGCGGGGGCGGGGCGTCTGTCGTCATCGCACAGCCGGTTAGGGCGGCGATCGCGAGCAAGGCAAGCGGCTTCATCATGCGATTTCCCTTAGGCGCTCGCGCCAGCCTCCGCTAGCGAACGTGCGAAGAGGACGACGAGCGAGGGCACGCATGAACCTGCACGATCTGGATGACGTCATCGCCGCTTTCTACGCGAGCATCTCCGGCACGGCGGGCGGGCAGGATTGGGAAACCTCGAAGCTGCTGCTGCATCCCGATGCGCGCATGGTCCGCACCCGCCTCGACGAAGATGGCAAGCCGATCGCCTGGTCCTTCTCGGTCGACAGTTATCGCGAGAATACCGCGCCGCTGCTTGCGGGCATGGATTTCTACGAGGTCGAGATCGCGCGCCGCACCGTGCGCTTCGGCAATGTCGCGCAGGCCTTTTCCGCCTACGAGGCTTATGACGCGCCGGAGCGTGGCAAATTGCTCAAGCGCGGCATGAACATGATCCATCTCTACGACGACGGCACGCGCTGGTGGATCATGCACGTCATCTGGGACGACGAGCGCGAGGGGCTGCGCATCCCGGACCGCGCCTGGTTCGACCGCGATTGAGGCCGGCGGGCGCGTCGGCTATCGGCGCCGCCATGACCGATCCCGCCACCATCCGCCGTCTCTACGGCCGCGCCAAGGGGCACAAGCTGCGCCAGGGGCAGGCCGCGCTGCTCGAAGAGCTGCTGCCCGCGATCAGCGTACCGGAGGAGGGGCCGGTCGATGCCGAGATCCTGTTCGGCGATGCGCGCCCGCTCCATTTCGAGATCGGCTTCGGCAGCGGCGAGCATCTCGCCTATCGCGCCGATCTGCTGCCTGATCACGGCTTCATCGGCTGCGAGCCGTTCCTGAACGGCGTCGTCGGCGCGCTGCTCCACGTCCGCGACCGGCACCTGCCCAACGTCCGCATCCACATGGGCGATGCGCTCGACGTGCTGGAGCGGCTGCCCGATGCTTCGCTCCGTTTCGTCTATCTGCTCCACCCCGATCCCTGGCCGAAGGCGCGTCATGCCAAAAGGCGGATGGTCAACAACGGCCCGCTCGACCTCATCGCCGCCAAGCTCCAGCCGGGCGGCGAGTTCCGGCTCGGCACCGACGATCCGGTCTATTGCCGCTGGTCGATGATGGTGATGAACAAGCGCCGCGACTTCGAATGGCTCGCCGAAAGCGCCTCGGACTTCCTCACGCGCCCTGGCGGCTGGCCCGAGACCCGCTACGAAGCCAAGGCCCGCCGCAAGGGCCACGAAGTCTGGTACTTCCGCTACCGGCGGGTCTAGGCGAGCGCCGTCGCGAGGCTTGCGCCAACGTTCCCATCGGGCGTTCGGCTCGCGCTAGCGTCCACCTTCGAACCCTCGGCAACGGTGCGCGGCAGGATGGCCAGCGCCAGCAGATAGCCGATGATCGCGCTCCCGCCATATCCGACCAGCGGCGTCGGATAATTGCCGAGTGCCGCGGCGAGGATGACGGTGAGCCATGTCGCCCCTGCGACCGCACTGGCCGTGCGCGTGTTTGGACTGCGCAAGCCTACAAGCGGCGGCACCAACAGGAGCGCCGCGCCGCCCGCCACCGCTAGTCCCGCCGCGAGACCTGCGTCGAAGGCGGAATAGAATATGCCGTCGACGAAGGGCACGGCAGGGGAGAAATCCGGGATGGCGAGGGTAACGGCGAAAGCGGAGAGCCCCGCGGCAAGGCCGATACCGGCCCAGCGATCGCGTTCGAGAAGGAAGAGCGCACCCATCGCGGCAGCGAGCGTGGCCGCCATCGCACGATCCGGCTGCAGCGCCAGCGCCAGCGCCGCCAGCGTGATCCCGAAGGTCGAGGCCGGTGCCCGCGCACGCGCGAATGCGATGACGAGCATCGGCAGGAGGAGGAGGCTCGGCTGGAGCAGAATGGGCCCGAGCGCCGCCCAGCGGGTCACGCCCGTCGCCGTCACGCCGAACAGCGCGGTGGCGATCAACGCGCCGCCGATCGCGATCGCGGCGACGTCGCCCCGAGCATGAACTCCGATCCGGGCGACCGCGACCATCAGTAGAAGCCCCAATGCCACCGACGCGCCGTTGAGGATCAGCATCTGGGCCGGCGCGCCCGCGGCGACCATGTAGACTATTCCCAAGGCGACCGCCGCGACGGCGCAGCCGACGCCGATCGCCTTGGGATTTCCGTTCCGCCTCATCAACATCGTCCGTCCTCCCCCAACCGTTCGACTATTGTGCGGGCGTCAGCTTCAGCAGTCGGCCCTTCGATCCGCGGCCGCCGTCTTCCAGAATGTAGATCGCGCCGTCGGGGCCCTGCTCGATCTCGCGGATGCGTTGGCCGTCGAGGTCGAACACGTCGGCTTTCTGCGCTTCGGTGCCGTTGAGCTCGACACGGACCAGGCCAGGCTTGTTCATACCGCCGATGAAGGCGGAGCCCTTCCACGCGGGGAACATGTCGCCCGAATAGATCATCAGGCCCGCCGGCGAGATGGCGGGATCCCAATAGGCCTTGGGCGCCTCGAACTCGGGCCGGGTCGAATGGTCGGGGATGTCGCGGCCGTCATAGTGATTGCCGTTGGAGACGATCGGATAGCCGTAATTCTTGCCCTGGACGATGAGGTTGAGTTCGTCGCCATGCGCGGGACCCATTTCGTGGCTCCAGAGGCGGCCCTGCGCGTCGAATGCAAGGCCGAGCGGGTTGCGATGGCCCTTGGTCCATTGCTGCGCCTTTACCCCGCCTTCGGAGGCATAGGGATTATCCGCCGGCACCGCGCCGCTGTCGGTGAGGCGTACGATCTTGCCGAGCGTCTGCGCATCGTCCTGCGCGGGATCGAACTTCTGCCGGTCGCCGTTGGTGATGAACAGGTGGCCGTCGGGCGAAAAGGCCATGCGATGGCCGTAATGGCCCTGGCCTTCGACCTTCGGCGCCTGCCGCCAGATCACTTGGAAACCGTCGATCCGCGCGGTATTGCCGTCGGTCACCAGCTTACCGCGGCCGACCGCGGCGCCCGACGTGCTGCCCTCGCCCGCCTCGACGAAGCTCAGATAGACGAGATTGTTGCTCGCGAAATCGGGGTGGAGAACGACGTCGCCGAGGCCGCCCTGGCCGCCGTAAGCGACCTTGGGCACGCCCGCGACGTCGATCACTGCGCCATCAGGCTGCCAAAGCTTCAGCACGCCCTTTTTCTCGGTGATGAGCGCGTTGCCGGTGCCGGGAATAAAGGTCATCGCCCAAGGCTCGGCGAACTGCGCGATCACTTCGGTGCGGAAGGGCTTGCCGTCGGCGCTTGCCGTTTGCGCGGTGCGGGCGGTGGGCGCTGCCTGATTGCCGGTAGCGTTGACGTCTCCACCACTGCACGCGGCGATGAGGACGGGAAGGGCGGCAATCGGCAAAAGGCGCATCGGGGTCTCCGTGTCGAATGGGTCTTGGCGAGCACCCTAGAGGCGCTTTCCACGAAAAAGAACCTTTGAGCGCCCGGGGAGTTGCCGCAAGGTGATTGCCCTCATGCCGCCGGATGCCGTCCAATGACTTTGCCGCATTCCCCGGTGGCGCTGCTTTCGCTCGCGAGGGCAGTTCCCCACATCGTCCTTCCCCAGGCCGAGGCAAAGGCGCTGGCGCGGCGCCTGTTCGGCGGGCGGGCGGCGCATTTCGATAGGCTCGCCGGCGTGTTCGACAATGCCGGGATCGATACCCGGCACATCGTCCAGCCCGTGGACTGGTATGTCGGCGAGCATGGCTGGGCGTCTCGCAACCAGGCCTATGTCGAAGCGGCGGACGCGCTTTATGTCGAGGCGGCGACGGCCGCGCTCGCCGAGGCGGGGGTCTCGGCGGCGGAGGTCGATACGCTCGTCACCGTCTCCACCACCGGCATCGCGACGCCGAGCATCGAAGCGCGGGTGGCGGGTGCGATGGGCTTCCGCGCCGATGCGGAGCGCGTCCCGGTATTCGGCCTGGGCTGCGCGGGCGGCGTCACCGGCCTCGCGCTCGCCGCGCGGCTGGCGGCGGCGGGGCGGACGGTGCTGTTCGTCACCGTCGAGCTGTGCTCGATCGCGATCCGGCTCGACAAGCTCAGCAAGGCCAATATCGTCGCCACGGCCCTGTTCGGCGACGGCGCTGCTGCCGCGGTGCTGCGCCCCGGCGAAGGCGGCATAGCCTCGGTGGGAGCGGGCGCAGAATTGCTATGGCCGGATACGCTGGGCATCATGGGCTGGGACGTCGAGGATCCGGGGCTGGGCGTCGTGTTCGATCGCGCGATCCCGCCGTTCGTGGAAGAGAATATGGCAGCGGGCGTCGCAACGCTCCTCGAGCGATGCGGGACGGAGCGCGGCGCAATCGACCGCTTCACCTGTCATCCGGGCGGCGCCAAGGTGATCGCGGCGCTGGAGGAAAGTCTCGCGTTGGGCGAAAGCGCGCTCGACCACGAACGCGCGGTGCTCCGCACCTGCGGCAACATGTCGGCGCCCACCGTTCTTTTCGTGCTGCGGCGCCTGCTCGACGCGGGGTTCGCGGGCCAGACGATGCTCCTCGCGCTCGGCCCCGGCTTCACCGCGAGCGGGCTGACGATGCGGGTGGGTTGAACCGATGGCCGCTATCCTGATCCTGTCCTTCGTCACGCTCCAGCGCCTGGGCGAATTGCTGCTCGCCGCGCGCAACACGCGGGCGCTCGTCGCGCAGGGTGCCTATGAGGTATCGCCCGGCCATTATCCGCTGATCGTCTCGGTCCATGCAGGATGGCTCGGCGTTCTGTGGTGGCTCGCGCCCGGCCAGCCCGTGTCGTGGCCGCTGATCGCACTCTTCGCCTTGCTTCAGATCGCGCGGCTGTGGGTGATCGCAACGCTGGGGCCGCGTTGGACGACGCGGATCATCATCCTGCCCGGCGCACCGCTCATCACCGGCGGGCCGTATCGCTTCATGCGTCACCCCAATTATGCGGTGGTCGTGGCGGAAATCGCGCTGCTGCCGCTCGCCTTCGGGCTCGAGACGGTGGCGGTGGTCTTCACCTTCCTCAACGCGTTCGCGCTGACCTTGCGTCTGCGCGCCGAAGACAAGGCCTTGCGCGCGGGTTGATCTCGTCCGTCCAGCCGCTAGCCTCGCATCGCATGAAACGCACGATCCTCCTCGCCGCTGCGCTCGGCGTCGCCGGATGCGCCACCGCATCCACGCCCGCCAACCCGCAGGATGCCTTCTTCGATCGGCTGAGCGCCTTGTGCGGTAAGGCTTTCGCCGGTCGCATCGCCAGCCCGGCGGTGGAGGCGGACGCGGATTTCGCGGGCAAGGCGCTCGTCATGCACGTTCGCGAATGTTCGGACGACGTGATCCGCGTGCCGTTCCACGTCGGCGAGGATCGCTCGCGCACCTGGGTGGTGACGCGCACCGGCGCGGGGCTGCGCCTCAAGCACGACCATCGTCACGACGACGGCAGCGAGGACAAGCTTACTCAATATGGCGGCGACACCGCCGCGCCCGGCACCGCCTCGCGGCAGGAATTTCCGGCGGACCAATTCTCGAAGGACATGTTCGTCGCGCAGGGGCTGCCGCAATCGGTGCCCAACGTCTGGGCGATGGAGGTCGAGCCCGGACGGCTCTTCGCCTACGAGCTGAGGCGCCCCAGCCGCTTCTTCCGCGTCGATTTCGATCTGACCCAACCGGTGGTGCCGCCGCCACCGCCCTGGGGCAGCTGATCGCGACTTGCGGCGCGGCCGGCATCCGCCTATATGCGCCATGCCTTTCTCGACATCGGTAACAATGTTGAGGCTGGTCCCACCCCGGGGCCGGCGCGGAGGCGCTTTAGCTGCGTGAGGACGAATGGCGGACATTGCCGCGCTGACCCGATTGATCGAGCCGGAGGCCAAGGCCCTGGGCTTCGATCTCGTGCGCGTGATGATGATCGGCGGCAAGGACGATCCGACCCTGCAGGTGATGGCCGAGCGGCCCGACACCCGCCAGCTCGATCTCGCCGATTGCGAGGCGCTGTCGCGGCGGCTGTCCGAAATATTCGACGAAGCTGATCCGATCGAAGAGGCCTACCGCCTGGAAGTCAGCTCGCCGGGCATCGACCGGCCGCTGACCCGGCCAAAGGATTTCGAGGATTGGAAGGGTTTCGAGGCGCGGCTCAACCTTGCCGAGAAGCTGGAGGGCCGCAAGCAGTATAGCGGCATGCTCCAGGGCCTTGCCGGCGAGGACGTGCTGATCGACGTCGATGGCCTCGGCGAACGCAAGGTGCCGATCGCCAGCCTCCATTCCGCCAAGCTGTTGTTCACCGACAAGCTCCTCGCCGCGACCGCGCCGCTATCCGCGGACGGTGCGGACGAATTCGAACAGACCGAAGAAGAAGGACAGGATTAAGCCATGGCCAGCCAAGCGCCCGGTGCCGTTTCCGCCAACAAGGCAGAACTGATTGCGATCGCCGATTCCGTCGCGCGGGAGAAGCTGATCGATCGCATGATCGTGATCGAGGCGATGGAGGATGCGATCCAGCGTGCCGCCCGTACCCGCTACGGGCAGGAAATGGACATTCGTGCCAAGCTTGATCCCAACAACGGCGATCTGCGCCTGTGGCGCGTCGTCGAGGTGGTCGAGGAAGTCGAGGATCTCTACAAGCAGGTCAATGTCGAGGACGCGCAAAAGCTTAAGGCTGGCGCAGTCGTCGGTGACTTCCTGGTCGATCCGTTGCCGCCGATCGAGTTCGGCCGCATCCAGGCGCAGGCCGCCAAGCAGACCATCTTCCAGAAGGTTCGCGATGCAGAACGCGAGCGCCAGTATGAAGAGTTCAAGGACCGCGCGGGCGAGATCATCACCGGCGTCGTTAAGCGCGTCGAGTTCGGCCATGTCGTCGTCGATCTCGGCCGCGCCGAGGGCGTCATCCGCCGCGATCAGCAGATCCCGCGCGAAGTCGTCCGCGTCGGCGATCGCACCCGCTCGATCATCCTGCGCGTCGTCCGCGAGAACCGCGGCCCGCAGATCTTCCTGTCCCGCGCGCACCCGGACTTCATGAAGAAGCTGTTCGCACAGGAAGTGCCCGAAATCTACGACGGCATCATCGAGATCAAGGCCGCCGCGCGCGATCCGGGCAGCCGTGCCAAGATCGGCGTCATCAGCCACGATTCGGGCATCGATCCGGTCGGCGCCTGCGTCGGCATGAAGGGCAGCCGCGTCCAGGCGGTCGTCCAGGAGATGCAGGGCGAGAAGATCGACATCATCCCGTGGAGCGAGGACACTGCGACCTTCGTCGTCAACGCACTCCAGCCCGCCAGCGTCAGCCGCGTCGTCATCGACGAGGAGGACGATCGCATCGAGGTGGTCGTCCCCGACGATCAGCTCAGCCTTGCGATCGGCCGCCGCGGCCAGAACGTCCGCCTCGCCAGTCAGCTTTCGGGCAAGGCGATCGACATCCTGACCGAGCAGGACGCGAGCGAGAAGCGTCAGCGCGAGTTCGTCGAGCGGTCAGAAATGTTCCAGAACGAGCTCGACGTCGACGAGACGCTCGCCCAGCTCCTCGTCGCCGAGGGCTTCGGCGCGCTGGAAGAGGTCGCCTATGTCGAGGCGGACGAGATCGCGTCAATCGAGGGTTTCGACGACGAGCTGGCATCCGAGCTGCAGAGCCGCGCCGCGGAAGCGCTGGAGCGCCGCGAGGAAGCGGCGCGCGAGGAGCGCCGCGGTCTCGGCGTCGAGGACGCGCTCGCCGACATGCCCTATCTCACCGAGGCGATGCTGGTGACCTTGGGCAAGGCGGGCATCAAGACGCTCGACGACCTCGCCGATCTCGCGACCGACGAGCTGGTCCAGAAGAAGCGCCCCGAGCAGCGCCGCCAGCGCGAGAGCAACCGGCCGGAGGACAAGGGCGGTATCCTTACCGATTACAACCTCAGCGACGAGCAGGGGAACGAGATCATCATGGCGGCGCGCGCCCACTGGTTCGAGGACGAGCCGGCGGCGGCCGAAGGGGAGGACGCAGTTGCGGAAACCTCCCAATGAGCGCCTGACGGGTCAGGCGCGAACCCCGGCGAAAGCCGGGGGCCAGGATGAAGCCGATGCCGCGTCCCGGTTCGAGCCGGGTCGCGACGGCAAGCACGTCCCCGAGCGCAAGTGCATCCTGACGGGTGCGCATGACGCGCGCGACAATCTCATCCGCCTCGCGCTCGCGCCGGACGGCACGGTCGCGCCCGACGTGCGCGCGTGCGCGCCCGGCCGCGGCGCCTGGACCGGCGTCGATCGCGCCGGGCTGGAAGCCGCGCGGGCCAAGGGCAAGCTGAAAGGCGCGCTCGCGCGGGCGTTCAAGGCCGAAGTCACGGTGCCGGACGATCTCGCCGATCTCGTCGAGGATGCGCTGCGGCAGGCGGCGCTCGACCGGCTCGGGCTGGAGGCGCGCGCCGGCACGCTGCTCACCGGCAGCGAGAAGATCGAGGCGGCGGCGCGATCGGGCCAGGTCGCGGCGCTCTACCATGCCGCGGATGCCCGGCCCGACGGCAACGCGAAGCTCGATCAGGCCTGGCGCGTTGGCGGCGGCGAGCGGCAAGGGTTGGTAATTCCGGCACAAAGGGCCATATTGTCATTGGCGCTGGGGCGGCAGAATGTGGTACATATCGCCATCGTCGACCCGGCAGCGGCGGCGCGCACATCCCGCGCGCTGGATCGCTGGCGTGCTTTCATTGGACTGGATGCTGGGCTAAGCGCTGGCGCGGATGTTCCGCCTGGCGACCGGACTGCGGCCTTCGGTGGCGGCGAGAATAGAACGAAGGATTCGAATGAGCGAGACGACTGACAAGCCGAAGCTCGGCGCGCGCGCGCCGCTGGGCCTCAAGCGCACCGTGGAGACGGGCAAGGTGAAGCAGAGCTTCAGCCACGGCCGGTCGAACACGGTGGTGGTCGAGGTGAAGAAGCGCCGCATTCTGGGCCGCCCGGGCGAGGAAGCACCGCAGAAGGAAGAGGCCGCGCCCGCACCGGCGCCCGCCGCCGCTGCGCCGAAACCGGCTGCCCCCGCCGCTGCGCCCAAGCCGGCCGCCAAAGCGCCGGTGATGGACGCGACCGCACGGCGCGAGATGCAGGAAAAGCTGCTCCGCGAAGCCGAGGAAGCGCGGATGACGGCGCTCGAAGAAGCGCGCCGCCGCGAGGACCGTCAGGCGCTGGAAGCGACCGAAGACGAGAAGCGCCGCGCCGAAGAGAATCGTCGTGCCGAGGAGGATGCGCGCAAGCAGGCCGAGGAAGACGCAAAGCGCGCCGCCGAAGAGGCCGAGCGTGCCGTCGCCGAGCCGCAGCCTGCCGCCGCCGCCCAGCCGGCGGAGGCGGACGACCGCCGTCCCAAGCCGCGCCAGTTCACCCCGGTCAAGCGCCCCGAGCCGGCGCGTCCGGCCCGCGGCCGCGACGATCGCCGCCATTCTGGCAAGCTCACCGTCAGCAAGGCGCTTTCGGGTGAGGACGACAGCCGCGCCCGCAGCCTCGCCGCGCTTCGCCGTGCGCGCGAGAAGGAAAAGCGCGCCCATCAGCAGGGCGGGCCGAGCGCCAAGCAGAGCCGCGACGTCGCGGTGCCCGAGATGATCACCGTCCAGGAGCTCGCCAAGCGCATGGGCGAGCGCGGCGCCGATCTCGTCAAATCTCTGTTCAAGATGGGCACGCCCGTCACGATCACCGAGACGATCGACCAGGACACCGCCGAGCTGCTGATCGAGGAGTTCGGCCACCGCATCGTCCGTGTGTCGGACGCCGATATCGACATTCCGGTCGAGACCGACGTCGACGCCGCCGAGACGCTGAAGCCGCGTCCGCCGGTCGTCACCATCATGGGCCATGTCGATCACGGCAAGACCTCGCTGCTCGACGCGATCCGCGGCGCCAACGTGGTGTCGGGCGAGAGTGGCGGCATCACCCAGCATATCGGCGCCTATCAGGTGACCCTGAAGGACAAGTCGAAGATTACCTTCCTCGATACGCCGGGCCATGAGGCGTTCACCGAGATGCGCCAGCGCGGTGCCAACGTCACCGATATCGTGATCCTGGTGGTCGCGGCGGACGATGGGCTGCGCCCGCAGACGGTGGAGGCGATCAACCATACCAAGGCGGCCGGCGTGCCGATGATCGTCGCGATCAACAAGATCGATAAGCCCGGCGCGAATGCGCAAAAGGTGCGCGAGGAGCTGCTTCAGCACGAGATCGTCGTCGAGGCGATGTCGGGCGACGTGCAGGACGTCGAGGTGTCGGCGCTCAAGAAGACCAATCTCGACGGGCTTCTCGATGCGATCAACCTGCAGGCCGAAATCCTCGAGCTGAAGGCCAATCCCGATCGCGCCGCCGAAGGCGCGGTGGTTGAAGCCAAGCTCGACAAGGGCCGCGGCCCGGTCGCGACGTTGCTCGTCCAGCGCGGCACGCTCAAGGTGGGCGACGTGTTCGTCGCCGGCCCGATCTCGGGCAAAGTGCGCGCGATGGTCGACGATACCGGCCGTCAGGTGAAGGTCGCGGGGCCGTCGGTCCCGGTCGAAGTGCTCGGCCTTTCGGGCGTTCCCTCGGCGGGCGACGTGCTGACCGTGGTCGAGAATGACGCGCGCGCCCGCGAAGTCGCGGCCTATCGCCAGGGCGTGCTGGACAAGAAGCGGACGACGTCCGCCCCGGCCAGCTTCGACACGATGTTCTCGGCGCTGCGCGACAAGCAGGCTATCGAATTCCCGCTGGTCATCAAGGGTGACGTGCAGGGTTCGGTCGAGGCGATCGTCAACGCGGTCAACAAGATCTCGAACGACGACATCAAGGCGCGCGTGCTGCACGCCGGCGTCGGCGGCATTACCGAGAGCGACGTGACGCTGGCGGGTGCCAGCGGCGCGCCGATCATCGGCTTCAACGTCCGCGCCAACGCCAAGGCGCGCGAGATCGCCGAGCGCAACGGCGTCGCGATGCAATATTACGACGTCATCTACGACCTCACCGATGCGGTGAAGGCGGCGATGGCGGGCGAGCTCGGCCCGCTGATGGTGGAGAATGTCGTCGGCCGCGCCGAAATCCGCGAGGTCTTCTCGGCCGGCAAGCACGGCAAGGCTGCGGGTCTGCTCGTCACCGAAGGCGTCATCAAGAAGGCGCTCAAGGCCCGCATCACCCGCGAGGACGTGATCATCTACAACGGCGAGATCGCGTCGCTGCGGCGCTTCAAGGACGATGTTGCGGAAGTTCGCGCCGGCCTCGAGTGCGGCGTGACGTTCACCCAGAACTTCACCGACATCAAGGCGGGCGACTTCCTCGAAACCTTCGAGGTCGAAGAACGCGAACGGACGCTGTGATCCAACCCTTCCCCGCGCGTCGGGGAAGGGCGTAGCGCGGAGCAGACGTGGCACGGCACAACGAATCCCAGGAAGGCCGATCGGTCCGCCTGCTGCGCGTCGGCGAGCAGGTGCGCCACGCCCTGTCCGACATCCTCACGCGCGGCGACGTGCATGACGATGTCCTGGCGCGCCACAGCGTGTCGGTAACGGAGGTGCGGATGTCGCCGGATCTCCGCCACGCCACCGTCTTCGTGAAGCCGCTGCTCGGCGCGAACGAGGATGTCGTGATCAAGGCGCTGCGCACCAACACCGCCTATCTCCAGCGCGAGGTCGCCCGGCGGGTGAACCTCAAATATGCCTCGAAGCTCAAATTCCTGCCCGACGAGAGCTTCGACGAGGGCAGCCACATCGACTCGCTGCTGCGATCGCCGCAGGTGGCGCGCGACCTCGACGGCGAATGATCGACTGCCTGGCAGCGCCGATGCAGGGCGACGGCGTCCGCGCCGAGCCGTTCTCGGATGCGCATCACGCCGCGCTGAAGGCCGCCTGCGCCGAGGATCGCGACATATGGGCGATCTACTCGATCTCCTTCGATCCCGATCATTTCGACGCGAGTATCGCCCTGTTCGTCAATGATCCGCGCACGCGGACGTTCGTGTTGTTCGCGGGCGATGAGTTGCTCGGCATGTCGAGTTTCCTCGGCATCGACGAAGGCCGCAAGGCGCTGGAGATCGGCGGCACATATTACCGCCCGCACCTGCGCGGCACCGGCGTCAATGCGCAGGTGAAGGACATGATGCTCGCCCGCGCCTTCGGCTGCGGCATCCGCCGCGTCGAGTTCCGCGTCGATGCCCGCAATGCGCGGAGCCAGGCGGCGATGGCCAAGATCGGCGGTGTCCGCGAAGGTGTGCTCCGCGCCGACCGGATCACCTGGACCGGCCACGTCCGCGACACGGTGCTCTTCTCGATCCTGGCGGACGAATGGCGCTCCACGGCTGGCTGATCCTCGACAAGCCGCTCGGCCTTGGCTCGACGCAGGCGGTTTCGGCGGTGAAGCGCGCGCTCCGCGAGGGCGGCTATGCCAAGGTCAAGGTCGGCCACGGCGGTACGCTCGATCCGCTGGCGAGCGGCGTGCTGCCGGTTGCGCTTGGCGAGGCGACCAAGCTTTCGGGCCGGATGCTCGATGCCGACAAGGCCTATGATTTCACCATCGCCTTCGGCGTCGAGACCGACACGCTCGACCTCGAAGGCGAGACGATCGCGACTTCGGACCAGCGACCGACGCTGGCGGAGATCGAGGCGGTTCTGGAGCGCTTCACGGGCCCGATCGATCAGGTGCCACCTTCTTATTCCGCGCTCAAAGTCGACGGCAAACGCGCGTACGACCGCGCCCGCGCCGGCGAAACGGTGGAGCTGGCGAGCCGTCACGTAACGATCCACGCCCTCTCGATCCTCCCCGGGACGGGGAGGGGGACCGCGCCGCGCAGCGGCGTGGTGGAGGGGGCTCGGTGCGGGTCTCTGGACCCCCTCCACCAGCCTGCGGCCGGTCCACCTCCCCGTTCCGGGGAGGTGCTTGCGGAAATCACCCTGTCCGCACGGGTCTCCAAGGGCACCTATATTCGCAGTCTCGCACGCGACATCGCGCTGGCGCTCGGCACCGTCGGCCATGTCGCGATGCTGCGGCGGACGAAGGCCGGGCCGTTCGGCCTCGAAGGGGCGATTTCGCTGGACAATTTGGCCGAAGCCGCTAAGGCGCGCGACCTTGAAAGATTGCTTTTGCCGCTGACGGCGGGGCTGGACGACATCCCGGCTCTCACCGTCTCCCCCGATCAGGCAAAGCTGCTCCGCCAGGGGCAAAGGATGATCGGGACCGCCCACGCACCGGGCCTCCTCATGGCGATCGACGGGAACGGCGTTCCGGTCGCGCTCGCGGAGGCCGTCGGCCCGGAGATACGGGTCGTGCGCGGGTTCAACCTCTAAGTCGAAAGGAATGGACGATGTCGATTACCGCAGAGCGCAAGGAAGCGCTGATCAAGGAACATAGCCGCGGCTCCGACGACACGGGTTCGCCCGAGGTCCAGGTCGCGATCCTCACCGAGCGCATCACCAACCTCACCGAGCATTTCAAGGGCCACGCGAAGGACAATCATTCGCGCCGCGGCCTGCTGATGCTGGTCAACAAGCGCCGGTCGCTGCTGGATTATCTCCGCAAGAAGGACCAGGCCCGCTACACCGACCTCATCGGCAAGCTCGGGCTTCGCAAATAAGTCGAAAGCGGCCCTGCGGGGCCGCTTCGCATATCGGGAGGGTGCAATCCGGCGCCCCTCGATAAGGGCCATATGGGCCCGACACCGCGGGGAAAGACCCCGCACACAGGCCCCCGCCGCATCCGGCCGCGGGAGTTGAAGGAAAACACATGTTCGACATGAAGAAAGTGGAAATCGAGTGGGGCGGCAAGACGCTGACGCTCGAAACGGGCCGCGTTGCCCGCCAGGCCGACGGCGCAGTGATCGCGACCTACGGCGAAACCGTCGTGCTGTGCGCCGTGACGGCCGCGCGCACCGTGAAGGAAGGGCAGGATTTCTTCCCGCTCACCGTTCACTATCAGGAAAAATTCTCGGCAGCCGGACGCATCCCGGGCGGCTTCTTCAAGCGCGAGCGCGGTGCGACCGAAAAGGAGACGCTGACCAGCCGTCTCATCGACCGGCCGATCCGCCCGCTGTTCCCGGAAGGTTTCTACAACGAGATCAACGTCATCGCGCAGGTGCTGTCCTATGACGGCGAGAGCGAGCCCGATATCGTCGCGATGATCGCGGCCTCGGCGGCGCTCACCATCTCGGGCGTGCCCTTCATGGGCCCGATCGGCGCCGCGCGCGTCGGCTACAAGGACGGCGAATATCAGCTCAACCCGTCGATGGAGCAGGTGAAGGAGGGCGATCTCGACCTCGTCGTCGCCGGCACCCAGGACGCGGTGATGATGGTCGAATCCGAAGCCAAGGAGCTTTCGGAAGAGGTGATGCTGGGCGCCGTGATGTTCGCGCACCGCGAGAGCCAGAAGGTGATCGACGCGATCATCCGCCTCGCCGAGCAGTCGGCGAAGGAGCCGTGGGAGCTCGCGCCGGTTGCCGACAAGTCGGAAGCGATGGCCAAGCTCAAGTCGCTGATCGGCGACGATCTGGCCGCCGCCTACAAGCTCACCGTCAAGCAGGACCGCCAGAACGCGATCAACGAGGCGCGCACCAAGGCGCGCGACGCGCTCGCCGACCTCAAGGAAAGCGATCCCGCGCAATATCTCGGTACGCTGAAGCTGGTGAAGAAGCTGGAAGCGGACGTCGTCCGCGGCGCGATCCTCAAGGACGGCCGCCGCATCGACGGCCGCGACACCAAGACGGTCCGCCCGATCGAGGCGATCGTCGGCTTCCTGCCGCGCACCCACGGTTCGGCGCTGTTCACCCGCGGCGAAACGCAGGCGATCTGCACCACCACCTTGGGCACCAAGGACAGCGAGCAGATGATCGATGGCCTCGACGGCCTCAGCTACTCGCACTTCATGCTGCACTATAACTTCCCGCCCTATTCGGTCGGTGAAGTGGGCCGCTTCGGCGCGCCGGGCCGCCGCGAAGTCGGCCACGGCAAGCTTGCCTGGCGCGCGCTGCATCCGGTGCTGCCGACGAAGGACGAGTTCCCCTACACGATCCGCGTCCTCTCCGACATCACCGAGTCCAACGGCTCGTCGTCGATGGCGACGGTGTGCGGCGGCTCGCTCAGCATGATGGACGCGGGCGTGCCGCTGAAGCGCCCGGTCTCGGGCATCGCGATGGGCCTCATCCTCGAAGGCAAGGACTTCGCCGTCATCAGCGACATCCTGGGCGACGAGGATCACCTCGGTGACATGGACTTCAAGGTCGCCGGCACGTCGGAGGGCATCACCAGCCTTCAGATGGACATCAAGATCGCCGGCATTACCGAGGAGATCATGAAGATCGCCCTCGCGCAGGCGAACGAGGGCCGCGCGCACATCCTGGGCGAGATGGCCAAGGCGCTCGATCACACCCGCGAGGAGCTTTCCGCCCACGCGCCGCGTATCGAGACGCTGCAGATCGACAAGTCCAAGATCCGTGAAGTGATCGGCACCGGCGGCAAGGTGATCCGCGAGATCGTCGCCGAGACCGGCGCCAAGGTCGACATCGACGACGAGGGCCTGATCAAGATCAGCTCGTCCGATCTGTCGCAGATCGAAGCCGCCAAGAACTGGATCCTCGGCATCGTCGAGGAGCCGGAAGTCGGCAAGGTCTATACCGGCAAGGTGGTCAACCTCGTCGATTTTGGCGCGTTCGTGAACTTCATGGGCGGCAAGGACGGCCTCGTCCACGTGTCGGAGATCAAGAACGAGCGCGTCGAGAAGGTCTCGGACGCCCTGAGCGAAGGCCAGGAGGTCAAGGTCAAGGTGCTCGAGATCGACCAGCGCGGCAAGGTCCGCCTGTCGATGCGCGTCGTCGATCAGGAAACCGGCGAGGAACTGCCCGACACCCGTCCGCCGCGCGAACCGCGCGAGGGCGGTGATCGTGGTCCGCGCGGTGACCGTGGCGATCGCGGCCGTGGCCCGCGCCGTGACGGCGGCGGCCGTGGTGGTGACCGGGATCGCGGCCCGCGCCGTGACGGCGAGCGCGGTGATCGCGGCGGCGACCGTGACCGCGGCCCGCGCCGCGAAGGTGGACGCGATGAGGGCCCCGAGCCCGAGTTCGCGCCGGCCTTCCTGCAGCGCGACGACTGATCCTCAGCCTCAGGCAAATGAAGGGCCCCGCGAGCGATCGCGGGGCCTTTTGTTTTGCAGGCCGCCGCGCTGGCGCCACGGCTCGTCCTGAAGCGCCCCAAATGCCCGCTTCCCGGCGCGGAGCAAAGGCGGCTGGTCGCGGTTTATCTCATCACTGAACGCGGCCCCGCCGCGACATTACGGCCCCGGAAAGCCGGGCGCCGCACCAACCTTTTTGGAGTGATGAGTCATGAAAACCGCTGCTTTTGCCATTGCGCTGATGATGGGCACCGCCGCGATCGCGCAGACCCACGATGCCACCCACGGCGACATGAACACACCGATGGAAGCGACGACGACCGACACCACGGTCGACAGCACCACGACGGCGGACTGGTCGGCGACGACCACCGCGCCGGCGCCGATGGCGGCCGCCTCGGGCGCCACCGTCGAGGCGCACAATGCCAGCCCCGAGCGCGACGCGCGCGGTATCGCCGTGATCTCGGATGCCGCGAATGTCCCGGCGGGCTGGAACGGCGTCACCGGCAGCGCCGAAGGCGGCCCGCTGCTCGACGCGACGGGCGCGCCGGTCGCGCCGGACAATTATCCCGCCTGCTCGCGCACCATCACCGACAATTGCCTGCAGGCCTACGAGCGTGGCCGTCAGGGCTGATCCGATGCTTATTGAAAGAAGCCCCGCGAGCGATCGCGGGGCTTTTTTTGACTAGCGTAATTGGCTGTCCTTGCTGCCGCGGCGATTGATGCCGGCCGACACCTTCGTCCGGTCGCGCTCGGATTGGCAGGCAACGCAGGTCCGCACGCCCGGCAGCGCCTTGCGGCGCGCCTCCGGGATGTCTTCGCCGCAGATGACGCATTCGTCGCTGCCTTCGCCCGCCGGCATGGCCGCCCGCGCCGCGAGCACCGCGTCGCTTACGGTATCGTCGATCTGGTCCTGCACCGCGCCGTCGCGCGCCCATCCGCCGGCCATGTCCGTGTCTCCTCGTCTTGGCTTGCAAGATGGGAAGCGGCGGCCGCGATGTCCAACCCGCCGCGACCACGCTTGATCGGTTTTGCCCCTATCTCTGACGAGCATTAATCGCTTTTGTCACTTCGAGTGGCGATCTAGGCTGGCGCGAAATCCCATTGCGAGAGGACGATACGAACATGGACGCGAAGACCGGAGAAATGGGCGGCTGCCCGATGAACGGAGGTGGCGTCCGCGCGCTGCTCGGCCGTACCAACAAGGATTGGTGGCCGGAGATGCTGGCGACCGAGATCCTCAACCCCAATGGCCCGTCCAATCCGCTGGGCGCCGATTTCAACTATGCCGAAGCCTTCAAGCAGCTCGATTATGATGCGCTCAAGGCCGATCTCACCGCGCTGATGACCGACAGCCAGGAGTGGTGGCCGGCGGATTATGG
Organism: Allosphingosinicella indica; assembly: GCF_900177405.1. Classification (NCBI taxonomy): domain Bacteria; kingdom Pseudomonadati; phylum Pseudomonadota; class Alphaproteobacteria; order Sphingomonadales; family Sphingomicrobiaceae; genus Allosphingosinicella; species Allosphingosinicella indica. The sequence goes on along the minus strand of NZ_LT840185.1, from coordinate 574,024 downwards.
TCATTACGGCCCCTTCTTCATCCGCATGGCCTGGCACGCGGCGGGCACCTACCGCACCGCCGACGGGCGCGGCGGCGCCAACAGCGGGCAGCAGCGTTTCGCGCCGCTCGATAGCTGGCCGGACAATGGCAATCTCGACAAGGCGCGCCGCCTGCTTTGGCCGATCAAGCAGAAATACGGCAAAAACATCTCCTGGGCCGATCTCTTCATCCTCACCGGCAACGTCGCGATCGAATCGATGGGCGGCCCGGTGTTCGGCTTCGGCGGCGGCCGCGCCGACGTGTTCGAGCCGGAACGCGACATCTATTGGGGCTCGGAGGACAAATGGGTGAACGAAGGCGTTCAGACCCGCATCGCGCCCGAGCACGGCATGCACGAACTGGAAGGCCCGCTCGCCGCGATCCAGATGGGTCTCATCTACGTCAATCCCGAAGGTCCGGGCGGCAACCCCGATCCGCTCCAGTCGGCGCGCGACATGAAGGCGACGTTCGAGCGCATGGCGATGAACCATGAGGAGACCGTCGCGCTCACCGCCGGCGGCCACACCTTCGGCAAGGCGCATGGCAATGGCGATGCCTCGCTGCTCGGCGCGGCGCCGTCGGGCGGCGATCTCGTCGCGCAGGGGTTCGGCTGGGTCAGCGGGCATGAGAGCGGCGGCATCGGCGAACATACCGTCACCAGCGGCATCGAAGGCTCGTGGGTGAATACGCCGACCGAATGGTCGGAGAATTATTTCCGCCTGCTGCTCGACTATGAATATGAACTCGTCCGCAGCCCCGCGGGAGCGCAGCAGTGGCAGCCGGTGAACCAGAAGGAAGAGGATATGGCCCCCGCGGCCTGGGATCCGAGCCTGAAGGTCCCGACGATGATGACCACCGCCGACATGGCGCTCAAGATGGATCCGGAATTCCGCAAGATCAGCGAGAAGTTCCGCAACGACCATGAAGCGTTCAAGGACGCCTTTGCCCGCGCCTGGTTCAAGCTTACTCATCGCGACATGGGGCCCAAGGTCCGCTACCTCGGGCCGGAAGTCCCCGCGGAAGACCTCATCTGGCAGGACCCGGTTCCGGTCGGCACCATGCCGTCCGATGCCGATGTACAGGCAGTGAAGGAGAAGATCGCGGCCAGCGGTCTCACCGTCAGCCAGTTGATCAAGACCGCCTGGGCGTCGGCCTCGACCTACCGCAAGTCCGATCACCGCGGCGGCGCCAACGGCGCGCGCGTCGCGCTGGCGCCGCAGAAGGACTGGGACGTCAACGAACCCGAGATGCTCGCCAAGGTCATCGACACGCTCAACGGCCTGCGCGGTTCAATGAGCCTCGCCGATGCCATCGTGCTGGGCGGCGTGGTCGGCCTTGAAAAGGCGATCAAGGATGCGGGTGCCAGCGTTGCGGTGCCGTTCACCGGCGGCCGCGGCGACGCGACCCAGGCGCAGACCGACGCCGAAAGCTTCGCGGTGATGGAGCCGGAGGCCGACGCCTTCCGCAACTACATCGGCAAGAAGAAGCTCGCGGTGAAGACCGAGGAGATGATGCTCGATCGCGCGTCGCTGCTCGGCCTGTCGGTGCCGGAGATGACGGTGCTGATCGGCGGCCTTCGCGTCCTCGGCGCCAACCACGGCGAGCGCGGGCACGGCCATTTCACCAAGCGTGCGGGCCAGCTTACCAACGATTTCTTCGTCAACCTTCTGGGCATGACCAATGTCTGGAAGGCGGTCGATGGGTCGGAGGATCAGGAATATGTCGCGACCGACCGCAAGGGCGGCCACGAGACCTGGCGCGCGACCCGCGCGGACCTCATCTTCGGTTCGAATTCGGAGCTGCGCGCGGTCGGTGAGGTCTATGCCGAATCCGGTGGCGAGGAGAAGTTCGTGAAGGACTTCGTCGCCGCCTGGACCAAGGTGATGAACGCCGACCGCTTCGACCTCGCGGCGTGATGGCAGGCGGCGGGCGCCAGTGGCGTCCGCCGCCGGACGCCTGGGCCGCGCTGGCGATCGCCGCCGCGCTGCTCCTCGAATGGCTGTGGCCGCTCGGGCTGCTGCCGCCGCCGGGCGTGGCGGTCAGCGGCGTCGGCATCGTCATTCTGCTCGCCGGCTTGGCGCTGGAAATGGCGTCGGCCCGTGCTCTGATCTTCGCCGGCACCACCACCAAGGCCGGCGCCGAGCCGCAGGCGCTGGTTACAACCGGCCCCTTCGCCAAATCGCGCAATCCTTTCTACATCGGTCTGCTCCTCGTCATGGCCGGCCTCTTCGTTGCGACTGGACTCGATTGGGGCGTGCTGGCGCTGCCCTTGCTCTGGCTGGCGCTGGATCTCCGGGTCATTCCGTTCGAGGAACAGCGGCTCGCCGCGGCATTCGGCGACGAATACCGTTCTTATGCGGCACGCGTCCGCCGCTGGCTCTGACGCCCGTCTTCAGTTAAATCCGTTGGCGGGGGTGGGGGCTTATGCGGCTGTGGCTGGTCGTGTTGTGCATGGCGCCGGCGCAGGCCGTACGCGCTGCGGGCGGCGCGCATGTCGTCGACGATTCCGAGGTCGAAACGCCCGGCGTCTGCCATTTCGAAAATTGGTACACGCATTACGGCGCGGGCAGTGGCCTCGCCAATTCGGATGTCGGCTGCACGCTGAAGGCGCATCCGCATGTCGAGCTGAACGGCGCCGTCCAGCACATCTGGGATCGCGCCGGTGCCACGACTTACGCCTCGCCCAGCATCAAGCTGGCGCTGAGGCCGGTGTCGGAAGGGCTGGGCATCGCCGCATCGGGCACCGCCACCTTCGATCTCGACCGCGGGCGGCTCGACAGTTTTGCCGTGACCACGCCGCTTACGCTCGCGTTTTCGCCCAAGGTGCGCGCTCACGCCAATCTCGGCTATCAATGGGCGCGCACCGGCGATCGCAACGCGTTCTTCTGGGGCGCCCAGCTCGACGTGCAGGCGAGCGACAAGCTTGCCCTCATGGGCGAGGTATTCGGGCTCAATCGCGGCCCGGCCGGTTTCCAAGCCGGCGTCCGCTGGACCCCCGAGCATTGGATCGACGTCGATCTGCTCGCCGGCCGTTATGTCGACGGCGCGTCGCCCCGCGCGCTCACGCTCGGCATCACGATCCGCCGCTGAGTCTCAGCGCGCCACCGCGAAAGCAGGGATCGCATAATGGTGAAGCTTCTCCATCGCCAGGTCATGGCGCTCGCACATCTCGTCGGCCGCGCGCGTCGCGCCTTCGACCATCCCGTAATCGTCGAACACCACCAGCCCGCCCGGTACCATCCGGTCGATCATCTGCTCGATCGCGAAGGCGGTCGGTTCGTAGACGTCCATGTCGAGGTGCATCAGCGCGATCTTCTCGGCGGGCTTGTCGGCCAGGAAGGCGGGCACAGTGTCGAACACATTGCCTTCGATCAGGGAGATATTGGCGAAGCCCTTGGCGGCGATCAGCGCCTCCAGGTCCTCGCGAGCGATGCCATCGCCGCCCGCCGCCTCGAACCGCTCGATGAACGCCTTGTCGGCGTCGCCCGCCACCTCGCCGCGCGGGAATGCGCCGAAAGCATCGAAGCCGTAGATGGCGCGCGCATGATCGTTCTCCAGCACGCCGCGGAACGTCGCGAAACGCATCAGCGACGCGCCCTTGTAGACGCCGAGCTCCACAACCGCGCCGGGCAGCCCCGCGATCATCTGGTAGAGCTCGTAATGCGCGAGCAGCTTGGCGAGCCGCGACGGATGGCTCAGCAGGTAGAAGCCGTTCTCGGTCTCGTAGATGTCGTCGGCGGCGGGCTTGTATCGGGCCATGTCGATCTCGCTGTTCGGGAGCCGGAACCTAGTCGCGCACCGGCGCCCGCAGCAAGGCCGTCAGCGCACCGCGTCGGGGATGGGGTAGGCGGTGGTGTACTTCACGCGCTCCATCGCAAAGCGCGAGGTGACGTTCTTGCACGGCACGCCGGCGATGAGGCGGCGGTAGAAGGCATCGTAATCGGCCATGCCGGGCACTGCGACGTGGAGCAGGTAATCGACGTCGCCCGCCATGCGGTGGACGGCGAGCACCTCGGGCATGTCGGCGACTAGCGCGGCGAAGGTGTCGAGCCATTCGGCGCTGTGGTCGCCGGTCTCGATCGACACGAAGACGGAGATGTCGACGCCGATCGCCGCCGGATCGACCAGAGCGACCTGGCGGCGGATGATGCCCTTGCCCTGCAATTTCTGGATGCGCCGCCAGCACGGCGTCTGCGACAGGTTCACCCGGCTCGCGACCTCGGCGACCGAGAGCGAGGCATCCTCCTGCAGGATGCGGAGGATTTTGATGTCGGTGGCGTCCATGGCAGGCTCCGGTTGGAACGATCTTGCTCTATCGCGGCCGTTGCCCGTGTAAAGCGGCAAATATCTTGCGCGGGCGGCGAGACATCGACCGGCGCCGTGGAGGCGCTATAGGATGCAGCAATGACCAGCCGTTCCCATCTCGACGCGCTCGAAGCCGAGAGCATTCACATCCTGCGCGAAGTGGTGGCCGAGTCCGAGCGGCCGGTGATGCTCTATTCGATCGGCAAGGATTCGGCGGCGATGCTGCATCTCGCGGTGAAGGCCTTCGCCCCCGCGCCGCCGCCTTTTCCGCTGCTCCATGTCGATACGACCTGGAAGTTCCGCGCGATGTACGATCTGCGTGAGCGCGCGGCGGCGGCGGCTGGGATGGAGCTTATCGTCCATCGCAATCCCGAGGCGGAAGCGGCGGGGATCAACCCGTTCGATCACGGCGGCCGCCATACCGACATGTGGAAAACGGAGGGGCTGAAGCAAGCGCTCGATGCGCATGGCTTCGATGCTGCATTCGGCGGAGCGCGCCGCGACGAGGAGAAGAGCCGCGCCAAGGAACGCGTGCTGAGCCTCCGCTCGGCGCACCACCGCTGGGATCCCAAGAACCAGCGGCCCGAGCTCTGGAATCTCTACAACGCCCGCAAGGCGAAGGGGGAGAGCATCCGCGCCTTCCCGCTCTCCAACTGGACCGAGCTCGACGTCTGGCGCTACATCGCGCGCGAGAGAATCGAGATCGTGCCGCTCTATTTCGCGGCGCCGCGGCCGACGGTGACGCGCGACGGCCTCATCCTGATGGTCGATGACGATCGTTTCCGCCTTGCGCCCGGCGAGGCGCCCGCCGAGCGCTGGATCCGCTTCCGCACCTTGGGCTGCTACCCGCTCACTGGCGCGGTCGAGAGCCGTGCCGAAACCTTGGACGCGATCATCGCCGAGATGGAAGCCGCCACCACCAGCGAACGCCAGGGCCGCGCGATCGACAAGGATGCGACTGCGAGCATGGAGAAGAAGAAGCTGGAGGGCTATTTCTAGGCGGGTAGATGCGCTGCTCCGGCATCGTCGCGGGTGATGATCGCGGCCGGGGCTACATCCGCGGTGACCACCGTCCGGAACACGCCAGGGATGACGTCCACCGCCGGCAGGATAGGCAGATGTTCCAGCAGCGCGTTCCAGAGCCGCCGATGCGGTAATGGTTGCTTCGCCGCTCCGCTCCTCGCAATGACGGGGAAACAAAAAGCGACGGGGATGGCGTGATGGCGACGGCGGTGGACAACAAGCCCGGGCGCGTGCTCGTCATCCTGCTCATCGCCTACATCTTCAATTTCCTCGACCGGCAGATTGTCTCGATCCTCGCCGAGCCGATCAAGGCTGACTTGGGCCTCAGCGACACCCAGTTGGGGCTGATGGGCGGTCTCGCCTTCGCGCTCTTCTACACCGGGCTCGGCATACCCATCGCCTTGCTCGCCGATCGCAAGAGCCGGGTGACGATCATCTCGATCAGCCTCGGCGTCTGGAGCGCATTCACCGCGATCTGCGGCCTGGCGCAGAATTTCTGGCAATTGTTTCTGGCGCGGATGGGCGTCGGGGTGGGCGAGGCGGGCGGCGTCGCGCCGTCCTACGCGCTCATCGCCGATACCTTCCCGCCCGCGCAGCGCGCGCGTGCGCTCGCAATCTTCTCGTTCGGCGTGCCGATCGGCTCGGCGCTCGGCGTATTCTTCGGCGGCATCATCGCCGCGCATGTCGATTGGCGCGCGGCCTTCGTGATCGTAGGCATCGCCGGCGTGCTGCTCGTCCCGCTCGTCAAGTTCGGCATCAAGGAGCCGCCGCGCGGCGGGCTCGATCGCCTCGCGGGCGCCGCGCCCGGCAGCGGGCCGGTCGCGCCGGCGTTTCGCACGGTGGCGCGCACCTTCGCGTCCAAGCCCAGCTTCTGGCTGCTCGCCTTCGGATCGGCGTGCAGTTCGATCCTCGGCTACGGCATCGCCTTTTGGCTGCCGTCCTTCCTGTCGCGCAGCTACGGGCTGGAGCTGGTCGATCGTTCGATCGTCTACGGCTCTGTCGCGCTGATCGGCGGCGTCGCGGGCGTCTGGCTCGGCGGCTGGCTCGGCGATCGCGCCGGCGCCCGCGACGTGCGCGGCTATGCCCGCGTTCCCGCCATCTGCTTCCTCATCGCCGCGCCGGCCTATGCGATCGCCCTGTTCGCGCCCAACATCTGGGTGGGCTTCTTCCTGTTCCTCGTCCCCACCGCGCTGTCGCTGTCGTGGCTCGGCCCCGTCAATGCGGCGATCCAGCATATCGTCCCGCCCGAGATGCGCGCCACCACCGCCGCGTCCTTCCTCTTCATCAACAACCTGCTCGGCATCGGCTTCGGCACCTGGTTCCTGGGCTTCATGTCGGATCGGATGCAGGCGAGCTACGGCGAGGAATCGCTGCGCTATTCGATCCTCTACACGCTCGTCTTCTACCTCATTGCCGCGGTTCTCTACTTGATCGCGGCGCGGCGGCTGGAGAAGGATTGGCACCGGGCCTGAGCGCGCGCTAGGCAGGCCGCCCCATCAAGGAGATCGCCGGTGCCCGAAGCCTATATCGTCGAAGCGGTGCGCACCGCCGGGGGCCGTCGCGGCGGGCGGCTGGCCGGCTGGCACCCCGCCGATCTCGGCGCCGAGGTGCTCAACGCCGTCGTCGATCGCAGCGGGATCGACCCGGCGGCGATCGACGATGTGATCCTAGGCTGCGTCAGCCAGGCGGGCGAGCAGGCGTTTCAGCTCGGCCGCAACGCGGTGATGGCCTCGCGCCTGCCAGACAGCGTGCCCGCCGTCACCATCGATCGGCAATGCGGCAGCTCGCAGCAGGCGATCCAGTTCGCCGCGCAGGCGGTGATGTCGGGCACGCAGGACATGGTCATCGCCGCCGGGGTCGAGAGCATGACGCGCGTGCCGATGGGCTCCAACTTCATGCTTCATGCGCAGGCCGGCATGGGCGCCGGGCCATTCTCCAAGCGCATCCAGGATCGCTACGGCGTCGCGATGTTCAGCCAGTTCACCGGCGCGCAGATGATCGCCGATCGCTACGGCTTCTCCCGCGAACAGCTCGACGCCTTCGCGCTGGAAAGTCACCGCAAGGCGGCCGCCGCGGCCGGTGCGGGAGCGTTCGCTGAGGAAATCGTCGCGCTGGAAGTGGAGACACCCGACGGCACGGTCACCCACGACCGCGACGAGGGCATCCGCGCGGACGCATCGATGGAAGGGCTCGCCGGGCTCAAGACGCTCGAGCCGGGCGGCGTCGTCACCGCCGGCAACGCCAGCCAGATCTGCGATGGATCGTCGGCGGTGCTGGTCGTCAACGAGCGTGCGCTGAAGGCGCACGGCCTCACCCCGCTCGCGCGCGTGGTCAACCTCACCGTCACCGCGGGTGATCCCGTCATCATGCTGATGGAGCCGATCCCCGCGACGCGAAAGGCGCTGGAGCGCTCGGGCCTGTCGATCGGCGATATCGACTTGTACGAGGTGAACGAAGCATTCGCGCCGGTGCCGCTCGCCTGGCTCCTGGAGATCGGCGGCGATCCTGGCAAGCTCAACGTCAATGGGGGTGCGATCGCGCTCGGCCATCCGCTCGGCGCATCGGGCACCAAGCTGATGGCGACGCTTGTCCACGCGCTCCGCGCGCGCGGCCTCCGTTACGGATTACAGACGATGTGCGAGGGTGGCGGCATCGCCAATGTCACCATCGTCGAGGCGCTGTAGCAGCGCCGCATCCGCCTCGGCGGGCGGCGCCACCCCGTAGAACAAGGCGAAGGCGCGCCGCGCCTGGCCGATAAGCATGGTGAGGCCCTGCGCGATCGGCAGGCCGCGTGCCCTGGCGGCGGCGAGCAGTGCCGTCTCGCGCGGCGCATAAACCATGTCGAACACCAGCGCGTCGGCCGGGGCGGCGCCGAGCGCAGCGATAAGCCCGCCCGGTATCGGCGCGTGCGTCATGCCGAGCGGGCTCGCATTGACGATGAGGTCGGCGCCCCGAAACGCGTCCGCTGCGGCTTCGAACGGGCGCGCCGCCGCAAGCGCCTCTGCCTTGCCGGGATCACGCGCGAGCAGAGTGATCGCCGTGCCGCGCTGCGCCAGCACGTCCACCATCGCCCGCGCCGCGCCCCCAGCGCCGATCACCACCGCTCGCGCGAATGCACGGTTGCCGATCGCCGCGCCGATGCCGTCGACATCGCTGTTGTAGCCAACCAGCGCGCCGCCTTCAGCGACGATGCAATTGACCGCGCCGATCCGCTCCGCGGCCGGGTCGATGCGGTCGATCAACGGCAGCACCGCGCTCTTGTGCGGCACGGTGACGTTGCACCCGCGCCAGTGCGGATCGCCGCGCCGCTCGCGCAGATGCGCCGCCAGCCGGTCCGCCATAACCCGCGTCGCGCGATAGTCGCCCGCCAAGCCCAGCCGGTCGAGCCAGAAGCGGTGGATGCGCGGGGACAGTGAATGTGCGACCGGATCGCCGATCACCTCCGCCCAGGCCGTCACGCCGCGCCCTCGGTCCGCAGGAACTGGGCGACCCCTTCGGGAGCCACGCCGTGCTCGACAAAGGCCGCGCCGATGCCGTGCGCGAGCACCAGTGTCAGCGCGTCGCCGCTCGCCTTCTTGTCGTGCAGCATGAGCGCGGCCAGATCCTCGGCGCTCGCATGGCTTCCTGCTTCGTCGAGCGTCGTCGGCAGGCCCACTGCGGCGAGATGCGCCGCGACCCGCTCCGCATCCGCTCGCCCGCAATGCCCCAGCGCCGCCGACAGGCGAAAGGCAAGCGCCATGCCCGCCGCCACCGCCTCGCCGTGCAGCAGCCGCTCCGAATAGCCCGCCTCGGCTTCCAGCGCGTGGCCGAAGCTGTGGCCGAGGTTGAGCAGCGCACGGCGTCCCAGCGTCTCGCGCTCGTCCTCGGCGACGATCGCAGCCTTGGCGGCGACGCTCACCGCGATCGCGTGCGCAATCGCATCCAGATCGCCCGCCAGCAGCGCCGCGCCGTTCGCCTCGCACCAGGCGAAGAAATCCGCGTCGCCGATCAGCCCGTATTTCACCAGCTCGGCATAGCCCGCGCGCAGTTCGCGCTCCGGCAGCGTGGCGAGGCAGGTCGGGTCGATGAGCACCGCGGCGGGCTGGTGGAACGCGCCGATCATATTCTTGCCCGCAGCGGCGTTGATCCCGGTCTTGCCGCCCACCGAACTGTCGACCTGTGCGAGCAGGCTGGTCGGCATCTGCACGATCCCGCAGCCGCGCTTGACGATGGCGGCGGCGAAGCCGGCGAGATCGCCGACCATCCCGCCGCCGAACGCGAGGATGTGGTCTCCGCGCGCGATCCGTTCGCTGAGCAGCCGGTTGGTCAGATCTTCCAACACCGCCCAGCTTTTCGACACCTCGCCGGGCGAGACTAGCAGCGGCAACGGCGCGATCCCGCCGCGCTCCAGCCCGGCGGTCAGCCGCTGACCCTGCGCCGTCCACACAGTCTCGTCGCTCACCACGACCAGTCGCCCGTCGCGCGCATAAGGCGATAGCAAGACACCTGCCTCGTCGATCAACCCGGGCGCGATGCGGACGTCATAGCTCCGCGCTTCCAGCGCGACGCGGACCGTCGTCACGTCCGCTCGCCGCATTGCGCGCGGTCGAGCAGATAATGGTCCGCCAGTACCAGCGCCATCATCGCCTCGACCACCGGCACGCCGCGAATGCCGACACAGGGATCGTGCCGCCCTTTGGTCGCGATTTCGGTCTCGCCGCCGTCGCGACCGATGGTCGGTAGAGGGGTGGGGATCGACGAGGTCGGCTTGAACGCCACGCGCACCACCACCGGCTGCCCGGTCGCGATGCCGCCCGCGATGCCGCCTGCATGGTTGGAGAGAAATGCAGGCGCGCCGTCACTGCCGCTTCGCATCGCATCCGCATTTTCCGCGCCGCCGAGGCGCGCCGCAGTAAAGCCGTCGCCGATCTCGACGCCCTTGGCCGCATTGATCGAAACCATCGCCCCGGCAAGGTCCGCGTCGAGCTTTCCATAGACCGGCGCGCCCCAGCCGGCCGGCATCCCGGTCGCCACGCATTCGACGATCGCGCCGAGCGAGGATGCGTCCTTGCGCGCCGCATCGATCCGCTCCTCCCACCGCGCCGCGGCGGCGGGATCGGGGCAGAAGAAGGGATTGGCGTCGATTGCCGCATTGTCGAACGCCGCGCGGTCGATAGCATCGCCGCCCAATTCGACGACATAGCCGCGGATCGCGACGCCGGGGATGATAAGCCGCGCGATCGCCCCCGCCGCCACCCGCATCGCTGTCTCGCGCGCCGAACTCCGCCCGCCGCCGCGCCAGTCGCGCAGGCCGTATTTGGCGTCATAGGCATAATCGGCATGGCCCGGCCGGTAGGCGGCGGCAACCGCGTCATAATCCTTCGGCCGCGCGTCGCTATTGTCGATGACCAGGCTAATCGGCGTGCCCGTCGTGCGCCCCTCGAACGTGCCCGAAAGGATGCGCACCGCGTCCGCCTCGCGCCGCTGGCTGGTGAAACGCGACGCGCCCGGTCGCCTCTTGTCGAGCCACGGCTGGATGTCGTCTTCGGCCAGCGCGATGCCCGGCGGGCAGCCATCCACCACCGCGCCGATCGCCGGCCCGTGACTCTCCCCCCAGGTGGTCACGCGGAGCAGGCGGCCGAAGCTGTTGACGCTCATGCCGTCGCGATCCGCGCGCCGATGCCGCGCATCAGATCGGCGAACCCAGGAAAGCTGGTCGCGATCATGTCGGCGCGGTCCACCGTCACCGCGTGCTGCCCCGCGATCCCAGCGACGAGAAAACTCATCGCGATGCGGTGATCGCCTTGCGTGAATATGTCCGCAGCGCGCGCCGGCCCGCCGCAGCCGTGGACGGTCAACGCGTCGTCCTCCACCTCGGCGCGCACGCCGCAGGCCGCGAGCCCGTCGGCGATCGCCGCCAGCCTGTCGCTTTCCTTCACCCGCAATTCGCCGAGCCCGTGCATCACCGTCGGACCTTCGGCGAAGGCGGCGACGACCGCAAGGACCGGATATTCGTCGATCATTGCGGGCGCTCGGTTCGCGGGTACGGTGACGCCCCGCAGCGCGGACGTCCGTACAGTGACATCAGCCACCGCTTCGCCGCCGACCTCTCGCTCTTCTTCGAAACGGATGTCCGCGCCCATTTCGCGCACTGTCTTGTAAAGCCCGGTGCGCAGCGGATTGGCGAGCGTGCCGGTGACGGTGAGGTCGGAGCCTGCCGTCAGCAGCGCCGCGACCAGCGGGAAGGCGGCGGAGGACGGGTCGCACGGCACCGTGACCTGCGTTGCGCGAAGCTGCCGGTGCGCGGGCAGGGCGATGATCTTACCCTCGCGTTCCACCGCGCAGCCGAAGGCGCCGAGCATGATTTCGCTATGGTCGCGGCTGGGCCGGTCCTCGCGCACCGACACCGCGCCGTCCGTGCCGAGACCCGCCAGCAGGATCGCCGACTTCACCTGGGCTGATCCGAAGACATTGTCGAACGCGATTCCCCTCAGCTGCCCGCCGCGCACCGTGATTGGCAGCCTGTCGCCGCCCTCGATCGTGGCGCCCATCGCGGCCAACGGGGCGACGACGCGGTCCATAGGCCGTGCGCGGAGCGATGCGTCGCCGGTGAAGGTGGCGGTGACGCCACGCCCTGCGGCGGCGCCCATGAGCAGCCGTGCGGCGGTGCCCGAATTGCCGCAGTCGATCGGTGCGTCCGGCGATCGCCACGGCCCACCGGTCACGCGCCAGCGTCCCTCGCCAAGCCGCTCCACGTCTGCGCCCAGCGCCTCGACGGCGCGCGCCGTCGCCAGCACGTCGTCGCTTTCCAGCAAGCCTTCGATCCGCGTCTCGCCCTCGGCCATCGCGCCCAGGATCAGCGCGCGGTGCGACATGGACTTGTCGCCCGGCACTGCGATCCGGCCGCTCAGCCCCCGCGAAGGCGTGGCACGCAGCTTTCCTTTCATCGCGGATCGCCGCATGGGGCGGGGAGGAGAGACGCCATGATCACCTGTTTCGTCGATTACCGGATCGATCCCGCCAAGACCGCCGCGTTCGAGAAATTCGCGCGCGCCTGGATGTATCTCGTCGATCGCCACGGGGGAACGCATCACGGATATTTCCTGCCGTCGGAAGGTGCCAGCGATCGCGCGCTCGCGCTGTTCAGCTTCCCGAGCTTCGCCGCCTATGAAGCCTATCGCGCCCTCTTCGGCGTCGATCCGCAGTTCGTGAAGGCGGACAGGATCCGCGACGAAAGCGGCTGCGTCGTCCGCTACGAACGCTTCTTCTTCCGCCCACTGCTGCCCGGCGATAGCGCCGTGCCAGACGGGCTTTTAGCCGACGCCGCGCCGTTCACCTTATGTGAAGACGGTTGACGGATGATGGCGTTCCGCACCATCAGTGCGGCGCGAAGGAGATCGCGAGCGATGACGATGGCGGTTCGGATTGCAGTGGATGCGGGTGCCGGTAACGGCATGGCGTCCTGCGTCCGTGCTCCTTTCGCCGCGATGATGATGATGGCCGCCATGCGAATGCGGGGCGGTGCCGGCTGATTTTTTGACCTGACAGGTCCAGCTCGAACCACCGACCCGCTCCCCGACCCCGGCGAGCGGGTTTTTTATTGCCCGCGCGGGATGTACCCCGCGCCAATCGAAAGCGAAAATCCATGCAGTCCATCGAAGCGGACGTCTGCGTCCTGAAGTTCGGAAGCTCGGTCCTGGAGAGCGAGGCCGATTACCGATGTCTCGCCGATGAAGCCTATCGCCACATCCGGGCAGGCGAAAAGGTCGTGCTCGTCCTCTCGGCGATCGCCGGAGAAACCGATGCGCTGTTCGCCCAGGCGGAAAGGGTGGGCGGCGACGCGGCGGCGCCCGCGCTGGTTGCGCGGCTGGCGCGGATCGGCGAGCTGCGGTCCGCCGCACTGATGGCGCTGGCGCTGGGCCGGATCGGCGTCCGCGCCGCCGCGCTCGATCCGCACGAGATGGCGCTGGTCGCCGAAGGCGCGCCGCTCGATTCGAACCTTGTCGCGCTCGACGCGGCGGCGGTGGCGGCGAAGCTCGCCGATCATGAGGCCATCGTCGTTCCCGGCTTTATCGCCGGCCATGCCGAACATGGCGTGGTGACGCTCGGCCGCGGCGGCACCGATCTTTCCGCGGTCTTCTTCGCGGCGGCCCTGGGCGCGAAAAGGGTGCGGCTGCTCAAGGATGTCGATGGCGTTTATGCCGAGGATCCCGCGGTCAATCCGCGCGCCGAGCGCTACGGCGCGATCGATTATGACACCGCCGCCGAAGCGAGCGCCGGGCTCATTCAGCCCAAGGCGATCGCGGCGGCGAAGGCGGCGGGCATAGCGATCGAGATCGCCGCGCTCGGCGAGCATGAGGCGACGGTGATCGCCGCCGGCCCGGCCATCCGCCGCCTGCCGCTGCTTACGGCTCCGCTTCGTGTGGCGCTACTAGGCCATGGCGCGGTCGGGGCGGGCGTTGCCGAATGTATCGACCGTCATTCGGATCGCTTCGCGTTGGGTAAAGTACTGGTGCGCCATCTCGACGGTCGTGATCCCGCGCGTTTCACCGATGATCTTGACGAAGCGCTTGCCGGCGACCCCGACGTGGTGATCGAGTTGATCGGCGGCAGCGACGCCGCGGACATACTGTCCCGTGCGCTCCGCCGCGGCGCGCATGTCGTCACCGCAAACAAGGCGGTCGTCGCCGCGCATTATGACGCGTTTCACGCTGCGGCCACGGCGGGCGGCAGCCAGCTCGTCTTCTCGGGCGCGGTCGGCGGCGGTGCTCCCGTGCTGGAGGCCGCCGCGCGGCTGCACGCCGGTCCGGGTCTCGTCGCGGTCGAAGGGGTGATGAACGGTACCGCCAACCATCTCTTCGGCCGTCTCGCCGCGGGCTGGCCGCTCGATCGCGCGCTGATCGAGGCGCGTGCGCTGGGCTTTGCCGAAGCCGATCCCTCGGCAGATGTCGACGGGTATGACGCTGCCGCCAAGCTCGCGATCCTCGCGCGCGCCTGTTTCGGCGCGGCGCTCGCGCCCGAGCGCATCCCGCGCCAGTCGCTCCGCGCGACCACGCCCGAGACGGCGCAAGCGGCGTTGGCGCGCGGCGAGGTGCTGAAGCAGGTCGGCCGTTGCCGCGTGCTTCCCAATGGCACGCTCGCCGCAGGGGTCACGATCGAATCGCTGCCCCTCGCGCATCCGCTTGCCGGCGCGAACGGTGCTGAGAACCGCTTCCGCCTCACCGACCGCGCGGGCCGCGTCCACACGATCTTTGGCCAGGGCGCCGGTCGCTGGCCGACTGCGGCGGCGGTGTTCGCCGATCTGATGGACGTCCGCCGCCGCCATATCGAAGCGCTGGGTGAAGAGCCGATCCGCCTCAGCGCTTGACCCTCGCGCCATTTTGCGCCGCTATCGCCCGCGAGCCAGGGGACCGATGATGTTGAAGCGCGATGTGGATTTGAAGGCAGCGGTGGAGGCGGCATGGGCCGCCGCCGCGGCGCATCGCGGCGAGGGCAAGGTCGCGTCCTACATCCCCGCGCTCGCCCGCGTCGATCCGATGAAATTCGGCATCGCGGTCGTAACGCGGAGCGGCGAGGCGATCGTCGCGGGCGATGCGGACGAGGCCTTTTCGATCCAGAGCATCTCCAAGGTGTTCATGCTCGCCCTCGCGCTCAACCGCATCCAGGCGATGCTGTGGGAGCGGGTGGGGCGCGAGCCGTCAGGATCGGCGTTCAATTCGATCGTCCAGCTCGAGGTCGAGAAGGGCAAGCCGCGCAACCCGCTGATCAACGCGGGTGCGCTTGCCGTCACCGATGCGGTGATCGGCGACGGCAGCCCCGACGAAGCGGTCGCCGCGCTGCTCGACTACCTCCGCTCGGCGGGCGACGATGGCGCCGTGCTCACCGACGACGAGGTCGCCACGTCGGAGAGCGAGGCCGGCGCGCGCAACCGCAGCCTTGCGTATTTCCTCTCCGCCTTCGGCAATCTCCGCAATCCCGTGGAGGACGTGCTCTCCGCCTATTTCCGCCAATGCGCGACGGCGATGAGCTGCCGCCAGCTTGCCCGCGCCGGGCTGCATCTCGCCTTCGATGGGCGCGATCCCGTCACCGAGCGTGCGCCGATCACCCCGTCGCGCAGCCGCCGCATCAATTCGCTGATGCTGACCTGCGGCCATTACGACAATTCTGGCGATTTCGCTTTCCGCGTGGGGCTGCCGGGCAAGAGCGGCGTCGGCGGCGGGATCCTCGCGATCGTGCCGGGCGAGGCGTCGGTCTGCGTCTGGTCACCCGGCCTCAACGCCGCCGGGACGTCGCTCGCCGGGGCGATCGCGTTGGAGGCGCTGGTCGAGCGCACCGGCTGGACGGTGTTCGCCTGATTGCAGGCCGTGCAAGTCCACTCGCGCGTTCGGCAACCTTCGGGGGGTGAAATCTCCGCGCGGCTCGGCTAGGAGCCGCGGGCAGGGAGGAATGCGACGTGGCCGACAGTGAACTGGCCCTGCTGCTGGCGCGAATCCAGTTCGCGTTCACCGTCTCGTTCCATTTCATCTTCCCCGCTTTCTCGATCGGCCTTGCTTCCTATCTCGCGGTGCTCGAGGCGCTGTGGCTCAAGACCGGCGAAAGCCGCTATCTCGATCTCTTCAAATATTGGCTGAAGATCTTCGCCATCGCCTTCGGCATGGGTGTCGTCTCGGGCATCGTCATGTCCTACCAATTCGGCACCAACTGGTCGGTCTTCTCCGACAAGGCGGGGCCGGTGATCGGGCCGCTGATGGCCTATGAGGTGCTGACCGCCTTCTTCCTCGAGGCCGGGTTCCTCGGCGTCATGCTGTTCGGCATGAACAAGGTGGGGAAGGGCCTCCATTTCGCGGCGACTTTGATGGTCGCGGTCGGCACTTTCATATCGGCTTTCTGGATCCTGTCGGTCAATTCGTGGATGCACACCCCGGTCGGCTGGGCGATGAACGATGTCGGCCAGTTCGTGCCGGAAGCCGGCTGGTGGGAGATCGTGTTCAACCCCAGCTTCCCCTATCGCTTGGTTCACACCGTCATCGCCGCCTATCTCACCACCGCGCTCGTCGTTGGCGGGGTGGGGGCCTGGCATCTGCTGAAGGGGCGCGCGAGCCCGCACGTCCGCACGATGTTCTCGATGGCGATGTGGATGGCGGCGATCGTCGCGCCGGTGCAGATTTTCGTCGGCGATCTCCACGGTCTCAACACCCTGGAGCATCAGCCCGCCAAGGTCATGGCGATGGAAGGCCATTTCCAGAGCCATCCGGACGGCGCGCCGCTGATCCTGTTCGGCATTCCCGACAGCGAAGCGGAGACCGTTCATGCCGCTATCGAGATCCCCAAGCTCTCGTCGCTGATCCTCAAGCACGATCTCAACGCGCCGCTCGACGGGCTCGACACGATCGCGCGTGAGGACAGGCCGCCGGTCGGCATCGTCTTCTGGTCGTTCCGCATCATGGTCGGCATGGGGATGCTGATGCTGCTGCTCGGCCTGTGGAGCCTCGTCGCGCGGGTGCGGAAGCGGCTGTACGACTGGCCGCTGCTTCATCGTTTTGCGCTGCTGATGGGCCCCGCGGGCTTCGTCGCCGTGCTCGCCGGCTGGGTGACGACCGAGGTCGGCCGCCAACCCTGGGTGATCTACGGGCTGCTCCGCACCAAGGATGCGGTCGCGCCGATCGGCGTCCCCGGCGTCGCCGGATCGCTCGCCGCCTTCGTCGTCACCTACTTCCTCGTCTTCGGCGCGGGGACGATCTACATCTTGAAGCTGATGGCGAAGCCGCCGCATCCCAATGAAGAGGATGTCGCCGACGCCCCGATCCGCACAGCCGGCATCACCCCCGCGCAGGCGCTCGACCGCGACGGCATCCACCCGCGCCCCGACAAGCAGGAGGGCGCTGAGTGATGGACCTGACCATCGTCTGGGCCGTCATCATCGCCTTTGCGGTCGCCATGTATGTGGTGATGGACGGGTTCGATCTCGGCATCGGCATCCTCTTCCCCGGCTTCACCGTCGGCAAGGAGCGCGATCAGGCGATGAACGCCATTGCGCCGGTGTGGGACGGCAACGAGACGTGGCTGGTGCTCGGCGGCGGCGGGCTGATGGCGGCGTTTCCGCTCGCTTATGCGATCATCCTGCCCGCGCTCTATGCGCCGCTCACCGCAATGCTGCTCGGCCTCGTCTTCCGCGGCGTTGCGTTCGAGTTCCGCTGGCGCGATCCGGCGCACCGCCGCTGGTGGGATGCGGGCTTCTGCGGCGGATCGTTGCTCGCCGCCTTCGCGCAGGGGATCACGCTCGGCGCATTGCTCCAGGGCATCCACGTCGACGGCCGCGCCTATGCCGGTGGCTGGTGGGACTGGCTGACCCCGTTCAGCCTGCTCACCGGGCTCAGCCTCGTCGTCGCATATGCCGCGCTCGGCGCGAGCTGGCTGGTGTGGAAGACCGAAGGGCGGCTTCACGACGATGCGCGCCGCTTCGCCAGCGCGCTGTTGCCCGTCTTTTTGTTGCTTACCGCGGCGGTCAGCCTCGCGACGCCGTTCCTTGAAGGCCAATATTATCAGCGCTGGTTCGAGTGGCCGGGGCTGATCTTCACGCTGCTGATGCCGATCGCATATTGCCTCACTGCGCTGCTCGCCTGGCACGGCATCCGCCGTGGCACCGATGCGACGCCCTTCCTCGCGACGCTGGGGCTGTTCGCGCTTACCCTCGTCGGCCTCGGCATCTCGATCTGGCCCGATGTCATCCCCGGCCGCGTCGATATCTGGCAGGCGGCGGCGCCGGAGAAGAGCCAGGCGTTCATGCTGGTTGGCGCCGCCATCCTCGTCCCCGTCATCCTCGCCTACACCGCCTGGTCCTATTGGGTGTTCCGCGGCAAGGTGGACGAGGAGGGCTATCATTGAGCGCGCCGGGCGAAGCGGCCGGTCCCCTGTGGAAGCGGCTCGGCTGGTTCGTTCTGCTCTGGGCCGCGGGCGTCGCGGTCATCGGCACCGTCGCCTGGCTCATCCGCCTGTGGTTGCTCTGACCGTCTCGTTCAGGGCTTCTGATCGCGGCGGGACGCCAACGCGAGTGTCCTGACGAGCGCGTCGGGCATCGGCTGCTTCGGCGAGAAGGTAACGCCGGTTTTCGTCGCCTTCAGTCCCGCCGCCGCGATTTCGTCCGCATGCGCCGCAATCGCGGATGCCGCGACATACAGGCCGCATTGTTTGCTGAACGCCGCATAGCCGGCAATGATCGCCTTGCCGATCCGGAAGCCCGGCATCTTGTAGGCGATGATCTCCTCGGCATCCGGCAGCGCATCGGCGAGTTCGGCGCGCAATCGCTTCAGCAGGGGACGAAGTGGCTCGGGGGCCTCCGCAATATAGGCGTCGTGATCGGTCGCCATGGTTCGGCACGCTCCGTTGGACAGCAGTTTCAGATATGCCGCCGCTGGAATCGCGCGCGATTCCGATCGGCCGGGCGGCCCTCGGCTATTTGTACATGCCTTCGCGCAGGTTGATGCCATGCTCCAGCCAGGCCTTCAGCGCGCACAGCATCTGCGACCAGCCCATGCAATTGCCGTAAGAACCCTGCAGCCCGACCTCGGTCTCGCGCCAGCCTTTCTCGGCGATCTCGACCAGCGTGCGGCCGTCGTCCAGCGCGGTAAAGCGCATGGTGACGGTTGTGTCATAGCCGACCTTCTCCACGTCGGCGCCTTCGGGCGGCGGGCCTTCGTTCGCTTCCCATTGCAGCACGATCCGCGCGTCGGGGACGACCTCGACCACCTTCACGGGGAAGGCGCCGGGGAAGTCGGCGAACTCCCATTGCACCGTCGCTCCGGTCTCCAGCCGCCCCTTGGCGCCGCCTGTCGTGAAGTAACGCGATAGCTGATCGGGGTTCGCCACCGCCTCGAACACGTCGTGCACCGGCTTCGCGATCCGCGCCGATACCTGAAACTTCAGATCCATCATCATCATTCTCCTTGAGTCGCACTCTTATATGTTATAAAAACATAACATGTCAAAAGCGGTCAGCGACGATCGGATTTTCAAGGCGCTGGCGGCGCCGCTGCGGCGCGATCTGCTGGACGCGCTGAAGGCCGGGCCGCGCACCACCGGCGATCTGTGCGATCGCTTCCCGAAGCTCGACCGGTGCACGGTGATGCAGCATCTGAAGGTGCTGGAGCAGGCCGATCTCGTCATCGCGCGGCGCGAGGGGCGCGAGCGCTGGAACCACCTCAACGCGCTGCCGATCAAGCGCATCCATGATCGCTGGATCGGGCCCTATGCCGAACGCGCCGTCGATCTCCTCGACACGCTGGCGAGGGATCTGGAGGGTTAAATGCGCAACCCCCATTCAACGCTCATCTCGAGCAAAGCATCGAGCGCAGCCGAGATGCGCCGTCGAGAGACGGATCTCTCGACTTGGCTGTCTCGACCTCGCTCGACAGCCGCTCGAGATGAGCGGGGGTGTTGGTTGAATTGGCGGAAGCGGTCTAGCCCGCCGCCTGTTCGCTCATCAGCCCGATCATATTGCCCTCGCTGTCGCGCATGAACGCCAGCCACACTTGCTTGCCGTTTACCGTGGCGATCTTGTGTGCGGGCTGCTCGATCGCGACGCCGCCGGCGCGCAACTCCGCCTCGGCGGCCCCCGCATCGGGCACGCCATAATAGAGGATCGCGCTCGTCGCGGTCTCGGGGCCTTCGGGTTGGCTCAGCATGAGCCGCGTTTCGCCGCAGCCGAAGAAGGCGAGGCCGGGCGGCGCATCGAACAGATGCGGCAGACCCAGCTTGTCGCGGTAGAAAGTCCGCGCGCGGTCGAGGTTGCGCACGGGCACGGCGACCTGCGCGATGTGGGTGGCGGCAATGCTCATCGGCGCTCTCCTTGCCGGGCGACTCGGCAGGTGCTAATTATTGCGCATAACAAAACATTAGCAAAGCTAATTAAGTGCGATGAGCTACGAGAGTGACCGGATTAATGAGGATATTGCGGCGCGGCTGCACGGCGCGGCCATCCGGTTGCTGCGCCTGGTCCGGCGCGAGGATGTCGCCGCTGGCCTCTCCGCACCGCGCCTCTCCGCTCTGTCGGTGCTGGTCTTCGCCGGGCCGCTTTCACTCGCCGAACTCGCCGCAGCCGAGCAGGTGCGCCCGCCGACGATGAGCCGGATCGTGGATGCACTGGTCAAGGCCGGACTGGCTACGCGCGAGACCGATGCCCGCGATCGCCGCGCGGTTCGCATCGCGGCGACAGACGAAGGGCGGGAGTTGCTGGAAGAGGGCCGACGCCGCCGCGTCCGCGTCCTCGCCGCCCGCTTGGCCGCACTCGGCCCCAGCGAGCAGCGCGCGCTCGCCCGCGGCGTCGAACTGATCGAGCAGGTCAGCCGGGGTTAGTCTCTCGACGACGCATCTCGGCTTCGCTCGATGCTTTGCTCGAGATGAGCGAGAGATGTCAGCAACCAAGTTCCGCTCATCTCGAGCGGCCGTCGAGCGCAGTCGAGACGGCCAGTCGAGAGAGACCCGCAAACCTACAGCAGCAGCACCGTCGACAGCGTCAGGAAGATGCCCATGCTCGCCACGTCGCTGGCGGTAGTGAGGAAGATGCTCGACGCTGTCGCCGGGTCCGCGCCCGCCTTCTTGAGGCCGAGCGGGATCAGCGCGCCGGCGAGGCCGCTGACGATGCAGCTCACCACCATCGCGATCAGGACGACGATGCCCATCATCAGCGGCTGCGCCTCGCCCTGCATCGATGCGTAGAGCGCCATGCCCGCGCCCGCGGTGACGCCGACGAGCAGGCCGTTGAAAAGGCCGAGCATGCCCTCCTTCATCACCAGCGCGCGCTCGGTGCCCGGCTTCAGATCACCCAGCGTCATGCCGCGCAGCGTCACCGCCAGCGCCTGGCAGCCGGTGTTGCCGGTCTGCCCCGCCATCACCGGCAGGAAAACGGCGAGGATTACGAGCTTGCCGAGCGTGTCCTCGAAGATGCCGACCACCGCCGCCGCGACGAAGGCGGTCAGCAGGTTGATCTGCAGCCACGGGTGCCGGAGCAGCAGGCTGCGGCCGAGCGGCGTGTTGAGGCGCTCCTCCTTCTCGACGCCGACCATGCTACCGGCCTGCGCGGAGATTTCGATCGCCTGTTCGGCGAACAGCTCGTCGCCGCGCACCAGCCCTTTCAGCACGCCGTTGATGTCGACCACCGGATAGACCGGGTAATGGCGCGACAGCGCCAGCTTCAGCGCATCCTCCAGCTTCATGTGCGCGGGCAGCGCGAAGATGTCGCGCGCCATCAGCTCTTCCAGCTTCTGCTCGGGCCGGGCGAGCAGCAGATCGCGCATCACCACCAGCCCCTGCAGCCGCCCGTCGGCATCGGTGATGTAGCAATAGGTGACGATCGCATCGCGGGTCATCACGCGGAGCTGCTCGATCGTCTCGGCGACCGTCATGTCGGGGCGGAACACGCCCACCGGCGGCGACATCAGGTCGCCCGCGGTCGTGGTGTTCGGATCGCGGCTCAAGAGCTTGCGCTTCTTGACCGGCGGTTCTGCGGGCACGGCTTCGGGCTGCACCACGCTTTCGGCGACTGTAGACATGAACGGCTCCCACCCCGATTTTTATGGGCGTGAGTGTGGCCGACAAACCACCGATTCACAATGCGATATATGCGGCCTCCGTCGCCCCGATCGCCGCTTCCGTCGCGCGATGGGACGGATGCGCGGCCACCGCCCGGTCCGCACCGCCCTTGTTGCGCCGCAATAGGATGCTATAGGCGCGGCCAATCCCGCTTTTCTGACATCGAGAGAATTTCCATGAGCCTCCGCAACGTGGCCATCATCGCGCACGTCGATCACGGCAAGACCACCCTGGTCGATCAGCTTTTCCGCCAGTCCGGCACCTTCCGCGACAACCAGCGCGTCGAAGAGCGGGCGATGGACTCGAACGATCTCGAAAAAGAGCGTGGCATCACCATCCTCGCCAAATGCACCTCGATCGAGTGGCAGGGCGCGGGCGCGGAGGCGATGCGGATCAACATCGTCGATACGCCGGGCCACGCCGATTTCGGCGCGGAGGTGGAGCGCATCCTCTCGATGGTAGATGGCGTCATCCTGCTCGTCGATGCGGCGGAAGGGCCGATGCCGCAGACCAAGTTCGTCACCGGCAAAGCGCTCGCGCTCGGCCTCAAGCCGATCGTCGTCGTCAACAAGATCGACCGGCCGGACGCGCGCCCGGCGGAAGTGCTCGACGAATGTTTCGAGCTGTTCCTCAGCCTCGACGCCAATGACGAGCAGCTCGATTTCCCCGTCCTCTACGCCAGCGGCCGCTCGGGCTATGCCGGCCGCACCGATGACGTCCGCGAGGGCGATCTGACGCCGCTGTTCGAAACGATCGTCGCCCACGTCCCCGCGCCGGGCCTCGACACCCAGGGCGAGTTCAAGATGCTCGCCACCCTGCTCGATCGCGATCCCTTCCTCGGCCGTATCCTCACCGGCCGCATCGAGAGCGGCAAGCTCGACGTCAACATGCCGATCACCGCGATCGACGTCGACGGCAATCCCGTCGAATCCGGCCGCGCGACCAAGGTGTTCGCGTTCAAGGGGCTCGAGCGCGTGCCGGTGGAGAGCGCGCAGGCGGGCGACATCATCGCCATCGCCGGCCTCACCAAGGCGACCGTCTCCAACACCATCGCCGCGCCCGGCGTCACCACCCCCGTCGCCGCGCGCCCGATCGATCCGCCGACGCTGGCGATGAGCTTCTCGGTCAACGACAGCCCCTATGCGGGCCGTGACGGCGACAAGGTGCAGAGCCGCGTCATCCGCGACCGGCTGGAGCGCGAGGCGGAGACCAACGTCGCGATCCGCGTTACCGCCGCGCACGACAATGATGCGTTCGAGGTCGCCGGCCGTGGCGAGCTGCAGCTTGGCGTCCTCATCGAGACGATGCGCCGCGAAGGCTTCGAGCTTTCCATCTCGCGCCCCCGCGTCCTCTTCCGCGAGGGCAAGGACAGCGAATCCGGCGGCCGCGAGGAGCCCTATGAGCAGGTCGTCATCGACGTCGACGACGAGCATTCGGGTACCGTCGTCGAGAAGATGGCGCTCCGCAAAGCCGAGATGACCGACATGCGCCCGTCGGGCGGCGGCAAGACGCGGCTCACCTTCTCCGCCCCCTCGCGCGGCCTCATCGGCTATCATGGCGA
Organism: Allosphingosinicella indica; assembly: GCF_900177405.1. Lineage (NCBI taxonomy): Bacteria > Pseudomonadati > Pseudomonadota > Alphaproteobacteria > Sphingomonadales > Sphingomicrobiaceae > Allosphingosinicella > Allosphingosinicella indica. Next base: position 550,549 of record NZ_LT840185.1, on the reverse strand, counting down.
GTTCTTGAGCGACACGCGCGGCACCGGCATCATGAACCGGCTGTTCGAGAAATACGGGCCGTACAAGGGGCCGATCCAGGGCCGCCAGAACGGCGTCCTCATCTCGATGGAACAGGGCGAGGCGGTCGCCTATGCGCTCAATTCCATCGAGGAGCGCGGCATCCTCTTCATCGCGCCGGGCGACAAGCTCTATGAAGGCATGGTGATCGGCGAGAATGCCAAGCCGCAGGATCTCGAGGTGAACCCCTTGAAGTCCAAGCAGCTCACCAACTTCCGCGCCAGCGGCAAGGACGAAGGCATCCGCCTGACCCCCCCGCGCCGCATGACCCTGGAGCAGGCGATCGCCTACATCCAGGACGACGAACTGGTGGAAGTGACGCCAAAAGTTGTTCGGATTCGCAAACGGTTTTTGGACCCGCATGAAAGAAAGCGACAGTCGCGGAAGGCTGAAGCCGCGTGACTGTGACTCAGTTTGGCCAACTTCTTAAAGGAGAATAGGGAGACAAGGGGTTTTAATCCTGTTATGTTCCTGTTTCGTTCCTACTTTGCGGGAAGTCGATCATGTCCCAGATGTCAAAAATCGAATGGACAGAAGTCACATGGAATCCTGTGGCCGGCTGCACGATAGCCACGGCTGGCTGCACAAACTGTTATGCGATGCGAATGGCTGCTCGACTGGAGGCGATGGGCAACAAGAAGTACGAGGGCCTAACAAGGAAAAGCGGTGACCGCTACGTTTGGACAGGCAAAGTTGTCACTGACGAGAAGGCTTTGGCTGCTCCCCTGCGGTGGCGCAGCCCGCGTACCGTCTTTGTTAATAGCATGTCCGATCTGTTCCACATCGCCGTCCCGACCGAATTTATCGAGAAGGTATGGTCTGTGATGGCGGCGACACCTCGTCACACATACCAAATTTTGACTAAGCGGCCTGATCGGATGCGCGAAGTTTTGTCGCGTCCAGAGTTTGTCGTCCTACCAAATGTGTGGGTTGGGACGAGTGTGGAAGACGCAACGGTGCTGCATCGGATCGAAGATCTGCGAGCAACTCGGGCCGCCGTCCGATTCATTTCGTTTGAGCCTCTCATCGGCAGTGTATCGGGCGCAAATCTCGAGGACATTGATTGGGCGATCGTTGGTGGTGAAAGCGGTCCACGCGCTCGACCGATGCCTCAGAAGTGGGTCGAAGAGATCGAAGTTCTTTGTAGGGCAGAAGGAACAGCCTTTTTCTTCAAGCAGTGGGGCGGTAAGAATAAGAAGTCTACGGGTCGAACATATAAAGACCGAACTTACGACGAGATGCCTACTGCCCGCCATATTTCTTCAGCACTCCGGCAACTCCCCGCTTGATGAGTGCGATAGCCGCTTCGGAAACGCTGTTTGAGAGGCAGAAAAGCGAGAAAAGCTGGCGGCCGGAATCGTTCAAAAGCGGTAACGGATTAGATACATACGCAGAAAAAATAGTTTGTAATCTCTCTTGTGCGTAACGCTCGATCTGGCCACGATCGAATTGCCGTGTGGCGGTTGTAATTCGCTCTGCGAATAGATCGTTAGTTGTTTCAACTTTATAGATATCTTCGCGCCAAGTGGGTGTGCCGAATATCTCGTCGAGACGCCGCTGTTTGTGTGTGTCCACGCGATCCAGCCGTGCGGCAAGCTGTCGTGACACGGCGTCGAGCGGGAACAGATACCAAACGTCAATGGCGCGCGTCTGTGCAAGAAGCTTCAAAGTCGCCCAATTCACATTCATTCCATACGGATCGAGGAAGCATAGCCCGCGACACGATCCTCTCCCTTCCCGCTGATCACTCCACGGCGGCGCACTGAATATCTCCACTAATTTTTTATTGGCATCGCCATTCAGACAGACAATACCCCTTTCCGGGTGCGCGGCTCTTATCTTTTCGAGTGACTTGAACCGTCCGCGGTGTCCTTCAATGAATGCCAATTTGTGAAAGGGTGGTTCGACGTTGAGAGCGTTCAAGACTGACCCTGCCATGTCCTGCGTTGCGATCTCTATCGGTCGCCCTTCCAACAAACCGCCAGACTCTCGATCAACTTGGCGAGTGCCACTTCCGGCAAAAGCGTCAAAATACCAGCGCTCAAAGGGTCGACTAGGCGTCGGCTTACCCACCAACACCTTATTAAAAAACTGACAATAGTAGCTTACGGCGTCGAGTTTAACCTCGGTCCACGCCCCGCCAAAGCGATGACCCTGTTCTGCAGCAACAGCCATAGCGGCTCTCCTCTTATGCCGTACAGCGTAAGGAACACCTAACGAACGTCAAGTCGCACTTTGGATTAAACAAGTATGCAGTCTGAATCAGTTCACTTGGGGACTTGAAGCTATTTCCTACACCACTGAGCTAGTGTATGGTCGGCCAGTCTCAGCGGGTCGTGGTTGGTCGTTACGGATGTCCAAATACTAGGGAAGGGGCAGGCCCACATCTCATCCAACAGGAGTAGGTCACCACCCCCCTGGCTAGTGCGAACATTGGGAACATTCGCGGCTTTGCCCCGCCGCCGCGCCCTCCCACACCCGCCTTCGCCTTGCGCTCCCCCCGCATGGCCATATGGTGGGGGGATGCGTGGTCTTTTGCTTCTTCTTCCGCTTCTCGCCGCCGGGTGTCAGGAGCGGAGCGATATCGATACGTCGCGCGGGTCGACGACGCCGGCGTATGAGCGGGTCGAGAATGCCGCGATCGACGAGGGCGGGCTGGAAACGCCGGTGCGCGTCGGCGAATCCGGGCCGAGCTTCCCGGCCTGCACCGCGCGCGGCACCACGCGGCGGCTGGCCGAGGGGCAGGGGCTCGCCGTCCGCGCTGCGCCGTTCGAAGGCGCGGGCCAGGTGGCGGAGCTGCCCGCGGGGGCGAGCTTCTTCGTCTGCACCCGCTCGATCGATCAGCGCTGGCTGGGCGTGGTGTTCGACGATGCCGGGGCGGCGTCGCCCGCCTGCGGCGTCTCGCGCCCCGTCGCCGATCGCCGCGCCTATGACGGGCCGTGCCGCGCCGGCTGGGTCGCCAGCGCCTCGGTCCGCCTGACGGCCGGCTGAGGCGGCAGGCGCGGCGCCGGTGCCACCCCGCGCCTCGGCCCGCGCGCTCGGCTGGCGCGCCGCCGGCTTCGCGGCGATGGGGCTCGGCATCGTCGGCGCCTTCCTGCCGCTGCTGCCGACGGTGCCGTTCATGATCCTCGCCGCCTTCTGCTTCGCGCGCGGCAGCCCGGCGTGGGAAGCAAGATTGCTGGCCGATCCCACGCTCGGCCCGCACATCCGCGCCTGGCGGGAGCATCGCGCGATCTCGGTGCGCGGCAAGATCGCCGCCGCCATCGCCTTCGCCGCCAGCGCCGCGCTCGGCCTCTGGCTGATCGAGGCGCCGTGGCACTGGGTTGCGCTGATCGCACCGATCCTCGGCGGCGCCTGGGTGTTGACCCGGCGGACCGCAGTCCCTTGAATGGCGGTTCAGCCAGAAAAGGGTATGGATCGATGCGTTGGATCGCGCTGCTCGCGCTCATGCTGCTGCCGCTGGCGCCCGCGGCTGCCCAGACCGATTGGGCCGCGCAGCTCAAGGAAGGCGACGTCACCTTCCGCGATTTCCGCTTCGCCAGCGGTCAGACGCTGCCGGAACTGCGCATCCATTACGCCACGCTCGGCTCGCCCAAGCGCGACAAGGCGGGGCGCGTCACCAATGCGGTGATGGTACTCCACGGCACCGGCGGGTCCGGGCGGCAGTTCCTCCAGCCGCACTTCGCCGACGCGCTCTACGGGCCCGGTCAGCCGCTCGACATCACCCGCTATTACATCATCCTCCCCGACAATATTGGCCACGGCAAATCCTCCAAGCCGAGCGACGGGCTCCGGATGCGCTTTCCCAATTACGATTATGCCGACATGATCGAGGCGCAGCGGCGGATGCTGGCCGAGGGGCTGAAGGTGGATCGGCTGCGGCTGCTGATGGGCACCTCGATGGGCTGCATGCACGGCTTCCAATGGGCCGAAACGCATCCCGATTTCGCCGCGGCGATGATGCCGATGGCGTGCCTGCCGACCGAGATCGCGGGCCACAACCGGATGTGGCGCAAGGCCGTGGTGGACGGCATCAAGGCCGATCCCGCCTGGGCGGAGGGGGACTATAAGGAACAGCCCAAGCTCGGCCTGCGCACCGCGGCCAGCGTGATGCAGGTCGCGGGCTTCGCGCCGCTCCACCTCCAGAAGCAATATCCCACACGCGACGCCGCGGAGGCCTATGTCGTCAAGCGGATCGCCGACGATATCGCGTCGCGCGACGCCAACGACCTCGTTTACCAGGTCGAATCCTCGCGCACCTACAATCCGCTGCCCGATCTGGAGAAGATCCGCGTGCCGATGACCTGGGTCAATTCGGCCGACGATTATATTAACCCGCCCGAATATGGCATTCAGGAAGCCGCGCTGAAGCGGATGCCGACGGTCAAATATGTGCTGATCCCCGCCAGCGACGAGACCCGCGGCCACTCCACCCACACCTGGGCGCGCTTCTGGACGGACGAGCTGGTCGACCTGTTGAAGCGCACGGAAGCCCGCTGACCGCCTAGTCGACGACGATCGCGCCCTTCATCCCGAACAGCGCGTGCATCGTGTGGCCGCAGTGGAACTTGTAGCGGCCCGCCTTGGGAATGAGCGCGATGTCCTGCGTTGCGCCGCCCGCAAGGTCCACCGTGCCGTCGGCGATTTTGCCGCGGTCGGCATCACGGACGGTGGCGGCGGCGAAGAAATCGCGCGCGGTGAAATCATGCCCGCCGCGCGCGCGGTTGACGAGATGGAGCCGCACCGGCTGCCCGGCCTTCAGATGGATTTCGCGCGGCGCGAAGTCGTAATTCTCGAGCGCCACTGGCACTTCCGGCGCGCTGCGCCAATCGGGCTGCGCCAGGGCCGGCGCGGCGAGAAGGACGAGAAGCAAGATCGGCGAACGACGCATGGCGGCTCTCCTGCCGGACTGCCCCGCTGCACGCTTCTATCACGAAGCGCGCAGCGGCTGCTCGTATATTAGACGGGTGGAGCGGCGCGCTTGCCGGCGTCGGAGCCTGCCCCAAAAAGATAATGGGGGCTGGTGTCGCCACCAGCCCCCACTGTCCCGGATTTTCGCGCGCCGCCGAAGCGATACGCGTCTGGCCGGGGCCCGAAGTCATGCCGCAGTCGCTACGTCATGCCTCCGTTTTTGCGATGCCTGCGTCCGAAGAGTTCGGCATCGCCGGGACGATGGGGCGGTTCGTCCGGTCCTTCTCGCGAAGGGCCGAGGCGTCGCTGGCCGCCATCCCTGCCGTCCGATTCCGGTGTCCATCCTTGCGGATTTCGGCCTCGATCCTGGGCTTGTGGAAGCGGCTTTCCGGTCCGTTTTACGGGGCCTTCGGGCCTCTTCCACGCCCCGAAGCTGTCACGACTTGCGAGTCGCGCAAAGCCGAATCCACCTGTGGATAATGTGGATATCGGGGATGGAATCGTCGGCCCGTCTCAGCGCGTTTCCACGACGATCTCGGTCTTCAGCGAATTGGCGATGAAGCAATCATCGTGCGCCTTGTGATGCAGCGCCTCCACCGTCGCGGCGTCGGGCGCGTCGCCGCCGAAGGCGATCTCAGGCGAGAGGGTGATGCGGGTGATCGCGATGCGGCCGTCAGCACCTTTGCCCATCTTGCCCACCGCATGATCGCGATAGCGCTCGACGATCAGCCCGGCACGGCGGGCGTGATCGAGGAACCAGAGCATGTGGCACGCCGAAGCGGAGGCGATCAGCGCCTCTTCGGGATCGACCCCCGCGGCGTCGGAGAATGGCAGGGGGACGACGGCGGGCGACGACGAACCCAATACCGTCGCGCCGCCGTCGAACGACAAGGTGTGCGCGCGCGAATAGCGACCCTTGGCGAAATCGCCGTCGTCGAGCTGCCATTCCACCGTCGCTTCGTGACCCGCCATATTATTTCGTCTTCTTGGCGGGCTTCGGGGGCTTGGGCGGCTTCGGTGGCTTTGGAGGCTTGGGCGGTTTGACAGCGTGGGCGGGCTCGCTGCGGATCGCCTCGGCGGAACCGGCCAGCGTCTCGCTGAGCTGGCGGAGCGCGTCACTGGTCGCGGCCTTGATCGCGGCCTTCAGCTCGGCGCCGTCCGATTTGACCTTGGTCGCGAAGGCCTCCGCCTCGTCCTTGATCACGCGGCGCTTGCCGCCGTCGCGGAGCGCCGCGGCGGCGGCGAGCAATGCCGAGGCGGCGAGTTCGGCGAGGATCGGATGCTGCTCGGCCGCGGCGATCAGCTTGTCGCCCTTCTTGCGGATCTTCTTGGGCACCTTCACGCCCGCTACCTGCTTGGGAATCTTGGTCTTGGCCATGTCCGGTCCCTCTGCTGTGTTAGCGCGCTATATCACCTATTCTCGAGCCGCGCGAGTAGGCCTGCGGCAAATTCGGATAATGTGTCGTCACGGGCGCCCATCACGACGATGCGGTCGCCGGGCTGGGAGAGCGCGATCAATCGGTCGCCGCAGCCGTCGCGGGTTTCAATATGCTCCGCTTGCCGCCCTGCGTCGCGGACGCCCGCGATGATGTCGGCGGTTCCGACTGTGCGCTCGACGGTGCCGCCGAAATAGACCGGGTCTGGCATCAGCAGCACGTCTTCTTCGGACATGTTCTCGACGAAGCAGGCGATCAGTTCGTCCTTCATCACCTTCAGCGGCCCGTAGCCGTGCGGCTGGAACATCAGAAGCAGGCGGCCGGGGAAGGCGTGGAGCGTCTTCAGTGTCGCGGCGATCTTGTCGGGATTGTGCCCGAAGTCGTCGATGACGCTGACCCCGCCCGCGGTGCCGACCACGTCGAAGCGGCGGCGCAGCCCGGTGAAGCCAGCGATCGCCTCCGCCGCCTCCGCCAGATCGACGCCGATCGCGCGGACCGCAGCCAGCGCGGCGAGCGCGTTGGCGGCATTGTGGCGGCCCGGCACCTGCAGCTGCACCGGCACCGTCCGATCGCCCTCGCGGACCAAGAAGGTGATCGCCAGCGGCGCCTCGACCACATCACCGCCGTGAAGATCGGCAGCGGGATCGTCGAAGCCGAAGCTGATCATCCGTCCGCGCGGCAGCGTCGCGGCGAGGCGGCGGGTCTCGTCGTCGTCGAGGTTGAGCGCGGCGATCCGCGCGCGGCCGACGAAATCGCGGAAGAGCATGCGCAGCTCGTCGAGCGACTTGTGATCGAGCGTGATGTTGCCGAGCACGGCGACATCGGGGCGGTAGAGCGCGATCGATCCGTCGCTCTCGTCGACTTCGCTGACGAAGACGTCGCCCTTGCCGACCAGCGCGCTGGCGAACGGGCGGTCCGCGCTCGCGAAATTCTTCATCACCGCGCCGTTCATCACCGTCGGATCGCGGCCGAGCGCGTGGAGGATCCAGCCGATCATGCCGGTGGTCGTCGATTTGCCGCTCGTCCCGCCGACCGCGATGCCCGCGCCGGCCGCATTGAACAATCGGGCGAGCATCTCGGGACGGCTCAGCCGCTCGGCGCCCACCCGGTTCGCCGCGACGATGTCGGGCACCGTTTCCTCGACCGCGGCGGAGGCGACGACGATCTGGTCTGCGCTGGTGACGCCGCTGCCGTCCTGCGGGAAGAGCGCGATGCCCTGCGCTTCGAGAAACGCGAACTTGCCGCCGAGCCGCCCCTGATCGAGCGATCGGTCGGAACCGGCGACTTCATGGCCCTGGGCGCGGACGATGGTGGCGAGCGGGAGCATGCCGCTGCCGCCGATCCCGCAAAAGAAATAGGATTTGGCGTCCGTCATCCCGCCGCCCTATGCGCAAGCCGCGGGCTTTTCAAACGAGGGAATGAGGATGCGGATCGCGATCGTGGCGCCGAGCACGCCGATCGAGCCGGCGCTGGCCGAGACGGTGACCAAGATCGCCGCCGCATCGCATCCCGATGCCGAGCTGCTGTTCCACCCGCAATGCTTCCTCCGCCACGATCATTTCGCCGGGGACGACGCGACGCGGCAGGCGGCGCTGGTGGAGGTCGCCAACGATCCCGGCATCGACGCCATCTGGTTCGCGCGCGGCGGTTATGGATCGTGCCGCATCGCCGCCGACGCGCTGGCCTCGATGACGCCCGCGGCGCGGCGCAAGCGCTGGCTGGGCTATAGCGACGCCGGTTTCCTGCTGGCGGGTCTCTACAGCATGGGCTTTCGCGAAGTGGCGCATGGGCCGATGCCGCAGGACGCACGGCGCGAGGGCGGCGCAGCGGCAGTGGAGCGCGCACTGGGCTGGCTGCTGACCAGCGATCCCGGCGTGCTGGAGCCTTCGCTCGACACGCGGCCCGCGGCGGCGTTCAACATCACGGTGCTCAGCCAACTTCTCGGCACGCCGCTAGAACCCAATCTCGCCGGCCATGTGCTGATGCTGGAGGAGGTTTCCGAACATGCCTATCGCACCGATCGCGCTCTCTTCCACCTAACCGAGAATCCCTCGATCCGCCGCGTCGCGGGGATCCGTATGGGCCGGTTCAGCCTGGTGCCGGATAACGACCCCGATTTCGGCCGCACGCCGGAAGAGGTGGTTCGTTACTGGTGCGAGCGTTCTGGAATCGCCTATCTCGGGCCTGCCGACATCGGCCATGACGCCGGCAACTTGGTCGTTCCGTTCGGCGCGCGCGGCCAATAGAGCGAAAACGCGTGACAGGCCGTTGCATTGCATTCGCGTTTGCGCTCTACGAGTCGGCGAAAACATAGGAGGGCTCAATGGCCAAGGGTACTGAGACGAAGTCTGGTTCGGGCAAGCAGAATGGCCTGCAGCGGCCGGTGAAGCCCTCGGCGGATCTCGCGCCGATCACGGGTGCCGATCCGCTGCCGCGCAGCCAGGTCGTCAGTAAGGTCTGGGATTACATCCGCAAGAACAACCTCCAGAATCCGCAGAACAAGCGCGAAATTCTGGCGGACGACAAGCTCGAGAAGATCTTCGGCGCCAAGAAGGTGACGATGTTCGAGATGAACAAGCACCTCTCCAAGCACCTCAGCTGATTGCCGGGCGGCCCGCGCGCCGCCTTTTGACCGCAACAAGCGGAATGCTCCCTCGGTCGCGCGCCGCTACATGCGGTGTGTGATTCGAGGGAGTTTTCTATGACCGACCGCAAGCCCCGCGCCGACGCGTTCCGCGCGCTCCATGTCCGGGGCGATCCGCTCCTGCTGTTCAACGCCTGGGATGCGGGCAGCGCGGCGGCGATCGCGCGCGCGGGCGCCAAGGCGATCGCTACCGGAAGCTGGTCGGTGGCCGGGGCGCATGGCTTTGCGGATGGTGAGGCGATGCCGTTCGATCTGGCGATCGCGAACCTCAAGCGCATTGTCGACTCGGTCGATCTGCCGGTCAGCGTCGATCTGGAAGCGGGCTATGGCGATGCGCCCGAGGATGTCGCGCGCAGCGTCGCCGCCGCGGCGGCCGCCGGCGCGATCGGCTGCAATCTGGAAGACGGCATCCCCGCCGGTGGCTTCTACGAAACGCCGAAGCAGGCTGAGCGGCTCGCCGTGGCGCGCGATGCCGATCCGCTGATGTTCCTCAACGCGCGCATCGACATCTTTCTACGCGCCGATCCGGCGAGCCATGCGGGGCTGATGGAGGGGGCGCTCGCCCGCGCTGCGGCCTACGCCGATGCCGGGGTGGACGGCATCTTCCTGCCGGGCCTGGCCGACGAGGCGCTGATCGCGCGGGCGGCAAAGGCGATCGCGCTGCCGCTCAACATCATGGCGATGCCGTCCACGCCGGCCCTCGCGCGCCTGGCCGAACTCGGCGTCGCGCGGGTGAGCCATGGACCCGGGCCCTGGCGGATGGCGATGGACGCGGTGGAGCATGCGGCACGCGCGGCGATGGGGTGAGCGCCCGGAGACTATGAGGCGCAGCGCGCGAATGTTCCCAATGTTCGCACTGACCATGGGGTACTGAGCACCCGGACTTTGCGCGCGGAACGGCGGGCATGGGGGAGCGGACGATAGGAAAGAGCCGAACGCGCTGATCATCGCAGAATACCGGGATGTAGGACATGGCTCGACGCGCCCTCAAAGCCCTCCCCCTTGATGGGGGAGATGATCAGGCTTGGATTGCCCCGCAATCCAAAGCCATGTCCGGGGGACATGGCGACCTGATCATGGGTGGCGGTGGCGGTGGAGATGAAGGCACTTTTTCGGAGACGCCACCCCACCCCAACCCCTCCCCATCGAGGGGAGGGGCTAAGGTTGGGTAGCGTTTTTAACGGCACCCCCGCCATCCGGTCGCGCCTCTTGCCGCCTGGTCGAAGTGGAAATGGTCGCGGTGTGCGGCATTGTAATCGGGGGAGAGCACCGTCGCGAACAGCTTGCACGCGCCGTCGCGGACTTCGCGGAGGAAGGCGGCTTCGTCGGCATCGCCGGTCCAGTCGTTGACGACGCTCACCCGGCGCCCGCCGGTGAGGCGGAAGGCCGCGATGTCCACCGCATTGGCCGAGGCATGTTCGCTCCACCCGCCCTCCGAGCGGCCGTAAAGGCGGCGGCACGAATAGCTGCCGAAATGCTCGATCCGCTCGACGCTGCGCCCGAAATGCTTCTGCGCGGCGGGCTGGACGACGTGCCATTCCCACAGCGCGAGCGCAGCGCTCACGGCGCAACGCGTGCCGAGATCGGCGGGCGCATAGCCGATGGTGAGCGAGCCACCGTCGCGCAGGCGCACCGCATCGGCATAGCCGCATTGCGGGCCGTCGGTGCGCGCGGGGAGGGCGGTGAAGCGCACGCCCGCCTGACCGAGCAAGGCGCGGCATTGGGCGGGATCATCGCCGAGCGCGACGAGCTTGCGGCCGGTGAACATGCCGACCGGCTGGGTGAGGTCGAGCGCGGTCCACGGCAGGTCTTCGGGATGGTTGCGCGCATAGCCGTAGAGCAGCAGCGCGCCGAAACCGAACAGGGCGAAGAGGATGGCGGTCTTGATCCAGCGGAGCGGGCGCATGGCGGGAGAGACGCGCGAGACGCGCGTTCGGCTCCTTCAGCGGCGGCGCGCGGTGGTCAGCGGCTCACTCGTCACGGGATAGCCGATGCCTTTGGGAATGCAGACGTGCGGCTCGCCCTCGCGCTCCTCGACCCAGGGGGTGATTTGCTGGACGGGATGGCGGGCGGCGTCGGCGCGCGCCGCATCGATCGAGGCGAAGAGCGCGAGCCGCTCGAGGTTGCGGCGGGTGGGGAAGATGACGTGCGCGCGGCCGGCGTCCACGTCCGCCAATATCGCCTCCGCGCTGGCCCAGAACAGGCGCACGGATTCGCCCTCATCGGCGGTGGCGACGGCGCCGACCGGGGCTTCGGCGAGAAAGAAAAGTGCATCGAACCGCCGCGTCTCGCGGAAATTGGGGCACCAGCGCGCGAAGGGGGTGAGCGCGGCGGCATCGACGTCCAGCCCGGCATCGCGAAGCAGCGCCAGGAACGGAACGCCGTCGTCAAGCTGGTCGCGCAATCGTGCGCTGGTCGCTTCATCGGGCTGGGGGGTGAGGCCGACGGCAATCCCCGCCTCCTCAATCGTCTCGCGGATCGCGGCGATGCGCGCCGCCCCGTCTGGGACGCTGGGGAGCAGCGCGGCGGCAGCATCATGGTCGCCCGGGTCGATCCGCCCGCCGGGAAACACCAAAGCACCCGCGGCAAAGGCCATCGTGCCTGCGCGCTCGACCATCAACAGCTCGGGAGCGGCCGCAGCGGGACGCATAACCACCAGCGTGGCGGCAGGTATGGGATCGGGAAGCTCGCTCATCGTCTGCTCTTAACGATCGCGAGGTCTGGTGGAGCCGAGGGGAATCGAACCCCTGACCTCTGCAGTGCGATTGCAGCGCTCTCCCATCTGAGCTACGGCCCCGCGCCCAAGGGCGACAGGCGCTCCCAATAGCGGCGCGAATGCCGCGATGCAACGGCCTGTTTCCGGCCGCGCCGCGCGCCTTGCAGAGCCTTGAAATCACACGCTTTCGTTTCGGCTCCGTACCCCAACGATCCGGCGCGCACGGTGGAACGCGAGCTCTCATCCATCGTTTCGATTCCGACGCGCGCTTCCCCCTTGGCGCGCGCCCAGATGCGAAGGAGATCTCATATGGCATATCGTGGCGACCCCAACCGCGGCGGCGATCATCGATGGCGCGACCATGCGGACCGCGGCCACCAGCGGAGCGAGCATTATCGCGGTTACGGCCGCGACGACGATCGCGGCTTCTTCGACCGCGCGGGCGACGAGATCAAATCGTGGTTCGGTGACGACGATGCGCAGCGCCGCCGCGAGATCGACGAGCGTCGTTGGGAGCGCGAGCAGGGCTATGCTGGCCGCCGCGACAACAATTACGGCAATTACGGACCCCGCGGATATGCGTCGGCCGACTACGGCTATCGCGGCAATTACGACACCGGCGGCTTCGGCAACCAGCGCGGCTGGAGCGACGACGATCGCTTCGCCAGCGAGCGCGATGCACCCGGCGGCTACGGCTCGATCGGCGGTGGCGGTGATACCTGGGGCGGCAACAACCGCGGCTATAGCACCGGAGCCGGCGGCTTCGCCAGCAGCGGATATGAAGATGGACGCCGTTTCGACCGCATTGATGCCGGATCGACCGGCACCCATGCCGCGCACCCGCAATCCGCGCCGGTCGGCGGGTCGAGCTATCGCGGATACCCTACCTACAGCGAGGATTATGAGGGCTATGAGCGGTCGTCGGGCCGTTCGGGCTCGCAGCACGATCCGCACTATAGCGCATGGCGCAAGAGCCGCATCGAAGAGCTCGACCGCGACTATGACGACTATCGCCGCGAGCATCAGTCGAAGTTCGAGCAGGAATTCGGCACGTGGCGCACGCGCCGGCAGGGCCAGCGCGACCAGCTCGGCAAGGTGAACGAGCATATGGAGGTCATCGGCTCCGACGGCCAGCATGTCGGCACCGTCGACAAGGTGCGCGGCGACCGCATCATCCTGACCAAGAACGATCAGGACGCCGGCGGCCGCCACCATTCGATCCCGTGCAGCTGGATCGAGAGCGTCGACGACAAGGTGACGGTCAGCAAGACCGCCGAGGAAGCCAAGACCGCCTGGCGCGACGAAGACCGCAATCGCGCGCTCTTCGAACGCGAGGATCAGGGTCGCGGCGGCCCCGGTATCCTCAATCGCAGCTTCTCGGGCACGTACTGAGAACGCCGATACATCGGGCGCGCCCTGACGGCGCGCCCGTACCGACTGGGCCCGGCCGTCGTGCCGGGCCCTTTTCGTTGGCGAGGTTGCGTTGCGTAATGCCACGGATCTTTGACTCTGCGCTGCTTTGCCGCGAAACCGGAGCAAAGCGAAAGGAGCCCCTCGATGACCGCAACCACCCGCGCCTGGCATCTGAAATCCCGCCCGCAGGGCATGCCGACGTCCGACAATTTCGAGCTGAAGGATCTGCCGCTCGACGATCTGCAGGACGGCTGGGTGCGGGTCGAGAACAAGTGGCTGTCGGTCGATCCTTACATGCGCGGGCGGATGAACGACGTGAAGAGCTACGTGCCGCCCTTCCAGGTCGGCGCGCCGCTCGAGGGCGGGGCGGTCGGCAAGGTCGTCGAATCGCGCTCGCCTGATTTCAAGGATGGCGATACGGTCTTCCACATGCTCGGCTGGCGCGAGGGCGCGGCGGCGCCGGCGGCGGCGTTCAACAAGCTCCCCGCGATCGGCGTGGGCGACGAGCAATGGCTCGGCAATCTCGGCCTCACCGGCGGCACCGCCTATTTCGGATTGCTTCGTGTGGCCGAGGCGAAGGCGGGAGACGTGGTGTTCGTCTCCGCCGCGGCGGGCGCGGTCGGGTCGGCGGTCGTCCAGATCGCCAAGGCCAAGGGCATGACGGTGATCGGATCGGCGGGCGGCGCCGACAAATGCGAATTCGTCCGGTCGCTGGGCGCGGACCAGGTAGTCGATTACAAGGCGGGATCGATAGTCAAAGGACTGGCGCAGGCCGCGCCCGACGGGATTGACGTCTATTTCGACAATGTCGGCGGCGAGCATCTCGATGCCGCCTTCGCCGCCGCGCGGCAGAATGCCCGCTTCGCGATCTGCGGCATGATCGACGCCTATAATGCCGCCGAGCCGCAGAGCTTTCGCTACATCATGCGCATCATCTCCGCCCGGATCGCAGTGAAGGGCTTCATCTACACCGATTTCATCCGCGACTTTCCTGCCTTTCATCAGGAAATGGGCGGCTGGATCGCGAGCGGCGCGGTGAAGAGCCGCGAGACGGTGCGCGACGGGCTGGAGGCGACGCCCGACGCATTCCTCGATCTCTTCCGCGGCGGCAATACGGGCAAGATGCTGGTGAAGCTTTGAGCGCGGCCCCGCGCATCGACGGACTGCTCGAAACCGCGCTCTATGTCGACGACATGGCGCGGTCGGTAGCGTTCTTCCGCGATGTGCTGGGGCTGGCGCCGATGCTGGAGACCGAACGGCTGACGGCGTTCGACGCCGGGCGGCAGGGCGTGCTGCTCGTCTTCCTGCGCGGCGCCTCGCGCGACAACATGCCGGGGCCGAACGGTATCGTCCCCGGCCACGACGGCAGCGGCCCGCTCCACATGGCGTTCGCGATCGCGGCGGAAAGCTACGATGCCTGGCACGCCCGGCTCACCGATGCCGGCGTGCCGATCCGCGGCGAGATGAACTGGCCGCGCGGCGGCCGCAGCCTTTATTTCGAGGATCCCGACGGCCATGTGCTCGAACTGGCGACGCCGGGCCTGTGGGAGAATTATTGACCTAGCCCGCCAGCTCCTTCGCCCGCGCTCCGATCCGCGCGAGATCCTCGACGAAGCGGGCATATTCGGTGCGCTTGCGGTCCTCTTCGGGGATGCGGAGCAGGAAGCTGGGGTGGACCGTCACCCATGCCTCGCTGCCGTCGGCGAGAACGTGAGGCTGGCCGCGCATCCGGGTGATGGTGACCTGCTTGCGAAACAGCGACAGCGCCGCGGTGGCGCCGAGCGCGACCGTCACCGGGGGGCGGATCAGTTCGCGCTCGCGCTCGATCCACCAGCGGCACGCCTCCACTTCGGCGCCGTTGGGCTTGGAGTGGATGCGCCGCTTGCCGCGCTGCTCATATTTGAAATGCTTGACCGCGTTGGAGACGTAGGTCGCGGCGCGATCGACGCCCGCTTCCGCCAGCGCGCGATCGAAGAGCTGCCCCGCGGGGCCGACGAACGGGCGTCCCGCCAGATCCTCCTGATCGCCCGGCTGCTCTCCGACGAAGAGGATGGCGGCGTCGAGTGGGCCTTCGCCGAACACGGTCTGCGTCGCGGGCTGCCACAGCGGGCAGCGCCGGCAGCCGCGCGCTTCCTCCATCAGCGCTTCCCAGGCCTTGAGCGCATTGCCGCCCGGCTCGATCGCGCGCTCGGCCGTCTTCGCTTCCACCACGCCTGCCGCCTGTGCGGCGACCTTGGTCTCCGATCGTGCGACCATTTCCGTCTCGCGCGCCTGCGCTCCTGCGATCAACCCGCCTACCAACGCGGTTTCGGGCATATTCTTCCAATATTTCTTCGGCATTTCCTTGGTCATCGCCTTCACCTTCACCCGCGCCGGATTGAAGATCGAGGCGTAATAAGTCTTCCACGTCTCCTCGATCGGATCGCCCTCGGGCGCATCGGCCCGCGTCGCGCCAGGCGAGAAGCTGAGCGCCGCACCGTCCCAATGTGCCGAAAGCTCGGGCGTCAAAATCGACCAGGCCATGCTCGCGAAGCGCCGCGCGAAGAAGCCCGCGCCGCGGCGGACGATGTGATTGTCGGGCTCGAACCAGGCGACGTAGCGGACGCCGCCCTCGCCGTCGTCCATTTCGCGGAAACGGACGAAGGCATGCATCTTGTGGAGATCGCGCCGCACTTCCTTCGCCATGCCCTCGATGCGGCGAAGTAGGGGATCGGCGCGGTCCTCGAGCGCCTTGGGATTCTCGCGCAGGCGGCAGAGCAGCGCGTAGAGCAAAGCAAACCGCTCGGCATCGCGATGAAGGATCGCCGCCGACGCGAGATCGACGAAGCCGCGCGGGACGGAGAAGGCGCCGGCTGGCGCCGACGGCGCGGAGGCGGGGTCGGCGAACAGATCGCCGGTCGCGCCGCCGACCTGCCAGATCACTTCCTGCGGATCGGCGCCGGCCAGCGCCAGCGCGCGCGCCGCGTCGCGCCAGCCGTCAAAATCGTCCTCGGCCGTGAGGGTTACAGTGCGCATGCCTGTTCCCCGGCGAAAGCCGGGGCCCAGCATTCACCGGAAGACTGGACCCCGGCTTTCGCCGGGGAACGAGACGGCTTTAGTGGTCGCATTCAGTCCCGATCGTCGCCCGGAGAATTTTCTTCGGCCAGCTCGAGTTCCTTGGGCTTGCGATCCTCGAATATCTTGGCGAGCCGATCCTGCTCGGCCTTGGGGAGATCCTCGGCGGCGGCGGGGAACATCTCTTCCTCTTCCTCGTCGATATGATGCTCGTAGCGATGGCGCATTTCCTTGAACTTGGTCAGCCACGCGCCCGAACTCATCTCTATGTCCATCAGCTCGCCGAGCAGATCGTCGACTTCCTTATGCTCGGACACTGAATGGCGAGCTTCGTCGCGCAGATCGGGCTTGGCGAGCATCGCGGCATAGAGCGACTCCTCCTCCGCCGCGGCATGCGCCGAAACTTCGATGCGGAAATTCTCGAATAATTCGCGCCGCTCGGGCGTGTCGCCGCTGGTTTCGGCAATGCGCGCCAGAAGCTCGCGGTGGCGATCGTGGTCCGCCTTCAGATCGGCGAAAATGCGGGCGTCGGCCATGAAGGGCCCTCCTTGCTGGGTTCGAGCGTCAAACCGCCAAAGAGGCCGCTAGTTTCACCTGCGAATCCGTTTCAGCCGGCGAAGAGTTCGAGCTGCTCGGTCTTGGGGCGAAGATGCAGTTCGGCGCGGTCGGACAATGCCGTCGGCCGCCAACCTTCGGCGATCAGAAACGGCCGCATTTTGGCGATCGAAACGGTGAGCCGCGCGATGTCGTCCAGCGTCAGCCGCCGCCACCGGCGCGACGCGATAATGCGGTTCACCGCCTTCACGCCAAGGCCGGGAATGCGCAGCAGCATCTCGCGCGGCGCACGGTTTACGTCGACCGGAAAAGTCTCGCGATGCTTGAGCGCCCAGGCGAGCTTGGGATCGATGTCGAGCGGCAACATCCCATTCGTATCGGTCGCGTCGGCAACTTCGGTGGGCTTGAAGCCGTAGAAGCGCATCATCCAATCCGATTGATACAGGCGATGTTCGCGCAACAGCGGCGGGCGCTTGAGCGGCAGCACATGGCTCGCGTCTGGGATCGGGCTGAACGCGGAATAATAGACCCGGCGGAGCGCGAAGCGGTCGTAGAGCGTGCTCGCGCGCTGGATGATGGCGCCATCGTCCGCCGCATCCGCGCCGACGATCATCTGGGTCGATTGGCCGGCGGGCGCGAAGCCGGGAGCGCTGCGATATTTGCGCTTGGCATCGCGCGCATCCTCGATCGCGCCCTTCATGCCCTTCATCGCGCCCTCGATCCGCGCGCCGTTCTTCTCGGGCGCCAACGCCTTGAGCCCGCCCGCAGTCGGCAGCTCGACGTTGATCGAAATGCGGTCGGCATGGACGCCCGCCTGCCGGATCAGTTCGGGATCGGCATCGGGGATGGTCTTAAGGTGGATGTAGCCGCGGAAATCATGATCCTCCCGCAGGCTGCGCGCGACCGCGACGATCTGCTCCATCGTATAATCCGACGAGCGGATGATGCCGGAGGAGAGGAACAGACCTTCGATATAATTGCGCCGGTAGAAAGCGAGGGTGAGCTGGACGACTTCCTCGACTGTGAAGCGCGCGCGGCGGACGTTCGAACTCTTGCGGTTGATGCAATAATGGCAGTCGAAGATACAGCTGTTGGTCAGCAGGATCTTGAGCAGCGAGATGCAGCGGCCGTCGGGCGCATAGGCATGGCAGATGCCCATGCCTTCGGTCGATCCGATGCCCTTGCCGCCGCGGCTGTCGCGCTTGGCCGTCCCCGACGACGCGCAGGAAGCGTCATATTTCGCCGCATCGGCGAGAATCGCTAGCTTTTCACGCGTGTCGAGCCGGGACATTCGTTCCTTTTATGTTCCCGAACGCCGATTGTCATTGATACAGATCAATCGGGCAGGGGATTAGGCTCCCGGGCAATCAGCCGCTTGGAGAGGAACAGCTTGAACAGCAGGAAAACCACGCCCGCAAACCCTGCGAACCCGGCGTGCATCAGCCAGAAGGTGGTGGTCGGCATCGTCTCGTAGAAGCCGCCGACCCAGCCCACCATCGAATTGCCGGCGAAGAAGGCGAGATAATAAAGGCCGATCACGGTGGCGTTGATCTGCTTCGGCGCGAGCTTGGCGAAGAGCGCGAGGCTGACGGGCAGCATATGCGCGAAGCCGATCGAGTTCACGATATGGAAAAGCACCGGCCACGCCAGGCCGATCTTGGTGCCGGGCGCCTGCGTGGCGGCTGCCATGAAAAGGCAGAGCATGCCGCCCACCGAGAAGAGCGAGCCGATGATGATCTTGGTGAGCTCGTCGGGCTCGCGCCAGTGCTTGCCGTACCAGCGGTAGAAAAGCGCGACGCCGGCGAGGAAGCTGACCGAGACGATGGCGTCCAGGGTCACCAGCCAGGTCGTCGGCAGCTTCTCGCCGCGCCAGTAGAGATCAAACTGCTGATCGCCCCAGACCAGATAGGCGTTGAAGATCTGGTTGTTGGGGACGATCGCGATCGCCATCACCGGGATGAGGAGGATGAGCGCGATGACCGCGGTCCAGTCCTGCCGGGTGAACGGCTCGCGCGTCGCAGTGGCGGCGCCCTCCGCCCGCCCGCGCGGCGCGAAATGCTCTTTGGGCAAGTGCTTCTGCCCGGCGACGTAGATGGCGAGGCCGATGAGCATGCCGACGCCCGCGGCGCCAAAGCCGTAATGCCAGCCGTAGACCTCGCCGAGCGTGCCGACGACGAGCGGCGATGCGATGACGCCAGCGTTGATGCCGAGGTAGAAGATCTGGAACGCGTCGGCGCGGCGCAGATCCTCGGGCTTGTAGAGTGCGCCGACCTGGCTCGCGATATTGCCCTTGAACAGCCCCGATCCGACGACGAGGCAGAGAAGCGCGAAGAGGAAAGTCAGCTCGAACGCCATCAGGAAATGGCCCGCCGCCATGGTAACCGCGCCGAGCAGGACGGTCCGCCGCTTGCCGAGCATCCGATCGGCGATGAAGCCGCCGAGGATCGGCGTCAGATAGACGAGCGCTGCGTAAGTGCCGAAGATTGCCGAGGCGAGTGCCTGACCCTGCAGCCCGCCGTAGAGCCGGCTGAACGGCTCGAAGAGCGCGATATTCTCGACATGGCCGGCGAGCAGCAGCTCCTTCGTCATGTATAGGACGAGAAGCGCCTGCATGCCGTAATAAGAGAAGCGCTCCCACGCTTCGGTGAAGGCGAGATAGGCGAGGCCCTTGGGATGGCCGAGGAACGCGCGGTCGGCGTGATCGACCGCGTCCAGCTCGGGTGTCGCTTCGGCTACGGTCATGCTCGTTCCTCGATACGCGGTCCGATGCGGACCTTATCCCGCGCGGGTCTCAGCGCCAGCGCAAAAAGCACGACGAACAGTGACAGGATCGCGAGGTAGAGCGTGACCGCTTGCTTCGGCGTCCAGCCGAGGAACTCGATGGGCAGCGCGCGGATGTCGTCGCGCGAAAAGCGCTGCCAGATCTCGTCGCGGAGCGGGAAGGCGATCTCGGCATAGGCCATCGGCTCGGCGGCGGCGGTGATGAAGGCGATGGCGGCACTCACCTCGAACAGCAGCAGCGCGGCGGCGCGGAACAGCGGCGGGCGGACCAGCGCCCAGAAGCCCGCAAGACCGAGCGCGAGGAAAGGGACGCCGGGCATCGCGTGGCGCGGCCCGCTCGAATTGCCGCCGTCCCAATAGACGTAGGAGGCGTTGAGCAGCCAGTAGATCGCGTCCACCGCGACGGCGAGCGCGGCCGTGCCGCGCGCCTCCGGCCGCCGCCACAGCAGCCAGAGGCCGACCGGCGCGAGGACAAGCACCGGCGCGAACCAGAGGATACCGCGCCGCATGCCGAAGGTGATCTCCCACAGCACTTCGGGCTTCGGGTAGGTGAGGCCGAGCACGCCCTGCTGCATGCCCTCCCAGCCGACGACGCCCTGATAGCCGACCTGGAACGGCGTCCCGAAGGCGAGCAGATTGTAGAGCGGCAGCGGCGCGATCGCGACGAGGCCGGCGACTAGGCCGCAGCCGAGCAGCACCAGCCGCTCGCGCGCCGCCAGCGACCGCGTTTCCCAGAGGCCGTAGAGCAGCACCGCGAGGACGGCGAACACGGCATGGTGCTCGACGACCAGTGCCCAGGCGAGCGTCGCCGCGGCTAGCGCCGCTGCGATGCGCGTCCGCACGCCCGGCGGGCGGATTGCGACGTGATGGAGCGCCGCCGTGCCGATGATCAGCAGCGCGCCGACCGCAGCGTGGCCGAAGAGCGTGGTCGACCAGCCCCAGATCGGCGTCGCGAGCGCATAGCCGAGACTGCCGAACAGCGCCGCGCCCGCGCTGCCGGTCAGCGACCAGGCGAGCCAGAAGAGCGCGACGGCGCCGAGCGCGGTCAGCAGCGCCGAAGACATTGCGGTGGCGATCCGCGTCCGTACCAGCAGGTAGCGGTCGAAATCGCCCATCTGCTCCTTCGCCATCGCGTGCGAGGTCTGTCCGGTCCAGGCGTTGGCGAGCGCGACGGCGGGCACCGCCATCAGCGTCATCCCCGGCGGCTTGTCGGTATAATAATGGTCGCCGAACTTGGCGCGATCGATGGTGAGATGCTGGAACTCGTCGATCGTCGCATCGCCGTCCTCGACCAGCGAGATCGCCGCGAACAGCCGCGTTGTATTGTTCGGGTTCCACGCCCAGGATCCGAAATAGCAGCAGGACAGCCAGGTTAGCAGGAAGACCAGCAGCATCAGCCGCCGGGGCGAGGGGGTAGCGCGTGGCGGCATGCACGTCCTTCCGTTGCTCCGCGCCCTAGCCGGTGTGGCCCCATCTCGTCCACGGCTTGCGCTCGGGCCAATGCCGCCTAGGGTGTGCCGCATTCCGCTGCCCGGAGATTCTCATGCGAATGCTTGGTCTTGCCGCCGCGCTTCTGATTGCCGCTCCGGTGGCCGCCGCGCCCGCGGACGATTTCCGCAAGCTGCTCGATGCGCATTACGATTTCCTGCTGCGCGAGAACCCCGAACAAGCCACCGCGCTCGGGGTCCGGGACTATGACGACCGGCTGCGCGACATGAGCGTCGAGGGCCGCGAGCGGCGCGTCACGCAGGCGAAATTCTTCCTCGAGCAATTGAACCGCATACCCGCCGAGACACTGCCGCCGGCGGATCGCGTCAACCGCGCCATCCTGAAGCGAGGGCTCGAGGAGACGATCGAGGAAGATCGCTACCCGCAGCGCGACATGCTGTTCACCACTTATTACGGCTGGCACCAGGGCTTCGCCGGAATGGCGGACAATCTGCCGTTCCGCACCACCGCCGATTACGAAAGCTACCTCAACCGGCTGAACGGCTATCCGGCGCTCAATGACGCCGCGCTCGGCATCACCGCGACCGCGGTGAAGGGCGGGCATGTGCTGCCCTGCTCGGTGCTCACCGGTTACGAGAAGACGATCGCGGGCGTGATCGTCGAGGACCCCGCCAAGTCGCGCTTCTACGAGCCGTTCCTGCGCAGCCGCCCGGCGGATGCGAGCGCGGCGCAATGGGCCGAGCTCCAGCGCCAGGCGCAGCATGCGATCACCAACGTCGTGAACCCGGCCTATGCCAAGCATCTCGATTTCTACCGGACGCAATATCTGCCGAAATGCGCGAAGGCGGACAGCGTCTCGGCGCAGAAGGGCGGCCCGGCCTATTACGCTTTCCGCGTCCGTCAGGAGACGACGACCGATCTGACTCCGGACCAGATCCACCGCATCGGCCTTGCCGAAGTGAAGCGCATCCGTGCCGAGATGGAGAAGGTCGCGAAGGACGCTGGCTATCCGAGCCGCGAGGCGTTCATTGGCGAGCTCCGCACCGATCCCAAATATTATGTCACCACGCCCGACGCGCTGATGAAAGAATCGGCGATCGTCACCAAGACGATCGACGGGCAGATGCCAAAGTTCTTCGGCCGCCTGCCGCGGCTGCCTTATGGCCTGAGGCCTATCCCCGCCGAGATCGCGGATGGGACGACCACTGCCTTCTACGGCTCCGGATCGCCCGAAAGCGGCATCGCCGGCACCTATTACGTCAACACGTCGAAACTGAACCAGCGGCCGCTGTGGGAAATCCCCGCGCTGTCGCTGCACGAGGCGGTGCCCGGCCATCACCACCAAATCTCGCTCCAGCAGGAGCTGGACCTGCCGCCCTTCCGCCGCAACTTCACCAGCTTCACCGCCTTCACCGAAGGCTGGGGCCTTTATGCCGAAAGCCTGGGGACGGAGATGGGCCTCTACGACACGCCGGCCAAGAAGATGGGCCAGCTCTCCTACCAGATGTGGCGCGCGTGCCGGCTGGTGGTCGATACGGGCATACATTCGAAGGGCTGGGACAAGGCGCGCGCCGTCGCCTTCATGAAGGACAATAGCGCGCTCACCGACGCTAATATCGATGCCGAAGTAAACCGCTACATCTCGTGGCCCGGCCAGGCGCTGGGCTACATGATCGGCAACATCCGCATCCGCGAGCTGCGCGCCGAGGCGGAGAAGGCGTTGGGCGGCAAGTTCGACATCCGCCGCTTCCACGATGCAGTGCTGGGGCAGGGTTCGGTGCCGCTCGACGTGCTCGAAGTGCAGGTCCGCGAGTGGATCGCGGCGGAGAAGACACGCTGATCTTTACGAAATAGGGGGACTGACATGCGCAAGACCATCATTGCTCTGTTGCTTGCCGCGGCGACGCCGGCCTGGGCGGCGCCGGCCGACGATCTCGCCCGTGTGCTCGACGATCACTGGGCCTGGTATCTCAAGAATAATCCCCTGTCCGCGACCTTTTACGGCGAGCGCGGCGGCGAGAGCGAGCTGGGCGACTTCACCCTCGCGGCGCAGGACCGGCAGGCCAAGGAAGCAGCGGAGTTGATCGCGCGGCTCGACGCCATCCCCGACAGCGGCCTCTCGCCGGCGCAGCGCGTCGACAAGGCGATCGTCAAGCGCGGGCTCGCCGAGCAGATTGAGGCCAACCGCTTCGGCCAGCGGACGATGATCTTCTCCAGCACAGGCAGCTTCCACCAGTTCCTGCCCGAGCTCGGCAATTTTATGCCGCTGCGCTCCAAGGCGGATTACGAGAATTACATCGCCCGGCTGGAGAAGGTGCCGGCCGCCGTCGATCAGGCGATCGCGGTCAGCCGCGAGGGCGTGAAGGGCGGCTTCACCCAGCCCTGCGTCACGCTCGGCGGGTTCGGCGCGACGATTACCGCCGAGATCGCCGACGATGCCACCAAGTCGCGCTTCTACGGCCCGTTCACCCGCCGCAAGCCCGACAGCATTTCGGACGCCGACTGGGAGGCGCTGCAGGCGCGCGGTGCACGCGCGATCACGCAAGGGGTGAACCCCGCCTATCGCAACTTCTCCACCTTCTTCGAGAAGGAATATCTGCCCAAGTGCCGCAAGGACATCGCGACCACCGCGATGCCGAACGGCAAGGCCTATTACGCCTTCCGCGTACGGCAGGAGACGACCACCGATCTAAGCCCCGACCGGATCCACCAGATCGGCCTCGACGAGGTCAAACGCATCCGCGGCGAGATGGACGCGCTTGCCAAGAAGGCGGGTTTCGCGAGCCGCGAGGCGTTCATCCAGGAGCTGCGCACCAACCCCAAATATTATGCCAAGACGCCCGAGGAGCTGCTCACCTACACCGCGCGGCAGACCAAGATCATCGACGGCAAGATGCCCGAGATCATGGGCCGCCTGCCGCGGCTGCCCTATGGCATCAAGGAAATCCCGGCGGCGAATGCCGAGACGCAGACGACGGCTTATTATTATCCGGGGTCGCCCGCCGCGGGGCTTGCCGGCTTCTACTTCGTCAACACCTCCAAGCTCGATCAGCGGCCGTTCTGGGAAGTGCCGGTGCTGACGGTGCACGAGGCGGTGCCGGGACATCACCACCAGATCGCGCTGCAACAGGAACTCGAAATCTCGCCCTATCGCCGCAACGCCGCCAATTTCACCGCCTTCAGCGAGGGCTGGGGACTCTATTCGGAGCGGTTGGGCATCGAGATGGGGCTCTACGACACGCCCGAGAAGGAGATGGGGCGCCTCAGCTACGACATGTGGCGCGCGTGCCGGCTGGTGGTCGACACCGGCATGCACGCCAAGGGCTGGAGCCGCGACAAGGCGGTCGCCTTCATGAAGGACAATAGCGCGATGTCCGACGCCAATATCGATGCGGAGGTCAATCGCTATATCGGCTGGCCGGGACAGGCGCTGGCCTACAAGATCGGCCAGCTCAAGATCATGGAGCTGAGGCAGAAGGCGGAGAAGGCGCTGGGCGAGCGGTTCGATCTCCGCCACTTCCACGACGCCGTGCTCGATCAGGGGGCGGTGCCGCTCGACGTGCTGGAAACGCAGGTGGACACGTGGATCGCCGCGGAGAAGGCGAAGGCGTGAGGGGCCGGGGCCGCGCGGAGAGGAAACGCGCGGCCCCGGTTGTTTCAATCAGGCTTCAGGCAGCTTGGCGACAGGCCGCTTCCTGATCGCACGGCGCGGCCGCCGCGGTGAGATCGCGCACGAACTCGCGGCACGGCGCCGCGCCGCGCCGCGCGACGCTGTAGCGCTGCGCGATCTGCCCCGTCGCGACGAAGCCGAGCTTCTCGAGCACGCGGCCTGACGCCGGATTGTCGGTGAAATGGCCGGCGTAGAGCCGATTCAGCCGCAGCGTGTCGCGCGCATTGGCGATCATCGCCTCGGCCGCCTCGGTGGCATAGCCCAGGCCCCAGTGGCGGCGCGCGATCCAATAGCCGAGCTCGATCCGCCCGTCGGGCATCGGGCCGAAGCCCGCGGCGCCGATCAGCTGCGGCGCGCCCGCGGTACGGCGGAACACCAGCAGCGCCGGCTCGTGTGCGTCGCGGTCGCGCGTCAGCCAGGCCTCGGCGTCGTTCAGGCTATAGGGCCAGGGCGGGCTCGCCAGATTGCGGACGATAGCTTCGTCGGCGATTGCCGCGGCAAGTGCGGGCGCGTCCTCTGCCCAGCCGGGACGCAGCAGCAGCCTGGGTGTCCTTGCGAACATGGTCTTCCTCCTCTCTCGCGCCGCCGCTACCCCCCTCGGGTTACGGTCCGGCGTCAGTTTTCGAGGGAGAAATAAAAAAGGGAGAAGGGGGCTGTCCCTTCTCCCTCGAATGTTCCTGGTGGAACCTGAGGACCGCCCCCTGGAGGACGGTCCTTCTTCGACCGTCCCTATTCTGCTGCTTCCGTAATCATGTCTACACAGACAAATTTGCGGCCCAGCTTGCCGTCGCGGAACGCGACGGTGCCACCGGTAAGCGCAAAGAGGGTATGGTCCTTGCCCATACCCACGCCGGTGCCCGGATAATATTTGGTGCCGCGTTGGCGCACGATGATGTTGCCGCCGACGACCGTCTCGCCGCCGAACTTCTTCACGCCAAGGCGACGGCCGGCCGAGTCACGACCGTTGCGCGATGAGCCGCCTGCTTTTTTGTGTGCCATGGGTCTTCTCTTACCTTCGAATCTCTTTACGCGTTCTTATCAGACGCGGGCTTCTTGGTCGCGGCCTTTTTGGTCGCTGCCTTCTTCACCGGCTCCTCCGCCTTCGCCTCGGCCTTTTCGGCCTTGGGTTTTGCGGCGGCTTTGGGTGCGGCTTCCTTCTTGGGTGCGGGCGCTGCCTCGGCCTTTTCCGGCTTCGGCGCGGCTTCGGCCTTAGGGGCTTCTTCCTTCTTCGGCGCGGCCTTCTTGGGCTCCGCCTTCTTGTCGCCGATCGCGGTGATCTTCAGGATCGTGTACTGCTGGCGGTGACCCGCCTTGCGCCGGTAATTATGCCGGCGGCGCTTCTTGAACACGATCACCTTCTCGCCCTTCGCCTGGGCGACGATCTCGGCGGAAACGGTGAGCCCGTCGGTGGACTTGAGGTCGGAGCCTTCGCCCGCGAGCAGCACGTCGCCCAGCGAGATGGTGTCACCAGCCTCTCCGGCCAGCTTCTCCACGGCGATCTTGTCTCCGGGGGCGACGCGATACTGCTTGCCGCCCGTGCGCACGACTGCGAACATGACTTTATCCAAACCTTCTAAAGCTGATCCACACGGAACATCGGCCACGGCCTTAGCCCCCGCGCGGGATGGAGGGGCTGCTAGCTTGGGTGCCTTTGTGTGTCAACCGACACGTCGGGCCCGGAGGCTTGGGGGCGGGTCGCCTAGTGGCGGCGCTCGCGGCGGAGCATGTAGCGGCCGCCGGCGAAATCCTCGAACATGCCGTCGATCGCCGGATGGTCGATCGGCTCCTCGCTCTCGTCGTGCACCAGATTCTGCTGGCTGACGTAGGCGACGTAGCTCGAATCCGAATTTTCGGCGAGCAGGTGGTAGAAGGGCTGGTCTTTGCGCGGGCGGATGTCGGCCGGGATCGCGTCATACCATTCGTCGGTATTGGCGAAGACCGGATCGACGTCGAAGATCACGCCGCGGAAATCGAACAGGCGGTGCCGCACCAGATCGCCGATCGAGAAATTGGCGCGCGCCACCGGCGGCGCTGCAATCGCGCCGGTCGCATCGGGGGCAGGGCTATTCGAATCCGTCATCATGCCTGCTTATGTAGGAGCCGCGGCCCCGCTGGCAAGAAATGGCGCCGGGGCGCGAGGGCATGTTGGTGGGTTGGCAAGCCCCGGACCATCGGCTAAGCGGCCCGCCGTCGACAGGGCTTGCCGCGTCAGCGGAAAGGCCACGCGCCGCGGAGAGGTGCCAGAGTGGTCGATTGGGACGGTCTCGAAAACCGTTGTGCGGCAACGTACCGTGGGTTCGAATCCCACCCTCTCCGCCAACGCAGGCACCGTCGCTTCGCGCCGTTGCCTCATCCCGGGACGGCCACGGAGCTTTCGCGAAATCGTTAAAGATTCGCAGCGCGCGACAACATCACCGCGAAACATTGGTCTAGCCCTGCCGCAGCCACGGGGGCGTGGGGCAGTCTTGTCTGCGCCTCAGCCTCGCCGATGCGAAAGGGAGGAATGCGATGACGATCAAATCGATCGAAGACGGTTACCAGAGCGACCGGCAGACGCCGTTCTGGGAGCAAGCGGACCTCGTCCGCTTTGGGCCCCGAACCTATGAAGCTTCGGTCGACGGGCAGGGCGGCACGATCCGCGGCAAGCCCGTCTTCACCAAAGAGGAGGCCGCCTATTATCTAAATCGCGGCGATGGCGTGATCACGGTCAATGGCGTCTCGTACAATTCGGGTGCGAACTGGCTCGGCGCCAAGGGCGATGCCAATAACACTTATTACGATCTCGCCGCGACCAAGGGCAATCCGTCGGGCGGCCCGCTCAATGAAATTGCCTTCGGTTTCTACGAGACGCAGGCGACGTTGCCGGAGCCCTACATCATCCGCCTGCCGAATGGTTCGGTTGTATCGGCCATGGGCCAGACCAACGGCTTTTCCGCTTTCACGGCTGCGCAGCGCGAAGCGACGCGGCTGGCGATCAGCATGTGGGACGATCTCATCGACGTCAAATTCGTCGAGAAGCATTTCTCGCAGGCGGACATCAATCTGATGAACACCACGACGGGACCCATCCAGGCGAGCGCCTACCCGCCCTATGATTATGGGAATGTCACCTATACCAACGGTAGTCCCGTCATAAACTCGCAAGGTCAGGTGGTGACCTACGCCGAGATTGCGGGAGACGTCTATATCAATCCCAACCAGGCTTCGAACGCCCAGTTCCTGCCGGGTCAATATGGTCTCGATACGCTCATCCACGAGCTGGGCCACTCATTGGGGCTGGATCACCCCGGTGCCTATAACTTCGGCCCTGGCTTCGATGTCACCTACGACAATGGCGCGGAATATTACCAGGATTCGCGCATGTACTCGATCATGTCCTACTGGGACGCGGAAGAGACCGGCGCGTCTTCGGTGAACTGGGCAACGCTGAATTACAGCTATAATTCTACCCCCAAGGTTCACGATATCCTGGCGATCCAGCGCATCTACGGAGCCGATCTCACCACGCGCACCGGCGACACGGTCTATGGCTTCAACAGCAACGCCGGGAAGGACATGTACGACTTCTCGAAGACCCCGGCGCCAAGCATCTCGATCTACGATGCGGGCGGCAACGATACGCTCGACCTGTCGGGCTACAACACCCGCTCGTTCATCGACTTGAATCCGGGGTCGTTCAGCAGCGCGGGCGGCTTCTATTCGGAAGACATCCCGACGCTCGACGAGATCAACAGCCGTCGTGCGGCGCTTGGTCTCGCGCCGCGCACCCAAGCCGATTACGACCTGTACATCGAGCTGTTTGGCGGCTTCTACACCGACGGTCTGATGCGCGATAACATCTCGATCGCGTACAATTCGATCATCGAGAATGCGGTCGGCGGCGACGGGGACGACACGATCGTCGCCAACGGTGCGGCCAACCGCCTTGACGGCGGCGGCGGCAACGACATCGTCAGCTACCAGACCTCGGGCACCGCGGTCAGCGTCAACCTCGCCAATGGCCTCGTGTCGGGCGGTGCGGCTGGCGACGTGCTGATCTCGATCGAGGGCGTCACCGGCAGCCGTCACAACGACGTGCTGACCGGCAGCGACGGCGACAACGTGCTTAACGGCATCGGCGGCGCCGACATCATTTATGGTCGCAACGGCAATGATGAGATCGACGGCGGCGAGGGCAACGATCAGCTGTTCGGCGACGGCGGCAACGACACGATCCGTGGCGGTGAAGGCAACGACACCATCATGGGCGGTGCCGGCGACGACATCCTGTTCGGCGATGCCGGCAACGACACGCTGTACGGCGATGCCGGCAACGACGTGCTCGACGGCGGTGCGGGCGACGACAAGCTGTACGGCGGTGCGGGTGCGGATACGTTCCGCTTCTCGGATCTCGGCGGCTACGACACGATCGTCGACTTCCGCCGCGGCCAGGGCGACA
Organism: Allosphingosinicella indica; assembly: GCF_900177405.1. Classification (NCBI taxonomy): domain Bacteria; kingdom Pseudomonadati; phylum Pseudomonadota; class Alphaproteobacteria; order Sphingomonadales; family Sphingomicrobiaceae; genus Allosphingosinicella; species Allosphingosinicella indica. The sequence continues at coordinate 521,424 of NZ_LT840185.1, read as the reverse complement.
AGATCGACCTGACCGGGATCGACCCGAACATCAACGTCGATGCGGTGAACGAGCAGTTCAACTTCATCGGCAACGCGGCTTTCTCCGGCACCGCCGGCGAGCTCCGCACGTTCGTGGACCGCGGTTCGACGATCATCGCCGGTGACGTCAACGGCGACGGTGTCGCCGACTTCCAGATCAACGTCGGTGCCACCGCCATCCGTGCCGACGACCTGATCCTGACGGTCAACGTCGCCGCCTGATCGAAGTCAGCGCAAGAAGAAGGGACGCCGGGAGAAATCCCGGCGCCCCTTTTTCTTTGTCGCCTTTAGATCGAACCGGTCTTTGCCCCTACCAGTCATGCTGAACTTGTTTCAGCATCCATCTAGGAGATGATCGCGATCGTCTCCACCATGGACCCTGAAACAAGTTCAGGGTGACGATCGGGATGTGACAGGCGCAGGAGAGATTCCTCCTCCTCTTTGTGGATTTCAGTCGCCGCCGACGCCCGTATTAAGGCTCCGCACCGGCGCGGCGCCGAACGCGCGGCGGTAGGCATGGCTGAAGCTGCTGCCGTCGGCGAAGCCGAAAGTCTGCGCGGCCTGCGCGCATGTCAGCGCTTCTCGCTCCACCTGCCGCATCGCAAGCCGCAGCCGGAGCCGCCTATGATAGGTCGCCGGTGGCGCACCGAAGCATCTCCGGAAATTGCGCAGCAGCTCGAACTGCGAAATTCCCGAGACGCGCGCCAGCTCGGCGATGCCGACCGCGCGGTCGGTCACGTCGTGGAGATGGCCGCGCGCTAGGTTCAAGCGCCGCAGCAATTCGTAACGCGTCGACGTGCGGACTGCGGGCAGCGCATCGATGTTCGATAGAGTTTCCTCGAGCAGCGGTTCCAACCCCGATCGCAGCGCGGCGAGCACCGCTTCCGCCCGGCCGGTTCGCCCGGGGGCCGGACGGCGCAGATCGCTGATCGCCGATTGCAGCATTTGTCCCACCCGCGAGCTTGATGCCGAAAACGTCAGTGGCTGCTCGATCGCGCCGTCTGCCATCCAGTGTGGCGCTTCCGGCATCGGCATGAAAGCGCAAATTCCGATCATCGAGGAGCCGCCCGATTTGGGCACTTCCAGCTCGCCCGCGACATTGCTCGGCACGCAGATGAACTGTCCGGCCTGTACGACATGCTGCTTGGCGCCGTAGCGATGGATGACCCGCCCGCGCGCTACATATTTCAAGGCGAAGCTGGTGCCGCCGGTCTCCGTATAAGCCTTGTGGAGATCGGAGAAGACGAGCCGGTGCACCGGCTGTGGCCGCTTCTCAACCGCTTCGAATGTACCGCGAATTTCCTCGTACATGCTGTTCGCAACCGATGGACCGAAACGGCCTATTGGTCCGCTTTTTAGCAAGAACGGTCAATATGGCGATGCCGGAGACGCCGGATTTCGCAGTTTCCGCCAACTTGCGGTTGACGGTTTCAGCCTCGCGCAGCGACAAGATAGGCGATCGGCAACAGCTCCATCCGCAGCATGACGGCGTCGATCGGAAGCCCGGAGGCCGATGCCAGCTCGCGGCGTGCCTGGTCGAGAATGCCCGCGACGCGGTTCGCTTGGCCCAGGGGGTCGGCGGCCGGCGGGCCGCTACGCAGAAATTCAGGCGTCACGCCAAGGCGGCCCGCGAGAGCGCGCAGCACGGCGGGGCGGGGGCAGTTGGCACCCGATTCCCATTTGTGGAGCGCGGTGCGCGAGACGCCGAGCTCCGCGGCGAGGCGCTTGGCAGCGAGGCGCTGCGCGCGGCGCAGATCGCGGATGCGCCGCCCGATCGCGGGCGCGTCGTCACTGGCGGGCGGCAGGCTCTCCATGCCCTGACGATAGGATATCTGTGGCCGCCTGAGTTGCCAGCGGCTGCGAAAGTCGCGAGGCGCGTGCTATTCGCCGGTCAGCAGCAGATATTTCTGCCTCAGCTCGTCGAGCGCGACCAGCGCCTCCGCCTGCTCGACATGCCAGAAGGTCCAGCCGTTGCAGCTCGGCGCGCTTTGCGCGGCGGCGCCGACCTGGTGGATGCTGCCCTGCTTCTCGCCCATCTCGACCGATGCGTCGGCGCGGACGCGGGCGCGGTAGCGGCGCTTGGCGTCGGTTAGCACGGCGCCGGGCTCGATCATCCCGGTCTCGATGAGGGCGCCGAACGGCACGCGCGGCTGCGCGCGCTTGGACGCCATGGTCTTCATCGCGCTTTCGTCGAGCGGCAGCGTTGCATCGATCCGGCCGCGCGCGACCTTCACGTAGCGCGTCTCGCGCTCGATCCCGATCCATTCACGTCCCAGCCGCCGCGCGACCGCGCCGGTGGTGCCGGTGCCGAAGAAGGGATCGAGCACCACATCGCCCGGATTGGTGCAGGCGAGGAGCACGCGATAGAGCAGGCTTTCCGGCTTCTGTGTCGGATGCGCCTTGCTGCCGTCTACCTTGGCGCGCTCGCTGCCCGAGCAGATCGGCAGCAGCCAGTCGGAACGCATCTGCAGCTCGTCGTTCATCGCCTTCATCGCGCGATAGTTGAACGTGTAGCGGCTGTCCTCGCTACGGCTCGCCCAGATCATCGTCTCGTGCGCATTGGTGAAGCGCGTGCCGCGGAAGTTGGGCATCGGGTTCGACTTGCGCCACACGATGTCGTTGAGGATCCAATAGCCCTCATCCTGCAGCGCAGCGCCGACCCGGAAGATGTTGTGATAGCTGCCGATCACCCAGAGCGTGCCGTTAGGCTTGAGGATACGGCGCGCTTCCTTCAGCCAGGCGCGGGTGAAGCTGTCGTAGGAGGCGAAGGTGTCGAACTTGTCCCAATCGTCGTCCACCGCATCGACGCGACCGCCCTCGGGCCGGAAGAGATCGCCGCCGAGCTGAAGATTGTAGGGCGGATCGGCGAAGATCATGTCGATCGAGGCTTCGGGCAGCCGCGCCATCGCGGCGACGCAATCGTCCTGGATGATGGTGCCGAGCGGCAGCCCCGCCAGCGGCGCAAGCTTCGCCTTTGCGGGGCGCGTATTCGCCCCAACCCGCACCATCGCCGTCATATAAGCACCGCCCCCGGTTGTTGGACGACAAGGGTGAGTCAGCGGCGGAGTCCGGTCAAGCGGCGGGCGACGGACCGAGCGGCGGAGCGGCCCGGAGCCGTTGCGGGAACGAAAGGAGTCTCCGCGACATATGGTGTTCGCCGCGGCGCTTCAGACTCAATATGAAGTAGGTGTGTCCGTGAGGACTCACAATATCGGCTTTCGGCGCCCTATAGCGCCAGTATGTGCTGCTTGACCGGCGCGAAGCTGCGGCGGTGGAGCGGCGTCGGGCCGAGGCGTTCGAGGGCGCCGAGATGCTCGGGCGTGCCATAGCCCTTGTTGGTCCGCCAATTGTAGCCCGGCCAGGCGGCGCAATAGTCGGCCATCATCCGGTCCCGCGTGACCTTGGCGATGATCGAGGCAGCGGCGATCGAGCGGCTCCGCGCATCGCCGCCGACGATCGGCTTGGAAGCATAGCGCCACTTGGGGCAGCGGTTGCCGTCGACCAGCACGACGCCGGGCTCCAGCCCTAGCGCCTCGACGGCGCGAGTCATCGCCAGCATCGTCGCCCATAAGATGTTGAAGCGGTCGATCTCCTCGACGGAGGCGACGCCGACGCCGATGCGCGCGACCTGCCGCAGTTTGCCGTAGATCGTCTCGCGCGCCTCCAGGCACAGCTTCTTCGAATCATCGATGCCGCGCGGGCAGCGCCGCCGGTCGAGCACCACCGCGGCGGCGACCACCGGCCCGGCGAGCGGCCCGCGCCCCGCCTCGTCGACTCCGACGACGGGATCGGGCCAAGCCTTTTCGATCTTGAAGCAGGGCGCCATGGCGCCCTTCTAATGCCCTCGCCCACTGCACCGCCAGCCCGGCGCGAACTTATCTGTGGATATCAGTGCGATCCCTCGCCGGCCGTCATGCGCCAAGGCGGGAAGCGGCGGATTTCGGCGGCGCGGTAGAGGCAGATGCGGTTGCCGGCGGGATCGCGGAGATGCGCCTCGCGCCAGCGCCAGCGCTTGTCCTCGGGCAGCGCATCGAAGGCGAGCCCGGCGGCGCGGAGCCGCTCCACCCAGGCGTCGAGATCGGACGCCTCGAAATAGATCACGGCATCGCCCGCGACCGGCTCTTCCTCGAGATGGATGGAGAGCGTCGCGCCGCCGGGACATTCGAACCGTGCGTAGAGCGGCGGTGAATTGACGATCTGAGTTAGACCCAGCGTCCGGTAGAAGGCGACTGACGCGGCATAGTCGCCCGTGGGCACCGTCACTTGGTTGAGGTTAACAAGGCCGGACGCCGCCGCCCAATGGCCCATCGGCCCGTGCCCCGCGCCGAAGCCGGGCGCCGCCGCCATTGCACTGCGCACCAGATCGCGCGCGGCGGCGATCGCATCGGGAAGCACCGCACCGCGGCCGAGCCCGGTGGCGATCGCGCTGGCGAGGGTGCAGCCGGTGCCGTGATCGTGCCGGGTTACGATACGCGGCGCGCTCCACTGCGTCGCGTCGCCCTCGGGCGAAACGAGGATATCGATCGCCTCGTCTCCGCCGATATGGCCGCCCTTGGCGAGCACGTGGACGCTGTGTGCGTCGGCGAGGTTCCGTGCCGCTGCCTCGGCTTCGCGGGCATTGGTGACACTTGCTCCGGTGAGCGCGGCGAGTTCGGCGGCGTTGGGTGTCACGACCGCCGCGATGTCCATCAGCCGGCGGAAGGCGGCGACGGTCGGCGCATCGGCGAGCACTGCGCCGCTCGACGCGACCATTACCGGGTCGAAGACAATCGGCGCATCGAGGCGCTCGAGCGCCTCGGCGACGGCCTCCGCGGTCTCGGGCGATCCGATCATGCCGATCTTCACCGCGTCGATGCCGATATCGTCCTGCACCGCCGCGATCTGCGCGACCACCATGTCGGCGGGGATGGGATGGACCGCAGTGACGCCGAGCGTGTTCTGCGCGGTGATCGCGGTGACAGCGGTCATCGCATGGCCGTGCATCACGGTGACCGTCTTGATGTCCGCCTGGATCCCCGCGCCGCCGCCCGAGTCCGATCCGGCAATGATGAGGACGCGCGGTGTCATTCGCGGGTTGCTGGGCCTTTGCGCGCCGTCGATGCTGGAAACCGATCGAGCAACGCCTCGCCCCGCGCCGGGCGCTTCTCGAAGCCGCCGCCGCAATTGGGGCAGACGCCGGCCAGCGCCCCGTCCACGCATTCCGCGCAGAAGGTGCATTCGAACGAGCAGATGCGCGCATCGGCAGTGCTTGGTGGCAGGTCGCGGCCGCAGCGTTCGCAATCGGGGCGCATCTCCAGCATCAGGCAGCGGCCTTCACGGCATCGCAGATGCTGTCCACGACCTCCGACACCAGCGCCTCGTCCTCGCCCTCCGCCATCACGCGGATCAGCGGCTCGGTGCCCGATTTGCGGATGACGAGGCGGCCCGATCCGCTGAGCCGCGCCTCGGCATCGGCGATCGCCGCCTTGACGCTGGCGGCGTCGAGCGGCTGGCCGCCGGCGAAGCGGACGTTCTTGAGGAGCTGGGGCAGCGGGTCGAACAGGTGGAGCAACTCGCTCGCCGGCTTCATCTCGGCAACCAGGCAGGCGAGCACCTGCAACGCCGCGACCAAGCCGTCGCCGGTGGTCGCATAGTCGGAAAGGATGATGTGTCCGGATTGCTCGCCGCCGACGTTGCGGCCAGTGCGGCGCATCGCCTCCAGCACGTGCCGATCGCCGACCTTGGTGCGCTCGGTGCCGATGCCCTGGCCGGCGAGAAAGCGTTCAAGTCCTAGGTTGGACATCACTGTCGTCACCAGCGCGCCACCTTTCAGCCGCCCGCGCGCCTGCCAGTCGCTGGCGATCAGCGCCATCAACTGGTCGCCGTCTACGATGCGGCCCTTCTCGTCCACCACGATCAGCCGGTCGGCGTCACCGTCGAGCGCGATGCCGATGTCGGCGCGCTCCTCCAGCACCCGCGCCTGCAGCGCGTCGGGCGCGGTCGATCCGACATTGTGATTGATGTTGAGCCCGTTGGGGGAAACGCCCATCGCCACGACATCTGCGCCCAGCTCCCACAGCGCAGCGGGGGCGACTTCATAGGCCGCGCCGTTCGCGCAATCGACGACGATGCGGAGGCCATCGAGCCGCAGCTCCTCCGGAAAGGTCGATTTGGCGGCGTGGATGTAGCGCCCGCGCGCATCCTCGATCTTGCGCGCGCGGCCGATCTCGGCGGAAGGCGCGAGCTTGGGCTCGGTCTCGAGCAGCGTCTCGATCGCGGCTTCGTCCTCGTCGGAAAGCTTGTAGCCGTCGGGGCCGAACAGCTTGATGCCATTGTCCTCGAACGGATTGTGGCTGGCCGAGATCATCACGCCGAGGTCCGCGCGCATCGACCGGGTGAGCAGCGCCACCGCCGGGGTCGGCACCGGACCGACCATCACCACGTCCATGCCGACGCTGGTGAAACCGGAAATCAGCGCCGATTCCATCATATAGCCCGAAAGCCGCGTATCCTTGCCGACGACGACGCGGTGGCGGTGATCGCCGCGCAGGAAATGCGCGCCCGCGGCCTGGCCGACGCGCTGCGCCATTTCGGCGGTCATCGGCGATTGGTTGGTGCGGCCCCGGATACCGTCGGTGCCGAAGAATTTGCGGCTCATTCAAAATCCCGTGTTTTCAAGGGCGCTGCAGCCCGCTCAACTGCCCTGATAGCGGCAAGCGCGGGCGGGCGCCATTAGGGCGCTTGCCGCACTGCGGCATCGCGCGCTACGCATCGGCCATGTCGCAGCCGACCCGCATCCTGCTCGCCCTCGTGCTCGGCATCGGCCTTGGCATCATTGCCGCACGGATCGGCGGCGATTGGGTGGCGTCGAGCACGGCGATCGCCGAGCCGATCGGCGGCGCCTGGCTCAATGCGCTGCAGATGACGATCGTGCCGCTGGTCGTGTCGCTGCTCATCACCGGCATCGCCGCTTCGGCGGAGGCCGCGCGCGCCAGCAAGCTCGCCGCGCGCGCGCTCGTGCTGTTCATCACTCTGCTGTGGATGTCGGCTGCTACCGCGGCGCTACTGACGCCCTTGTTCCTGGGTTTCTTCCCGATGCCCGCCGAGGCCGCGGCGGCGCTTCGCGATGCGCTCAGCACCACCAGCGCGGTCGGCGCGGTGCCGAGCTTCTCCGATTTCGTGAAGTCGATCGTGCCGACAAATCCGGTCGGCGCGGCGGCGAGCAGCGCCATCCTGCCGCTGATTATCTTTACCGGCCTTTTTGCCTTCGCGATGACGCAATTGCCCACCGAACCGCGCGAGGTGCTCGTCGGCTTCTTCAAGGCGGTAGCGGATACCATGCTGGTGGTGATCGGCTGGGTGCTGTGGATCGGGCCGATCGGCGTCTTCGCGCTTGCCTATGTCGTCGGCGCGCGCGCGGGCGGCGCGGCGTTCGGCGCTCTGCTCCATTATGTGCTGATCGTCTCGGCGGTCGGCCTCGTCGTATCGCTGATGGCCTATCCACTCGCCGTCTTCGGGGCGAAGATCCCGTTCCTGAAATTCGCGCGCTCGGTGGCGCCCGCGCAGGCCGTCGCCGTCTCCACCCAATCCTCGCTCGCCTCGCTTCCGGCGATGCTGCGCGCTTCCAAGAAGCTCGGCGTGCCGGTCGCGGCATCGGGCGTGGTGCTGCCGATGGCGGTGGCGATCTTCCGCGCGACGGGGCCGGTGATGAACCTCGCCGTGGCGATCTACGTCGCCCACTGGTTCGGGATCGAGCTGACGCCGACCGCGATGGCCGCGGGCGTCGCGGCGGCGGCGATCACCACGATGGGGGCGGTCGGCATCGCAGGCCAAGCGAGCTTCATCACCTCGATCGCGCCGATCGCGATGGCGATGGGCGTGCCGATCGAGCCGCTCGCGCTGCTCATCGCAGTCGAGACGCTGCCCGATCTCGTCCGCACTTACGGCAACGTCAGCATGGATGTCGCTGCCACCGCGACCATCGCGCATCGTTCGGGCTATGACTCCGAGGATGCCGACACGCGCGAGGACCGGCTGCTCGCCGAGGGCACCTGGCCGACCGACAAGAAGGAAGAGACATGATCCTGCCGATCACGCTGACGACCGCGGGGGCCGCGGCGCTCGTCAACATCTGGCTTGCCGTGCGTATCGGCCGCGTGCGCCGCGCGGCGAAGGTTTCGGTGGGGGACGGCGGGCACGACCTGCTGCTGCGGCGGATGCGCGCGCAGGCCAATTTCACCGAATATGCGCCGTTCGTGCTGATCCTCATCGCCCTCATCGAGCTGGCGCGCGGCTCGCTCACCTGGTTGTGGCTCGTCTCGCTGGTCTTCCTACTCGCACGAGTCGCACACGGCTTCGGGATGGACGGAGGCAAGTTCGCGAAGCTGCGTATGGTCGGCATCGTCGCGACCCTGCTCATCCTCCTCGGCCTTGCGGCCTATGCGATCGCGATCCCCTATTTCAGCCCGGCGCTGAAGGTGGACGGGCTGCAGATCGCCTAGGGCCGGTCTCGCTCGGGCGGGATGAAGCTCAGCTGCACCAGCCGCCACGCACGCTCGGGCGATCCGGGCCAGATTTCGGCAAGGTCGATCGGCCCTTCGTCGACGGCGCCCGCCACCTGCGCGCGGATGTAGCGCCCGGTTTCGCGCAGTCGCACTTCGCTGCCGGGATAACGCGCGTGCAGTACCGCCTCTAGCGCACGGGCTTCGTCGGCGATCGCATCGCTGTCTAGCGCTCGGGGCGTGCCGTCGATCAGCTCAGCCGTCGCGGTGGCGAGCGCGGAAATCCCGTCCTTCAGAATCGAAACGGCGATCAGCAATGCGGCGGCTGCGTCCGCCCACCAGAAGCCAAGTCCGATGCCGATGACGCCGGCGATCCCGGCCAGGCCGGTCTGCCAGTCGGCCTTCTGCATCATCGCGTCGGTATGCAGTACCTTGTCGGAAAGGCGCCGGGCAAGCGGCTGCTTCATTCGCCCGAGGATCACCGGCGGCACGATCGAATAAGCGAGCGCCGCGATCATCAGCCAGCCTTGCCAGATCTCCTGGCCGAACAGGACGACGGGCGGCACCGTCACATGCTCCTGCGCCCACAAGGTGCCGACCGATTCGACGATCAGGATCGCGCCCACCGAGGTCAGCGCGACCGCGGAGATGATAAAGGCCAGGCTGTGTGCGCGGTGAAAGCCGAAGGGGAAGCGCGGGTTGGGCGGCTTGGGCTCCAGCCGTACGGTGATCAGGAAGACGATCGCCGGCACCAGGCTGAGCAGATCCTCGATCCAGGCGGTTCGCATGGCCTGGCTCGACCCCATCACCAGACCCATCAGGGCGACCACCGAGGCCATCCAGCCTAGCGTCCAATATTCGAGCCGCCGCGCGCGCCGGAGATCGTCGCGGATTTCGGGGGGTACGGCGTTGGTCACAGCTCGCCGCTCCGCACCGCGCGCGCTTCGCGGTCCAGCACCATGATCCAGGCATTCTCGCCGTGCCGCGCGATAGGGGTCAGCACAGCGCGGTGTTGCGGGCCATGGTGCTCGGCGATGGGGCGGAGAATCGAGACGCGCTTCGCCCACGGGCTGTCGTGCGCGACTTCGCCGACGACGAGATCGAGCGCGCCGGCTTCCAGCTTTGCGAGCAAGGTCTCGGAAGGCCCGCTCTCGATGCGCGCACGTGCGCCGGTCGCCCGGTCGACGCCCGCAAGGAACGCGCCGGTGGGGACGGCGAAGCGCACGCTGTCGGTGCCTGCGATGATGCCGACTCTGAACGCCTGCTCCGAGCGCACTCGCTCGAGCGTGCCGTCAGGGTCCGCGGGGATCGCGCCGCAGCCGGCGAGCGCGAGGAGCAGAGGCAGGAGCGAACGGCGCATCACCGCGCCGCAACGCACCGGCCCACCAGCCGTTCCGCTGCCGTTACGCTCGTTCGAGTACCCGGTCAGCGACGAAGGGGTTGGTGCGCCGCTCGTGCGCGAAATTGCTGACCGGGCCGTGGCCGGGGAGGAAGGTGGTGTCGTCGCCCATCGGCCAGAGCTTGTCGCGCACCGAATCGATCAACGTCTGATGATCGCCCAGCGGAAAATCGGTACGGCCGATCGATCCCTGGAACAGCACGTCGCCGACGATCGCGAGCTTCGAGGGCGGATGGTGGAATACCACATGACCCGGCGTATGGCCGGGCGTGTGATAGACGTTGAGCGTCAGATCGCCGATTGTCACCTGGTCGCCCTCGACCAGCCAGCGGTCGGGCTCGAACGCCTGCGCGGGAATGCCGTAGGATTTGCCGTCCTCGTCGAGCCGCGCGATCCAGAAGCGGTCCTGCTCCTCCGGCCCCTCGATCGGTACATTGAGCTTCTCGGCCAGTTCCTTGGCGCCCCCGGCATGATCGATATGACCGTGGGTAAGTAGGATTTTCTCGACCGTCACGCCCTGTTGCGCGACGGCGCCGAGGATGCGCTCGAGATCGCCGCCGGGATCGACCACCGCGGCCTTCTTGGTGGCGGTGCACCAGAGCAGGCTGCAATTCTGCTGCAGCGGGGTCACCGGGATGATCGCTGCGCGTAAGGGGGCTTCTGTCATCGCCCGCAGATGGCGTCTGCCCGGCCGCGACGCAAGATTTTGTGCAAATCCGGGACGGCATGCGACCCAACCAATGCTTGCGCGTTGCTGACAGGTGAGTTCAGCATCGGCTCATCAGCTTTGGTGCACATGCCGCCTCATGCCACCACTGCGGGCGTGTCCCGCGAGGAAGGAGTGACGGGTTTGCGTAAGATACTGACAGGATTGCTGCTTGCCGCCACGATGGCGACTCCGGTCGCGACCATGGCTGCTCCGCCCGAGCGCGGGATGCTCGAACGCTATGAACGCCAGGGCCAGCGCAACCAAGCGCGGGTCGATCGCCAGCAGGCACGAGAGGCGCGCCAGCGCCCGCAGCGGGCCGAGCAGCGGCAGCAGCGTGTCGAGCAGCGTGCGGCCCAGCAGCCGGTCGCCGTCGCCCAGCAGGACCGGCGCGGTCCGCGCGGCGATCGTGGCCGCGGCGGCGGGCGCGAGGCCTATCGCCAGCATATCGAGGCGACGCGCGAGGCCTCGCGGCAGAGCGCACAGGGTCTCAGCCCCCGCTATCAGCAGCGTGCGGCGGAGAACCAGCGCAACTACGAGCGGCAGGTCCGCCGCGGTGATCGCGACTGGCGTGACGACCGCCGCGACACCCGAAACGACCGGCGCTGGGATCGCAACGATCGCCGCTGGGACAGGAACGACCGGCGCGACTGGAGCCGCTCATGGAACCGCGGCTGGCGCAATGACAATCGCTACGATTGGCAGCGCTGGCGCTATTCGAACCGCAACCACTTCCGGGTGGGCCGCTATTATCCGCCCTATCGCGGCTACAGCTACTCGCGGTTCGGTATCGGTGCGTTCCTGACTTCGGGTCTCTATGCCCAGAATTACTGGCTGAGCGATCCCTGGTCGTACCGCCTGCCGGCGGCGCCCTACGGCACGCAGTGGGTCCGCTATTATGACGATGTCCTGCTGGTCGATATCTACAGCGGCGAAGTGGTCGATGTGATCCACGACTTCTTCTGGTAGGAAGTCCCCATCACCGAACGGACGGCCGTCGCGGCAACGCGGCGGCCGTTCTGGTTTGCGGGCACGGCAACGTTCCGCGTCGCGAACCCGGCTTGCGTTCCCCCGCCCGCGTGGCATCAATGCCGCCAACAAAGGGGACATCATGATCCGTACCGTCGCGCTCGCCATCTCGCTCTTACTCGCTGCACCAGCTTCGGCCGAAACCGTGGTGATCCACGCCGGCCGCCTCATCACCGATGCGTCGCGCAATGCCACCGGGCCGGCGACCATCACGGTCACCGACGGCCGCATCGCCAGCGTGAGCGATGGCCTCACGCCGCCGCCGGCGGGCGCGCGGCTGGTCGATCTGTCGCAGAAGACGGTGCTTCCCGGCCTCATCGACACCCATGCCCATCTCGCGGGCGATCCCGGCGGCGATTTCTGGAAGCAGGCGGTCGAGACCGACGATTATGCCGCGCTGATCGGCGCCAAGAACGCGCGGCTGACGGCGAAGGCGGGCTTCACTACCGTCCGCGATCTCGGCTCCACCGCGGGCGGTGGCTTCGCGCTCCGCGATGCGACGGCGCAAGGCGTCATCCCCGGCCCGCGCGTCGTCGCGGCGGGGCAGGGCATCTCGATCATCGGCGGCCACGGCGATGTCACCGGCTTCCGGCCCGACGTGACCAAGGCGCTGGAGGGCGGCAACACCTGCACCGGCGCCGAGCAATGCGCGGCGCGGGTGCGCGAGGCGGCGCGCGCGGGCGCCGACGTCATCAAGTTCACCGCCACCGGCGGCGTCCTCTCGCAGCAGGCGCGCGGGCTCGGCCAGCATTTCACCGATGCGGAGATGAAGGCGATCGTCGACACCGCCCATTCGCTTGGCCTCAAGGTCGCCGCCCACGCCCATTCGGCGCGCGGGATAGAGGCGGCGGCGCGCGCCGGCGTCGATTCGATCGAGCACGGCACCTTCGCCGACGCCAAGGCGATCCAGGCGATGAAGGCCAGCGGCAGCGCTTTCGTTCCGACGCTGATGGCCTATGTCGGCATCCGCGAGGGGCTTGCCGCCAACGCCTTCACCCCCGCCGTCGCCGCTAAGGTGCGGATGACGCTGGACGAAGTCGGCAAGGCGGCGCGCGCGGCACGCGCCGCAGGCGTGCCGATCGTCTTTGGCACCGATTCCGGTGTGTACGCCCACGGCCGCAATGCCGAGGAGTTGGGCGAGATGGTCGAGCGGATCGGCATGACCCCGCGCGAGGCGCTCGCCTCTGCCACCACCGGCGCGGCGAAGCTGCTCGGCATGGAGAATGAGATCGGCCGCATCGCGCCCGGCTATTCGGCGGACATCGTCGCCGTCGCCGGCGATCCGCAGAGCGATGCTGCCGCGCTCCGCACCGTCGATTACGTCATGGTCCGCGGGCGCGAGATCGAATGAGCGAACTGCCGGCGCTCGATCGCGCGGCGCTCGGTGCCGCGGTTCGCGACCGGCTCGCCGCGGTGCCCGGCATCTTCCACATGCCGGCGCCGATCGACATCTTCCTCTTGCGCAATTTCCTCTCGGGCGAGGAATGCGCCGGGCTGATCGCGCTCATCGATGCCGATCGTCAGCCCTCCACGCTCTTCGCGCCCGATCGCGATCCCGCGTTCCGGACGAGCGAGAGCTGCAACCTCAAGCGCTCCGAGCCGCTGGTCCATGCGATCGAGCAGCGCCTCTCGACTCTCACCGGCATCGATCCGGCCTATGGGGAGACGGTGCAGGGCCAGCGCTACGCCCCCGGCCAGCAGTTCAAGCCGCACCATGATTTCTTCCACACCGACCAGCCCTATTGGCCGCACCAGGAGAAGATCGGCGGCCAGCGCACCTGGACGGCGATGATCTTCCTCAACCAGCCCGAGACCGGCGGCCAGACCGATTTTCCCGAAGCCGGCATCCGCGTCACACCGCGCACCGGCAACCTCCTAGCCTGGAATAATCTCGACGCGCTCGGCGAGCCGGAACTCCGCACTCTCCATCAGGGCCTGCCGGTCGAGGCGGGCATGAAATATGTGATCACCAAGTGGTTTCGCGAAAGGCCGTGGGGGTAGGAAAAGGCCGCCTTCGCTACCCAAAGCCGTCACCCTGAACTCGTTTCAGGGTCCATTTTGGAGGCGGACGCGAGCTTCATCGTAATGGATGCTGAAACGAGTTCAGCATGACGGGGATAGTCGAGTTCGCGTCATCGCTCCCGCCATCACCCCAGCGGCACCGTCTCCACCTCCACCTTGTCGGTGTAGAAAGCCAGATACCCCGCGATCTTGCGGACCGCGGGGAGGGGGTCCGGGTAGGTCCACACCGCGTCGCGTGCGATGCGATCGCCGTGGGTGACGTGGAAATAGGCGGCGTCGCCCTTGTGCGGGCAGTGCGAAACCGTGTCGCTCGGTTGGAGATGCTCCATCGCCGCGTCGGTGCGCGGGACGTAGAAGACGTCGGCGCATCCGCTCTCGCGCAACAGCAGGGCGTGGGCGCTGTCGGCGATGCTCTCGCCCGAATAGCTCACCCGGACGCGCCCGGCGAAGGGGGCGATGACGATGCGGTGTTTCGCTTCGGCCATGTTGCGACTCCGTCAAGTGTCGCTGACTGGCGCGTGACTATCACATTTCCGCGCCGTTCAGATGCGCTTTGCGATGATCCGAGTCGCCGGTACGTGCGCACCCCCGCGCGAAGCGGCCGGCGCGTAGGAAAGGATCGATCATGCGTAAGTTGATCATCATGGGCCTGATGGCGGCGACGATAATGCCTGCCACCCAGGCCGCAGCCCAGTCGCGCGGCGAAATCCGACGCGACGTCCGCGACGTGCGGCAGGAGCAGCGCGAGCTGCGCGATGCCCGGCGATATGGCGACCGCAATGATGTCCGCCGCGAGCGACGCGACGTGCGAGAGGCGCGCCGCGAGCTTCGTGAGGACCTTCGCGACCGGCGTGACTGGGGCCGCAACGACTGGCGCGGCTATCGCAGCTCCAACCGCTCGCTCTATGCACGTGGCAATTGGCGGGCGCCGTTCCGCTACCAGTCGTTCCGCCCGGGCATCGTTATCCGCCCGGCCTATTACAGCAGCCGCTATTATATCGCGGACCCGTGGCGCTATCGCCTGCCGCCGGCGCGGGGCCAGCTCCGCTGGGTGCGGCACTATGACGATGCGCTGCTCGTCAACGTCCGCAACGGCCGCGTCGTGGACGTGATCCGCGGCTTCTACTGGTAAGGCGGACCGGAAAAAATGACGTGGGCGGCCGGCGCGGATTTCGCCGCGCGGGCCGCCCATCGCGTTTCCGGCACCTTGCGGCGCGCCCACCTTCCGTTTTAGGAGCGCAATACAGCTCCCACGGAAGGCCACTCGTCCATGTCGCTTCGCCTGTTGCTTCTCGCCGCCGCCGCGCCAATCGCTCTCCTCTCCGCCACCGCACCTGCGCAGCAGGCCGCCGCGCCGGGCGCTACGGCTGCGCAGCCCTCGGCGGAGGACAAGAAGCTCACCGATCTCTTCAAACGGAGCGATGAGGACAGCCTCAAACGCAACCCGATCAGCGCGCTGTTCCGCGGCGACATGCGTTATGCTGACCGCTTCGGCGATTACATTTCCGACGTTTATGTCGCCGCCGAAGTCGCCGCCTCCCGCCGCGATCTTGCCGAGCTGAAGGCGATCGACCGCGCCAAGCTCAGCCCGGTCAACCAGATCGCCTACGACGTTTTCCAGATCGACACCGAACGCGGCCTGCGCGGTTCGACCGGCGAGCTGCTGAAGCTCCAGCAGGTCCGGCCGCTCAACCATTTCTACGGCTTCCACATGGGCTATGCGAACCTCTCGTCGGGCGAGGGCGCGGCGCCGTTCAAGACGGTCGCGGACTATGACAACAATCTGAAGCGCCATGCCGGCTTCGTGAAATGGGTGGACGGCGCGATCGGCCGTTTCCGCGAGGGAATGGCCACGGGCGTGTTCGAGACCAAGCTGACCATCAGCAACGTCATTGACCAGCTCGATCTGCAGCTCGCCAAGCCGGTCGAGGAATCGACCTATTACGCGCCGGTGAAGGAGTTTCCGAAGGAGATACCGGCCGCGGACCAGACGCGGCTCACCAAGGCCTATCGCGACGCCACTGCCAACCAGCTCTATCCGGCGCTCACCCGCCTGCGCGATTTCCTGAAGAACGACTATCTGCCCAAGGCGCGCGATCAGGTCGGCCTGTCGTCGATGAAGGGCGGCGATGTGATGTACGCCTATCTCATCGAATCGAACACCACGCTGCCGCTCAAGGCCGAGGAGGTCCACCAACTCGGCCTCAAGGAAGTCGCCCGCATCCGCGGCGAGATGGACGCGATCCGCCAGCAGGTCGGCTTCAAAGGCGATCTCCAGGCCTTCTTCGAGCATCTGCGCACCGCGCCCGAGTTCCGGCCCAAATCCAAGGAGGCGCTGCGCGACGGCTATTACGAAATCGGCAAGCGCGTGGACCTGAAGGTCCGCGAGCAATTCTCGACAATCCCGCGGACGCGGATGGAGATCCGTCCGGTCGAGCCCTATCGCGAGAAGACGGAGGCTGGCGGCTCCTATCAGGACGGCACGCCCGATGGGTCGCGCCCTGGCGTCTTCTACTACAACACTTACGACCTGCCGTCGCGCAACACCTACGGGATGGAGACGCTCTATCTCCACGAGGGCATCCCGGGGCACCATTTCCAGATCAGCCTGGCGAACGAGAATGAATCGCTCCCCGCCTTCATGCGCTACGGCGGCAACACTGCCTTCGTCGAAGGCTGGGCGCTCTATGCCGAGACGCTGGGGCCGGAGCTCGGCATGTTCACCGATCCCTATCAGCGCTTCGGCCATCTCGACGACGAGATGCTGCGCGCGATGCGGCTGGTGGTCGATACCGGCATCCACGCCAAGGGTTGGACGCGCGACCAGGCGATCAACTACATGCTGAGCAATTCGGGCATGGGCAAGACCGACGCCACCGCGGAGGTGGAGCGCTACATCGCCATTCCGGGGCAGGCGCTCGCCTACAAGATCGGCGCGCTCACCATCCAGCGGCTGAAGGCAAAGGCTGAGGCCGAGCTCGGCGACCGCTTCGATCCGCGCGAGTTCCATGCCGAGGTGCTGATGACGGGGGCCTTGCCGATGACCGTCTTGGAGAAGAAGATCGACGACTGGATCGCGGCCAAGAAAAGGGGCTGAAGCTTATGACGCTGCTGCTTTCGTTGCTCCTCGCCGCTGCACCGGCTCCGGCCGAAGTGCCGCGGCGGCTGGAGGCCGGGCAGACGTCGCCGGCGGCACAGGTGGAGGCGCTCGACTTCCTCACCGGCACCTGGGTCGGCGGGCGCGAGGGCGTCGAGGCGAGCGTCGTCTATCTGCCGCCCAAGGGCGGCCAGATCTCCGGCCATTTCCAGGAGGGCAAGGACGGCAAGGTGACGATGTACGAGATCGTCCAGATCGTCCATGCGGGCGCATCGCTCGCCTATCGCCTGAAGCATTTCAATCCTGACCTCACCGGCTGGGAGGAGAAAGCGGGCGATGCCGCGACCGTCTTCCCGCTGGTCGCCGTCGAACGCGACGCCGTTTTCTTCGACGGCTTCACCATCCGCCGCACCGGCCCCGATACGCTCGCGGAAACGGTGCGGATTACGAAGAAGGACGGCAGCGAGATGCTGCTCCACTACACCTACCGCCGCGCCCCGCGCTGACCCAGCGGATATCGATCAAACAAAGGAATGATGATGAAGCTCGCACTGCTGCTCGCCCTTGCCGGAACCGCGATGACGCCGCTGATCGCCCAGGCGCCGTCCGCGCCCGCGGCGGCCGAGGCCGCGAACGCCTCGCAGCAGCTCGCGGCGCTCTTTGCGGCCAGCGACGAGGCTGAGCTGAAGCGCAACCCGATCGGCGCGCTCTATCGCGGTGACCTTCGCTATGCCGACCGGCTCGGCAATCCTTATTCCAAGGAGCATCAGGGTGAGGAGCGCACCGCCGCGGTGAACGAGCTAGCGGAGCTGAACAAGATCGACCGCGCCGCGCTCAGTGCCGAGGAGCGCATCTCCTACGACGTCTTCAAATGGCAGCGGACGACCGATCTCAAGGGGCTGCAGCCCGACATGCTGGCGCTGACCGCAGTCCGCCCGATCAACCATTTCTACGGCATCCACACCTCCTTCCCGGAGATGAGCAACGGCGAGGGCGTGGCGCCGTTCAAGACGGTGAAGGATTATGACAACGGCCTGTCGCGGATCGACGATTTCGTGGTCGCGGTCGATACGATCATCGCGCGGATGCGCGAGGGCATGGCGAGCGGCGTCGTCCAGCCGCAGCTCGTCGCGCAGAATATCGTCGGTCAGCTCGATCAGATGCTCGGCGAGAGCGTCGAGGGCAGCGCCTTCTACCGGCCGCTGACCAAATTCCCCGCCGACGTCCCGGCCGCCGACCAGGAGCGGCTGAAGACCGCCTATCGCACCGCGATCAGCAGCAAGCTGCGTCCGGCGCTGCAGCGGCTGCGCGATTTCACGGCGAACGAATATCTCCCCGCCGCGCGGCCGAGCGTCGGCCTGCTCGACATGAAGGGCGGCCCCGCGCTCTACCGCTATCTGGTGGAGGTCAACACCACCACCGACATGACGCCCGAGCAGATCCACAAGATCGGCGTCGACGAAGTGAAGCGGCTCCATGCCGAGATGGAGAAGGTGAAAGCCCAGGTCGGCTTCAAGGGGACGCTGAAGGACTTCTTCGAGCACATCCGCACCGATCCGAAGTTCAAGCCGCAATCGCGCGAGTGGCTGCAGCAGGAGTATGTCGCGATCGGCAAGCGGCTCGACGGCACTTTGCCCAACTTGTTCTCGACGCTGCCCAAGGCGCCGCTGGAAATCCGGCCGACGCCGGCGCTGACCGAGAAGGGAGCTGCGCGCGGCTCCTACAATCCGGGCACGCCCGATGGCTCGCGCCCCGGCGTCTTCTATTACAACGCTTATGATCTGCCGTCGCGCACCACGCCGTCGATGGAGACGCTCTATCTCCACGAAGGCGCGCCGGGGCACCATTTCCAGATCAGCCTGGCACAGGAGAATGAGGCGCTGCCCAACTTCCAGCGGTTCGGCGGCAACACCGCTTATGTCGAAGGCTGGGGCCTCTATGCCGAAACGCTCGGCCGCGAGCTCGGTGTCTACACCGACCCCTACCAGTATTTCGGCTATCTCGATTCGCAGCTCTTCCGCGCGATCCGTCTGGTCGTCGACACCGGCATCCATTCCAAGGGCTGGACCCGCGATCAGACGATCCAGTATATTCTCGACAACAGTTCACGCGGGCGGAGCAACGCCACTGCCGAGACCGAGCGGTACATCGCCATTCCGGGCCAGGCGCTCGCCTATAAGGTGGGCCAGCTCAAGATCAGCGAATTGCGCGCCAAGGCCGAGAAGGCGCTCGGAAAGCGTTTCGACGTTCGCGAGTTCCACGCCCAGGTGCTGATGAGCGGCGCGCTGCCGCTGGCGGTGCTGGAAACCAAGATCGACACCTGGATCGCAGCGAAGAAAAAAGCGGGCTGAGGCTCAGCCCGCATCCCGCGCGTCGAGTGGGATGGCTAGCGTCTGCTTGAGCGCCTTCTTTACGAAGCTGGTTTCATAGCGCCGGATCGCCGCGTCCTTGGCCAGCATCGTGTCGGCGAAGGCGTTGAACTCGGCCATGTCGCGCGCCGTGACGGTCAGGAACAGGTCGAAGCTGCCGCTCACCTCCAGGCACGACTGGACGTGGTTGGAGGCGAGCAGCCGCTGGCGCAACACCGCGAGCCCGGCTTCCTCGGCGTGATCGTGAAGCTGGATCTGGACGATGGCGGACAGCCGCCGCCCAGCGAGCGCCGGGGACAGCACCGATACGTCGCGGTCGATGACGCCGCTGTCCTTCAGGCGCCGGATCCGCCGGGTGATCGCGGAGGGGGACAGCGCGACAGTCCGAGCCAGCGCATCCGCGGTGGCGCGATTGTCCGCCTGCAGCGCGTTGAGCAGCGCGATGTCGAACGGGTCCAAGACCTTCATGGCCACCACGATGCATTTTTCCGGCGTATCGGCCACCCCAATTTCGCCCAACATGCGCACGCTTCGTGTCACAGTGAGTTAGTTAGGCAACACAGGGGCGCGGGGTGCGGCGATGCGATCGAGGCGGTTGGGGCTTGTGGCGGCGGCGACCGTCACGGCGGGTTTGTCGATGACGTCGCCGGCGGCAGGGTGGGGCAACGATCAAGCCGCGCTCGCGCCCGATACCAATCAGACCGTGGAATCGCTGGCCAAGACACTCGAGGACAATTTCGTCTTCCCTGACGTCGCCGCGGATTATGCCCGGATGCTGCGCGCGAAACAGGCGGCTGGTGCTTATGCTGCGCTCACCGATCCCGCCGCGCTGGCCGCCGCGCTGACGGCTGATCTGCAGGCGGTACATCCGGACAATCATCTGAAAGTGGTACCGCCCCAAGCCGCGAAAGCGGGTGAGAAGTCCAGCCCTCCGCCGATGCCGGCAGGCGGGCTGGAGCGATCGGGCTGGATCGCCGACGGTGTCGCTTATGTCGAGTTCACGCTCTTTCCCGGCGACAAGAAGACGCTCGACGGCATTGCCGCCTTTATCGGCAACTACGGCGATGCGCGGGCGGTGATTATCGATGCGCGCCGTCACAAGGGCGGCGGACTGGCCGAGATGGATGCGCTTTTCCCGGCGCTCTTCGAGGCCGAAACGCAACTGGTGGGCATGGATACGCGGCTGGCGGTGGAGCAGGCGATGGGGCCGATGGCGCCCGACCTGCCGACGCTTCGCCGCGTCGCCGGGCCCGACGGGGTGGTCCGCCGCATGCATTTCGCGATGGGCGATTCCGCCAAGGCGCGGCTCGGTAAGGCCAAAGTCTTCCTGCTCGTCTCCGGCAAGACCGGATCGGCGGCGGAGCATCTCTCGCTCTCACTGAAGCGCACCGGGCGCGCCACGCTGATCGGCGAGCCGACGGGCGGCGCCGGCCATTATGGCGGGATGATGCCGATCGCGGCCGGCTATTCGGTGTTCGTGCCGGTCGGCCGCACTTTCGATCCCGACACCGGCGAAGGCTGGGAGGGGAAGGGCGTGGCGCCCGACGTTGCGGTGCCCGCCGATCAGGCGCTGCTGGAAGCGCTGCGGCTGGCTGGGGTCGCGGACGTAGCGGCTGCGGCTGGGCGTTTCCCGGGGCCGACGGCCTGAAGTCAGGTCGGAGGCGCGGCGGCTCTTTCCGCGCCGGCGGCCCTACGCGCCACCGCCGCGCCGATCAGCCCGCCCGCGAGGAGCACCGCCGCGGCGATGAGGAAGCTGAGGCCCGCGTGGGTCGTCACGCTGACTTGGTAGACCCAGCCAAAGAACAGCGGCGATGCAACGCCGGCGATGCTGGCGACGCTCATGTTCGCGCCCTGGAGCTGGCCTTGCTCGCTCTCCGACACGCGCCGCGTCATCAGCGATTGCAGCGTCGGCATGGCGAGGCCCCACAGCGCGTTGGGCAGCATCGCGAGCGTGAACAGCCAGCCATTGGGGGCGAGGCCCATGCAGGCGATGCCGAACGATCCGGCGAGCAGGCCGAATACCATTGTCCGTCGATCGCCCCACCGTTTCACCACCGGGCCGACGAGCAGGCCCTGGACGATCATGTCGAGGCCGCCGACCAGCCCGAGGAGCACGCCGACCTCGAGCGGACCCCAGCCGTAGCGATAAGCAGCGTAGAGGACGAACACCGCTGAGAAGACGTGATGCGCGAAATAGAGCAGGAAGTTTACCACCGCGAGGCCGCCAAGCTCGGGGTGCGAACCGAGAAGCTTCATCGCGCCGAACGGATTGGCGCGCCGCCATGAGAAGGCCATACGCTTTTCGGGCGGCAGTGATTCCGGGAGCACCACCAGCCCGTAGAAGAACGCGATCGCGGACAGTCCGGCCGCCGCCCAGAAGGGCACGCGCGGGCCGAACTCGCCGAGCACGCCGCCAAGCAGCGGTCCTGCGACGAAGCCGGCGCTGAACGCTGCGCCGATCAGGCCATAAGCGCGGGCGCGGCCTTCAGGCGGGGTGATGTCCGCCATATAGGCATAGACGGTGGTGAAGCTGGACGACGTTATGCCACCCACGATCCGCCCCAGCGCCAGCCACCAGAGGTTGGGAGCCACCGCCATCAGTGCCCAGTCGGCGGCGAGGCCCGCAGTCGAAATGAGGATCGTCGGCCGCCGCCCGTAGCGGTCCGAGATCGAGCCGATGATCGGCGAGAAGATGAACTGCATCCCCGCCCACAAGGCGACGAACAGGCCGTTCCAGAAGCCCGCCGCTGCATTCGATCCGGTGAACTGCTCGATCAGGATCGGCAGGACGGGGATGACGAGACCCATCGCCATCACGTCGAGCATGGCGGTGATGAGGATGAAGGCGATCGCCGGCCGGAATGACTTTCGTACCATCATGGCGGGGGGCCCGTGGGGCCGGCCGGGGCGGTCGTCAAGCGAAATGGATTTGGAGGCGGCTCAGCCTCGTGCGGGCTGAGCGAGATCGGCGCGGAAGGTGCGGTCGGCGACGATGCGGCTGCGGCGGAACAGCAGGGTGGCGATGGTGGCGAGCACGGCGACATGGAGGGCGAGCCCGAGGCACCAGTCGTTGCGGACCATCAGCGCGACCGCGGCGGCGATCATCGCGACCGCACCGGCGATGAGCATCGCCCATTCAGCCCCGCGCGAGAAGCCGAAGCCGGTCTGCCCGTCGTGGGTGCGCACGCCGTGGACGCTCGGCCGCGCGCCGAGCCCGTGGAGATAGAAGCGGCCGCTGGTACCAGGCGCGATCGCGCCGGCGAGCGCCGCGGGCACGGTCAGCTTGCGGAACTTGACCTCGAGCCCGTCGAGGCTGAGCAAGGTGACGTCCTGAAACTGGCAGCGGCGCCGCGTCTCGCGCTTCAGCGTCGCCACTTGGATCGTGCCGTCGATAACCCGATGTACCATGAAATTCCGTTCGCGATTCGCGGGGACCTGCCGCCAATCGCCGAATCGCGGAAGGTGCGGGAGCGGAGTGCGACGATAGTCGCGGATCGGGCGACGGAATTGCACGCCGCCGGACAAGCCGTGCGGCGGCGTCGGCAAGAGGATCAGGAGAAGCGCGACACCGGCGCGTCGGCAAGCCAGGCGCCGGCCATGTCGGACAATGCGCTGCGGGCGCAAGTCGCGGCACGATCATCGCCGGTCATCAGCGCCCATTCCAGGCGGTGGATGGCGACATAGGCGGCTTCGGCCTGGCCGATCATGCGCGGGGTGGCGTCTTCGGCGCGGAGGCGGTCGATGCCACGGGCCAGTGCCCCATGCGCGCCGCGCGGCAGAGTCGGCTCGTCCGCGGCGAGGTTCATCGCCTGATAAATGCTGACGTAGATGTCCGCCTGGTTGCGGTCTTGCATCGGAAAATCGTCCCCTGGATATGATCCGGGTTAGGTCCCAACTCCAAACAAGACGTTAACCAATGGCTGCGGCGCGCCGCTAGCTGTCGAACCGGCCGAAGGGCATCAGCCTCTCGGCCTGCGCCGCGGCGGCCTTGCCGTTGCCGCCCTTGAGCAACGCGAGGAGGGTGGCGGCGTTGCGCTGCATCACCCGATCGACCGGATTGGCGACGCGGCTTTCGACCGCGGCCTCGGCGAGGCTGCGCGCCGGGGCGACGGCGGCGGGATCGAGCTGGATGCGGGTCAGGCTGGCATAGGCCGGGATGAAGGCACGGCCGCCGGCCAGCGCGACGGCGCGATCGAGCGCCTGCATGCCCTGGGCCTTGCGCGCGCCGAGGACCGTGCGCGCGACGATCGGCCCCAGCTCTATGATCGCGCCGAGATGCCAGCCGGCGAGCGCGAGCTGCGCCTCGGCATCGCGCGGATTGGCTTTGACCAGCGCCTCGAAGCCCTTGCGCGCAGCCTGCACGTCGTGGCGGTTGCGCTTCAGCTTGCCGCGATAGCCGATGCCCACCGCACGCTGCAGCAGCGCCTCGTGATTATCGGGATCGCGCTTGAGGATGTCTTCGGCGGCATCGAGCGCGGCCTCGATCCGTGCCAGCGCGGTCGCCTTGTCCCGCGCGGTGAAGGCGGCGCTCGCCAACAGTTCGCGCGGGCTTTGCGCCACCGCGGGGGTCGCACAAACGGCGATACAGGCCGCAACGGCGGCGGCATAGATACGCATGCCCACTGATCCTCCCTTAGGTCGCCGCCCTGCCGGCGGCGCTCGGGAGCGAAATCAACAACAAAGGATATGGTTGCGCAAGGGGGCGCTATTCTGCCTTGGCGAGCGCTTCGGCGATCAGCTTGCGCGTGTCGGCAACGCCATACATTGCGATGAACGTTCCCATCCGCGGCCCCTGGCTGGTGCCGAGCAAAGTCTCGTAGAGCGCTTTGAACCAGTCGCGCAGGCTCTCGAACCCGCCGGTCTTGCCGATCTCATAGACTTCGTCCTGGATCGCCTCGGCGCTCGCGTCCTCGCCGAGCTCGACCAGCTTTGCGTCGAGCCGGCGCAGCGCCTCAGCCTCGTTCGCGTCGGGCGCGCGGTGGAACAGGCTGTCGGCGATGAAGTCGCGGAAATAGGTGAGCGCGAAGCCGATCAGCGCGTCCAGCTCGGGATGCGTTTCGGGCGAGGCGTCGGGCGCATGGCGCTTCACAAAGCCCCAAATCAGATCCTTGTCGTCGGTCGAGGCGACCGAAACGAGGTTGAGCAGCAGCGCGAAGGTGATCGGCATCCGCGATTGCGGCGGATCGCCGTCGTGGATGTGGTGCACCGGATTGCCGAGCCTCTTGTCGACTTCCTGATCCGGATAATTGCCGAGGAACTGGTGATACTCGTCGACTGCCTTGGGGATGATCCCGAAGGAAAGCTGCTTCGCCTTCTTGGGCTCGCGATAGAGATAGAAGCTCAGGCTCTCCTCGGGCGCGTAACGCAGCCACTCGTCGATGGTGAGGCCATTGCCCTTGGACTTGGAGATCTTCTGCCCGTCCTCGTCGAGGAACATCTCGTAATTGAACCCCTCGGGCGGACGGGCGCCTAGGATGCGCGCGATCTTGCCGCTCAGCGCGACGGAATCGATCAGATCCTTGCCCGCCATTTCGTAATCCACGCCGAGCGCAACCCAGCGCATCGCCCAATCGACCTTCCATTGCAGCTTGGCGCCCCCGGAAAGGATCGACTGCTCGACCGTCTCGCCGGTCTCCGGCTCGACGTAGCGGATCGTGCCCGCATCGGCGTCGATCACTTCGACCGGCACCTGCAGCACCTTGCCGCTGGCCGGACTGATCGGCAGCACCGGCGAATAGGTTTTGCGCCGCTCTTCGCCCAGCGTCGGCAGCATCACGCCCATGATGTCGTCATAGTGACGCAGCACCCGGCGCAGCGTGTCGTCGAACCGGCCCGATCCGTAGCAATCGGATGAGGCGAGAAACTCATATTCGAAGCCGAACCGGTCGAGGAATTGCCGCAGCAGCCCGTTGTTGTGCGCCGCATAGCTTTCGTGACAACCGTAAGGGTCAGGGACGACCGACAGCGGCTTGTCGATATTGTGCTGGAGGAGATCGTGGTTGGGCATGTTCGGCGGCACCTTGCGCATGCCGTCCATGTCGTCCGAAAAGGCGATGAGCCGCGACGGCCAGTCGGCCAGCTCGGCGAGTGCCTGCTTCACCCAGAGCGTACGCGCAACTTCCTGAAAGGTGCCAAGGTGCGGCAGGCCAGACGGGCCGTAGCCCGTTTCGAAGACGATCGCGCGGCCCTCGGGCGGCCCCTCCGGGAAGCGCTTCAGCAGCTTGCGCGCCTCCTCGTAAGGCCAGGCCTTGGAGACGCGCGCGGCTTCGCGGAGAGCTTCCGTGTTGTTCATTTGTTCTGGTTCGTCCGGGTTGAATCTGTATAGCGTGGCCCATGCAGATAACGCCGCGCCGCCCGATGCCCAGCGATTTCTGCCGCCTGAGTGCGCCCCGATGAACCGAGCTCTTCCACATCCCGCCCTCCACGCGACCCACGGCGGCATCTGGATCGCCGATGCGGACGGTAGCGTTGCCGGCATCGGGCGCGGGGCGGCGATCGCGCGGGCGGCGGAGACGCCGGTGATCCTCCTCAACGCACCGCTGGTCGGTCAGCGGCTCGGCTATCCCGAGCTTTCGGGCCTCGATCTCCTTGAGCTGTTCGCGTTCGTCCATCCGGCGCGGTTCGCCGTGCCGACGCCCAAGGGCATCGCCGATGCGCTGGAGCTAGAACCGCCGGCGGACGATGCCGCTGCCGCGCCCTTCCTTCGCATCGCGGCCGAGACACTGCTCGGCGTGCTGGAGACCAACTGGCCAGAGCGCGAAGGCGCATGGGCCTCGGCGCAGGCGCTGTACCGGCTGCGCTGGCCGTGGGCGCCGCTGATCGCCGACCGGCTCCAGCGGCCCGAGCGCGACGAGCGCTGGCTGTTCTCGCGCCTGCCCGAATGGGAGGAGGCACCGCCGCGCTCGCAGCCACGCCCGGTCCGCATCGCTGAGGAGGCCGCGATCGACCGGCTTGCGGAGCTGGCTGGCGGCGGCGCGGAGATGCGCGAGGGTCAGCGTGCCTATGCCGCCGCGGCGACCCGTGCCTTCGCGCCGCGCCGCGCGGACGGCGCGCCCGAGATGCTGCTTGCCGAGGCGGGCACCGGGATCGGCAAGACATTGGGCTATCTGGCGCCCGCGTCCCTTTGGGCGCGCGAGGCGGACGGGGCGGTGTGGATTTCGACCTACACCAAGGCGCTGCAGCGCCAGCTCGATCGCGAGACGCAGCGTATCTACCCCGATGCGGCCGACCGGCGGCAGAAGGTGGTCGTCCGCAAGGGGCGCGAGAATTATCTCTGCCTGCTCAACCTCGAGGATGCGCTGCAGGGCGGGTTCGCGGGCCGCGCCGCGATCCTCGCGCAGCTCGCCGCACGCTGGGCCGCCTACACGCGCGACGGCGATATGGTAGGCGGCGATCTCCCCGGCTGGTTGCCCACCTTGTTCCGCCGCGCGGGCGCAACCGCGCTCACCGATCGGCGCGGCGAATGCGTTTATGCCGGCTGCCCGCATTATCGCCGCTGCTTCATCGAGCGCGCGAGCCGCGCGAGCCAGGGCGCCGATCTCGTGATCGCCAATCATGCGCTGGTGATGGTCAACACCGCGCGCGGGCGGGAGGCCGGGCAGGCGCCCGCGCGGATCGTGTTCGACGAGGGGCATCACCTGTTCGACGCCGCCGATTCCACCTTCGCCGCGGCGCTGACCGGGCAGGAGACGATCGAGCTTCGGCGCTGGATCGTCGGGCCCGAGGGCAAGTCGCGCGGCCGACGGCGGGGTCTCTCCGCACGGCTGATGGACGTCGCTTCCTATGACGAAGCGGGCGCGGCGGCGCTTGACGCGGCGGTTGAGGCGGCGCGGCTGCTGCCCGGCGACGATTGGCTGCGGCGGATCGGCGAGGGTTCGCCCTATGGTCCGTTGGAGGCGCTTCTCGCGGCGGTGCGCGGCGCGGTCTATGCGCGCGCTACGGCGCAGGATGCGGGCTACGGCCTCGAGACCGAAATGGCCGAGCTCGACGGCGCGATCGTTGATGCGGCGGCGCCCGCGGTCGAGGCGCTGGAGCTGCTGCTGCGCCCGCTCGTCGCGCTCGGGCGGCGACTGGAGGCGGTGCTGGAAGATGCGCCGGACTGGCTCGACGGGCAGGCGCGGGCGCGGGTGGAAGGCGCGATCGGCGGGCTTTCCTGGCGCACGCAGACGATCGCCGCCTGGATCGCGCTCGCCGCGCGGATCGGCGGGCCGGCCGATCCCGATTTCGTCGACTGGCTGGCGGTCGACCGCATCGACGGGCGCGAGTTCGACATCGGCCTCCACCGCCGCTGGCTCGATCCGACGCGCCCGCTCGCCGAAGCGGTGCTCAAGCCCGCGCACGGCGTGCTGGTGACCTCGGCGACGCTGCGCGGGTGCGAGGATTGGCCCGCCGCCGAGGCGCGCACCGGCGCGATGCACCTGCCGCAGCAGGCCGCGCATTTCGAGGCGGAAAGCCCGTTCGATTATGCCAATGCGAGCGAAGTGCTGATCGTCACCGACATCAAGCGCGGCGACATCGCCAGCCTTGCAGGCGCCTATGCGCGGCTTATCGAGGCGGCGGAGGGCGGCACGCTCGGCCTCTTCACCGCGATCCAGCGGTTGAAGGCGGTCCATGCCCGCATCGCCGACCGGCTCGCCCGAGCCGGGCTTCCGCTCTACGCGCAGCATGTCGATCCGATGGATACGGGCACGCTGGTCGATATCTTCCGCGACGATCCGCACGCCTCGCTGCTCGGCACCGACGCGCTGCGCGATGGCGTCGACGTGCCGGGCCGGTCGCTGCGGCTGGTGGTGATGGAAGGCGTGCCTTGGCCGCGCCCCACAGTGCTCCACGCCGCGCGGCGGGTGGCGGGGGGCGGCACGCGGCACGACGATCGCGTCGTGCGCGCCCGGCTCGCGCAGGCGTTCGGCCGCCTCATCCGGCGCCAAGGGGACAGCGGCAAGTTCGTGCTCCTCTCGGCCGCTACGCCGTCACGGTTGCTCAATGCCTTTCCGGCGGGTGTCCCGATCCGGCGCGTCGCGCTGTCGGATGCGGTGGCGGCGGTGCGCGGCCTTTCCACCGCCGCCGCTTTGCGGCATCACGGCGCGGACGCTGCGGCCCGCGAAGGAACGGCATGAAGACACTCACTCTGCTGCGCCACGCAAAGGCCGGATGGGGCGAGCGCGGCAGCCCGGATTTCGACAGGCCGCTCAACGAGAAGGGCCGCCGCGCCGCGCGCGCTATGGGCCGGGCGATGCGCGATGCCGCGCTCGGCTTCGATCTCGTCGTCGCGTCGCCTGCCGCGCGGGTGACCGAAACGCTGGAGGGCGCGGGCGAGGGCTATGGCACCGCCTTCGATCCGGTTTGGGATCGCCGCGCCTATCTCGCCGCGCCCGAAGTGCTGCTGGAAATCGTCCAGGCGACCGACGATGCGGTCGATACGCTGCTCATCGTCGGCCACAATCCGGGGCTTGAGCTGCTGACGCTGCACCTGACGTCCGAGGAGGACGGCGGCGAATTGCGCGCGGCGGTGCTGGAGAAATATCCCACCGGCACGCTCGCCGAGATCCATCTCCCGGTCGATCGCTGGCGCGATGCGGCGGAGGGGAAGGGCACGCTCCGCCGCTTCCTCCGCCCGCGCGATCTGGATGCCGCGCTCGGCCCCGACGGCGACTAAACGCCTCGCGTCCGCCGGGGGTGGACGTGCCCGCCGCTTTGGTCCTTATTTGCCGCGGACAAAGAGGGGCCTGCCGCATGACCGATTTCGCCACCGACCGCCGTTCCATTCTTGCCGGCGCCGCCGCATCGGCCGTGCTGCTGACGCCGGGCGCGGCGCTCGCGCAGCGCGGCGACATGGACGCGATCCGCAAGGCCGTGGCGGCCGGGCATGATGCGACGGTCAAGCGCATCCAGGACTGGATCAAGCACCCGACGATCGCGGCGGAAGGCCTCAACGTCGATACCGGCGCCGAATATATGGTCGGCCTCGCCAAGGACGCGGGCTTCCAGAAGGCGCGGATCGTCAAGACCGACGGCGTACCGGGCGTGTTCGCGACCTTGGACGCGGGCGCCAAGCGCTGGATCGGCATCTATTTCATGTATGACGTTAAGCAGTTCGATTCCGCCGAATGGTCGTCGCCGCCGCTGGAGGCGCGGATCGTCGACCGGCCCGAGGGCAAGGCGATCATGGGGCGCGGCGCAGTGAACCAGAAGGGGCCGGAAGCCGCCTTCCTCGGTGCGCTGCATGCGATCCGCGCAGCGGGGCGAAAGCTGCCCGTCAACATCGCATTGGTCTGCGAGGGCGAGGAGGAAATCGCCTCGCCGCATTTCCATCAGGTGATCGCCGATCCCGAAGTGCTGGCGGCGATGAAGAAGTGCGAGGGCGTCATCATTCCCTCCGCGAGCCAGGGGCCGAACGGCAACGTCACGCTGACGCTGGGCGCCAAGGGTGCGGTTGAACTCCAGCTCATCTCGAGCGGTGAGAAATGGGGGCGGGGGCCGAAGAAGGACATCCACTCCAGCAACATGGCGCGCGTGGACAGCCCTGCCTGGCGGCTGGTGCAGGCGCTCGACACGCTGATCGCAAAGGACGGTCATACGCCCGCGGTCGAAGGCTGGTTCGAGCATGTCCAGCCGCTCTCCGCCCGCCAAAAGGCGCTGATCGCGGAAGGCGCGCGACAGTCGAACGAGGCGGACCTCAAGCGGCTGATGGGGGTCGAGCGCTGGATCGGCGACGAGGATTTCCAAACCAGCTTGGAACGGCTCGCCTCGCAGCCGACGATCAACATCCAGGGCTTGGTGTCGGGCTACACCGGCCCCGGCGGCAAGACCGTGCTGCCCGGCCGCGCCGAGGCAAAGATCGATCTCCGTCTCGTCCCCGACATGACGAAGGACGAGGCGGTGACGAAACTGAAGGCACATCTCGTCAAGGCCGGCTTCCCGGATATCGAGGTCAACGTTTCGGGCGGTTACGGCCCGACCGAGACGCCCGAGGAAAGCGCGCTCGTCCGCGCCGAAAAAGCGGTGCTGGAACGCGCCGGCATCACTTATTCGCTGGTGCCACGCTCGGCCGGCTCGTGGCCGGGCGTCGTCTTCACCGGCCCGCCGCTCAAGCTCCCCGCTGCGCAATTCGGCATCGGCCACGGCGGCGGCGCGCATGCCCCCGACGAATATTTCGTCATCGAAAGCAGCAATCCCAAGGTCGCGGGTCTCGACGACGCGACGATGGCCTATGTCGATTTTCTCTACGAAATGGCGGCGGCGAAATAGGGATTAATCTTCCCGCATTGCCAGTTCCGCCAGCGCTTCCGCTTCGATGAGGAGCGCGTCGTCCGCGGTGCCTTCGGCGACGCGTTCGCGGCCGATGATGACGAGGACGGGAACGGCCATCGGCGAGATGCGCGGCAGATCGACGTGGACCATCGTCTCTGCCGCGCGGTCGAGCAGGCGGGCGAGGCGGCCCACGTCGGTCATCCGCGTCCGCGCATCCTCCCACGCCGCCTTCAGCAGCAGGTGATCGGGCTCGTAGCGGCGCAGCACGTCGTAGATGAGGTCGGTCGAGAAGGTGACCTGCTTTCCTGTCTTCCGCTTGCCCGGATGGTTGCGCTCGACGAGGCCGCCGATCACCGCCACCTCGCGGAAGGCGCGCTTCAATAGGTGCGACTGCTGTACCCATTCGACGAATTCATGTTCGAGGATGTCGGGAGAGAGTAGCGCGGCGGGATCGGCGATCGGCTCCAGCCCGTAGCAGGCGAGCGCATAATCGTTCGCGACAAAGCCGGTGGGCTTCAGGCCCGCGCTTTCCATCCGCCGGGTGAGCAGCATGCCGAGCGACTGGTGCGCGTTCCAGCCTTCGAAGCTGTAAATCACCATATTGTGCCGGCCTTCGAGCGGGAAGGTTTCGATCAGCAGCTCGTCCGGGCGGGGCAGGGTAGAGCGGCGGTCCTGCATCTCCAGCCACTCGCGCACGTCGTCGGGAAAGCGCGGCCACTGCTCCCGTTCGTTGAGGAAGTGCCGAACGCGATCGGCGAGGTTGGTGGTCATCGCCATGCGCGCGCCGACATAGGTAGGGACCCGCGCCGGGCGGGTGGTCGCGCGAACGAAGAGATCGGTGCCGTCGATCCGCTCCACCTCCAGACTCAGGCCCGAGAAGAAAAAAGTGTCACCGACCGACAGCGTCGAGGCGAAATATTCCTCGACGGTGCCGAGCTTGCGGCCGTTGCGGAAGCGCACGTCGAGCAGCGGCGCGTCGACGATGATGCCGGCATTCATGCGATGCTGCTGGATGAAGCGCGGGTGGCTGACCCGCCACAGCCCGTCCGGCCCCTTGGTCAGCCGCTTGAACCGGTCATATGCGCGCAGCGCATAGCCGCCGCTCTCGATATAGCCCAGCACGGCGGAGAACAGCTCGGCGGTCAGCCCCGCATAAGGGGCCGCGCTCCGCACTTCGTCGAGCAGCGCCGCCTCGTCGAACGGCCCGGCGCAGGCGACGGCCATGACATGCTGCGCGAGAACGTCGAGCGCGCCGGGACGGAAGATGTCGGGATCAAGCTCCTTCTCGCCGATCGCGTCGAGCGCGGCGCGCGCCTCCAGATATTCGAAGCGGTTGCCGGGGACGAGGATGCCTTGGCTCGGCTCGTCGAGCCGGTGGTTGGCGCGGCCGATGCGCTGGAGCAGCCGCGACGAGCCCTTGGGCGCGCCCATCTGCACGACGAGATCGACATCGCCCCAGTCGACGCCGAGATCGAGGCTGGCGGTGCAGACGAGACCGCGCAACCGGCCGTCCGCCATCGCCGCCTCGACCTTCCGCCGCGCTTCCAGCGAGAGCGATCCGTGATGGACGCCGATCGGCAGGTTGGCGTCATTCTCGGCCCACAGATCCTGGAAGATCAGCTCGGCGAGGCTGCGCGTGTTGCAGAAGACCAGCGTGGTGCGGTGCGCCTCGATCTGCCGCATGACGTGCGCCGCCGCCCAGCGCCCCGAATGCCCGGACCAGGGCACGCGGTCCTCGTCCGGCAGCATGATGCGAATGTCGGCCGCAGCGCCGGGATCGCCTTGAACCAGCGCAACCGCGCCGATGTCGCCATGCGGCGCGAGCCAGCCCTGATAGGCTTCGGGATCGGCAACGGTGGCAGAGAGCGCGACGCGGCGATAGCCGGGCGCGAGCTTCTCCAGCCGCGAAAGCGAGAGGCTGAGCAGATCTCCGCGCTTGCCGGTCGCAAAGGCGTGGATCTCGTCGATGACGACCGCCTTCAGCCCGGCGAACAGGGTCGCGCTATCCTCATGGCTGAGCAGCAGGCTGAGCGATTCGGGTGTGGTCAGCAGAATCTGGGGCGGGCGGACGCGCTGCCGCGCCTTGCGGTCGGCGGGGGTGTCGCCGGTGCGCGTCTCTACCCGGATCGGCAGGTCCATCTCAGCAAGCGGGTTGAGCAGGTTACGCTGCACATCCACCGCCAAAGCCTTCAGCGGCGAAATGTAGAGCGTGTGCAGCCGGTCGGTCGGATGCGCGACGAGTTCGGCGAGCGTCGCGATGAAGCCGGCGAGCGTCTTGCCGGCGCCGGTGGGGGCGATCAGCAGCGCCGATTGCCCCGCCTGAGCAGCAGCTAGCATCGCCGTCTGATGCGGCCGCGGCGCCCAGCCTTTCCCCGCGAACCATTCGGCAATGACGGGCGGGAGGCTCATGCGGCGTATGTAGGGGTGGAACTGGGCTTAGGGAACGTCGTCGTCCTCGCCGCGATGCGCCTTGTCCTCCTCGCGATAGAGATCGCGGGTGGCGCGCTCGGTCTCGTCGTCGCTCGCCCGGGAAGATCGGTTGCGGAGCGCCGCCCAGGCGATCACCGCGATGAGCAGGATCGGCCCGATGATCGTCATCAGTGTCCAGCCTGCGCCGCCTGAATCCATGTCGCTTCTCCTTCGTGCCGCCCAACGTATCGAAGGGTCGCACGGTTGCGTCGGCGCTTTCGGGCGCGTCGTGCGTTCAGAGGGGCTATGCCCCGCCTCGGTTCCTGGATCGCGCCGCATCCGCGCGGCATTTACGTCAAGCCTGCCGACGTCTGGATCGACCCGAGCGAGCCGAAGGCGCGGGCGCTGGTGACCCACGGCCACGCCGATCATGCGCGCGGCGGCCACGGTCGTGTCTGGGCGACTCCGGAAACGCTTGCGATCATGGATTGTCGCTATGGTGCGCAGACTGGCGAGCCTGTGCCCTATGGAGGCAGCGTCCGGCTCGGCGAGGTCGATATACGCTTCGTGCCTGCGGGCCACGTCCTTGGCTCGGCGCAGATCGTGCTGGAATATGGCGGCGAGCGGGTGGTGGTGTCGGGCGATTACAAGCGCCGGCCGGATCCGACCTGCGCGCCGTTCGAGCCCGTGCCGTGCGACATCTTCATTACAGAGGCAACCTTCGGTCTTCCCGTCTTCCGGCATCCCGATACCGGCGCTGAGATGGACCGCCTGCTCGCGCGGCTCCACGCCAATCCCGATCGCTGCGTGCTGGTCGGCGCCTATGCGCTTGGCAAGGCGCAGCGGGTGATCGCGGAGCTGCGCGGGCGCGGACATTCCGATCCGATCTACATTCATGGCGCGCTGGAGCGGCTGTGTGCGCTCTACCAGAGCCACGGCATCGATCTCGGCGAACTGCGCCCGGCGACGGGGGTTTCGAAGGACGCGCTCAAGGGGCATATCGTGCTGAGCCCGCCGGGCGCGCTCAACGATCGCTGGTCGCGGCGGCTGCCCGATCCGATCACTGCGATGGCCTCGGGCTGGATGCGCGTCCGCCAGCGCGCGCGCCAGCGCAACGTCGAGCTGCCGCTGATCCTCTCCGACCATGCGGATTGGGACGAGCTGACCTGCACGATCCGCGAGCTCGCCCCGCGCGAGGTTTGGGTGACGCACGGGCGCGAGGATGCGCTGATCCACTGGTGCGCGCTGCATCAGATCAAGGCCAAGGAGTTGAATCTTGTCGGCTATGAAGATGAAGACGATTGATCCGCGCTGGAGCTTCGCGGCGTTCGCGATGCTCGCCGCCTGCGGCAAGGCTGAGGAGCAGCCGGCAGCGCCGGCGACGCCTTCGCCGGTCGCGACAGCATCTCCACTCGCCGATGCCACGCCGGTGCCGCTGCCGGTGCCTGAGCCGGTCTTCACCAGCCTCGACCGTACGAATTGCAAGCAGATCGAAGTGAATCGCGAAGAGGGCGGCTACGTCCGGTTCGAATGTCCCGGCCGCGGCGATTGGAAGCTCGAGGTGATCGAAGCGGACGCGCGCGAGGATCTCGCGCTGGTTGGACCCGGCGGGGCGAAGCGGCAGATGCAGCTACCCTCGACGATCGCCGGTGGCGCGTTCAGCACGCTCGGGAAGACGGTGGAGTGGATCGGCACGGACCGGCTGATCGTCCGCTACGAAGTCTATGAATCGCCCGAAGGCCGGACGCCGACCTCCTATCTTCTCGCCATCGACAGCGCGGCCGAACCGCCCTGCGTGATCGGCAAGGTGCCGCCGGGACCGCAGCAGAACGAGCAGGCTCGCGCGATCGCGGGTCAGGAGCCGCGCCCGGCCTGCATCGCAAAGCCGACGCGCTAGCGGTCCTCGCGGGACGGGGCTCAGTGCCCCGCTTGCGGCCCCCGCTCGAGCCCCGACTGCGCAAGCTGATCGTCGATCTGTGCGACGAGACGTGCCAAGCCCGCTTCGTCCCTGGCTTCGGCGCGCGCGACCAAAACGTCCTGGGTGTTCGATGCGCGCAGTAGCCACCAGCCGTCTCCGGTGTTGACGCGGGCGCCGTCGGTGCGGTCGACGTCCGCGCCTGCGCTTTCCAGCCGCGCCAGCACTTCTTCGACCACTGGGAACTTGCGGCTTTCGTCGACCTGGAAGCGCATCTCGGGCGTGTTGACCATCGCCGGCATCGCATCGCGCAGCGCGGTCAGCGACCCGCCGAGCGCGCTCACTGCGCGGATCAGGCGAACGGCGGCATAAAGCGCGTCGTCGAAGCCATAATAATCATGCGCGAAGAAGATGTGGCCCGACATTTCGCCGGCGAGCGGCGCGCCGGTTTCCTTCATCTTCGATTTGATCAGGCTGTGCCCGGTCTTCCACATCAGGGGTTCGCCGCCGAGCTCGGCGATGCGGTCGTACAGAGCCTGGCTCGCCTTCACGTCGGCGATGATCGTCGCGCCGGGCTGGTCCGCGAGCACCGGCTCGGCAAGGATCGAAAGGAGTTGGTCGCCCCAGATGACGCGGCCCTGGCCGTCCACCGCGCCGATCCGATCACCGTCGCCGTCGAAAGCGATACCGAAATCGAGGCCGCGGTCGACGACGAGCGCCTTCAGGTCGGCGAGGTTCTTTTCCTCGGTCGGATCGGGATGGTGGTTGGGGAAGCGGCTGTCTACCTCGGTGTAGATCGTGTGATGCTCGCCGGGCAGCAGCTTCACCAGCTTTTCGAGCGCCGGGCCGGCGGCGCCGTTGCCCGCGTCCCAGCCGATACGGAACGCGCCCCCATCGAACCCTTCGACCAGCCGCGCGACATAATCGTCGATGATGTGGTGATCGCTGACCTTGCCGACATGGCCGTCGAGCCAGTCGCCTTCGGCAGCCATCACGCCCATCTGCTGGATGTCGGCGCCGAAGAAGGGCCGGCCCTGCAGCACCATCTTGAAGCCGTTGTAATTGGCCGGATTGTGGCTGCCGGTAATCATCACCCCGCCATCGACCTCGAGCACCGCGGCGGCATAATAAAGCATCGGCGTCGGGCCGAGACCGACGCGGACCGCATCGACGCCACTTTCGGTCAGTCCGCGGACGAGTGCGTCCTCCAGCCGCTCGGAGCTGTCGCGTCCGTCGCGGCCGACCGCGACGCGGGTGCCGCCGCCGCGCCGGACCAGCGTCGCGAAGCCGCGGCCGATGGCATAGGCATCGTCCTCGCCGAGGGTCTCGCCGACGATGCCGCGGATGTCATATTCGCGCAGCGATGTGGGGTGGAAATTATGGGTCATGGCCTCGGGTAACGATCAGGAAGCGGAAGGGGTGCGCCGCGAAAGATCTGCGACGAGAATATCGCGCGCGACGTTGACGCGGTTGGCAAGCTCGCTCGATCCGCCGGCGTCGGGGTGGAGCCGCGCGATGAGGCGGCGGTGCGCGGCGCGGATATCGGCAAGCGACGCCTCGGGGCCGACGCCGAGCAGGGCGCGCGCATCCTCTACCGGCATGGATGGACGGACGCGGTGCTGGTTGTGGCGATAGGCGCCCCACAGCAATGTCCCGGCCATCAGCGCCGCGCCCATCACTAGGCGTCCGGTGGTGAACAGCCGCACGCCGAGCAGGAACAGCGCCAGCGCGATGCCGTCTTCGTAGGTATAGTTGCGCAGCCGTCCGGTCGCCCACGCCCAGATCATCGCCCCGCCGATGACGAGGAGCAGCGGCAGCATCTCAGCCCGCCATCGCCGCGCGGCGCGGCGCTTCGGCTTGCGCCTCGGGCAGGCCGAAGCCGGCGATCATCTCGCGCAATTCCTGCCGCGCGGCGATGTGGCTGAGACCCACTTCGCCGATCTGCTGGAGATCGAGCAGGGTGAGGCCCTTGGGGAAGAGTTCGCGGTAGATCACGCGCTCGCCGAGGCCCGGAATGACGCGAAAGCCGACGCGCTTGGAAAGATCGCCCAGCGCTTCGGCGACGCGGCGCATGTTGCGCGCCTCGATGTGCTGAAGGCGGTTGCGCAGCAGCACCCAATCCACCGTCGCGCCGGTCGTCTTGGCGCGCTGCGTGCGGCTGTTCCACACCAGCTCCGAATAGAAGCTCGGGCGGCGGACGCGATAGGTCTCGGGATCGACCTCGCCGATCAGGTCGAGATCGACGAAACTGTCGTTGATCGGCGTGACCAGCGTATCGGCGCGCAGCATCGCCTGGCGCGCATAGGGGTCGTCGCGGCCCGGCGTATCGACCACCACCACGTCGGCATCGGCGGCGAGCGCGTCGAGTTGGGCGTCGAGATCGTCGTCTTTGGCGGGATCGAAGGTCGTGAACGCGGGCATCGGCAGCGCGATGTCGATGCGGCGGATCGTCGCCGCGCGATTGTCGAGATAGCGGCCGAGCGTGCGCTGGCGCGTGTCGAGGTCGATCGCGGCGACTCGCCGCCCGGCCGCCGCCAGCGCGACGGCGCTGTGCACCGCCGTCGTCGATTTGCCGGTTCCGCCCTTCTCATTGGCGAACACGATGAAATGCGGCGTTGCGCCAGCCATGCGAATCCCCGATGCCCCTCTTGATCGTGGCGACGGCGTCCCATTAGAGACGCCGCACCAGTCGGGCAAAGCCTTATCGGAGGCCGTAGGGGCGTGCAAATCATCCGTGAGATCAAGGCGCTGCGAGAGGCGGTCGCAGGCCTCCGCGCGGCCGGCGGAAAGGTGGCGCTGGTGCCGACGATGGGCGCGCTCCACGCCGGCCACCTGGCGCTGATCGCCGAAGCGCGGACGCGCGCAGACCACGTCGTCGCATCGATCTTCGTCAACCCGCGGCAGTTCGGCGCGAGTGAGGATCTTTCGACCTATCCGCGCCGCGAGGCGGCGGATGCGCGGATGCTGGAGGAGGGCGGCTGTGCGCTGCTCTGGGCGCCGCCGGTGGACGTCATGTACCCGCAGGGCAATGCGACCACCGTGTCGGTCTCGGGCGTCAGCGAGACGCTGGAAGGCGCGTCACGACCCGGCCATTTCGACGGCGTTGCGACGGTGGTGGCCAAGCTCTTCACCCAGGTCGCACCCGACATCGCTCTGTTCGGCGAGAAAGACTGGCAGCAACTCGCCGTCATCCGCCGCATGGCCGCGGATCTCGATCTGCCGGTGGAGATCTCCGGCGTCCCGACCCAGCGCGATGCCGACGGCCTCGCGCTCTCCTCGCGCAACGCCTATCTCAGCGCCGACGAGCGCCGCGCCGCACGGGCGCTGCCGCGCGCGCTGGGCGATGCGGCGCGCGCCATCGAGGGCGGGGCGGAAGTGGCAGCGACTTTGGCGGCGGCGACCGAGCGGCTGACGGACGCGGGGTTCGGGCCGATCGACTATATCACGCTCGCCGATGCCGCGACGCTGTCGGCGATGGACAGGCTCGATCGTCCCGCCCGGCTGCTCGCGGCCGCGCGGATGGGGACGACGCGGCTGATCGATAATGTTGCGGTGATGCCACAGTCCTGATCGCGGTATTTTTCGCATTAACCAATTTTAAAACCCGCCCGACGCAACTCTCCCCCAAAGCAAGTGGGGGCATCTTATGGGCACCAGTCTTGGTAATGCGGCTTTCATGATGGAAGGGCGTCTCGCGCTCGCCGCCGATGGCGATGCGGAGGCGCTGTATCAGCTCGGCGTCGCCTATTCGACGGGGAGCGGCGTCGACATGGATCTCATCGAAGCGCACAAATGGTTCAACCTCGCGGCGCTCAACGGCAGCCTGCTCGCGCAGCAGAGCCGCGCGGAGATTTCCGGCGAGATGACCGCGCGCGAGATCGCCGAGGCGCAGCGCCAGGCGCGATCCTGGCTCTCCGGCACCACCGCCCGCCGCGCGGCCTGATTTCGCAGGCGGATCAGTCCGCCGCGGCCGTCCCCGCAACCGGAGCGCCGTTCCGGTAGCGCGCGAACCATTCGAGGATCGCGCTCGCCTTCGCGCCGCTTTGCGAAGGCCTTGCCGCCAGCCCGCCGTGGCTTGCTCCCGGCACCTTCACGAATGCAGTCGGTACGCCGCGCAGCCTTAGCGCTGTATAATATTGTTCGGCCTCGCTCACCGGCGTCCGGTAATCCTCGCTGCCGACGACAACGAGGGTCGGCGTCTTGACGTTGCCGACCAGCGACAGCGGCGAGCGCGACCAGTAAGCCTGATAGTCCTCCCACGGATATTTGCCGAACCAGTAGCGCGCGAAGAAGGCGGGGTTGTCGGCGGTCAGCGCGAAGCTCGACCAGTCGATCACCGGCTTCTGCGTCGCCGCCGCCTTGAAGCGGTCGGTCTTGCCGATGATCCAGCTCGTCAGCACGCCGCCGCCCGAGCCGCCGGTGACGTAGAGCCGGTCAGGATCGGCGATGCCTTGCGCGATCACGCCGTCCACCGCGCTCATCAGATCGTCGTAATCCTGGCCGGGATAGGCGTGGTGGATGAGGTTGGCGAACTCCGCGCCGTAGGACGTCGATCCGCGCGGGTTGACCGACAACACCGCATAACCCGCGGCGGCGTAAAGCTGATTGTCGGTCGAGAAATGCGGGCCGTAGGCGGAGAAGGGGCCGCCGTGAATCTCGAGGATGAGCGGCACGCGCGCGCCTTCGCTGTAATTGGGCGGCAGCGTCAGCCACGCCTCGACTGCACGCTGGTCGGCGCTCGACGCGACGGTGATCTTGCGCACCTCGCCGAACCGCTTGGTCGCGGACAGCGTCTGGTTGAGGCTGGTGAGCCGCACCGCCTTACCACCGCGCGCCAGCATCACGTCTGCCGGGCGGGTGCCGGTGCCGCCGGAGAAAGCAACGCTGCCGTCGCGCGACACCGAAAAGTCACCGCCGGTATAGGGCCGGTCGAGCGACGAACCGGAAAGGCCTTGCGCGACGGTGCGGATCGAGCCGTCGAGGCCGACGCGCGCGACCTTGGTCTCGCCATGATCGTCGTAGGAGACGTAGATTGCGCGGCCATCGGCGCTCCACAGAGGGTTCTCGACGCTCCTATCGAGCCCCTCGGTCAGCACGCGGCGTCCGCCGCCCTGCCGGTCCATCACGTAGAGCCGCGAATTGTGGTAGCCGAGGCCCTGATCGTCGAAGCCGATATAGGCGATGCGGCTGCCGTCGGGCGAGACGACCGGCGCGCCGTCCGGCCCGTTGCGATCGGTGAGTGCAGTGAGGCCGCCGCTGTCGACGTCCAGCGCCCAGACCTCGCTGTTCATCGGGTTGCGATCCCAGTCCGGCTGGCGATTGGCGGAGAAGTAGAGCGTGCGCCCATCGGGCGACCAGGAGAGCGGGCCGCCGTCGTGATAGTCGCCGAAGGTGAGCTGGCGCGGGCTGCCGCCGTCGGCGGGGACGAGGAACAGCTTCTCGAACCCGGTGTCGAGATAGCCCTCGCCGTCGGCGCGGTAGGAGAGCGCGTCGATCACCTCCAGCGGCTCGGCCCATTTCGCGCCGTCGGGCTTCTCGGCGCGCTTGCCGAGCTTGGGACCGTCATCCGCGACGAACATCGAATAAGCGATGCGGCGGCCATCCGGGGACCAGGCCATGCTGCCGGGCGCCTGCGGCAGGCCGGTGATCCGCACCGTCTGGCCGCTGTCCATCCAGCGCACGAAGAGCTGCGGCTTGTCGCCCTCCGCGGTCGAGACATAAGCGAGGCGCTTGCCGTCGGGCGACCAGCGCGGGCGCATGTGCGATCCCTGGCCGGCGGCGATCGGCCGCTGTTCGCGCGTCTGGGTATCGACCAGCCAGACGCTGCTCACCGCGCGATCGACCATGATGTCGTTGGCGCGGCGCGTGTAGGCGACCCAGCGGCCGTCGGGGCTGATCTGCGGATCGGCCGCGACTTCGAGCGCGAACAGATCCTGCATCGTGAACAGAGGATTGGCGGTCTGCGGCGGATCGGCGAGCGCCGGCGTGGCGGTGGCGAGCAGCAGCGCGGCGAGAAGCGAACGAGTCATGGCGATCCCCTTTTGCCGGTGAGCCTAGCGGGCGCGGCGCGGGAGGCAATATGCGGCCAGCCGCTTATTCCTCCTTCCGGAAAGGTGCCATCGCATCGAGCTCGGCGATCTCGGCGGCGACCGCGGGCCGCTCGCGCTCCAGATAATCGGCGATTGCCGAGCGCAGCCGCGGATCGGCGATGTAATGCGCCGAGAAGGTCGGCACCGGGCGGTAGCCGCGCGCGAGCTTGTGCCCGCCCTGCGCGCCCGCCTCGACACGGGCAAGGCCGCGCGCGATCGCGGCGTCGATCGCCTGATAATAAGCCAGCTCGAAATGGAGGAAGGGCACATCCTCCACGCAGCCCCAATAGCGGCCGTAGAGCGCGTCGGCGCCGATCAGGTTGAGCGCGCCGGCGATCGGCCGTCCGTCGCGCAGCGCCAGGATGAGCAGCAGGTCCTCCGCCATCCGCGCGCCGAGCAGCGAGAAGAAGGCGCGAGTGAGATAGGGGCGGCCCCACTTCCGCGCGCCGGTGTCCTGGTAGAATTCCCAGAAGGCGTCCCAATGCGCCTCGGTGATCGCACCGCCTTCGAGATGGACGATCTCGAGGCCCGCCTGCGCGGCGGCGCGCTCCTTGCGGATCGTCTTGCGCTTGCGCGACGCGAGGGTGGCGAGGAAGCCGTCGAAATCCTCATGGCCGTCATTGTGCCAATGGAACTGGCTGTCGATGCGGATCAGCCAGCCCGCCGCCTCGAACAAGGCCGCATCCTCCGCATCGGGAAAGGTGCAGTGCGCCGAGGAAAGCCCGTTCTGATCGACCAGCGCCTCGGCCGCGCCAATCAGCGCGGGCTTTAGCGATGCGTCGCGGGTCAGCAGGCGCGGGCCGGGGACGGGCGTGAACGGCACGGCGATCTGGAGTTTGGGATAATAAGCACCGCCGGCGCGCGCGAAGGCATCGGCCCAGGCATGATCGAAGACATATTCGCCCTGGCTGTGGCTCTTCACATAAGCGGGCGTCAGCGCCGCGGGCTGGCCGTTGTCGCCGTCGATCGCAATCGGCGCCGGCTGCCAGCCGGCGCGGGCATCGACGCTGCCCGAATCCTCCAGTGCGGAGAGGAAGGCGTGCGACACGAACGGGTTGCCGCCGCCGGCGCAGACGTCCCAGGCGGCCGCATCCACCTCCGCGACTCCGCCCCCGACCCGCGCGCGGACCGGCGTATCGTTCATTCGCGGTCCTCGTAGATGATCTGATCGGCGTGCGCGGCGGCGGTGGCGCGCTGTGCGGCGGTGCGCACCGTCCATGTCATCACCGGCATCCCGCGGTTGCGGCAGGCGGCGGCGAAGCGAGAGGGGAGATCGCGGACGTCATAGCCCAGGAAATCGGGACGCGCGCGCCAGAGCGCAAGCCGCCGCTCGATCGCGCCGCGCAGGCCGCGCTTGTTTTCCTCGGTCACGACCATTCCGCGCAGGATTGCTGGCCGGTGCCGCGCGAACCAGTGGCCGACGTGCGGATTGAACGACATGACGCCGACCGGGCCGTCATAGCCTTCAAGCGCGGCGGCGACCGATGCGCAGAGGTGATAGACACTCGCGCCCTTCGCCTTCACCTCGATGAGCAGGCCGCCCCGGCCCGCGACCAGCGCGAGGATTTCGGGCAGCGGAGGAATGGTCTCGTCGGTGCCGGTCAGGGTGATGGCGGCGAGCGATGCGGAGGGGAGATCGGCGACCCCACCCTCACGTCCCGTCAGCCGCCTCAGATCATAATCGTGAAAGACGAAGGCCTCGCCGTCGCGGCTCGCCTGGACGTCGAGCTCGATGCCGTGCCCGCAGTCCAGCGCAGCCTGGAAGGCGGCGCGGCTGTTCTCGATCCGCCCGGCCCCGTGCAGCCCGCGGTGGGCGAAGGGGCGCGCGGCAAGCCTTTGAAGCTCAGCCTGCCTTGACGGCGACGATGGCATCGATCTCGACCACGGCGCCGAGCGGCAGCACCGGCACGCCGACGGCGCTGCGCGCATGCTTGCCGGCATCGCCGAACACCTGCTCCATCAGGTCGGACGCGCCATTGGCGACTTTCGGCTGATCGGTGAAGCGGGGATCGCTGTTCACGAACACGCCGAGCTTCACGATCCGCTCGACGCGGTCGAGCCCGCCCAGCGCCTTGTCGATCTGCGCGATGAGCATCAGGCCGCAGGCCTTGGCGGCGCGCTGTCCGTAATCGGTGTCGCGATCCTCGCCGAGACGGCCGATCATCAGATTGCCGTTGTCGAACGGAAGCTGGCCCGAGATGTGGAGCAGCCCCGCGGCCTCGACCGCCGGAACATAGGATGCGACGGGCGCGGCAGGCTGCGGCAGGACGAGGCCGAGCTGGTCGATGCGGGCTTTGATGCTGTCGGTCATGCCCGATGCGTAAGCATCGCGGGGGCGGCGGGGTCAAGAGCCGAGGCGGACAGCCGCCCCGCGATGCGCGAATGTTCCCAATGTTCGCACTGGCCATGGGGGTCGGAGGCGAAGGGTTTTGCTGCGGATGATGCGAAAGAGCCGAATGCGGTGAGCATCGCAGAAAGTCGCGGTGTAGGACATTGGGGTCGAGAAGCCATCCCCCTTGATGGGGGAGGGTTGGGTGGGGGTGGCGGTGGATATCTTGGCGCATTTTCTGGAGACGCCACCCCACCCCAACCCCTCCCCGTCGAGGGGAGGGGCTAAGAAGGAAGTGGCTTAGCTCGCCGCACCTTCTTCAAACCGTTCCGCGATCCAGCTTTCCGCTTCGCGCCAGTCGTCGATGCGGGCGTGGGCGTGGGGGGCGGGGGGGACGGCGGGGGCCATGCGGGGTTCGCTGATCATGTGGAGGCGCCAGACCTGGGGCGCGTGCTTGGCAACCGATTCGTGGTGGACCGGAAGATCGTCGACGAACACCGTGGCGGAAGGCGCGAACTCTTCGATCAGCCGGGCCACGGGGGCGCCCTTGCCGCCCTGGTTGCAGACGACGCGGTGGCGGATGCCGTGCGCCTCGAGCTGCGCGACGCGGCCGGCGTGGCAATGATCGCCGAGATTGGTGAGGATGACGATGTCGGCACGCGCGCCGATCGTTTCCAATGCATCGGCGGCGTGCGGGACCAGCGTCTGGCGGTGCATTTCGGTGGCGAAGAAGCCGTCGAGCAGCGCCCACATCTCGTCGCGGGTCGGCGCCGCGGCTCCGTTGCGCCGCGTCATCGCATTGGTGAAATCGCCGCCATCGAACGCGAAGTCGATTTCGTGCGCCTCGTCTAGCCAGGCGCCGAAGTGCGACACCATGTGCAGCAGCACCTCGTCGCAATCGGTGATGAGCAAGGGGCGGCTCATGCCTCCAGTACCCGGCGGGCAGCGGCGAGATCGGCGGGGCTTCGGCCGATGGCGTCGGCGCAGGCGATTAGATCGGGCTCGTGCGCCTCGAGGAAGGCGAGCACTGCGGCGAGCAGCGCCGGCTCGCCGATGCGCGCGCGCAGCTCCCCGGCATCGAGACCGGTCAGCGCGAGCAGCCGCTCGGCACGGGCATCGTCGGCGAGCGTCCAGCCGAGCGCGCCGAGCGCGACCGTCTCGGCCTCATTTGTTTCCTGTCCGGTCATGGCCTATTGGGGATTGGTAAGCGTCAGGGGCTGCGCGTTGGGACAAAAAATCCTCGTTGTCGAGGACAACGAACTCAATCTGAAACTGTTCTGCGATCTGCTGCGCGCGCACGATTACAGCGCGGAGCCGGTGCGCGACGGGCGCGAGGCGCTGGATCGCGCGCGCGCCTTCGGGCCGTCGCTGATCGTGATGGACATCCAGATGCCGTGGATCAGCGGACTGGAGCTGATCGAGCAGTTGAAGGCCGACGAGGCGCTGCGCGCCATCCCGATCATGGCGGTGACCGCTTATGCGGCCAAGGGCGACGAGGAGCGTATCCGCGCGGCGGGCGCGGAAGGCTATGTGTCGAAGCCGATATCGGTGGTGGGGTTCGTCGGCGCGGTGCGCGCGCTGCTGCCGAACGGCGCAGGGCAAAGCGGCGAGGAAGAGGAATAAGCCTGGAG
Organism: Allosphingosinicella indica; assembly: GCF_900177405.1. NCBI lineage: Bacteria > Pseudomonadati > Pseudomonadota > Alphaproteobacteria > Sphingomonadales > Sphingomicrobiaceae > Allosphingosinicella > Allosphingosinicella indica. Next base: position 476,679 of record NZ_LT840185.1, on the reverse strand, counting down.
CCCGGATCGAATCCGGGATGAGGGCGAACCCAGCGGCGGAGCTGGATCCCGGATCGGGTCCGGGATGACGGAGACCTAGCGGGGAAGCTGGATCCCGGATCAGGTCCGGGATGACGATCAGGCGCGCGGATGCGCGCCGATCGTCACTTGATCTTGGCTTCCTTGAACTCGACGTGCTTGCGCACGACGGGATCATACTTCCGGAAGGTCATCTTCTCGGTGATGTTCCGCGGGTTCTTCTTGGTCACGTAGAAGAAGCCGGTGTCGGCGGAGCTGACGAGCTTGATCTTGACCGTGGTCGGCTTGGCCATGACAGCCTCTTTCGAAATCTGTGGATGCGAAAAGCAAAAGCGGCGGCAAAGGCCACCGCTCTCGGGCACGCCTCTGGCCGGTCGGGGGGTCGATGTCAAGCCAAAGCGGGCGTTTAACCGGCCTGTAACCATGTTGGCGCATGATCGCATCCGAAGACCTGGAAAGGGGCGGGCATGCGTGAGGAACCCGATGCGATGCTGCTGGTGCGCGCCGAGCTATGCGATCGGCTCGCGGCACTGAGGAGCATGTCGCCGCGCACTGCTGCCCGCGATTTCCTCTCCACCGTCACCGCCATCCGCCGCACCGCCGCCGCCTACGGGCTGACCCCGGTCGTTCGGATCGCCGAAGCGCTGGAGCGCGCGCCGATCACCGGCGGCTGCCGCAAATCGGCCGATCTCTATCTCGACCGCCTCTACGACGCGATCGGCTGCCGGACGATCGACGAATCGGCAAGCGAAGCGATGCTGGCGTCGATCTCGGTCCGCCTCGGCGCCTGACGCCGCACAGCCGTTGGAAGCTCTCCTTACCGCCTTCGTCGGCGCCGCGCTCGCCGAGTGGGGCGACAAGACGCATTTTCTGGTGATGGCGCTGGCCGCACGCTTCGGCCGGCCGGGGCAGATATTGGCGGGCGTCGCGCTGGCGGCGCTGGCGGGCAGCGCGATCGCTGCGGTCGCGGGATCTTTGCTCGCCGGCCTCATCACCATCCGCGCGCTGACCTTGCTGGTGGCCGTCGCCTTGCTGTTTGCCGGCATCGCCGGACTGATCGGCGAGCGGGCGCCGGAGCGAGCGCTGAAGTGGACGCAGGCGCCCTTCCTTGCCGCCGCGATCGGCTTCTTCGTCGTCGAGTTCGGCGATCGCAGCCAGTTCCTGACCTTCGCGATCGCCGCGCGCTACGATTCGGCCCTGCTCGCTGCGCTTGGCGCCACCGCGGGGCTTATTGCGGCGAGCGTGCCGGCCACGCTGCTCGGCAAGCAGCTCGCCAAGGCGGTGCCGATGCGCGGAATCAAAACGGGTGTCGCTTGCCTCTTCCTGCTCGCCGGTCTGGTTGTTGCGGTCCAGGCGTTGCGGCTGATCTAGGCGGGCGATCACAGTCTTCGACAGAATCCGCGAAGCTGGAAGCGGCGTTTCGGGTTATGACGGCGCACCCATTCGAGGAGCCCGATCATGGCCGACACGCCCAAGAAGCTCGATACGCCCACCGATCTCGAGACCAACGCCGTGCGCAGCGTCGCCGAAGCGCTCAATGCGTCGCTGGCGGACAGCTATGCGGTCTATCTCAAGACCAAGAATTTCCACTGGCACGTCTCCGGCCCGCATTTCCGCGACTATCATCTGCTGCTCGACGATCAAGCGACCCAGATCCTCGGCACCACCGATGCGATCGCCGAGCGGGTGCGCAAGACCGGCGGCACGACATTGCGCTCGATCGGCCATATCGGCCGGCTGCAGCGGGTGGAGGACAATGACGCCGATTTTGTCTCGGCGAAGGACATGCTGCTGGAGCTGCACAAGGACAATCTGAAGCTGGTCGAGGGCTTTCGCGAAGTGAAGGAGCTGGCCGAGGACGCCGGCGACAACGCCACCTCCGGCGTGGTCGACGAATGGACCGACCTTGCCGAGGAGCGCGCCTGGTTCCTGTTCGAGACGAGCCGGGGCGCCTGACGGAGCGCTTGCCGCGGGGCGCAAGTCTCGGCCATGACGCGCCGGACCCGCATGGGGCGGGAAGGGCGCGGACGTTCCGGTGACATCGCTTGCACAGGCCATCGATCTCGCCCGGCGCGGCGATGAGGACGGTGCGCGGCGCGCGGCGGAGGCTGCGCTGGCGGCGAGTCCGGCGGACGCGGCCATCCTTCATTTTCTGGGTGTGATGGCCTGCCGCGCAGGGGACTTGCCGGCGGGAGTAACGCATCTGCGCGGCGCGCTGGCCGCGGAGCCCGCAAACGACGCGGCGCGGGTCATGCTGGCGCGGGCGCTGATCGATATCGGGCAGATCGGCGCGGCCTCCGAAGTGGCCGCCTATAAGGGCGCAGCAGGGCCGGCCGAGATCGAGCTCAAGCGCATCGCCGGATATGCGGCGCAGGCGCGGGGCGACGGTGCGGGGGCGATCGAAGCCTATCGCGCGGTCGTCGCGCGCGAACCCGGCGACTGGGAAAGCTGGAACAACCTCGGCAATGCGCTGCGCCTGCAGGGCGATGGCGCCGGCGCGGTCGAGGCGCTGCGTCGCGCGCTGGCGATCCGGCCGAGCGTCGGCGCGATCCACTTCAATCTCGGCGCCGCGCTCGCCGACAATGGCGATCTGGACGGCGCGCTGACGGCCTATGCGGAGGCCGCGCGGCTGGATCCGGTCGCGCCGGAGCCGGTGCTAGAGGCGGGGCGGGTGCTGCGCCATCTCGCGCGGCATGACGAGGCGCTGCGCGCGCTCGACCGTGCCGCCACATTGGCGCCCGCCAGCGCAACGCCGCTGCTGGAGCGCGCGCGAACGCTGGTCAGCGTGCAGCGCTTCGCCGAGGCCGAGGAGGCTTATGAGCGCGTGCTGGCCTTGCCGGAGCCGGGGCCGGAGGCGTTTCTCGAACTGGCGTTTTTGTTAGAGCGGACCAGCCGTCTCGATGCGCTGCCTGGCCTGATCGCGCGGGGCGAGGAACTGAGGTTGCCCGAAGACGCGATTGCCTATCTTCGGGCGCTGCTGCTGCGCCGCGAGGGAAAGCTGGAGGAAGCGCTGGCGGCCGCACGGCAGTCGCCGGCGGATTTCCAGCCCGAGCGCCGTGCGCGTTTGATCGGCAAGCTCGCCGACAAACTCGGCCGCAGCAGGGAGGCGTTCGACGCCTTTGCCGAGATGAACCGCATCGCGGCGGCGGACCAGCCCGAGATGCGTGCGGCGGCAACGGCGTATCGCGACCAGATCGCGGCCGATACGGCGCTGATGACGCGGGCCTGGGTCGATAGCTGGCGTACCGCGACGCCCGACACCGAGCGGCCCGCGCCGACTTTTCTCGTCGCCTTCCCGCGCTCTGGGACGACGCTGCTAGACACGCTGCTGATGGGGCATCCAGATACGGTCGTGCTGGAGGAAGAGGCGCTGCTGCAGCAATCCAAGGATGCGCTGGGCGATCTTTCGCGGCTCGCCGATCTCGACGACGCCGGGGCGACCCGGCTGCGGGGCATTTATTTCGAGGCGCTCGACGCGCTCATCCCCGCGGAGCGGACGGCGGGCAAGCTGGTGATCGACAAGCTGCCGCTCAACATCCTCGGCGCGCCGCTCATACGCCGCATTTTCCCCGACGCGCGCTTCATCTTCGCGCTCCGCCATCCGTGCGACGTGGTGCTGAGCTGTTTCATGCAGAATTTCGAGCTCAACCCCGCGATGGCCAACTTCCTCGACCTGGGCGACGCCGCGACGCTTTACAACCGGGTGATGACCTTCTGGGAGCGGAGCCGGGCGCTGTTGCCGCTCGCGGTCCATGAGACGCGCTACGAGGATGTGGTCGCCGACACTGAGCGGACAATGCGGCCACTGATCGCCTTCTTGGGGCTGGAGTGGGACGACCGGCTGCTCGACAACCAGCGCACCGCAAAGGCGCGGGGCGCGATCCTGACGCCGAGCTACGACCAGGTCACCGAGCGCATCTATGCGGACGCGGCGGGCCGCTGGGCGCTGCATCGCGACCGGCTGGCGGACGTGCTGCCGGTGCTGGCGCCCTGGGCCGGAAAGTTCGGCTACGACCTCTAGTCGCACTCGATGCGGTTGCGGCCGTTTTCCTTGGCGCGGTAGAGAAGCGCGTCGGCGCGGCCGAGCGCGGTTTCGCGCGGCTCGTCCATGCCGCGGCGCGCGACGCCGGCGGAAAAGGTGACGGTGCCGATCGGCCGGTCGGTCTCGCGCACGCGGAACTTGCGATCGGCGACGGCAAGTCGAGCGGCATCGACGAGCGCGCACGCCGCCTCGTGCTTCATTCCCGCGATCAGGATGACGAATTCCTCGCCGCCGAGCCGCCCGACGAAATGCCCCTCGCAAGTGTCGCGCATGTCGCCGGCCACCGCCTTCAGCACGCGATCACCGACCGCATGGCCGTGGCTGTCGTTGATCGACTTGAACAGATCGATGTCGCAGATCGCGACCGAGATCGGCTCGCCCGTCGCCGCCAGCACCTCATATCGCGCTTCGAAGGCGCGGCGGTTGGGAAGGCCGGTCAGCACGTCATGGCTGGCTTCCTCGCGCGCCTCTTCCAGCTTGTCGCGGAGCGCCGCGGCCTCGCCGGTCGCTTCGTCGAGCGCGCGCTCGGCATCGCGGGTGCGCGCGATCATCGCGCTGGTGAGGCGCACGAGATCGGCGAGCGCGGTGTCGGGCCGCGCGCCGGCCAGCTCGTCGGCCTGTGCTTCCAGGTCGCGGCCGTAGGATTCGGTGCTCGCCCGCGTCTGATCGACGAGTTCGGCGAAACGGGCGACCTGTGCCTGGATGGCCTCGATCTGGATCGCCGGCGCGCCTGAGCGCGGCGCATCCTCGCCGACCAGCGCCATGATGCGATCGGCCTCCGCCTGGGTCAGCCGCAGACCATCCCCGGTGAGGCGCGTGACATGCTCGACCGCGTCCGGATTGCTCTGCGTGACGACCCAATAGACGAGTGCGTAATTGGCCGGATTGATGTCGAGCCGGTGCTGCTCGAGAAACGCGCCGATATCCTTGTAGGCGCGGCGCTGCGCCTTCTCGTGCACGCTATCGTCCGACATTGGGCTCCCCAAACCCGGTAAGCGCCCTGATTGCCGCGCCTTTCGCCGCATTGCAACTCGCGACGCGCCTGCGCATTTCGCTGAGATGGGACGAACGGCCGATGCGTGACTTTTCCGAGCTGCTGGACGGGCTCGTCTACACGCGATCGCGCAATGCGAAGCTGAAGCTGATCGGTGATTATCTCCGCCGCACGCCTGATCCAGACCGCGGCTTCGCGCTCGCGGCGCTGACCGGCGAGCTCGACCTGCCAGGCGTGAAACCCGCCGCGATCCGCGGGCTGATCGAGGAGCGGATCGATCCTCTGCTCTACCGGATGAGCCGCGACTATGTCGGCGACATGGCCGAGACGGTGTCGTTGCTCTGGCCCAAGGCGATCGACCAGCCCGACGATCTGGACGACGGCACGATCCGGCTGTCGGCCGCGGTCGAGCGGCTTCAGTCGCTCGGGAGGGCGGACGCGCCCGGCGCGCTCGCGGCGATGCTCGATCATCTCGATGCCAGCGGCCGGTTCGCGCTGCTGAAGCTGGCCACCGGATCGCTGCGCATCGGCGTTTCCGCGCGGCTCGCCAAGACCGCGCTGGCGCAGGCGTTCGGGCTCGATGTCGATGCGGTGGAGGAGGTGTGGCACGGCATCCCGCCGCCCTACACGGCGCTGTTCGATTGGGCGGAGGGGCGCGGGACGCAGCCGACGCCGGCCAACGTGCCGGTATTCCGACCGTTCATGCTCGCGCATCCGCTGGAGGAGCTTCGGCTCGACCTCGCCGATTATGCTGCCGAGTGGAAGTGGGACGGCATCCGCGTCCAGATCGTCCGCACCGGCGGCGAGACGCGGCTCTACAGCCGCGCGGGCGACGACATATCGGGCAGTTTCCCGGAGGTCGCGGAAGCCTTCGATCGCGATGGCGCGGTGGACGGCGAGCTGCTGGTCCGCGGCGAGGGGCAGGGGAGCGATGATGCCGGCGGCGCGGCGGGCAGCTTCAACGCGTTGCAGCAGCGGCTGGGGCGGAAGGTGGTCTCGCCAAAGATGCTGCGCGAATATCCCGCCTTCGTCCGGCTCTACGACATATTGTTCGACGGGCCGGAGGATCTGCGCGAGTTGGCCTGGACCGAACGGCGCGAGCGGCTCGACGCGTTCGTTGCCGCGCTCGAAGCGGACCGGTTCGATCTCTCGCCAACGATCGAGGCGGCGGACTTCGACGCGCTGGAGAGCATTCGCGCCGGGGCGCGCGACGCCGCGATCGAAGGGGTGATGCTCAAGCGCCGCGACAGCCCGTACGTCGCGGGGCGGCGGACGGGCCTCTGGTACAAATGGAAGCGCGACCCGCTGACCGCCGATTGCGTGCTGATGTATGCGCAGCGCGGTAGCGGCAAGCGATCGAGCTTCTATTCGGACTTCACCTTCGGCTGCTGGGCCGAGGACGGCGGGCTGCTGCCGGTCGGCAAGGCCTATTTCGGCTTCACCGACGAGGAGCTGAAATGGCTCGACCGCTTCGTGCGCAACCACACCGTCGAGCGGTTCGGGCCGGTGCGCGAGGTGGAGAAGAAACTGGTGCTTGAAGTCGCGTTCGACTCGATCCACGCCTCGAAGCGACACAAGTCCGGCCTCGCGATGCGCTTCCCGCGGATCAGCCGCATTCGCCAGGACAAGCCGGCGACGGAAGCGGACTTGATTGCAACCCTGGAGCGGATGGCGACCTGACGCTGCGCCGTTAAGGATTCGGCGCTGATGATCCCTCGGCGGGACGGCGGAAAAGCGCGGAGTGACAGCGGTTTGGCTTTGCGTCAGGCGGGGTGCGGGCCAGTCCCGGCACAAGAGGCGTGACGATGATGACAGCGGGCAAGAGCGGCGGTTTCGCACACGATCCGGCAACGCGCGGCTATCTGGTGGTCTATCGCGAAAATGAGGTGAACCACTGCCCCGGCTGCGGGCGCAGCCACTGGTTCGTGGGCCGCGTGTCCGCCGAATGCGGCTTCTGCGGCACGGCGCTGCCGCTCGCCGAAGCCACTGCGCGCGGCGCGGCGAGCTGGGCGCGACCGGCGCTGCGCGGCCATAGCTGGGCGTTGGACGCGGCTTGAAACAACCCCTCCCTCACAGGGAGGGGATTGGGGTGGGTGCGCGCGTCTGCGCGCCGGAAGACTCCTGACATCGGTGGAATCAAAAGCGCCGGTGCGGCATCGAGCCGCGCCGGCGCTTGAACCCACCCCTCGATCCCTCCCTCATGGGGAGGGGAAGGGATTTACTGGATCGGCTGCAGGTTCACCGCTGCGGTCTTGCCGCGGCGGTCGACCTCGAGCTCGAACTCCAGCCGGTCGCCCTCGTTGAGGTTGACCATGCCGGCGCGTTCGACCGCCGAGATGTGCACGAAGGTGTCGGGCTGGCCGTCATCGCGGCTGATGAAGCCGAAACCCTTCATCGCGTTGAAGAACTTGACGGTGCCCTGCGCCTTCTCGCCGGTGAGCTGACGCTGCGGGCCGCCGGCGCCGCCGCGATCGCCACCGCCGCGGTCCTCGACCGGAAGCGGATCGCCCTCGATCTTGAGGTTGGTCGCGGACACGCGGCCGCCGCGATCGACGAGCGTGAACTCGAGCGGCTGGCCTTCGGCGAGGCCGGTGAGGCCCGCCTGCTCGACCGCGCTGATGTGCACGAACACGTCCTCGCCGCCATCGTCACGAACGACGAAGCCGAAGCCCTTCTGGCTGTTGAAGAACTTCACGACGCCTTTGCCTTCGCCGACGACCTGCGGGGGCATGCCGCGGCCACCGCCGCCGCCGCCACCAAATCCGCCGCCGCCACCGCCGCCGCGGAAGCCACCGCCGCCGCCGTAGCCACCGCCGCCACGATCGCCGTAGCCGCCGCCACCACCGCCGCCGAAGCCGCCGCGATCGCCATAGCCGCCACCACCGCTACGGGGTGCGCCGTAACCGCCGCCGCCACCGCCGCGGTCGCTGTAGCCACCGTAATTTTCGTCCCCGAAACCGTCGCGCTTGTCTTTGCCGCGCCCGCCGCGGTCGCCCCGGCGTCCCTTGTCGAAACTCATGACCTTGATTGCATCCTTGGGACCCGTACCCTGTTTCAAAGAACCGTGCGCTGGGGCCAAGGGCACAACGGTTCCGGCGCGAAAGAATGGCGCACCGCCGATTCGTATAGCGGAAAAAAATGCGCCTAGCGAGAGGCTTTAGCAGCGCAACCCTGAGACAAACCGCAAGGCCGCGGCGGCACGCTTTCAGCCTCTTTCCGCCGGTGTGGAACTCCGGCATTATCGGGCGAGTTATCGCGCTCGCCGCAATTGGCGGCCAGAGGGGGTTTTCGACATGGATTCGATCATGGTGCTGCTCGCCGATCCGGCGGCATGGGCGGCTCTGATTACGCTCGTCGTGCTGGAAGTCGTGCTCGGCATCGACAACCTCATCTTCATCTCGATCCTCTCCAACAAGCTGCCCGAGCATCAGCAGCAGAAGGCGCGGCGCATCGGCATCGGCCTCGCGCTCGTCATGCGGCTCGCGCTGCTCTCGATCATCGCATGGATCGTCGGCCTGACCCAGGTGGTGTTCGATCTTGGGCTTACCGGGCCGGTCAACGAACATGGCCAGCCCGCGTTCGAGACGGCCTTCTCGTGGCGCGATCTGATCCTCATCGCAGGTGGCCTGTTCCTAGTGTGGAAGGCGACCAAGGAGATCCACCACACTGTCGATCCGACGCCGACGGAGGATGTGTTCGACACTTCGAAGGCCACGCTCAGCTTCGGCAGCGCGATCTTCCAGATCATCCTGCTCGACATGGTGTTCTCGATCGATTCGATCCTGACCGCGGTCGGCATGACCGAGCATCTGCCCATCATGGTGGTCGCGGTCATCACCGCGGTGATCGTGATGCTGCTCGCCGCCGATCCGCTCGCCAATTTCATCAAGCGCAACCCGACCGTCGTCATGCTGGCGCTCGGCTTCCTGCTGATGATCGGCGTGGTGCTGATCGCCGACGGCTTCGGCGTCCATGTGCCCAAGGGCTACATCTACGCGGCGATGGCCTTCTCGGCGATGGTCGAGGGGCTCAACATGATGTCGCGCCGCCGCCAGCAGAGCCGCGCGGCACCGAAGGAATAAGGCTGATCCGAGCCGCGCGCCGGCCTTCCGGCGGGCGCGCGGCCGGTCTCGCGCAATCGCTTCCGAAAAGCCACTCGACAGCCGCCGTGCGCGGGGGCAGAGTGCGTGCCTTGGCGTGGGGCAAGGGGGCTGACGCATGGACTTCATTTCGATCCTGTCGATCTTCGTGCTCGCCTGCTTCGTCGGCTATTACGTCGTCTGGTCGGTGACGCCGGCGCTGCACACGCCGCTGATGGCGGTCACCAACGCGATTTCCTCGGTCATCATCGTCGGCGCGCTGATCGCATCGGCGGAAGCCGGATCGGTCGCGGCCAAATGGCTTGGTCTCGCCGCGGTGGTGATGGCGAGCATCAACATCTTCGGCGGCTTCGCGGTCACCGAGCGGATGCTCGCGATGTACAAGAAGAAAGAGCGCTGAGAGGCGCACGGGGAACCAGGGGGTAAATCGTCATGCATGAAGCCTTGGACGTGCCGGCCTGGGTGCCGCTCGCCTATCTGATCGCCGGCATCTGCTTCATCATCGCGCTGCGCGGGCTCTCCAGCCCGGAGTCGAGCCGCCGCGGCAACCGATACGGCATGGCCGGCATGGCGATTGCGGTGGGCACCACGCTAGGGATCCACGACATCGCGAGCCTGCCCGAAATCATCGCGGCGATCGCGATCGGCGGCGTGATCGGCTTCGTCATCGCGCGGCGCATCGCGATGACGGCGATGCCGCAGCTCGTCGCCGCGTTCCACAGCCTCGTGGGCATGGCCGCTGTGCTCGTCGCCGCCGCCGCCTTTCTCAATCCGCAGGCCTTCGGCATCGCCGATGCCGCGGGCGTCATCTTCCCGGTCAGCCGGATCGAGATGGGGCTGGGCATCGCGATCGGCGCGATCACCTTCTCAGGATCGGTGATCGCCTTCCTGAAATTGAACGGCAACATGTCGGGCAAGCCGATCCTCGTGCCGGCGCGCCACCTCATCAACCTCGGCACGCTCGCCGCGATCCTGATCCTCATTGGCCTCTGGACCGCCGCGGCGACGCCCGAGCCGTGGATGTTCTGGACGGTCACCGTACTCGCATTCGCGATCGGCTTCCTGCTCATCATCCCGATCGGCGGCGCGGACATGCCGGTCGTCGTCTCGATGCTCAATTCCTATTCGGGCTGGGCGGCGGCGGCGATGGGCTTCACGCTCGGCAACAGTGCCATGATCATCACCGGCGCGCTGGTCGGCTCGTCGGGCGCGATCCTGAGCTACATCATGTGCCGGGCGATGAACCGCAGCTTCATCAGCGTCATTTCGGGCGGGTTCGGCGCGGTCGCGGATGCCGGCGGCGATGCCGAGAAGATCGACCGGCCGTGGAAGCGCGGCAGCGCCGAGGACGCCGCCTTCCTCATGGGCCAGGCCGAGCAGGTCATCATCGTGCCAGGCTACGGCATGGCGGTGGCGCAGGCGCAGCACGTGCTGCGCGAGATGGGCGACAAGCTGAAGGAGCATGGCGTCCGCGTGAAATACGCCATCCACCCGGTCGCGGGGCGCATGCCGGGGCACATGAACGTGCTGCTCGCCGAAGCGAACGTGCCCTATGACGAAGTGTTCGAGCTGGAGGACATCAACAGCGAATTCAGCCAGTCCGACGTCGCCTTCGTGATCGGCGCCAACGATGTCACCAACCCGGCGGCGAAGACCGACAAGAGCTCGCCGATCTACGGCATGCCGGTGCTCGACGTGGAGAAGGCCAAGACCGTGCTGTTCGTGAAGCGATCGATGGGCGGCGTCGGTTATGCGGGCGTCGACAATGACGTCTTCTATCGCGACAACACGATGATGCTGCTCGCCGACGCCAAGAAGATGGTCGAGGAGATCGTCAAGTCGATCGACTGACGCAGCGGATTGATCCGTATCGGATGTAACCCTGCGGCAGATTTTCGATGGAGCGGGGACTACCCTACTTCGTGTCGATCTTTTCTTGCGCTTTTCCGCCCTTTGCATCGCCGGCAGGCGTCGATCGGTTTCGGGTCGGACGACTGGTTCCTCGGCGACTTTCTGTCGAAAGTCCGGTCCGAAACGGACGTAAACCGGCTCCCGCTTCGCTCCGCTTTGCAGCCTATCCTCGTCCGATAAGGCCCGTTCGACCGGGCGCGGACAAGGGGAGAGGGCGATGGCCGCGGACGGATTTGCGATGACATCTTACGGGCATCAACCCTCGGCGCTGCTGCTGACGGACGGGGATGCGGCGGCGGCGCGCGTGCGGCAGATGGCCGAGCGCGCGAACCTGCGCATTTGCGGAAGCGACCGGATCGCCGATGCGATCGGGCGGATCGAGCGGCAGGCGGCGATGGACGCGGTCCTGGTCGAGATCGAGCACGATCCCGGCCCGATGCTCGACCGGCTGCTCGAGCGGCTGGCGGCCGACACCGCCGCGTCGCGCTACGGCGCGGTGATCGTCGCACCGCCGGCGCTGATCGATGCGATCGCGGCGCGCGGCGAGGGGCGGATCGAGCATCTCTGCGATCCGAGCGAGGAGGAGCGGGCGCTGGCGACCGCAGCCGCCGCGGGGCGCACGCAGGCGCGGCTGCACGATGTCGTCAAATCGGGCGTGTCGCCCAATCTCCAGCAATTGAGCGCCGAGGTCGGCCGCATCGCATCGATGCTGGCCGAACTGTCCGAGCAGGGCGAAGATGCCGCGCTCGCGCGTGCGGCGGTGGAAGAGGGCGGCGCGGCAATCGATCCCGAGGCGCTGCGCCATTTCATCCGCGTGCGGCGGATGCGCGAGCGCTTCTTCCATCCGGCGCTGTTCGCCGATCCCGCCTGGGACATGCTGCTCGATCTGATGGCGTCGCGGCTGGAGGGCACCAAGGTGGCGGTCTCCAGCCTCTGCATCGCCGCCGCGGTTCCGCCGACGACGGCGCTGCGCTGGATCAAGACGCTGACCGACCACGGCCTCTTCGTCCGCCAGGCCGACCCTGCCGACGGGCGCCGCGTCTTCATCGAATTGTCCGACGATGCGGCGAGGGCGATGGAAGGCTGGTATCGCGCGACGATGAAATTGCTCCAGCAGGTCGACGCCAAGGATTGAGCCCGCCCGCGTCCCGGCGCGGGACAGCCCGCGAAGGGGGGATGCGGGGCGGCTGCGGACGCGGCAAGGCTGCCGCGGCATGCGCAAGATCGTCATCAAGAGAGGACGCCAGCGGCGGCGCCTGAGGCGCGATCCCGGCGTCATGCTGCGCGCCGGAGTCGGCGCGGCGGCGCTGCTTGGCTGCGTCTCGGCGCTGCTCCCCGCGGCGTTCGTCGAGGGTCCGGTGGCGGCGCGGCCGATCGCGGTGGCGCCCACGCTTCCGCCCGCACCCTCTTTCGCGATGCCCGGTCCGCCGCCGCCGGTCGCGATCGCCGGCAATGCGGCGCTGCCCTTCGACAGCGGCCCGAACCCGGCCGCCCGGCCGTTCCTGCTGCGCGCCTCGGCTGCCGACGAGATCCGCTCGCTCGAATGCCTGACGAACGCCATTTATTATGAAGCGGCGTCCGAGGGCGAGGCGGGCCAGCGCGCGGTGGCGCAGGTGGTGCTCAATCGCGTGCGGCACCCGGCCTATCCAGCAACGGTGTGCGGCGTCGTCTATCAGGGCGCCATGCGGAGCGGGCCTGGCTGCCAGTTCACCTTTACCTGCGACGGATCTCTGGCGCGCCGTCCTTCAGCGGAGGGCTGGCGCGCAGCGCGGCGGATCGCCGCGGCGGCGCTGGCGGGATCGGTTTATGCGCCGGTCGGCCTCGCCACCCATTATCACGCCGATTACGTGCTGCCCGACTGGGCGCCGCGCCTCGCGAAGATCGCGGCGGTGGGCGCGCACATTTTCTACAAGTGGAACGGCGCGGCGGGGACGCCGGGTGCCTTTAGCCAGCGTTATGCCGGGTTCGAACCGCCGCCGGTACCGCAGGGCTATCTGCTGCCGGCGCGGACTGAGATGCCGCGCGGCGCGGCGGCGCTGATCGCGCGTGCCGACGCAGCAGGGGCGATGCTCCCAGTGGCTGCGGCGGCTCCGCCCCAGGTGCAGGTCGACGATCATCTGCCGCAGAGCCGTGTGCGTCCCGAATTCGCCAACAGCGGCCGCTGGCGCGCGGATGCGCCGGGCGCGGCCGAGGCCCCGGTAGGCTAGTCGCCGCTTTCCATCGCGGGCCGAACCGCTACAACTCGGGCCATGTCGCGCCTCTTCCTACGCTTCGCCCTGCCGTCCGCGCTGCTCGCCGGATCGGCCCTCCTCCACGCTGCGCCGCCCCGCGAGGAATCGCCGGTGCCGCGCGATCTGATCAATGCGGTCGACGCCCAATCGCCCGACGCGGAGAGCGATGCGCTCGCTGCCGTCGCAGCCGCCAATCCGCTCGGCAGCAAGGAAAATCCGGTGCGCGTCGGCGGGCCGGAGGGCGAGCGCGCGTATCTCGCGCGGCTGCGCTGCGCCGACGGCAAGGCGCCGCAGATCGGTGCGCGCAGCGAGGCCGGCGCAGGCGGCTTCGGCAGCGTCGTCGCGTCCTTTGCGGTGACCTGCCCGGGCGCGGCTCCGCAAGCCGTCATCATGGACATGTACCATGAGGAACATGACGAAACCCGCGCCCCGGCGGGGCTGACGCTCAGCCCACGCTAGGCCGCGCTCAGCGCGCGTTTAGCCCTGGCCCCCCGGCGCACACTGGCCGACGCGGCGGCCGGTGGTGTGCGACTTGAAGGCCATCGCGCCCGGGGCATCGGCGCCCGCGGCGGGCACCATCTGCATGTCCATCGTCATGTCATAGGCGGATGCGCCATAGGTGCCGGCCATCGCCATGGTCATCGTGCCGGGCATGTCGCCGCCGGTGCAGGTGACCTTGCCGCGCACCTTGCCGCCCGCCATCGAGAAATCCTCATACTTGCAGCCCTTGTTCTGCTGGCCGGCGAAGAAATCGGCGTCGGGTTTCTTCGCCTGCTCGGGCGTGATGCAGCTCTGCACGGTGGTCTTCTGACCGCGCATCTGGGCGAGCGCCGCTTCCGGCATGCCCGGCGCACTCGCCTCGACAATCTCCTGCGTCATCTCCCACTGCCCGGGCTCGAGCTCGATCGAACTCATTTCGGCGGCGACCTCCTTGGCGGTCATTTCGCCCTTCGGCGCATCGGCGGCCTTGTCGCCGCAGCTCGTCAGCAACGCCAGCGCCGTCGCGGCGCCCATCCAATGCAGTTTCATCATCGCTCTCCCCCTTTGGATTATCAGTTGCCGGCACCGGACGCCGTTGCGCCTGGCTTCATCAGATCGAGCACGGCAGCGGTCATCGCCTTGGTGCCGAGGATCACCGACGGTTCCGGATCGATCTTGAACAGCGGCGAGTGGTGCGAGGGCACCGGCGGCCCGCCCGCCTCGGCCGCGTCGAACGCCGCCTTGGGGGTGCCGCCCACAGCGAAATAATAGCCGGGCACGCCCTGATCGCGCGCGACCAGATAGGAGAAATCCTCCGCACCCATGCCGGTCTGCTCGAACGGCTTGAAGCTGTCCGCACCGAGATCGCGGATCAGCGCGGCGTTGAGCCGCTGGGCGAGCGCGGTGTCGTTGATCGTCGTCGGCGTGCCTTCCGAGACCTTGACGGTCGGCAGCTTGTCTTCGGGCAGGCCGTTGGTGCGACCGACGCCCTCGGCGACGCGCGCGATCGCCTTCAGCAGATAGGCGCGCGTCTCCTCGTTATTGGCGCGCACGGTGAGCTGCAGGTCGGCGCGGTCGGAGATGATGTTGTGCTTCGATCCCGCATGGAAGGCGCCGACGGTGATGACGCCCGGATCGAGCGGCTGGCGCTCGCGGCTGATGATGCCCTGCAGCGCCATGACGATCTGCGAGCCGATGTAGACCGGATCCTTGCCGGTATGGGGCGAGGCGCCATGCGCGCCGACGCCGTGGACGGTGATGTCGACGCTGTCGGCCGAGCTGTACTGGATGCCCTCGGACGCGCTGATCTTGCCGGTCTCGAGGTTCGAGGCGACGTGGAAGGCGAGCGCATAATCGGGCTTGGGGAAGCGCGTGTAGAGCCCGTCGTCGAGCATCGCCTTGGCGCCGGCGACGCGCTCTTCCGCGGGCTGGACGATGAAGACGATCGTGCCCTTCCAGCGGTCCTTCATCGCCGCGAGCTGGGTCGCGGTGCCGACCAGCGAGGTGATGTGCACGTCATGCCCGCAGGCGTGCATCACCGGATTTTCGACGCCGTCGATGCCGACCTGCCGCACCTTGGAGGCGTTGGCGAGGCCGCTCTTCTCCTCCACCGGCAGCCCGTCCATGTCGGCGCGGACCAGCACCGTGGGGCCGGCGCCGTTCTTGAGCACGCCGACGACGCCGGTGCCGCCGACGCCTTCCGTCACCTGCATGCCCGGAATAGCCTTCAGCTCCTTCGCCATGCGCGCCGCGGTTTTAGTTTCCTTGAACGAAAGCTCCGGGTTGCGGTGAAACCAGTCGAACAATGCGCCGAGGCGCTTGTCGTAATCCGCCTTGATCGCCGGTGCGTAGTCGGGCGCGGCATAGGCCGGAGCGGCGAGACCTGCGGCAAGTGCGAACAAGACTGGAAAGCGCATCGAATCCCCCTGATTTTTGCTGTCGAAGGGGATGGTAGCGGCGCGGGCGGCGCGTGACCATATAGGGCCCATGGCCATCCAGATTCGCACCGGGCTCGAAGAGCCGGACACCGGACAGAATTTCATTCCCCACCGCCCGCAGCGCCCGGAAAAGGGCGAGGGCGGCAGGCCGTTCCGCATCGTCTCGGACTATGAGCCGGCGGGCGACCAGCCGACCGCGATTGCGGAGATTGTCGACCAGATGCGCGGCGGCGAGAAGGACCAGGTGCTGCTCGGCGTCACCGGATCGGGCAAGACCTTCACGATGGCGAAAGTGATCGAGGCGGTGCAGCGCCCCGCGCTTGTGCTCGCGCCCAACAAGATCCTCGCCGCGCAGCTCTATGGCGAGTTTAAGAGCTTCTTCCCGGAGAATGCGGTCGAATATTTCGTCAGCTATTACGATTATTACCAGCCCGAGGCGTACGTCCCGCGCAGCGACACCTACATCGAGAAGGAAAGCTCGGTGAACGAGGCGATCGACCGGATGCGGCACAGCGCCACCCGGTCGCTGCTCGAACGCGACGACGTGATCATCGTCGCCTCGGTGTCGTGCCTCTACGGTATCGGATCGGTCGAGACCTATTCGGCGATGATCTTCGATCTGAAGAAGGGCCAGACGGTCGATCAGCGCGAGATCATCCGCAAGCTCGTCGCGCTGCAGTACAAGCGCAACGACCAGGCGTTCGCGCGCGGCAATTTCCGTGTCCGCGGCGACAGTCTCGAAATCTTCCCGTCGCACTATGAGGACAGTGCGTGGCGGATCGCCTTCTTCGGCGACGAGATCGAGGAGATCGTCGAGTTCGACCCGCTGACCGGCAAGAAGTCCGCCGCGCTCGATCATGTCCGCGTCTATGCCAACAGCCATTATGTGACGCCGGGGCCGACGCTGAAGCAAGCGATGGAAGCGATCCGCCACGAGCTTTCCGAGCGGCTGAAGGAGCTTGTGGCCGAAGGAAAGCTGCTGGAAGCGCAGCGACTGGAGCAGCGCACCAATTTCGATCTCGAGATGATCGCCGCGACGGGAAGCTGCGCGGGAATCGAGAATTACAGCCGCTTTCTCACCGGCCGCCTGCCCGGCGAGCCGCCGCCGACTCTGTTCGAATATCTGCCAGAGAATGCGTTGCTGTTCGTCGACGAGAGCCACCAGACGGTGCCGCAGATCGGCGCGATGGCGCGCGGCGATCACCGGCGCAAGATCACGCTCGCCGAATACGGCTTCCGCCTGCCGAGCTGCATCGACAACCGCCCGCTGCGATTCAACGAATGGGACGCGATGCGCCCGCAGACGGTCAGCGTCTCGGCGACGCCCGGCGGCTGGGAGATGGAACAGACCGGCGGCGTATTCTCGGAACAGGTGATCCGCCCCACCGGCCTCATCGATCCCCCGGTCCTCATCCGCCCAGTTGAGGATCAGGTCGACGATCTGGTGTTCGAGGCGCGCGAGACCGCCAAGCAGGGCTATCGCACGCTCGTCACCACGCTCACCAAGCGGATGGCCGAGGATCTGACCGAATATCTGCACGAGGCGGGGCTCAAGGTCCGCTACATGCACTCGGACGTCGAGACGCTGGAGCGTATCGAACTGATCCGCGACCTGAGGCTCGGCGTCTACGACGTGCTCGTCGGCATCAACCTCCTGCGCGAGGGGCTCGACATTCCCGAATGCGGTCTGGTCGCGATCCTCGATGCGGACAAGGAAGGCTTCCTTCGCTCGGAGACGTCGCTCATCCAGACGATCGGCCGCGCGGCGCGCAACGTCGACGGGCGCGTGATCCTCTATGCCGACCGGATCACCGGATCGATGGAGCGCGCGATGGCGGAGACCGATCGCCGCCGCGAGAAGCAGCGCGCCTACAATGCCGCGCACGGCATTACGCCGCAGACGATCAAGCGCAACATCGCCGACATCATCGCGCATGTCTCGACCCGCGACGGCGTGCTGGTCGACGCCGGCGACGACGAGCGGCCGCATCTCGTCGGCCACAACCTCCGCGCCTATATCGAGGATCTCGAAAAGCGGATGCGCAAAGCCGCCGCGGACCTTGAGTTCGAGGAGGCCGGACGCCTTCGCGACGAGATCCGCCGCCTGGAGGCGGACGAGCTCGGCCTGCCAGAGCACGAGCGCAAGGCTCCGGTGGTCGGCCATTCCAACGAAGGCAGACCGGGCACCCGCAAGACACGGTTTGGGAAGCAGAAGCGCACGAAGTTCGGACGCTGAAGTTCGGCCGCAGCTTTCGGGAAGGCAGGGAGGCTGGTGACGGCTAGGGCTTGCTGATGGAAGACATCGATTGGGCCAAAGCTGAAGCCGACCTCGACGCGCACGGCTGCGCGATTCTTCCCGGCCTCTTGAGCGCTGGCGAATGCACGGTGCTACGCGAGGGCTGGGCGACCAGCGATTATCGCAGCGAGGTAGTGATGGGGCGGTACGGCTATGGGCGTGGCACCTACCGTTACTTCACTTACCCGTTGCCCGATCTGGTCGCGGCATTGCGGGCAGGCCTCTATCCGCCGCTGGCCGCGATCGCCAATCGCTGGGCGGAGCTACTGGGCAGCGATGCGCGCTATCCCGAAGCGCATGCGGATTTTCTCGCGCGCTGCCATGCGGCGGGGCAGGTGCGTCCGACGCCGCTGATTCTGCGCTACGAGGCGGGGGACTGGAATGCGCTGCACCAGGATGTCTACGGCGCCCATGTCTTCCCGCTGCAGGTCGCGGTGCTCCTTTCAGAGCCGGGCGCGGATTTCACCGGCGGCGAGTTCGTGCTGACCGAGCAGCGGCCGCGGATGCAGTCTCGCGCCGAGGTGGTGCCGCTCGGGCTAGGTGATGCGGTGGTGTTCCCGGTGCGCGAGCGGCCGGTGCAGGGCAGCCGCGGCTGGCACCGCCGCCAGATGCGGCACGGCGTCAGCCGGCTGCGGAGCGGGCTGCGCTTCACGCTCGGTATAATATTCCACGACGCGGCCTGAGCCGTCAGGCGGTCAACGCGCAGATCGCGGCGGATCGTGTGACGACGACCTTGATCTCGGGATCGTCCATTTGCTGGATGGCGGTGACGAAGCGGGCGAGGGTGATGCGCCCTTCGGCATTCTTCATGGCATCGGCGGTGGCGGCGATGCGGCGGAGCTGAAGGACGCTGAGGCGATCGGTCCAGCGCTGCGCCATGCAGCGGGCGACCGGCTCGGACAGGCCGCCGGCGACCAATTGTTCGGCAACGCGCCCCTCGAGCGGCTTGGCGCAGCCGGCGATCAGCACAAATGGGGCGAGGAAAAGCATCGTGCGCATCCGGCCATCCTTAGCCGTGTGCTGCATTCCGTCCAGCGGATCGTCGCTGTGGAGGGGTTGCCCTCGCGCCTGTCGAGCGGGCATGGGCTGTGCGACAGGAGAAAGGCGTCAACATATGATCATGCGCAGGATCGGCTTTTACGGCTTGCTCGCCGCGCTGACGGTGGTGGTGGGCTGCGTGCCGTCGCGCGAGCCCGCGCCGCCCCCGCCGCCCACGCAGGAACCGCCGCCGCCCCCGCCGCCTTTGCCAGAGCCGCCGCCTGCAGCGACCGACTGGCGCGACATGCCGCTGACGCCGGGTGCCTGGACCTATCGCAACGAAGGCGGGAGCAGCATCGCGCTGTTCGGCCCCTCGGCGAGCGAAGCGCAATTCGCAGTGCGCTGTGATCTCCAGCGCCGGCAGGTCGTCCTGTCGCGCGCCGGTGAGACCACCGGCAATGTGATGACCGTCCGCACATCCTTCGGCGCGCGCAACCTGGCGTTGTCGCCGGTTCCGGGGCCGCTCCCGGAAGTCGGCACCACGGTGCAGCCGCGCGATCGCTTGCTCGACGAAATGGCGTTCAGCCGCGGACGCTACACGGTGGAGGTGCCGGGCCGTCCGATGCTCGTCATTCCCGCCTGGCCGGAGCCTGACCGGGTGATCGAGGATTGCCGGGGCTGAGCGCGTCGCTCAGCCGCCGTACGAAGCGGGAAACCATCTGCTCTCGTACCCCGCTGCCGCGCAGCGCCGCCCCGAGCAGACCCGGGCTGCGGCTGGTGACGTCGATATAAAGCTGCCCCAGCGAGGCTCCGGTCGCGGGATCGTACAGGAAGACGGTTCCGGCCATGCGATCGCTGCTGCCAAGGAGCGCGCCGCCAAAGTTCGTGACCTTCAAGTCGTCGATCTCGACCGTCAGAGCGATGGGGCGGCCCCGCTCCTGACCAACTTCGCGTAGGATCATGTCGTGGAGCAGCGCACGGAAGTTGGACGATGCCGGGCCCGTGGCTTTGCCGCTCGCAATGGCATCGAGCCTGGCGACCGAAGGCCGCGCCATGTCGGTGACGGTAATCGATGCCGACTGGACGTAGGAGACGCCGCGGATGTCGCGCGCGACCGGGAGGACTTCGTCGGTCGTCCCGGCACAAGCCGTTAGAAGGAAGAGCGTCGCAAGGATGGAAAGTCGCACAGCCCCACCTCGGCGCGAAGCATGGAATCCTAGCCGCAAAATAATTGAGTTCAAGTCTTGTTTGGCGAGTCCGCACGACTCATAGTCGGGTTCTGTTCAACAGCGAAAGGAGGTGATCCGATGTCTCATGGTTCAGCTAAGAGGTCGGTTCTGCTCGTTCGGGAGATGAAGGCCTAGGCCTTCGCGTCAGGTCTTCCGGGCTGGAGCTTCCGGCCGCTGACCATGTTAGGAGGGTCGTCGGGCATCCCGCCCGGCGGCCCTTCAACACATTTGGGTACTTGGGTTCTAGCGGCCGAACCGCCGCGCGACGCGCGCCTGCCAGAGCATGATCGCAGGCACCACGCCCAGCTCCATCACCAGTCCGAATATATGGCCGCTGCCCGGCGGGCCGTGCTGGATCAGCGAAACGAGGCGGGCGAGGCCGCCGGCGACGACGATGAGGCCGAGTGCCCGCACCAATGCGCCGTTGCGCTCGATCCTCGGGATCGCGAACGCGAAGGCGATACCGATGCCGAACAACAAGCCGGAGAGGTAGCGAAAGTGGCTGTCGAGATCGATCGGCAGCGGCGCGGCGACGCCAGGGAGGATCTCCGCGCTGCGGAGGATGCCTGCGCCGCCGGCCAGCAGCGGCACCAGGCACGCGGCTGCGACAGTGATCTGGAGGAGGCGCTTTTCGCTGTCAGCGCGCATGAGGTGCGCGGCCTTCGCGGATATAATCCTCGCGGACGCGGACGGCGCGGGCGGAGATCGACACTTCGACGAAGAACAGCAGCAGCCCGACGGTAAGCGCGATCATCACCGCAATGAACAGCAGCGCGACCGGCACGGTGAAATTCAGCGTCATGATGCTGGCGAGGAACAGGACGATCACCGTGACGCACACCAGCACCGCGGAAAGAGTACAGGCTGCGATGGCGTTCTGGCAGATGGTCATGCGGCGTGAAAGGATCGCCAGCTCACCGAGCTCCCGCCGACGCTCCTCGTCGCTGCATCCCTCGGAGAGATGGCGCTCGAGCGACCGCACACGATCGACGATCCGTGCCAGCCGCGCGACCATCACGTTGAGCAAGCTCGCGGTGCCAACCAGCAGGAACACCGGGGCGATGGCAAGCTGGATGATACGCACGATCGCGTCGATGTCGGCGGGATACATGGCGGGCGTCCTGCGGCGAAGCCGCGCCGCCGTCAATCGCGCTGCACTTTCGACGTGCGCTAGGTTGCCCTCGCCGCAACGGACTCGCGAACCGCGGGGCGGCGGGCAAAGGCGCGGCACGGGAGGCAATCGATGAGCATGATGATTGCGGCCGCTTTGGCGCTGGCATCGCCGGCGCCGCAATGCGTCATGAACCCGGTGGACCGGCTATGGGCCGAGCGAGCGCTGGACAATTTCGGCAAGGTGTCAGGCGAGAAATTGCAGCTTGCCGACCGGGCGCTGCCGACCGTGGTGATGTTCGATGCGGCGTGCAGTTACGTCGCCCCGCCGGGCCGCACCGCGCTGCGTTTCAGCGCCAAGAGACATGGCGGCACGGTGACGCTGCCCGACGGCGGTGAGGTTCCGGTTGGAACGATCTCTTTCGCGGCGCCCGAGACGACAACGTCGCCGGGCTATTTCGTGATGGCGCTGCCCAGCGTGTGGCGCGCCCAAGGCGTGAAGAGCAAGCTCGGCCTCGAGCGGTTGATGGACGGCGTGCTGCTTCACGAGATGATGCACACCTATCAATTTTACTTCGTTACCCCGCGGCTCGCGGAACTCACCGAGACCTACGGCTTGCCCGATGATCTGAGCGACGATTCGCTGCAGGAGGCGTTCAAGGACAATGCCAACTATGTCGCGGCCTATGAGGAAGAGCGCGATTTGCTGTTTGCGGCGGCGCGGGCACCCGACGATGGGCAAGCGCGGCACCTGGCCGGTGAGGCCTTGGCTAAGATGCGCGCGCGGCGCGCCCGCTTCTTCACCGGAGACCAGGCGAAATGGGCGCCGCTCGACGAAATATTCCTGACGATGGAAGGGATCGGCCAGTGGGTGAGCTATGCGTGGCTCGCCGATCCTGAGGGCGGGGCGGTGCCTGAGGATCTATTGCTGCCCGAAGTCCGCAGGGGCGGCCGCTTCTGGACGCAGGACGAAGGCCTGGCTGCATTTCTAGTGATCGATCGGCTCGTTCCCGGCTGGCAACGCCACGCGTTCGCCGAAACACCGGAAACGGTCGAAGCGCTATTGGCGCGCGCGGCGAAAAGCCCGTCAGCAAACTAGTTGACGACGGCAACCGTTATGGCATCTTCTCGGCATGACCGATGCCGTCGTCGCGCTGCGCGCTTTCAACCGCTTCCACACGCGCTTCTCCGGCGCGCTCGATGCGCATTACATGCACAGTGAGCTGTCGCTGGCGGAAGCGCGGCTGCTCTACGAGATCGCGCATCGCGACGCGGTGCTGGCGCGGACGTTGCAGGACGAATTGGGGCTCGATGCGGGCTATGTCAGCCGCATGTTGCGCCGGTTCGAAACGCGCGGCTGGATCGCGCGGCGGCGCGGCGCGGACGGGCGGGCGCGGCCCATCGCGATCACGGCGGAGGGCCGCGCGGCGTTCGACGCACTCGACCGGACGACGCGCGGCGAAGTCGAGCAGCGGATCGCGCATCTCGGCGAGACCGACCGGGCGGCGCTGGTCGGCGCGCTGAAGACGGTGGAAGCTTTGCTCGGCGGCAGCGCGCCCGACTGGTCGATCCGCACCTTCCGCGTCGGTGATATGGGCATGATCGCGGCGCGCCAGTCGATCCTCTATGCCGAAGGCTGGGGCTGGGGCCGCGGCATGGAGGTGCTGGAGGGCGAGATCACCACCGGTTTCCTGCGCAATTTCAAGCCGGGTCGCGAGCAATGCTGGGTGGCCGAGCGCGGCAGCGTGATGGCGGGATCGGTGTTCGTGGTCGATGGCGGCGGCGATGTCGCGAAGCTCCGGCTGCTCTATGTCGAGCCGTGGACGCGCGGGCTCGGCATCGGCGCCGCGCTGGTCGACGAATGCGTGAAATTCGCGCGGGCGGCCGGCTATGCTCGGCTCAGCCTCTGGACCCATTCGGTGCTGGAAAGCGCGCGGCGGCTTTATGCGGCGGCGGGCATGGAGATCGTCAAGGTCGAGACGCACGACACGTTCGGCAAGCCCGAACAGGGCGAAATCTGGGAGATGGTGCTTTAGCCCTGCAAGACAGCGTTTGACGTCCACCGAACGGTGTATTATAACAATAATACACAGGGAGGTTTGGATGCAACATATGGCTGTCATCGGACTGGCGCTGACCATCGCGGCATCCGCCAGTGCGCAGGCCAGCCCGGCGCTGCTGGTCGTCGGCATGCCGCATTTCGGCAATCCGGGGCAGGACATCGTCAATATTCGGGTCGAGGATGTGACGACACCGGATCGCCAGCGCGAAATCGAGGAGCTGGTCGCGCGGCTCGCCGCCTTCCGTCCGACGCGGGTTGCGGTGGAGTGGCCCGTCGGCGCGCAGGAAAAGCTGGACCAACGCTACGCCGATTATCGGGCCGGCCGCTACAAGCTCAGGCCGGACGAAGTCGATCAGATCGGCCTTCGCCTAGCCGCCAAGCTCGGCCTGTCGCGCGTCGACGCGGTAGACTGGAACGACGAATTCCCCGGCCCGGATGCCGACTATGATTTCGTCGCATGGGCGAAATCGCATGGCCGCGGTGCGGATTGGGACAGGCGCGTCCGTGAGCAACAGGCCGAGGCCGATGATCGGGCGAGGCTGATGGCGTGCACGCCGATTTCGGCATGGGTCCGGCAGCTCAACACGCCCGATGCGCGCGCGAAGATGCAGCGTCCCTATTATGAGATTGCGACAATGGGGGACAATGCGGCCAACCCCGGCGCGAATTGGGTCGGCGGCTGGTATGCGCGCAACCTGCGCATCCTCAATAATCTCACTGCGCTGGCCCAAGATCCGGAAGCGCGGGTGATCGCGATTTACGGCGCCGGGCACGGATATCTGCTCGATCAACAGGCCCGTGAGGCGGGCACGTTTGCGGTGGCCGAGACCCTGGCTTACTTGCCGGCCTCGCCGCGTGATGGGTGGAAGCGCTGCCCGGATTGACGCTGTCGGCCATTCCGGCGAATGCGGACGTTCCGCTGCATCACCCATCAGGGAGACTCCGGCCTTGGCCGGAAGGACGAGAGCTTGGCCGAGCGTTTTTCCTTTTCGATCCGTGCGACCGACGGCGCGGCGCGCACCGGCACGATCGCGATGCGCCGCGGCGAGATCCGCACGCCCGCGTTCATGCCGGTCGGCACCGCGGCGACGGTGAAGGCGATGAAGCCGGCGGACGTCCGCGCGGCAGGCGCCGACATCATCCTGGGCAACACCTATCACCTGATGCTCCGCCCCGGCGCCGAACGGGTGGCGAAGCTGGGCGGGCTGCACCGCTTCATGGGCTGGGATCGGCCGATACTGACCGACAGCGGCGGCTATCAGGTGATGAGCCTCAGCGAACTCACCAAGGTCAGCGAGGAAGGCGTGGCCTTCGCCAGCCATCTCGATGGCAGCCGCTATATGTTGAGCCCCGAGCGATCGATGGAGATCCAGACGCTCCTCGGCTCAGACATCGTGATGGCGTTCGATCAGCTCGTGAAGACGACCGACACGGCGGATGCTCAGCAGGCGGCGATGGAACGATCGACGCGCTGGGCGCGGCGATCGCGCGTGGCGTTCGACGCGCTCGGCAATGAAGGCGCGCTGTTCGGCATTCAGCAGGGCGGTCTCGACGAGGGCTGGCGCCGCGCTTCGGCGGACGCACTGATCGACATCGGTTTCGACGGCTATGCGGTCGGCGGGCTTGCGGTGGGCGAGGGGCAGGAGGCGATGTTCGGCTGCCTCGATTTCGCGCCCGGCCAGCTCCCGGCCGATCGCCCGCGTTATCTGATGGGGGTCGGCAAGCCCGACGATATCGTGGGTGCGGTCGAGCGCGGCATCGACATGTTCGATTGCGTGCTGCCGACACGCAGCGGGCGAACGGGGCAGGCCTTCACCTGGTCCGGCCCGATCAACATCCGCAACGCGAAATTCGCCGAGGACGCCGCGCCGATCGACGCGGACTGCGCCTGCCCGGTCTGCGCGACTTGGAGCCGCGCCTATCTCCACCATCTCGTTCGGTCGGGCGAGATATTGGGCGCGATGCTGATGACCGAGCACAACATCTCATTCTACCAGCAGCTCATGGCGGGTCTCCGCGATGCGATCGCGGAGAGCCGGCTCACCGCCTGGGCGGACCAGTTTCGCGCCCGCTATCGCGGCGGGCGATGATCGCGTCACGTCCGCCGTCCGCACCACGCCGCAGAATTCATAGCCCAAAGTCGCGACATGTGCGGCGTGGACGTCCTCCGCGGCGATGATCCCGCCGCGCGGATCCGGCAGATCGAAGCAGTCGCACGCATCCTCGGCAAGGATCATCGTCCACCCCATGTTCGCGCCGGTGCGGATAGTCGTGGAGACGCACATGTCGGTCGCGATGCCGAAGGCGAGAATGCTCTCCGCGCCAATCCTGCGCAGGCGCAGATCGAGATCGGTGCCGATGAAGGCGGAATTGACGCTTTTCGATACCAGCGGTTCGCCGGGCAGCGGTGCGAAGCCGGGGCGCGCCACATTGCCCGGCGCGCCAGGCGCCAGCGTGGCTCCGGGCGCGACCGAATCGTGGCGGACGTGGATTATCGGCCGCCCCAGGGCGCGCCATTCGTCGAGCAGCGCCAGGCCGTTTTCGTCCACGCGGTCGTTCCAGCGGCGCGGCCACGGGTCGGCGTCGAACGCCTGTTGCATGTCGATGGGCAGCAGCACCGTGCGGTCGGTTATCGTGATCATGGCAAATCTCCCTGGGCGCGACTTATCCCGTTCCTTCTGCCGGTTTCATTGGGCATGATGCCGGAAGGACCGGCAAAATGCCGGTGGGAGCGCGCGTGGACGACAAGGACAGGCTGCTGATGACGCTGCTGCGCCGCGACGCGCGGCGTTCGGTGGTGGCGCTCGCCCGCGACCTCGGCCTGTCGCGGAGCGCCACGCAGGATCGCATCGCCAAGCTCTCCGCATCGGGCGCAATCACCGGTTACACGACGATCGAGGGTAATGCCGCCGCGGCGCAATCGGCCTATCTGATGGTCCGCTTCGTGCCGGGAAAGCGCTGCGCCGATGTCGTGCCGCGCTTGCGGTCGATCCCATCCGTCGCGCTCGCCCACGCGATCGCCGGGCCGAACGATTTGCTCGTCCGCATCGACGGCGAAAGCGTCGCCGACATCGAGCGCGCGCGCGCCGCCATTGCAGCGGTTCCCGGGATCGGCGAAGTGCTGACCCACATCGTTCTGGAAAGGCATGTCGGATGAGTGACACGCATATCGCCACCTGCAGTTGCGGCGCGCTGACGGCGACATGCCGGGGCGAGCCGGAGCGCAAGTCGGTGTGCTTCTGCTTCGCCTGCCAGCGGCGGACGGGCAGCGCCTTCAGCCTCAACGCGACCTACCTGCGCGAGGCGGTGACGATCGCCGGCGAGAGCCGCGACTGGACGCGATCCAGCGACGAAGGTTTCTGGTCGCGCAGCAGCTTCTGCCCAACCTGCGGCACCACGCTGTTCTGGGAGATAGAGCGGCGCCCCGGCATGATCTCGATCGCCGCCGGCGCGTTCGGCGAGAGTGATTTCCCGCGGCCCGACGTCACCGTCTACGAGGATCAGGGACGGCCGTGGATCACCATCGACACGGGGGCGCCGATCGTCCGCATGTAGCGCGTTCCCGCTGCAATATTGCCGTCACGGCCGCGACTTGCATCTGCCATCGCGGCGTCGGCGCGCTGCCACAGGCCAGGCCCATAGCACCCGCGGATCAACGCAAGCGGGGCCATCATGAGCAGCGACATCACTTTCTACGCGACCGGCTATTCCGACGGCGACGTGGACACCAACACGTCCGACAACCCGACCTTCTCCAGCATCGCCGCCGCGCGCTATTCGCGCCGCCAGACGATGTTCAGCGGCGTTGCGGCGCTCACCGTCGCGACGCTCTCGACCAGCCTGCTCGCGGCCTGCTCGGACAGCGATGCGCCCGATGCGCCGCTCCAGGTCTCCGCCGGGCAGGACGGGCAGACGAGCGCGGGCCGGCCGGTGACGATCACCGGCACGGTGGATGCGGAAACGCAGAGTGTGAAGTGGGAGCAGGTTTCCGGCCCGACCGTGACGCTCGCCAATGCCGACACGCGCGCGGTGAGCTTCATCGCGCCGGGCGTCGCCGAGCAGGCCGCGCTCACCTTCCGCTTCACCGCGACGTCGGCCGACGGCCGCACCGCGAGCGATGAGACGGTCATCACCGTGACCCCTGCGCGGCTCGGCTTCGATGCGGTCGCCAAGAGTCTGGCCGACAAGGTGGTCGTGCCCGCGGGCTATAACGTCACCGTGCTTTACCGGCTCGGCGATCCGATCCGCTCGAACGTCGGCGCCTACGCCAACAACGGCAGCGATGCGGACTTCGACGGCCGCGCCGGCGATCATCACGACGCGCTGCAATATTTCCCGCTCGCCGCGAGCGGCAACGGGCCAGATGCCGCGAACAATACGCGTGGTCTGCTGGTGATGAATCACGAGAATATCACCCAGGAGTATCTCCACGCCGGCGCGCCGAGCCCAGCGCCGAGGCCCGAGCGTGAGGCGCTGAAGGAAATGGAATGCCACGGCGTCAGCGTCGTCGAGGTGACACGCGCTGCGTCGGGCGCCTGGTCCTATGTGCAGGGCGGCGCGCTCAACCGCCGCATCACGCCGCTGACGCCGATGGACTTCCACGGCCCCGCGAAAGGCAATGCCAAATTGAGGACGCTCTTCTCGCCCGACGGCACCAAGGGCCGCGGCACGATCAACAATTGCGCCAACGGCTATACCGCCTGGGGCACGAACCTGACGTGCGAGGAGAATTGGGCTTTCTATTTCCGCCGCGACGCGGGCGACAACAATGTCCGCACTCCGGCCGAAGTCCGCGCGCTCGGCCGCTATGGCATCAACCAGGGGAATTCGGGCAATTACGCCTGGACCAGCGTCAGCCCGTCGGATGCGTCGAGCACCGTTTACCGGCGCTGGAACGCGACCGTCGATCCCGCTGCGCCGGCTGACGGCACCGGCGATTTCCGCAACGAGCCCAACCAGTTCGGCTGGGTGGTCGAGATCGACCCCTATGATCCGACGAAAGCGCCGCGCAAGCGCACCGCGCTCGGGCGTATCGCGCATGAGGGCTGCTGGCCGGGTCTGTTCACGGCCGGGCGCAAGCCGGCTTTCTACACCGGCGACGACGGGCGCGGCGAATATATCTTCAAGTTCGTTTCGGCGACGCCTTGGGCCGCGGGCGATGCGCAGGCTGCGGACCGGCTGGCGATCGGCGACAAATATCTCGATGCCGGGACGCTCTACGTCGCGAAGTTCAACGCCGACGGCGGCGGCGAATGGCTGCCTCTGGTGTTCGGCCAGGGGCCGCTGACCCCCGCCAACGCCACCTACGCCTTCGCCGACCAGGCCGACGTGCTGATCCACGCGCGGCTTGCAGCCGATCTGCTCGGCGCGACCAAGATGGACCGGCCGGAATGGGGCGCAGTGAACCCGAAGAATGGCGAGATCTATTTCACGCTGACCAACAACAATGCGTCGGGTCGCCCGCTTGGCGGCACCGATGCGGCCAACCCGCGCCATTACAACGATCTCAAAGGCGCGACCAACCAGTATGGCAACCCCAACGGCCACATCCTCCGGTTCCGCGAGAACGGCGACAATGGCGAGGCTACGAGCTTCACCTGGGACATTTATGCGTTTGGCGCGGGCGCGGACCTGCCCTCGCAGGTCAACGTCTCCGGGCTCGACGCCAGCAACGATTTCTCCAGCCCTGACGGCCTCTGGTTCTCGCGCGCGACCAATCCGGCGGGGCAGAATTCACCGGTGGTCTGGATCCAGACCGACGACGGCGCCTTCACCGATCAGAGCAATTGCATGATGCTCGCGGCGATGCCGGGTGCGGTCGGCGACGGCGGCGCGGCGACGATCACCAACCAGGGCGCGGACGGAACGCTGCGAAATCAGTCGACGATCGTCGGCAAGGCGCCGGGCGCCAACCTCCGCCGCTTCCTCGTCGGGCCGAAAGAATGCGAGATCACCGGCGTCGATTCGACGCCGGACGGGCGCTCGCTGTTCGTCAATATCCAGCATCCGGGCGAGGGGCTGACCGGCGCGAGCGCATGGCCGGACAGCCAGAACGGCGGCAGCTCGACCGCGCGGCCGCGCTCGGCGACGATCGTCATCACCAAGGACGACGGCGGGGTGGTCGCTCTCTAGCGGACGGGAGGCGGCGGGCGGCGCGCTTCGCGCCGTGCCGCCGCCGCCGCGACGATCGCGCGCTGGCGGGCGGGGGAGGCGCTGCTCCACTCGCCGATCTCGCCGAGCGTGCGGCCGCAGCCGAGGCAGACATCCGCCTCCAGCGTGCAGACCAGGATGCAGGGGGAGGGCACCGCCTCCGCGGACATTGGCTTAGTGGCCGAAGCCCGTGCCCAGGAAGCTCGGCACCGGGCCGTTCCAACCTTCATCGACCAACGCGGGCTCACGGCTATCGCGGTCCTCGCGGGCGCGGCGCGGTTCTTCGCGGCTGCGGCGCGACTCCTCGCGACGCGGCTCTTCGCGGGCTGCGGCGGGCGCATCCTCGCTTTGGGCGCGCTTGCCGCCGCGACGCTTCGGCTCCGCTTTCTCCTTGCGCTCGGCGCGTCCGCCCTTCGGCTCGGGCGCCGCCTTCGCGGCGGCGCCTTCCATCGCCGGAATCTTCATGCCGGTCAGTTTCTCGATCGCGTCGAGATGCTCGGCGTCCTCCGAAGTCGCGAGCGTGATCGCGACGCCGGTGGCACCCGCACGGCCGGTGCGGCCGATGCGGTGGACGTAATCGTCGGGATGCCACGGCACGTCATAGTTGAAGACGTGGCTGACGCCCTTGATGTCGAGCCCACGCGCGGCGACGTCGGAGGCGACGAGGATATTGATCTCGCCGGTCTTGAACCGGTCGAGCTCCTTCAGCCGCTCGGGCTGCTCCATGTCGCCGTGGATCTGGCCGGACGCGAAGCCGCGGCGCTTGAGGCTGGTCGCGAGCTCGCGCACCGTCGTCTTGCGGTTGGAGAAGATGATCGCGGTCTTCACGTCACCGGCGCGGAGCAGATCGACGATCGCATCCTTCTTCTTGCGCGAGTCGGTCCGCACCAGCCGCTGGTCGATCGACGTGTTGGCGGTCGCCGGGCGCGACACCTCGATCGCCTTCGGGTTGGAAAGGAACTTGTCCGCCAGCTTCTTGATCGGCGGCGGCATGGTCGCGGAGAACAGCAGGGTCTGCCGCGTCGCTGGCAGCTTGGTGCAGATTTCCTCGATGTCGGGGATGAAGCCCATATCGAGCATCCGGTCCGCCTCGTCGATGACGAGCAGACCGCAGCCGGTCAGCAAAATCTTGCCGCGGCCGAACAGGTCCATGAGCCGCCCCGGCGTCGCGATCAGCACGTCGACGCCTTTTTCCAGCGCCTTCTGCTGATCGCCCATCGACACGCCGCCGATGAGCAGCGCCATCGAGAGCTTGTGGTGCTTGCCGTATTTCTCGAAATTCTCGGCCACCTGCGCGGCAAGCTCGCGGGTCGGCTCCAGGATCAGCGATCGCGGCATCCGCGCGCGGCTGCGGCCCTGCGCCAAGATGTCGATCATCGGCAGCACGAAGCTCGCGGTCTTGCCGGTGCCGGTCTGGGCGATGCCGATGAGATCCCGGCCCATCAGCACCGACGGGATCGCCTGGCGCTGGATCGGCGTGGGGGTGTCGTAGCCCGACTCGCCGACGGCGCGGAGCAGTTCGTCTGAAAGGCCGAGGTCGGCGAAGCTCATGGGCGCGCTAAAAACTCATGCTGAAGGAAATGCGAGAATGCCTCTCCGGCTTGTGCGCGCCAGAGAGGGAATGTCAAGCCAAGCTCAGTCGTCTGTCGCGTCGCGGGGCACCGGCTTCAGGGAGCGGAACGTGTCGATCGAACATTCCCCGCCGACGCGGGAGCGGATCGCGTCGCGGTCCGCGCAGACTTTTCCGTCCTCGCTGGGGCGGATGTAGAAGCCGTGATAATAATCGAGCGCGGGGCAGCTCCGTTCCAGCTTCGCGCGGATGCGGCTGTTGTCGCGCAGCACCAGATCGACGCTGTTGGGGCCCATCATCGCGGCGGCGCGGACGTCGCGCGCGGCGATGCATTTGGGGCCGCGCTTCTCCTTCCACTCAATGTTGGGCGGCGCACGATCGGGGCGGGCACGCACGGGGACGCGCACCATGATCTGCTCGCGCACGATCAGTTGGGCGAAGCGGAGGGGATCGTCGGGCGCGGCGCCGTCCTGAGCACCGGCGGCACTCGCGAGCAGCAGCCACGCCGCGGTCCATTGGATCACAAGCGTGTCTCCATCGCGGCGGGTGTATGGCTTGGGCGGTTGAACAGGGGATTAATTCTATGGCGCGGCTGCGCTAAGCGGATGCGATGACCAGCAGCCCGTTGCTCGAACGCCTCTCCGCCCGCCTAGGCCCCAAGGGTTTCACCGCCGATCCTGTCGCGATAGCGCCGTGGGCGGAGGATTGGCGCGGGCGCTGGAAGGGCGCGGCGGCGGCGCTGCTATCGCCGGCTTCGACCGAAGAGGTGGCCGATGTCGTGCGGCTCTGCGCCGAAGCACGCGTGCCTCTGGTGCCGCAGGGGGGCAATACTTCGATGGCGGCGGGCGCGACACCGGACGCCAGCGGCGATGCGATGATCCTGTCGCTCCGCCGCATGAACCGGATCCGCGCGCTCGACGCCGATACCGATAGTGCGGTGTGCGAGGCAGGGGTGATCCTCGCCGATCTCCATACAGCGACCGCGGAGGTCGGGCGGCGGTTTCCGCTCACCCTGGGCGCCAAGGGCTCGGCGACGATCGGCGGGCTCGCCTCGACCAATGCCGGCGGGACGCAGGTGCTGCGGTTCGGGACGATGCGCACCCTCATCCAGGGGATCGAAGCGGTGCTGCCCGACGGATCGGTGTGGAACGGACTCACCGCGCTCAAGAAGGACAATCGCGGCTACGATCTGAAGCATCTGCTGGTCGGCGGGGAGGGCACGCTGGGCGTCATCACCGCCGCCAATCTGCGGCTGGTTCCGGCGGTCGGTGCGCGCAGTGTCGCGTGGATCGGGCTCGACACGCCGGATGCCGCGCTCGATCTGCTGCGGATGCTCGAAGCGGCGATGGGCGATGCGGTGGAGAGTTTCGAGCTCGTGCCGCGGGTCGCGCTCGATCTGGTGCTGGCGCATGTGCCCGGCACCCGCGCGCCGCTCGCCGAACCGCATGCATGGAACGTGCTGATCGAGGCGGTGTCGCCGATGGCCGCGCCGTCGCCCGAAAAGGCGCTGTATGAGGCGCTGCACAGCGCGCTGGGCACTGGGCTGGCCGCGGACGCGGTGATCGCGGCGAACGAGCGGCAGGCTGAGAATTTCTGGCGGTTGCGCGACAGCATTTCCGAGGCGGAAAAGCAGGCCGGTCCCGCAGCCAAGCACGATATCTCGGTCGAGGTCGCGGCGATGCCGCGCTTCATGCGTGAAGGCAGCGCCGCGGTCGAAAGCGCCTTCCCCGGCACGCGGGTCATCGCCTTCGGACATCTTGGCGACGGTAACGTCCATTTCAACGTCGGCGCGCCCTTGGGCGCGGGGCCGGAATGGCAAGAAAGCGAGGGCACCCGCGTCACCTCCTACGCCCATGACCTCGTAGTAGCGGCGGGCGGATCGATCTCGGCCGAGCATGGCATCGGCCAGATGCGCCTGGCGGAGCTTGCGCGGCTTACCGATCCGGCGCGGCTGGCGGCGCAGCGCGCGATCAAGGCGGCGCTCGATCCGCACGGCATCATGAACCCGGGCAAGCTCGTCCCGCCCGCGCCGGCGCCCGGCGCAGGGAGCCTTGCCTAAAGCGGCCTTCACCCATAGAGGAGCAAGGCACGAAATTCGGCCCGCGCCGGGCCTTATCTCACTTCCTCATGGAGACGATCATGGCGAGCGAACCGCCGAGACTGCCGCTTTTCTACAAGGGCCTCGAGCCCCTTTCCAGCCAGGTCCACGCGAACTACCGCACCCGCGCTGCGGATACGGCGCCGTTCCTGACGAATGCGCATGCCATTCCGATCACGGTCGACGAGTTCGTCACCGCGCAGCGCTTCTACCCGATCGTCTTTTCGGCCGGTGAGAATCCTGTGCCGATCGTGCTGATGGGTCTCAACGACGGCGTCAACGTGTTCGTCGACGAGGACGGCCGCCTCAAGCAGCAGGACATTTACGTTCCGGCCTATGTCCGCCGCTATCCGTTCATGCTCGCCAAGCTCCGCCCGGACGTCGACGAGCTGTCGCTCTGCTTCGATCCGGAAAGCGGCCTGGTCGGCCCGTATGACGAGGGGCTGCCGCTGTTCGAGGACGGCAAGCCGAGCATGGCGACCGATACGGTGCTGAAGTTCTGCGAGGAGTTCGAAACCTCCGCGCAGCGCACCAACGCCTTCATGGAAGATCTGGTCGAATCGGGCCTGCTGATCGATGGCGAGGTAACTATCCAGCCCACCGGATCCCCGGAGCCGTTCATTTACCGTGGTTTCCAGATGGTCTCGGAAGAAAAGGTCCGCGATCTGCGCGGCGACGAGCTGCGCAAGATGAACCAGAAGGGCCTGCTGCCGCTGGTGATGGCGCACCTCTTCTCGCTCGGCCAGATCCGCGAGATTTTCGGCAAGCAGATGGGTCTCGAAAAGGTCGTCCGCCCGGTCATCAACGACGAGGCCGAGACCGTCTTGAACTGAGAAAAGCCCTTCCTATCTTGAGGATGACGCCGCCGGGTTCCCCCCTTTACTCGGCGCGTTACGTCCCTTCGAGGGCGTTCCTCCCTGAACCTTGGCCGCTCCGTGGATATCCACGGGGCGGCTTCTTTTTGGGCTTATTCGGCGGCTTCCGGCAGCGCGCCGTCGGCGATGGCCTGAGCGACCACAGCCGCCGCGATGTCGCCCAGCAATTGCGCGATGCGGTCGAAACCCGGCCCCGGCTCGCGCGATGCCGCATCGAGATAGAGGCTGCGATCAATCTCGACCTGGAAGGCGTGGATATCCGCGGACGGGCGCCCGTGGCGGCCGGTGATATGCCCGCCGGCATAAGGCGCATTGCGCGAGACGCTGTAGCCCGCGCGCCGCACTTGGGCGGAGGCTGCCGCGACATAGGCAGGGCCGCTGCTCGTGCCGTGGCGATCACCCAATACGATATCGGCGCGGTCGGGATCGTCGCGGCGGCGCGGCGGCATCGAATGGCAGTCGATCAGCACCGCGACGCCGAAACGACGCCGCGCCGCCTCTAGCGCACCGGCGATAGCGGCGTGATAGGGGCGGTGGATCGTCTCGATCCGGCGGACGAGTTCACTGGCAGACAAGCGCGCGTTCCAGAGCGTCGCGCCGCCGAGCCGCGCGGGAACGAGGCCAAGCCCGCCGCGGATGCGTGCCGAGGCGAGCAATGTGTGACCGGGCGGCGGCGGCACGATCATCGCCGGATCGACCTCGCGCTCGTCGCGGTTGAGATCGATCTCGGCACGGGGCGCGCGGGCGACGATCGCCACCGCGCCGTCAGCCTGCGCCCGCCAGGCCAGCCGGTCGACCAGCGGATCCTCGAGCGCAGCCAGCGTCGCGAGCGGCACGCGCGCGCTGGCGAGCAGCGCTTCGGAATAGTTGCGGCCTGCGTGGGGGACCGAGAGAACGACGGGAGAAACCGGCCGATCAGGGCCGATGCGGTGGAAGGGCAGGGCGTCGTCGGGATCGGCCGTCACGGCGTCTTTCCTATGCCGGTCATCATCGCCGCGCAATCGTGCCGAAGCGGGGCGGCGGCGAACCGCCGCTGGCAAATGGCGGGCGGCTGGTTCATATCGAAAGGCGCGGCGGACGAGGCACCGGACGCCTTCGAGAGCGTTGAGAAACGATGATAAAGATCCTGCTGGCCGAAGACGACGAATCGATGCGCGCCTATCTGGCGCGGGCGCTGGAACGGTCCGGCTATCATATCACCATCGTCGATCGCGGCACCGCCGCGCTGCCACTTCTGGAGCGTGAGGCGTTCGATCTGCTGCTCACCGATATCGTGATGCCGGAGATGGACGGGATCGAGCTTGCCCAGAAGGCGGCGGTGATCCAGCCGGCGATCCGCGTGATGTTCATCACCGGCTTCGCCGCCGTGGCGTTGCGGGCGGGCGCGGCGGCGCCCAACGCCAAGGTGCTGTCCAAGCCCTTCCACCTTAAGGATCTCGTTGGCGAGGTCGACCGGCTGTTCCAGACCGAGGATCAACACAGCCGTCTTTAAGGCGCCAAAAGCCGGTTGCGCGCGCCAGCCGCCCCGGCTAGAGAGCCGCCCGAGTGGGCGTGTAGCTCAGTGGTAGAGCACTGTGTTGACATCGCAGGGGTCGCAAGTTCAATCCTTGCCACGCCCACCATTTTCCACCCCGATAATGGGTTGCAACGGACCCGTTTCCGCGCGCTCGGCGGGTGACCCGTCCGATAGCCCCTCAGATCAGCGCAGCCGCTCGGCGTGCCAGCGCAGGTGATCGGCCATGAAGGTCGCGATGAAATAATAGCTGTGGTCGTAGCCCGGCTGCATCCTGAGCGTGAGCGGAATGCCCGCTGCATCGCACGCCGCTCTCAGCAGTTCGGGCCGAAGCTGTTCCTTCAGGAAATTGTCGGCATCGCCCTGATCGACGAGCAGTTCGGGCAGCCGCGCGCCATCCTCGATGAGCGCCGCCGCATCGTGGCGGCGCCAAGCGGCGCGGTCGGTGCCGAGATAGCCGCCCAGCGCCTTCTCGCCCCACGGCACCTGCCCCGGCGCGACGATGGGGGCGAAGGCGGAGACTGACTTGAAGCGATCGGGATGACGAAGCGCCACGGTCAGCGCACCATGTCCGCCCATCGAATGGCCGGTGATCGCTTGCCGCGCCATATCGACCGGGAAGCGCTTGGCGATCAGCGCCGGCAGCTCCTCGGTGACGTAGCTCCACATGCGGTAATTGCGATCGAACGGGGCCTGCGTGGCATCGACGTAGAAGCCCGCGCCCAAGCCGAAATCCCACGCGCCGTCCGGATCATCCGGCACATCATCGCCGCGCGGGCTGGTGTCGGGGGCGATGAAGGCGAGGCCAAGTTCGGCACAGGCGGCGCGATACTCGCCTTTATCCGTCACGTTGGCGTGAGTGCAGGTGAGGCCGGAGAGATACCAGACCAAAGGCACCGGTCCATGCTCGGCCTGCGGCGGCAGATAGAGCGAGAAGGTCATCGGCGTCCCGGTCGCCGCGGAATTGTGGCGATAGACGCCCTGCGTGCCGCCGTGCGCCCTGGCTTCGGAAATCGTCTCGATGGTCATGATGGCTCCCGGCGCGGTGCCGGCCGCGCGTCAACGGAATACGAAGAGATACAACAGGATGATGATGGGGATCGGGATGCCGATCAGCCAAAGCAAAATGCCTTTCATGCGTGTCACTTCCAATAGCCGTATGCGCGAACTGCGCCATTGCCGCGGTCAACGGAACGCGCGGCACCGGGTTCCGGGGAAGAGGCCTTCTATTCGGCCGGCTTGTCCTTCGGCACGCGATGGAGCGCGCACAACTTGTTGCCGTCGGGATCGCGCAGATAGGCGAGATAGAGTTGGCCGAAGCTGCCCGAACGGACGCCGGGCGGATCCTCGATCGATGTGCCGCCCGCCGCGACGCCGGCGTCATGCCAGCGATGCACCGCCTCCGGGCTGTCCATCGTGAAGCCGATCGTGGCGCCGTTGGAGACGGTCGCGTCCTTCCCGTCGAGCGGCTTCGCGACCATGAAGGTGCTGCGGTTGTGGAGATACATCAGCCGGCCCTTCTCGTCGGTCATCACGGGCTTGGCGCCCATCGCGCCGAACAGCGCGTCGTAGAAGCGGCGGGACCGGTCGAGATCGTTGCTGCCGATCATCATGTGCGAATACATGGGCTTCCTCCCTTACTACTGTTTTCAGATGCAGATATGCGGCGCCGCAGTTGCCGGATCGCCGGTATTTGGTGTGCCGCTCGGCTCGATCAGCAGCATCTTAACCTCGCCCCGTCGCGCGACCGGGCGGTGCTCGGTTCCCGAGGGTACGACGAACAGTTCGCCCGGGCCAAGTGTGACAACGCGGTCGCGGAGTTCGATGTCCAGTTCGCCGTCCAGCACTAGAAAGAAATCATCGGTATCAGGGTGGTTGTGCCAGTGAAACTCGCCCTGGACGCGGACGACCATGATGTCGTTGCCGTTATATTGCGCGACCGTGCGCGGCGACCAATGCTCGGCAAAGCTATCGAGCTTTTCGGCAAGGTTAACCTTGTCCATCAATAGACGACCACGCTGCGGATGCTGGTGCCCGCGTGCATCAGATCGAACGCGCTGTTGATATCCTCCAGCGGCATCGTGTGGGTGATGAGCGGGTCGATCTCGATCTTGCCGTCCATATACCAGTCGACGATGCGCGGCACGTCGGTGCGGCCGCGCGCGCCGCCGAACGCCGATCCTTTCCACACCCGGCCGGTGACGAGCTGGAAGGGGCGGGTGGCGATCTCCTTGCCCGCCTCGGCAACGCCGATGATCGTGGAGACGCCCCAGCCGCGGTGGCAGCATTCCAGCGCCGCGCGCATCACATCGGTATTGCCGGTGCAATCGAAGCTGTAGTCGGCGCCGCCGTCGGTAACGTCAAGGATCGTCTGGACGAGCTTGTCCTCGCCCACGTCGCGTGGGTTGATGAAATGGGTCATGCCGAAGGCCTCGGCCATGGCGCGCTTGGCGGGATTGACGTCGATGCCGACGATCTTGTCCGCGCCGACCATTCGGGCGCCCTGGATGACGTTGAGGCCGATGCCGCCGAGTCCAAACACCACGACATTGGCGCCCGGCTCGACGCCCGCCGTCCAGATCACCGCGCCGACGCCGGTGGTGACGCCGCAGCCGATGTAGCAGATCTTGTCGAACGGAGCGTCGGGGCGGACCTTTGCCAGCGCGATCTCGGGCATGACGGTGAAGTTCGAGAAGGTCGAGCAGCCCATGTAATGGTAGATGGTCTCGTCGCCGAGTTTGAAGCGGCTGGTGCCGTCCGGCATCACACCCTTGCCCTGCGTCGCGCGGATCGAGGTGCAGAGGTTGGTCTTCTGCGAGAGGCAGGATTTACACTGGCGGCATTCCGGCGTGTAGAGCGGAATGACGTGATCGCCGACCGCGACCGAGGTGACGCCCGCGCCAACCTCGCGGACGACGCCTGCGCCCTCGTGGCCGAGGATCGAGGGGAAGATGCCTTCGCTGTCCTTGCCTTCCAGCGTATAGGCATCGGTGTGGCAGATGCCCGTCGCCATGATCTCGACCAGCACTTCGCCCGCCTTGGGTCCCTCCAGATCGACCTCGTGGATTTCGAGCGGCTTGTTGGGGGCGACGGCGATGGCGGCGCGGGTCTTCATGGCGGGGCAGTCTCCTTTGTGAAGACGGTCCCTAGCGGCAATGATCCGATCAGGAAATGCGCGGCACGCTGAGGCGGGGGATTTCGAGCTTCGGGCAACGGTCCATCACGACCCTCAGCCCGGCCGCTTCGGCGCGCGCTGCGGCTTCCTCGTTGACGACGCCGATCTGCATCCACACCGATTTGGCGCCGGCGGCGATCGCTTCGTCGACCGCTTCGCCGGCCGCCTGCGGGCGGCGGAAGATGTCTACCATGTCGATCGGTTCGCCGATCTGGGATAGGTCGCGCCAGACATACTCGCCATGGACATGCTCGCCGGTGATCTGCGGGTTGACCGGGATCACGCGATAGCCGTGGCCTTGCAGGAAGCGCATCACGCCGTAGCTCGGACGGTCGGGGCGGTCGGACGCGCCGATCAGCGCGATGGTGCGGGTGTTCGCGAGCAGGTCGCGGATGTCGTCGTCGCTGGTGAGGGGCACGTCGGTCTCCCGTTCTAGCTGCGGTCCCACTTATGTCATCCCCGCGAAAGCGGGGATCCAAACGGCGGCGCGACTGGGTTCCCGCTTTCGCGGGAATGACTATGACGCGGGCTCGAAGGGAAGAATGTTCAACCCGTCTCCCGGTTCAATTCCTCGACGAGCCGGGCGGCGATCCGCGCGAAAATCTCAGATTCGGCACCTTCCCCAGAAGCCGGCGGACGTCCCGCGTCCGATTGCTGGCGGATCGAGAGGGTGAGGGGAACGCGGCCGAGGAAGGGTATCTGCATCACCCGCGCCGCCGCCTCCGCGCCGCCTTGGCCGAACGGATCGGATTCCTCGCCGCAATGCGGGCAGACATAGCCCGCCATATTCTCGACGAGGCCGAGCACCGGCACGTCCATCTTGCGAAACAGATCGATCGCACGGGTGGCGTCGATCAGCGCCAGATCCTGCGGGGTGGAGACGATCACCGCGCCCGCGGGCTTCCACTTCTGGATCAGCGACATCTGGATATCGCCGGTGCCGGGCGGCAGATCGACCACGAGCAGCTCGGTCTCGCCCCAATCGCCGTCCGCCAATTGGCCGAGCGCGGTCGCCGCCATCGGCCCGCGCCAGGCAAGCGCACTGCCCGCCTCGACCAGTGATCCGATCGACAGCATCTTCACACCATAGGCTTCGACCGGCACGATCTGCTTGTCGGCGAGCTCGGGCCGGCTCTCATTGCCCATGATGCGCGGCTGCGAAGGGCCATAGATGTCGGCGTCGAGCAGCCCGACCTTCTTCCCGCTCCGCGCCAGCGCGACGGCGAGGTTGGCGGAAAGCGTGGATTTGCCGACGCCGCCTTTGCCGCTGCCGATCGCGACGATCGTCCGTTGCACCTTGTCGGCAGTCATCGCGATGCGCAGGTCGCGGACGCCCGGCACGCCGACGACGGCGGCACGGATCGCCCGTTCAAGGCTCGCGCGGGTGTCGGCGGAAAGCCCGGTCACGTCGACGATCAGGCTCGCCACGCCCTCCTTGACGCGCGGCGCCTGGACGCGGCCGGAGGAGGCGATGTCGCCGCCCTTGGGATCGGGGATGCGGCCGAGCGCGGCGAGAAGCGGCTGGATTTCCTCTGTCATCGCGCGCAGTCGATAGGATGTTCTGCGCCCGTTGCCAGCCTTTTTCGGCGCTGCGCTTCTCTTCCAGCGGAACGCTTCCTATAAAAAGCCTATGACGAGATTCCTTGGGTTGGGCGGACGCATCGGCGCGCTCTTCAACGACAACCGTAACGGACCATGGGGACCGGGTGGCGGCGATGGCGGTTCCGGCGGCGGATCGGGTGGCGGCGGAAGCGGCGGCGGGCCGCGCAATCCGTGGAGCCAGCCACCCCGGCGGCGCAAGCCCGGCGGCGGCGGCCTCGGCAACGTCACCTCGCTCGACGATTTCCTGAAGAAGAGCCGCCAGCGCTTCGGCGGCGGCATTCCCGGGGGCGACGGCAAGCCCTATTGGCTCTACGGACTCGCCATCTTCCTCGCGATGTGGCTGGTCTTCACCAGCGTCCACCGCATCGGACCGCAGGAACGCGGCGTCATTACGCGCTTCGGCGAATATGCCGGAACGCTGGGGCCGGGTATCGGCCTGACGCTGCCGGCGCCGATCGACGCGGTGCAGAAGGTCGATGTCGAGGAAATCCGCACGATCGATATCCCCGACCAGTCGGGGAGCGAGAATCTGATCCTGACCGGCGATCAGAACATCATTGATCTCGCCTATTCGGTTCGTTGGAACATTCGCGATCCGCAGCTTTACCTGTTCCAGATCGCCAATCCCGAGAATACGATCCGCGAAGTCGCCGAGAGCGCGATGCGCGCGGTGGTCGCGAGCGCGACGCTGGAGGATGCGATCGGCTCTGGCCGTGGCGAGCTCGAGCAACGAGCCGAGCAGGTCGCGCAGCAATTGCTCAACGAATATCGCGCCGGCATCGTGATCCAGGGCATCGCGATCAAGCAGTCCGATCCGCCCGCGGCGGTCAACGACGCCTTCAAGGAAGTGTCGGCGGCGCAGCAGGAGGCGCAATCCTATATGAACCAGGCTCGCGCCTATGCGCTGCAGCTCACCGCGCAGGCGCAGGGTGAATCGGCGGCGTTCGACAAGGTGTATGAGGAATATCGCCTCGCGCCCGAAGTCACCCGTCGCCGCATGTATTACGAGACGATGGAGAAGGTCCTGAAGAACGTCGACAAGACCATCGTCGAGGCGCCGGGCGTGACGCCCTACCTCGCGCTTCCCGAAGTCCAGCGCCGCCAGCAGCAGCGCCAGGCCCAGCCGGAGGCAGGCCAATGATCGGGCGCCTCGGCCGCAACCCCATTGCGCTCGCCTTCCTGGCGATCATCCTGCTCGTCATCATCGGCTCGACCTTCGCGATCGTGCCGGAGACGAAGCAGGCGGTTGTCGTGCGCTTCGGCGAGCCGCAGGCGATCGTGAACCGCTACAAGGATGGCGAGACCTTCGGCCGCTCCGGCGCGGGTCTCATCGCACGCGTGCCGTTCATCGACCGGCTGGTCTGGATCGACAAGCGCATCCAGAGCGTGGACATGGACCGCCAGCAGGTGCTGTCGACCGATCAGCTCCGCCTGCAGGTCGATGCCTTCGCGCGCTACCGCGTGGTCGATCCGCTGCGCATGTATATCGCGGCGGGCACGGAAGAGCGGGTGAGCGATGCGCTCCGGCCGATCCTGGGCTCGGCGCTTAGGAACGAGCTCGGCCGGCGTCCGTTCGCGGCGCTGCTCAGCCCCGAGCGCGGGCAGGTGATGGACAACATCCAGACCGCGCTGAACCGGGTCGCGCGGCAGTACGGCGCCGAAGTGGTCGACGTCCGCATCAAGCGCGCCGACCTTCCCGAAGGCACGCCGCTCGATTCCGCGTTCCAGCGGATGCGGACGGCGCGTGAGCAGGAAGCGCGCTCGATCCGCGCGCAGGGGCTGAAGCAGGCGCAGATCATCCGCGCCGAAGCCGATGCGGAAGCCGCGAACGTCTATGCCGAGGCGTTCGGCAAGGATCCGCAATTCTATGACTTCTACCGGGCGATGCAGTCCTATCAGACCACGTTCCTCGACGAAAACGGCCAGAATGCGGGGCGGACGAACATCATCCTTTCGCCCGACAACCGCTATCTGCGTGAATTCCAGGGGCGCACAAACTGATTACGTC
Organism: Allosphingosinicella indica; assembly: GCF_900177405.1. Taxonomy (NCBI): domain Bacteria; kingdom Pseudomonadati; phylum Pseudomonadota; class Alphaproteobacteria; order Sphingomonadales; family Sphingomicrobiaceae; genus Allosphingosinicella; species Allosphingosinicella indica. The sequence continues at coordinate 434,300 of NZ_LT840185.1, read as the reverse complement.
TGTCATCGTTCAACAGCCGTTCAGCCGCGCTCCATAGCTTCCGCGCCGTCACGCCACCTGGCGTGAAAGGCGGGGTTGCTGAAGATTGGCAAGGAGGATCCTTATCGTGCGTTACGTCTATGGCATCACTGCTGCGATGCTGCTGGGGGGCGCCGCCGCGACGCTGACCATCGGTCCCGTCGGAGCGCAGACCGCGCAGAACGAGCCGGGCGCCATCGCCCCTGCCGCGCCCCGCGCCGGCGCGCCGATGAGCTTCGCCGATCTTGCCGACCGGCTCGCGCCGGCGGTGGTCAACATCTCGACCCGGCAGAGCATCCAGGTCAGCCGCCAGCGCAACTTCCCCCCGGGCTTCGAGGAATTCTTCCGCCGCTTCGGCGCGCCGGTACCCGAAGGCGGCCAAGGCCAAGGCCAGGGTAACGACAATACCGTCACCCAGCGCGGCGGGTCGCTCGGCTCGGGCTTCATCATCTCCGAGGACGGCTATGTCGTCACCAACAACCACGTCATCGCCCCGGCGCGGACGGGTGCCACGGTTGACGAGATCACCGTCACGCTGTCCGATCGCCGCGAGTTCCGCGCGCGGTTGATCGGGCGCGATACGGCGTCCGATCTGGCGCTGCTCAAGATCGACGAAGAAGGGCTGCCTTTCGTCCGCTTCGGCGATTCGACGCGCACCCGTGTCGGCGACTGGGTGGTGGCGATCGGCAATCCGTTCGGTCTCGGCGGCACCGTCACCGCGGGCATCGTCTCGGCGCTCCACCGTAACATCGGCGCCGGCGCCTATGATCGCTACATCCAGACCGATGCGTCGATCAACACCGGCAACTCGGGCGGCCCGATGTTCGACATCGCCGGCAACGTCATCGGCATCAACACCGCGCTGATCTCGCCGACCGGTGGCAACGTCGGCATCGGCTTCGCCATCCCCGCCGAGCAGGCACGGCCGGTGATCGAGGCGCTGCGCCGCGGTGAGTCGGTGAAGCGCGGCTATATCGGCGTCAGCCTCCAGCAGCTCGACGAGGGCGTCGCGGCGGCGCTGGGCATTCCCAAGAACCGTGGCGAGCTGATCCGCAGCGTCACCGCAGGCGGACCCGCGGCGCGCGCCGGCATCCAGCAGGGTGACGTAGTGGTCGCGGTCAACGGCAAGGAAGTGACGCCCGATCAGTCGCTGTCGTGGCTGGTCGCGCAGCAGCCGGTCGGCTCGCGTGTGCCGATCGATCTCGTCCGCAACGGCAATCGCCAGCGCGTGACGCTGCAGGTCGCCGAACGGCCGAGCGACGAGGAACTGGCGAAGATCGCCGGCGTCGAGGACGAGCAGGAAGTGAGCGAGCCGCCGGCCGAGGAGCAGAGCAGCAGCCAGAAATCCGCGCGCGAGAGCCTGGGCGTTACCGTCCAGACGCTTACGCCGGAGATCGCGCGGTCGCTGAGGCTCCGCGACGTCAACCTGAAGGGCGTGGTCGTTGCCGCAGTCGATGCGTCGAGCGATGCGGGCGCGCAGGGCGTCCGGGTCGGCGACATCATCCTTTCGATCGACCGGCGCCCGACACGGACGCCGGAAGAGGCGGTCGCCGCGGTTAACGCGGCGCGCTCGTCCAACCGCGAGTCCGCGCTGCTGTTGCTCCAGCGGGGCAACAACCAGCCGCTTTACGTCGGCATCAAGCTGACCAAGCGCTGATCTATCGGGCGGGGGCGGGCCATACGGCCCGTCCCCGCCGATCAGCGATCGCCAAGACCCACCAGCAGCGTTGGCCCTGCGCCGCTAAGCGTCTATGTCTGCCGCCAGAGACGGGCGGGAGACGGCCATGGACGAGGGCGTGATCTACATCGGCAAGGGCGAGGGCGGGCCGCAGAATCTCGTCCTCCGCCGCGCCAACCGGCACGGCCTGATCGCCGGTGCGACCGGCACCGGCAAGACGGTGACGCTCCAGGGCCTGGCCGAGAGCTTTTCGGCGCACGGCGTCCCGGTGTTCGTCGCCGACGTGAAGGGCGATCTCGCCGGCCTCGCGATGGCCGGATCGCCGACCGACAAGTCGCATGGCGCGATGACCGGCCGCGCCGCCGACATCGACCTCGAAGGCTATGCCTATGCCGACAATCCGGTGGTCTTCTGGGATCTGTTCGGTGAGCAGGGCCACCCTGTCCGCGCGACGATTTCCGAAATGGGTCCGCTGCTGCTCGCGCGGCTGATGGGGCTCAACGAAACGCAGGAGGGCGTGCTCGCCATCGCATTCCGGCTGGCGGACGAGGAAGGGCTGCTCCTCCTCGATCTCGCCGACCTCCAGTCCCTGCTCGCCTATTGCGCGGAGAAGGCGCCGGAGCTGCAGGCGCGCTACGGCAACGTCACCCGCGCCAGCGTCGGCGCGATCCAGCGGGCGCTGCTCCAGCTCGAATCGCAGGGCGGTAAGGGCTTCTTCGGCGAGCCCGCGCTGGCGATCCCCGATCTGCTCACCACCGACGATCAGGGTCGCGGCGTCATCAGCATCCTCGCCACCGACAAATTGATGGCGAGCCCCAAGCTCTACGCTACCTTCCTGCTCTGGCTGATGTCCGAGCTGTTCGAGCAGCTTCCCGAGGTCGGCGATCCCGACAAGCCGACGCTCGTCTTCTTCTTCGACGAGGCGCATCTGCTGTTCGACGACGCGCCGCCCGCGCTAAAGGAGAAGATCGAGCAGGTCGTCCGGCTCATCCGATCGAAGGGTGTCGGCGTTTACTTCGTGACGCAGAATCCGATCGACATTCCCGATACGGTCGCGGGTCAACTCGGCAACCGGGTCCAACATGCGCTGCGCGCTTTCACGCCGCGTGATCAGCGGGCGGTCGCATCGGCGGCGGAAACCTTCCGGCCCAACCCGGCGATCGATGTCGCGAGCGCGATTACCGAGCTGCGCGTCGGCGAGGCGCTGGTGTCGCTGTTGCAGGAGGATGGCGCGCCGTCGCCGGTCGACCGCACGCTGATCGCGCCGCCGCGCTCGCGGCTCGGCCCGCTCACCGCCAAGGAACGGGCGATCATCCAGTCGCTGTCGCCGTTCGACGGCAAATATGACACTGCGGTCAATCGCGAGAGCGCCGAGGAGATACTGGCGCTGCGCACCGCCGAGACCGCCGCGGCCGCGAGCGCGGCCAAGCTCGCCGAGGCCGAAGCGAAGGCGGCGGCACTCCGCGCCAAGGAAGAGGAAAAAGCGCGCAAGGACGCCGAGCGCGCGGCTGCCAAGGCGGAGCGCGAGCGCAAGGCCAATCCCTCGCTTGCGGAGGATATGGTCCGCCAGGTCAGCCGCACGATGCAGCGGCAGGTGGCAAACAAGGTCGCGGGATCGCTGCTGCGCGGGATCCTCGGCGGGCTGCTGCGCGGCCGGTGAGCGCGCCGCACCCGGCGCTCGCGGCGCTGCGCGGCGACGTGCCGGGCAATGCCTGGCCGCCGCTCCATAGCAGCCGGCTGGGCTCGCTCGCCGCGCTGATCCGCGAGCTCGACGCGACGCAATGGCTCAGCCCCGAGGCGATCGCCGAGGGCCAGCGGCGCCAGTTGACGCTGCTTGCGCGTCATTATGTCGATCGTTCGCCGCACTTCGCGGCACGTCTGAAAGGTGGCGGCCTTACCGCCGATACGCTCGCGGACAATTTCGCTGCGCTGCCGCTGCTCGAGCGGCGGACGCTGCAGGCCGATCCTGGCACGCTGGAAGAGGGCGCGCTTCCGGCCGGGCACCAGCCCATCCAGTTCGTCCAGACATCAGGATCGACCGGCGAGCCGGTGAAGGTCGCCAAGACCGCGGTGACGCAGCTCTTCTGGGCGGCGATGACCATCCGCTATCATCTCTGGCACGAGCGCGATTTTACCGGACGCCTCGCCGCCGCGCGTGCGCTGATGCCCGATCCCGGGCCTTCGGCCACGTGGGGCAGCCCGTTCACCGCCTTCTTCGAGACCGGGCCGGCGCTGCGCATCGACAACGGCGTCGACATCGCGGCGCAAGCGGCCGATCTGGCCGCGTTTCGCCCCGATACGCTTATAGTTTATCCGACCAACCTCGCCGCGCTGCTCGATCGGATAGAGGCGGGCGATCTCGCGCTGCCGAGCCTCAAGCGCGTCCGCACTATCGCCGAGACGCTGCCGCCCGAGGTCCGCCGCCGCGCCGAGGCAAGCCTGGGGGCGAGCGTACGCGACTGCTATTCCTCCGAGGAAGCCGGCTATCTCGCGATCGAATGTCCTGAAGGCGGGCAATATCACGTCATGGCCGAGACGCTGCTGATCGAGGTGATCGACGACGCCGGACGCCCGTGCCGCGAGGGCGAGGTGGGGCGGGTCGTCGTTACCGACCTCCACAATCACGCGACGCCGATCATCCGCTATGCGATCGGCGACCATGCCGAAGTCGGCGGGCGCTGCCGCTGCGGGCGGGGCCTCCCGACGCTGAAACGCATCCTCGGCCGCACGCGCAACATGATCCTGCTGCCCGACGGGCGGAGCTATTGGCCGCTTACCGCCAACAAGCGGCTGCGCGAATTCGCGCCGGTGATCCAATATCAATATATCCAGGAATCGCTGGAGAGCGTCGAGGCGCGGCTGGTGGTCGAACGGCCTCTGACTATGGAGGAAGAGGAAGCGCTACGCGGCGTTATCCGCCTCTACCTCGGCCACGACTTCGCGATCCGCTTCACCTATTTCGACGAACAGATCCCCAAGGGGCGCAACGGCAAGTTCGAAGAGTTCAAGCGCAGCTTCTGAAGCCGCGGCACTATTTGAAGAAATGCGCCGCGATATCGCGGGCGATGCGCGTCGGGCGGAGCGTTCCTGCATCGACGCAGCACCAGCTCGATTTGACTTCGGCGAGCACGTCCTCGCCGCGCTGGATCATCGTCCGGTAGAAGGCGCGGGCGCCCTCTACCTTCTCGAGCACCACCTTCGCGACCACGTCGTCGTCGAGGAAGGCGGGCTTGCGGTAGGTGATCTCATGCTGGAGCGCCACCCACAGGTGGCGCGCCACTGCTTCCGCCGGCGCGAGCTTGCGCCAGTGGCCGACGACCGCCTCCTGCACCCATTTCAGATACACGGCATTGTTGACGTGTCCCATGAAATCGATGTCGCCCGGCTCGATGCCGATCGGATGGAGGTGGGCGGTTCGGGTCATGTCACTCACAATAGTGTAAGTAACACTCGGAAGCTACGATTCAATGAAGGCCGACGGCACGGACGAGATCTGCGCCGGTCCAGGTTTTCCGGCCGCCCGCCTCGGCATCCTTGACCAGCCGGACGATTGCAGCGTTGACTGGCGCGGTCCGGCCCAGCCGTTCCGCGAGCGCAACAACTTCGCCGTTGAGGAAATCGACCTCGCTGGTGCGACCCGCGTCGAAGTCCGCCGCCATCGATCCGCGCGCTTTGGGGTCGACCTTCTGGATGCGCAGGAACAGATTGTGGAACAGCCAGTCGGGCGTGTCGATGGTGGCCGGGAGCAGCCGGGGCGGCACTGCGCCGACCTTTGCCGGCTCGATCCCCGCCGCGCGCAGCATCGCAAGTTCCTCGCGCATCGTCGCCGCCATCACCCGGCGGAACGGGCGCTGACGCAGCTCGTCGCGGATGGTGGTGCCGGAGAGCGCGTTGATCGCATTGTTGAGGTTGAACAGCAATTTGCCCCAGGCGATGCCGGTCATGTCGTCGTTGAGCCGGATGAGGCCCGGCCGCTCGCCGATCGCGGCGGCGAGACGCTCGCTGACCGGCGTGCGGGTGGCGGTGATGTCGCCGAAGCTGGCGCGATGCCAGCGGCCGGGGCCGAGCGGAATGACGTTGTAGGGCACCATCCCCGCGACGATGTCGAACTCCGGCAGCAATGCGCGCAGCCGGTCCGGGCTGCTGACGCCGTTCTGGAAGCTGATGACCGACGTGCCGGGCCGCGCATGGGCCGCGATCGAACGCGCGGCCTCCTCGACGCCCGTCGCCTTGACGGTGAGCGCGATTATGTCGGCATCCGCCAGAGCGGCGGGATCGCTGGAGAAGGCGATGCCGGGCACGTCGGCGTTCCAACCATCCTGATCGCTGAGGCGGAGCCCGTGCGCCGCGATGTCCGCGCCGATCCGGTCGCGGCCGATCAGCGTGACGGGAAGCCCGGCGGCCGCCCAGGCGCCACCGACATAGCAGCCGATCGCCCCCGCCCCGAAGACGGCGATGCGCTCAGCCGCGGCCACGATATCCCGGCACGTCCTGCGGCGGCACCCAGAGGCCGACGGGCGGCTCGCCGCTCTGCCAGAAGACGTCGATCGGTATGCCGCCGCGCGGATACCAATAACCGCCGATGCGCAGCCACTGCGGCGCCATCTCCTGCACCAGCCGCTCGGCGATGCCCACCGTCACGTCCTCGTGGAAGCCGGCATGGTTGCGGAACGATCCGAGGAACAGCTTCAGCGACTTGGATTCGACGATTGTCTCGCCCGGCGCATAATCGATGACGATATGCGCGAAATCCGGCTGGCCGGTGACCGGACAGAGCGAGGTGAATTCGGGCGCGGTGAAGCGGACGAGGTAAGCGCGGCCGGTGCGCGGGTTGGGCACATAGTCCAGCGTCGCCGCGTCGGGCGAGGCGGGGAGGCTGCTCGTCTGGCCGAGATGGGTGATCGACATGGCCGCATCGCTTAGCGCGTTCGCCCGCGGCCCGGAAGCCATGCCCGCAAAAGCCGCACTTGCCGCTCCGTTTCGCACCATGTTAGCCCCGCTCCCGAACAGGGAAGGATGCTCCATGAATTTCGGCCGCGTGCTCGTTTCGCTCGCCCTCTGCCTTGCCGCGCCCGCTTGGGCGCAGGAGGCGGCGGACAAGAAACCCGCCGAGAAGGACGCCGCGCCGATCCCGGAGCCCAACGTATCGGTCACGCAGCATCGCGGTACCTTCAACGGCCGCAGCATCGCCTACCGCGCGATCGCCGGCGAGACTTATCTCAAGGACAAGGACGGCAAGCCCACCGCGGCGATCTTCTCCACCACCTATATCGCCGACGGGCTCAGGGATCCGGCGAGCCGCCCGGTCACCTTCCTGTTCAACGGCGGCCCCGGATCGGGTTCGGTGTGGCTGCACATGGGCGCGTTCGGCCCGAAGCGCGTCGCAATACCCTCGGACGGCACCGACGACGGCGCGCCGCCCTATCCGATCGTCGACAATCCCGATGCGTTGCTCGACGTCACCGACATCGTCTTCATCGATCCGGTCGGCACCGGCTTCAGTCATGCGCTGGGCAAGACCGATCCCAAGGATTTCTGGGGCGTAACCAAGGATGCGCAGTCGGTGGCGCAGTTCATCCGCCTGTGGCTCAACGAGCATGGCCGGTGGAACAGCCCCAAGTTCCTCGGCGGCGAAAGCTACGGGACGACGCGCTCCGCCGCCGTCGTCAACGAGCTGGAGGGCGCCTATAACGACGTGTCGCTCAACGGCGTGATCCTCATCTCCACCGTGCTCGATTTCGCAGCCGGCGCGGACACGCAGGGGAACGAGCTGAGCCCGATTCTCAACCTGCCGTCGATGGCGGCGACCGCGCTTTATCACGGCAAGGCGCAGGCCGCTTCGGTCGAAAGCTTCGTCGAGGAGGCGCGGCAATTCGCGATCGGGCCCTACGCGGCGGCGCTGCTCAAAGGCCAGCGGATCGGCGCCGACGAGCGCGCCTCGGTGCGCCGCGAGCTCTCGCGCTTCACCGGCCTTTCCGAAACCTATCTCGACCAGGCGGACCTGCGCGTCGAGCCGGGGCGCTTCTACAAGGAGCTGCTACGCGATCGCGGGCTCACCGTCGGCCGCCTCGACAGCCGTTATACCGGCCGTGATTATGACAGCGCCGGCGAGACGCCCGACAATGATCCCAGCTTCTACGGTATCGACGGCGGCTACACAGCCGCGATCAACAGCTACATGCGCGGCGATCTGGGCGTGAAGACCGATCGATCCTACGTCACCATCGGCAGCGTCCAGCCGTGGGACTGGAAGATCGAGGGCGGACGCGACAGCAACGCCTATCTCAACCTCACCCCCTATCTCGGCCGCGCGCTGCGCGAGAATAAGGATCTGCGCATCTTCGTCGGCCAGGGCTATTATGATTTCGCGACGCCGTTCTTCGCGGCCGAATATGCGCTGACCCGCACCGGCATCCCGCAGGACCGCATCGAATATCAATATTATGGCTCGGGCCACATGATGTACGTGCGCGACGAGGACCGGGTGAAGCTGAGCGCGGACGTCAGGCGTTTCATCCAGCAGCGCTGACGCCCCGTATCTAGGGCGGCAGGGGATGGGAGACCGAATAAATGCTGCTCATCCTTCTCGCCTATCTGGGCGGCGTGCTGACCATCGTCAGCCCGTGCATCCTGCCTGTCCTCCCGTTCGTGTTCGCGCGCGCCAACCAGTCGTTCGTCAGGAGCGGCCTCCCGATGCTCGCCGGCATGGCGATCACCTTCGCAGGGATTGCGACGCTCGCCGCGGTCGGCGGCGGTTGGGCCGTGCAGGCGAACCAGTGGGGGCGGTGGGCCGCGATCCTGCTGCTCGGCGCGTTCGGGCTGACGTTGCTGTTTCCAGCGCTTGCCGATCGCGCGATGCGGCCGCTGGTCGCGCTCGGCGGGCGGCTCTCGGCCTCGGCGGACGCGGCGGAGGCAGAAGGGCGGGGCCGCATTGGCACATCGCTCCTGCTCGGCATTGCGACCGGCCTGTTGTGGGCGCCGTGTGCGGGGCCGATCCTCGGCCTTATCCTTACCGGCGCAGCGCTCAACGGCGCGAGCGCGAGCACCTCGCTGCTGCTTCTCGCCTACGCCCTCGGCGCGGCGACGTCGCTGGCGCTTGCGCTGCTCGTCGGCGGACGGGTGTTCCGCGCGATGAAACGCTCGCTTGGAGCGGGTGAATGGGTGCGCCGCGGGCTTGGGCTGCTCGTGTTGGCGGGCGTCGCGGCGATCGCGCTGGGGCTCGACACGGGGTATCTCGCCAAGCTCTCGACCGCGCAGACCAATGCGATCGAGCAGGGGCTGGCGTCCAAGCTCGGCATGAAGGACATGGCGGGCAGCACCAAGGTGAAGGAAGGGCAGGGCGGCGCGCTCGATCTCCCGGTCGAGGGGCCGATGCCGTCGATCGACGGCGCGGTCGAATGGCTCAACTCGCCGCCGCTCACCCGCGAGCAGCTTCGCGGCAAGGTCGTGCTGGTCGATTTCTGGACCTATAGCTGCATCAATTGCATCCGCGCGATCCCCTACGTCCGCGCCTGGGCGGAGCGGTATCGCGATGCCGGGTTGGTGGTGATCGGCGTCCATGCGCCGGAATTCGCCTTCGAGCGGGCCGTCGCCAACGTCCGCCGCGCGATGGCCGATCTCGGCATCGCCTATCCGGTCGCGATCGACAATGATTACAAGATCTGGCGCGCGTTCGATAACCGCTACTGGCCGGCGCATTACTTCGTCGATGCCGCCGGGCGCGTGCGCTACCACCATTTCGGCGAGGGCAAATATGACGTGTCCGAGCGCGTCATCCGCCAGCTCCTGCGCGAGGCGGGGCGCGATCCCGGCGCCGCCGCGTCGGTGCGCAAGGCGGCGGTCGAGGAATCGGCCGCCGGGGCGACGCTCCGATCGCCCGAGACCTATCTCGGCTACGTGCGCGCCGCCAATTTCCAGTCGCCGGGCGGGATGCCGCACGACAAGAGCAACGCCTATCTGCTTCCCGCGAAGCTCTCGCTCAACCAATGGGGGCTCGGCGGGCGCTGGACGGTGAACAAGCAGGCGTCGGTGCTCGATACCGCGGGCGGGCGCATCCGTTTTCGCTTCCACGCGCGCGATCTCCATCTGGTGCTCGGCGCGAGCGATCGTCCGGTGCGGTTCCGCGTTACCATCGACGGCAAGGCGCCTGGTGCGGATGCGGGGCTCGATGTCGATGCGGCGGGCAACGGCCGCGTCACTGGCCAGCGGCTCTATCAACTCGTCCGCCAGCAAGGCGCGGTCGGCGAGCGCGAGTTCGAGATTGAGTTTCTCGATCCCGGCGTCCAGGCTTTCGCCTTCACCTTCGGCTGACGGAGAAGGCCTCTATGGACTCGCTGGTATCGACCGAATGGCTGGCCGCCGAACTGGACGCGCCGGACCTGAAGGTGATCGACGCGACGTGGTTCATGCCATCGGCCGGGCGCGATGCGCGGGCGGAACATGAAGCGGCGCATATTCCCGGCGCGGTCTTCTTCGACATCGACGATATTTCCGATGCGGATCATCCCGCACCGCACATGCTGCCGGGGGATGCGAAGTTCGCCAGCCGCATGCAGTCGCTCGGCCTCGGCGACGGCAATCGCTTCGTCGTCTACGACCATTCGCCGCTCCACACATCCTCGCGCGTCTGGTGGATGCTGAAGGCGTTCGGCGCGCATTACGTCGCGATCCTCGATGGCGGGCTGGCGAAATGGATGGCGGAGGGGCGGCCGGTGGAGGCCGGAAAGCCGCAAGTTCGCCACGGCCATTTCACGCCCTCGCTCGATTCCCGGCGCGTGGCGGACAAGGCGTTTGTGTCGGGCATCGTCCATTCGGCGGAGCATGAAATCGTCGATGCGCGCGGGCCTGCGCGCTTCGCCGGCGAGGAAGCGGAGCCGCGGCCGGGGCTGGAAGCGGGGCATATCCCCGGCAGCCGCAACGTGCCCTATGCAAGCCTGTTCGCGGCGGACGGGACTTGGAAGCGCGGCGATGCGCTGCAGGCGGCATTCAATGCTGCCGGCGTCGATCTCGGCAAGCCGATGGTCGCGACCTGCGGATCGGGGATCACCGCCTGTTCGGTCGCCTTCGGCGCGCATCTTCTCGGCAAGGACGATGTCGCGGTTTATGACGGCAGCTGGTCCGAATGGGGCGCCGATCCGGCGACGCCCAAGGCGACGGGGCGCGCGTGAGCGGAGAAGGTAGCGACCGGCGCCGCGATACCACCATCGTGCAGGCCGGGCGGCGGCGCGAATGGATCGGCGCCGCGGTCAACCCGCCGACCTGGCACGCCTCGACCATCCTGTTCGATACCGTGGCGGAGATGGAAGCCGCGGCGCCCGCCGACGGCACCTTCTATTACGGACGCCACGGCACGCCGACGACCTGGGCGCTGAGCGAGGCGCTGACCGCGCTGGAGCCCGGTGCGGTGGGCACTCGGCTCTTCCCGTCCGGCGCCGCGGCGGTGGCGATGGCGCTGCTCGCGGTGCTACGGCCCGGCGATGAGCTGCTGATGGTCGATAGCGCCTATGGCCCGACGCGGGCGATCTGCGACAGCGAGCTGAAGCGGCTCGGCATCACGACGCGCTATTACGATCCGCTGATCGGCGCGGACATCGCCGCGCTGATCGGCGACAAGACGCGCGCGATCTTCCTGGAGAGCCCCGGCTCGCTGACCTTCGAAGTGCAGGACGTGCCCGCGATCGTCGCGGTCGCGCGCGAACGCGGCATCGCGACGCTGATCGACAACACCTGGGCGACGCCGCTGTTCTTCCCGGCGATCGCCGCAGGCGTCGATATCTCTATCCTCGCCTGCACCAAATATATTGGCGGCCATTCCGATCTGATGATGGGATCGGTGACGGTGTCGGAGCGCTGGTGGGATCGGCTGCGCCAGGTTTTCCGCATGTATGGCCAGGCGGTCGGACCTGACGACGCGGCGGCCTGCGCGCGGGGGCTGCGTACGCTGGGCGTCCGGATGGAGCGACATCAGGCCAATGCGCTTACCGTCGCCAACTGGCTCGCCAATCAGCCCCAGGTCGCGCGGGTGCTGCACCCGGCGCTCGCCGACTGCCCCGGCCACGCCCTCTGGTCGCGCGACTTCAAGGGGTCGAGCGGGCTGTTCTCGATCATCCTCAACGGCGGCGATGCTGCCGCGCGCGCCGCACTGATCGACGGGCTCGAGCATTTCGCCATCGGCTATAGCTGGGGCGGCTATGAGAGCCTCGCGGTTCCGGCAGACCCCGAACGCCTGCGCTCGGCGACGCCCTGGCAAGCGGAGGGGCCTCTGGTGCGCCTCCATATCGGCCTCGAAGATCCCGACGACCTGATCGAAGACCTCGCGCGCGGCCTCGCGCGCTATCCGGCATGACCGGCTGGCAAGGCGTCGCGGACGCCGTGGGGCTGCCGCCGCTCGACCAGACCGATCTCGTCGCGCTCGGCATCGCGCTGTCACTGGCCGCGGCGGGCTGGCTGCTCGGCATTCTCGCGGCGCGCGTAACCGGCGCTCCGCTCGCGCGGCTCTGGGAACGGCTCGCGGGCGTCCGCGCCGACGGCATCGCCGATCGTATGTGCGCGCTCGTCCGCTATGCGGTCGCGGCGGTGTTCGTCGCGATCGTCATGGCGGTGGGCGCCTGGCCCCCGGCTGCGGACATTCTCCTCGGCTTGGCGCTCGGCATCGCCGCGTCGCTGCTCGCCTATCAACTCGTGCGCGGCGTCCATCTGCCGCGCTGGGGCGCGTGGCTGATCGCCGCGGTCGTGCTCGTCGCTGCCGTCGCGCAGGCAGCGGGCGGGCTCGCGCCGTTCGTCGATGCGCTGGAGCGGATCGGCTTCGATGTCGGCCGCCGCCGCTTCTCGCTGCTCGGCCTCGTCCAGATTTCGGTGACGATCCTCCTGCTGTTCGCCGTCGTCCGGCTGCTGGCGCGGGTCATCAACCACTCGATCCGTCGCAGCCAGGGATTGGACGCGACGCAGCAACTGCTTGCCCAGAAGCTCGCCGGGATCGCGCTTCTCGTCGTCGCCTTCTTCGTCGGCATCGATCTCGTCGGGATCGACCTCACCGCGCTCGCCATCTTCTCCGGCGCATTCGGTCTCGCGGTAGGCTTCGGCTTCCAGAAGACGTTCGGCAACCTGATCGCCGGGATCATCCTGCTGATGGACCGGTCGATCAAACCGGGCGATGTCATTGTCGTCGGCGACAGCTTTGGCCACGTTAACAAGATTGGCGTGCGTGCCGTCTCGATCATCACGCGCGACGGCAAGGAGCATCTGATCCCCAACGAAAATCTGATGACGCAGGAGGTGGAGAATTGGTCGCATTCCAGCCGCGACGTGCGCATCCACATCCCGGTCGGGGTCGCGTTCGATTGCGATCTGAAGCTCGCGCAGCGGCTGATGATCGAGGCGACGATCGCGTCGAAGCGCGTGCTCAAGAGCCCCGAGCCCAATGTCTGGCTGATGCGCTTCGGCGATTATCGCGTCGAGTTCGAGATCCTCGCCTGGATCAAGGATCCCGAGGCGGGCGTCGGCAACGTCCAGTCGGAGATTCTCAACCGGCTATGGGATTCGTTCAAGGCGCACGGCATCCGCGTCCCCTACGCACAACAGGATCTGCATATCCGCAGCCTGCCGGACGCGATGGCTCAGAAGCCGAGCAGCGATTCCAGCGTGCCGCGCACCTGAGACAATTCTTCCGCAAGACGTGCGGCGGCGGCGCGGGGCGGGGGCGCATCCGAACGGCCCTGGAGCAATGCCTCGACCCCGCTCGCCGCCCATTGCGCGGTCTCGGCCGCCAGCGCGTCGAAGCGCTTGCGCACCACCGGCATCGCGTCGTCATAAGCGGCGCTGATCCGCGCCGACCGGTCGAGCGCATCGTCCGGCTGCGCTGTACCGGTCGCTTCCCCGGCGATGCGTTGCACGAGGCCGTGGAGCTGCGCGAGCTGCGCAAGCTGCCGCACCGCATTGGCGGGGCCGTGCTGGATCGGAGGGAGCGCCTGATAACTCATCGCGTCGCAAAGCTATCCCGTCCCCCGCTAAGGAACCGCTAACGAGCCGCCCGGCCACTCGCTTCGGCGCATAACCGGCTGAAACTTCTAGCGAAGTGGAACGACGCTGCTTCGCCGATGGTTGTGCGGCACGAGCGGAGATGTGAGGAGAGTGACTGTGAACAACGACCAGAACCAGCAGGGCCAGGACCGCCAGCAGAATCAGCAGGGCGGCAAGGACCAACAGCAGCAGTCCGATTATGGCAGCCAGCGCGATCAGCAGCAGGGCGGCCAGCAGCAGGGTGGTCAGGGCGGACGCCAGGATCAGGACCAGCAGCAGCAGCAGGACCAGCGCGATCGCGACGGCCAGCAGCAGCAAGGCGGTCAGCAGGATCGCGGCCAGCCGGACCAGCGCTGAGCGATAACGGCCTTTAACGGGCCGGGAGAGCCGTCCGCAGTGATGCGGGCGGCTTTCTTCTTGTGAGGCCAGGCGTACGCGAATGGAACTGTTTCGCGGGCCGCACGTCTGTTACGGCTGAGTTATAAAGACCAGGAGTCGAGTTATGGCGAAGGCGAAAAGTTCGGCAGGCAAGTCGGGTGGCGGCAGCAAGAAGACGGGCGCCACGGAACGGTTCAAGGACGCGTTGAGCGATGCCGGCGCGAAGGCGGCGGATCTCGCGCAGAATCCCGTAGCGCGATCGATGCTCGCGGCCGGGCTGGTGACCGCGGCTGCCGCGCTCACATCGAGCCAGAAGGTCCGCAAGAACGTCCGCGACGCGAGCCGCGACGCGCTCGACAATGCCGAGGCCGCAGCCGGTGCCGCAGCGGACAATGCCAGCAAGATCGGCGCAGCAATCGTGACGGCCGCAACCGATGCGGTGCGCCGTCTGATGCAGACGACCGGCGGCGTCGTCGGCGGCGCGGCCTCCGGCGGTGCGCGCACGGCCAAGTCCGGCTCGACCGCTGCCAAGCCGGCGCGCAAGGCGCCTGCCAAGAAGCGGACGACCACAGCGAAGAAATCGACGACGGCCAAGCCGGCCGCCGCGAAGTCTGCGACGGCGCGCAAGACCAGTACGGCGAAGAAGCCGGCGGCTCGCAAGAGCGCGACGCGCAAGCCTGCCGCACGCAAGCCCTCGGGCGGCGGCACGGCCAGCTAAGCCGAAGCTCGAACGACAAAGAAAAGGCCCGCGCCGATTATCTCGGCGCGGGCCTTTTTCTATGGTCGAAAGGGAAGCGCCGAAGCGCTTCCCGATCGGCTTAGCGGCACTTGAAGCCGCGGCTCTTGTCGACTTCTCGGCCGAGCAGCGCGCCGGCAGCGGCACCGACGATCGTGCCGGTGGCGCGGTTCTGGCCGCCGTCGATCGCGCGGCCGGCGAGCGCACCAGCGGCGCCGCCGACGATCAGGCCCGTGGTGCCATTCTTGCGGCGGCAGTGCATGCGGCCGTCTTTGCCGCGCCAAGTCTTGCCATTGTAATAGCCGTCCTTGGCCATGGCCGGGGCAGGCATTGCGACGGGCAGAGCCAGGCTGGTCGCCGCAATGGCGAGAACGATCTTACGCATACCGAATTCCCTTTTGAATTGTGACACGGGTGAAACAACGCGCCCTTCTTGCAGCGGTTGCATGAACCCAAAACAACGAGAGTGCCCGCAGTGTGCGAGCCGGATCGACGTCGCGGCGAGGCGTGCCGCGGCGGCGATGGCCGGTGTGGCACATCAGCCGCTGAGTTCGTGATCCAGCGTGATCTCGGCGTTGAGCAGCTTCGAGATGGGGCAGTTCTTCTTGGCGTCCGTCGCGACTTCGGCGAAGCGCTCGGCATCGATCCCGGGCACGTTCGCCATCAGCTTGAGATCGGACCGGGTGACCTTGAAGCCGTCGCCGTCCTTGTCGAGCGTCACCGTCGCTTCGGTCTCGAGCGTGCCGTCGGTGAGCCCCTCCTTGGCCAGCGCGAAGCTCAGCGCCATCGTGAAGCACGATGCGTGCGCTGCGGCGATAAGCTCTTCCGGGTTGGTGCCCTTCTCGCCGCCGAAGCGCGTGCCGAAGCCATAGGGCTGATCGGCGATCGCGCCCGATCCGGTCGAGACATGGCCGCGGCCGTCCTTGCCGAGCCCTTCGTAACGGGCCGATCCGGTGTTGGTGGTCATTGGGAAATCCCTCCTCCTCATTGGAAGAAGGGGTAACGGGGCGTGGCGGGGAAAGCTCCGCCCTCCCGCAGCCGCGCGCGGCCGGGGGAGGGCGGCTATCGGTCAGTGCGCGACGCTGAGGTCCACCTTCTCCACCCACTCGGGGTAGAAGGCCGGCTCTCGGTTCGACCAGCCCGGCGCGGTCGCGGCGGCTTCGCTGATCGACTGGAGCAGCGCGCGGCGCCGTTCCGGATGGAGGTGCGGCAGCGCGGCGGCGGCGCAGAACGCGCCGGGAAGCCACGGCCGCACCGAAGCGCCGATCAGCCGCTCGTAGAGAAAGCGATAGGCTGCGAAATCGGGGAGCCGGTCCTGGCCGAGATCGAAGGCGGTCATCGTGACGAGCGGGCTCATCATCGGCTCCATCGCGTCGATACCGCTGTCGTCGGGGATGTGATGGCGGACGTGATCGAGCCGCTGATAGACGCGCGCCTGGGCGCGGATGCTGGCCGCTTCGCCCACGTCGCGCGACCAGCGCTTGATCGCATCGCGGCGGCCGAGCCCGATATCGAGCGAACGGCGGATATAACGCTGCGTGCCCTTGGAGAAGCCCGCGAACTCTTTCATTTCGACCAATGTCAGCGCGCCATCGGCGGGCTTGGTCTGCGTACCCATGAACCCCACTCCTTTTGCCCTGCGGGGATCATGCGCCCAAACTGGTTTCGCGACGCTTAATCAGATTCCCGCTCCCCGTTCAGGAATGAATCGGAAAGCGGCCGTGCTCGCAACCGGCAAAAGGTCATTATTGTGCATTGCGTCACAAGACTGTCGCATCGGCGCAACAGACGGGATTCTCCGCTCTCGTAAAAGAAGGGCGCCGGAGCGTTGCCCCGGCGCCTGTCCACTAAAATCTGCGTTTTGTGATCAATCCACGTGCGGTCCGCCGGGCTGCGTGCCGGCCGGCGGATCGGACGCATCCATCGTTTCGTCGAGCGCGACGTCGAGCTTGGCGTCGGGATCGCGGGGCGACTTTTTCAGCCGCGCGGCGAGTGCCTCATCCTGACCGGCGTGCTGATCGGGGTGTGATGCGGGGTTCTTGCTGTCGTCCATCTCATCTCTCCTGTCCTTGCGAGCAACGAGCCGCCTGACGGCCCGTTCCCGTCAATCGATCCGTTCGACGTTGACGCTCTGCTCGACGAGCTCGGCCTCGCCGAAGATGGTCATGAAACTGATGTCGGTCGCGTCGCGCCCGACGCAGATGCGGACGAGGCCTTCGACCGGAGCAAGGCCGGTCGGATCGACCAGATACCAGCCGCCGTCGAGATAGACTTCGACCACCGCGTGGAAATCCTGCGGCTCGAGGTTCCAGGCATAAGCGCTGACCATGCGCGCCGGAATGTCGAGGGCCCGCGCGAACGTGATCATTACATGCGCGAAGTCACGGCAGATGCCGCGCTTGTCGGCGAAGGTGTCGGCGGCCGTGGTGTTGCCGTCGCTGCTCCCCGCCTCGTAGCGGAGGTTCGCGCGGGTCCATTCCGCCATCGCCGCGACCGCGCCGCCGCCCTCGATCGCGCCGAACGTGTCGAGCGCGAACGGCTTCAATTTCTCGACCTCGCAGTAGCGGCTCGGCCAGAGATAATCGATCGCGCGCGCGGGCAGGTCGCGCCGTGGCACGCGTTTCAGCGTCGCGATGTCGGGCGGATCGCGCTTGACGTCCACCGTCGCCGAATAGGTGGCGAGGAAGCTGCCTTCGCCCGCGGTCCACGTGCGCCGGCCGATGCCGTGCTGGCCCGGCACCGGGGTCAGCGGCGTCTTGGTGCGGACGCGCAGCTTGTCCTCGACCAGCCGTTCGTCGGGCATCTGCGCGACCTCGATCGCCAGCAGAACGTCCGCCGGCGCCGGAAAATGATAGTTTAATGAAGCATCGACCTTGAGACGCATCGCTCCCCCTTGCTGCCATGCAGAACAGCCGTCTGCCTCCTTCGTTCCGCCGCCGGTTCTAGCCCCCGCCCGCAAGACTGGTGCGACGCGGACGGTTGGGTTATGGGCGGGGCGGGGAGGCGAGCGACTTGGTGGACAATATCGGCGCGCGCACCGTTGCCCGGGACGGTCAAACCAGCGAAGACGAGCGGCTCGGCCTTTTCGCCGCGAGGTCTTTTTCGACCAACGTCGGCCGCGGTTCGGCTAACGACACCCGCATTTACTCCTTTGCGGACGATCCGACGTTAATAGACGATATGGATTTTCCCCAGCACCGGTCGCTTAGCGCGCGGCTGCCCGATCTCGGCCTCGCGCTGAAGACGATGGCCGCCTTCTGGAGCTTCTACTTCGTACTGGTGACGACTCGAGCGGCTCTGATGCAGTTCGAGGGGCAGGAGGAGATGTTTCAGCGCCGCATCGCCGTGGTGCTGGCCGGTCTGATCATCACCTTCGGCATCTATCTGATCCTTAGGCCCTTGGCGCAGGCCAGCCTCGCCAAGAAGGGGATCGTGGCGGGGCTCGTGTGCCTGCCCGCCTCCTTCATCTTCGCGACATTCAGCTATTATGCCTTCTACCTCTATTCCCCGCTCGAGGCTCGCTACGCCGATGAAGCGTGGATGGAAAAGCAGATGTCGGACTGGTCGAACGCGATCACGATGATCGCCGACAGCACGACGAGCTGGTATTTCTTCTTCGCGTGCTGGGCCGCCTTCTACGTCGCGATGAGCTATGCGGCGCAGCTCCGCGCCTCCGATACCCGCGCTGCCGCCTTCGCGCGCGAGGCGCAGGAAGCGCAGCTCCGGGCGCTGCGCTACCAGATCAATCCGCACTTCCTGTTCAACACGCTGAACTCGCTCTCCTCGCTCATCCTGTCGCAGCGCACGGACGTCGCGGAACGGATGATCATGAACCTATCCACTTTCTTCCGCACCACGCTGTCCGCCGATCCGACCGCTGACGTTCCGCTGGAGGAGGAGATCAAACTGCAGCGCCTCTATCTCGATATCGAGCAGGTGCGCTTTCCAGAGCGGCTGAACGTCGTGATCGACATTCCCGACGAGCTGAAGACCGTGCGCGTGCCGATCCTGATCCTGCAGCCTGTCGTCGAGAATGCGATCAAATATGGTGTCGCCAAATCGCGCAAGGCGGTGACGCTATCGATCAGCGCGCGCACAGAGGCGGGGCGGCTCCACATCAAGGTTCGGGACGACGGCGATGCGCCGCCGCCGGAGGAGAGCTCGCTCGAGGGTACCGGCGTGGGCCTCCGCAACGTCTGCGATCGGCTGATCGCGCGTTACGGCGTCCAGGCCGGTTGCTTCCACGGCGGCGATCCGCAAGGCGGATACACCGTCCATGTCATCATGCCGCTGGTGGCCGATGCCTGATCCAGGCGAGCCGCTCCGCGTCCTCATCGTCGATGACGAGCCGCTGGCGATCGAGCGGCTGCAGCTGCTGCTCGCGAAGTGCGAAGGCGTGAGCCTGGTTGGCACCGCTGCGGACGGGGAAGGCGCACTGCGCATCGCCGCGGCGATGAAGCCCGACGTGCTGCTGCTCGACATCGCGATGCCCGAGATGGACGGCATCGAGGTCGCGCGGCGGCTGGCTGGGAGCGACGTCGATCCGGCGATCATCTTCATCACCGCCTTCGACAATTTCGCGGTCGCCGCCTTCGACGTCGCGGCGGTGGATTATCTGATGAAGCCGGTCGAGACCGACCGGCTGGCCCGTGCGCTTGAGCGCGCGCGCTTCCAGCTCGACAACGGCAAGCCGGAGCGGGTGCATCCGACCCGCTATGTCGAGGAGTTCTGGGTTCCGGACCACAACGGCCTCGTCCGCATCGCCGCCGGCGACATCGACAAGGTGACGGCGGAGCGCGATTATATGCGCCTCCACGTCGGGCTGCGCTCCTGGCTGATCTATCGGACGATCGCGAAGCTCGAGGGGGAGCTGGATCCGGCATATTTCATCCGCGTCCATCGCTCGGTCATCATCCGCCGCGACAAGATCGCCGGGCTGGTCCGCGACGCGATGGGCCATTGGGCGGCGCGGCTGACCGACGGCAGCGAGGTGCGGATCGGCCGCAGCTATGTCGCCGACGTCAAAGCGATCGCAGCCCGCGGCTGACCAGCTCTGAAAAATGAGGCGGCGGCGATAGGGCGCCGCCGCCTCGTATCCGCAGCAGCGGGGATCAACGGCTGGCTGCGGCGGACATGCTGGGCTGATCGTTGAACGCCATCTGGCCGTTAACCGCGTCGATCGCACGATCGCGCAGCTCGTCGCGGCAGGTGCGCTGTTCCATGAACTGCTGCAGCGTGATCGTGCCGAAATGATAGCAGACCTTGTTGGCGGCGGCACTGATCCGGCTGGCGAGCATCGCCTGGCCGGCGCTGCTGGCGAGGTTGAGATCGCCGAAACGGACGATCGCTTCCCTGTCGATCTGCGCGGCATGGCCGATGTGCGGGCTGGCCAGCGTTGCCGCGGCTATCGCGGCGAGGGCGATGTTCTTGAGCATCTTTTGGTTCCTTCCTGCGAGGTATGGCGACGGCAGCAACCGACCGGCGGGGGCTGTTTAGGCAGGCGATCACTGCCGTCGGATCCTGATTACGACGGCGCCGTCCTTCCCGCCCGCGCGCATCGACCGCGACTGCCGATCCTTCGGCTGGGGGCGGCTGCGCTCGACGAAGCGCGGCCCGGCTTCGACGAGCGGCGGACGGGAAAGCGGATTGACCGCGGGGCCGCACGCCATAGAAGGCACGCGCTATGGCACAGGCCGAATTCCTGGTGGTCGGCGGCGGCATCGCCGGCCTTTCCGCTGCGGCACGGCTCGCCGCGCAGGGCCGCGTCGTCGTGCTCGAGGCGGAGGACGCGGTCGGCTATCATTCGTCGGGGCGCAGCGCGACCTTCGCGCATTACGGCATTGGCAACCGCCCGGTGCGCGGCATGACATCCTACAGCCGCGCCGTCTTCCAGGCACCGCCCGAGGGCTTCGCCGACGTGCCGCTCGCACGGCAGACGCCGGCGCTGTTCGTGGCCAACGAGGCGATGCTGCCGGTGCTCGACGCGCTGGAGGCGGAGATGGCGCGCTTCACCGACACCATCGCGCGCGTCGACGAGGCCGAGATACGGGCGCTATGCCCGGTGCTGCGTTTCGGCGGCGAGGCGACGGTGGCGGGTGTCGTCGATCGCGGTGGTCTTCGGCTCGATTCCGATGCCTTGCTGCAAGGCTATGCGCGGGCGGTGCGCGGCGCGGGTGGCGAAGTTTCGACAGGGCGCCGCATCGCTTCGGTGCGGAAAGCTGGCAGCGACTGGGAGGTGGTCGATGGCAAGGGCGACCGCTGGTCCGCGCCGGTGCTGATCGACGCAGCGGGTGCATGGGCGGACGGCTTGGCGGAGATGGCGGGTGTGCGGCCGCTCGGCCTCACGCCGCTGCGCCGCACGATCATCGTCGTCGATCCGCCCGAAGGCGTCGACGCTCGCGGCTGGCCGTTCGTGAAGACCGCGGCCGACGAATTTTACATGCTGCCCGAAGGCGGCAAGCTGATGGCCTCGCCGGTCGACGAGATCGAGGACGTTCCCGGGGATGCGAGCCCCGAGGAATATGACGTCGCGCTCGCCGCCCATCGCGCCGAGCAGTGGACGACGCTGGAGGTGCGCCGCATCCAGCACCGCTGGGCGGGCCTCAGGACTTTCTCGGCGGACCGCGTGCCCGTAGCCGGCTTCGCGCCCGACGCGCCCGGCTTCTTCTGGCTGGCCGGGCAGGGGGGCTTCGGCCTCCAGACCGCGCCAGCGATGGCGCTCGCCACCGAGGCGCTGATCCTCGGCCGCGAATGGCCTGCCGAACTTGCTGCGCTGTCGGTCGAGCGCGACGATATCACGCCCGACCGGCTCGTCTCAGCCTAGAGGCCCCACCAGGGCAGGCGGTCGTAATAATTGTACATCCGCTCCTCATATTCGCGGTCGCGCGGGCGATCCGCTTCGTCGAGGTGCAGCGCCGGCGCATCCTTCAACTGGTCCGCGGCGAGATCGACGGTGTAGCCGTCATGGTCCATGTCATAGCGCAGCATGTCCCACGGGATCGGGTGGACATGCTCGCGCATGCCGAGAAAGCCGCCGAACGACATCAGTGCGTATGCGACCTGGCCGTTGGTCTTGCCGATCATTACCGAGTGGATAGCGCCGATCTTCTTGCCGCCCCGGTCATAAACCGGCGTGCCTTCCACGCGCCGCGACGAAATCAGCTCATGCGCATAGTCGAGATCGGGACCCACTTGCTGGAGGGTCATGGCTCGTCTCCTTGCAGACTCGCCCCCGGAGCTTCGACTTAGCACGAAACGCGTTGCGAAGCACGCAAATCAGCGGTTTGCGCGGACCGCCAGCCACTCCTCGATCGCCCGATAGGCGGTACGGCCGCGCGGCGCGTCGTCGGCGATTCCGGTCGCGAAATAAGCGACGCCGCGATTCCCATCGATCCACAGGCCCGATTTCAGACCATAGGCATCACCAGCATGGCCCAAGTGCGGTCGCGCGTCGCCGAACAGGTCGTCGCGCGGCGGACAGTAGGCGAGGATCTGCACGCCGAGCCCATAGGCGCAGTAGAAACCCGCTTCGCTGTCGCCGTTGCTGCCGTCGAACGTCCACTGCGGCCCGGTCATCTCCGCGATGCCGGCAGGCGAGAGGAATGCGGCGCCGTTGTGGCGGCCGCGATTGATGATCAGGCGGCCTACCGCCGCGAGATCGCGCGCGGAGATGCGCAAGCCCCCCTGCGGCGAGAAGAGCGCGCCGTTGGTGCCGATGCGATAGGCCTGCCAGTCGCAACTGCCGTCGCGTGCGGGGACGACGGGGCAAGCGGGCTGCCTGCCGCCGAGATCGTCGCGGATCGGCGTTCCGTCGGGCTCGGTCAGCACCACGGCGCGCGCCAACGTCGCATCGCTACAAGACGGCCAGTTGAAACAGGCGGAGAGGCCGAGCGGCCGGATCACAAGCCGGCCCATCAACCGGTCGAACCGCTCGCCGGTCGCGCGCTCCATCACCGTCGCGATCACCGGAAAACCGAGGTTGGAATATTTGAAGAAGGCGCCGGGCGGATGGCCGGGAGCGAACGCCTTGGGATCGGCAATCGCGTCCCGCAGCGTGACATCGAGCGGTAGCGCATAATCGACATCGTCGCGCAGGCCCGAGGTATGCGAGAGCAGGTACCGCAACGTCACTGGTGCGTCGGGGAAGGCCGGGTTGCGCAACTCCCAGCCAAGATGGCGTGAGACGTCCGCATCGAGATCGAGCACGCCCTGCTCGACCAGCCGCATCACACCGAGCGCGACAACCAGCTTCGAGATGGACGCGATCCGCACCGGATCGTCGATGGTAAGATGGCGACCGGGCGCCGCCATGCCATCTGCACCGGAGGCGGTAATGCCGGTCGTGTCAAACTGTACCCACGCCGCCGCTTGATGCGCGGGCGGCGCCGCGTCGCGCGAGATAGTCGTGCAGCCGCCGAGGAGGAGCAACGCGGCAAAGGCGCGGATCATGCCACCATCTCTTCGTGCAGCGACTTGAGCGGCGTCGCGGCATCGGCAAGGCGATCTCGGTCCACCGCCATCGCATCGGTCACCAGCTTGCGGCCTTGGACGTAATCCTTGGTCGCGTTGACGCAATCCAGCGCGAGCACCCGGCCTCCTTTCAGATAGATAACCGCGAAGCTGCGCGCCGCCGGATCTCCGCGGACGACGAGATCGTCATGCCTGGCGGAAAGCCCCACCGTCTGCAGTCTGAGATCATATTGGTTGGACCAGAACCAGGGCACGGCGGCGTAAGGCTCCGGCATGCCGAGAATCGCGCGGGCTGCGGTGGCCGCCTGGTCGGTGGCGTTCTGCACGGATTCGATACGGACGCGTGCGCCCGCGAACCGGTTCTCGTGCGCCGCACAGTCGCCGATCGCATAGATGTGGGGCAGGCTGGTCCGGCAATATTCATCAACGTGGACGCCATTGGAGCATTCCGCGCCCGCCTCCATGAGCGGACCCACGGCAGGATCGATGCCGATACCGACGATGGCTATGTCGGCGTCGATCGTCGTTCCGTCGGCGAGCCGGACGCCCCGCACGCGGTCTTCCGCACCCTCGATGCAATCCACCGTCACGCCTAACCGCACGTCGACGCCCTGCGCGCGGTGCTCGGCTTCGTAGAAGCGCGATATCGGCGGCCCCGCGACGCGCGCCAGAACGCGGTCCATCGCTTCCAGCAGCACGACGCGGTGGCCGAGCTCGGTCAGCACCGCCGCCGCCTCGAGCCCGATATAGCCGCCGCCTATGACCGCGACACGCCGCGGCTCCGCTAGTTCGACGATCATCCGGTCGACGTCGGCGCGGCTGCGCACGGCGTGGATGCCGGCCAGGTCCGTGCCGCCGCAAACCAGCGACCGCGGTCGCCCCCCAGTTGCCCAGATCATCGTGCCGTAACCGATCGTTGCACAGTTCGAGAGACGTGCTTCATGCGTCGCGGGATCGACCGCCTCGACCGCAACGCCGGTGACGATTTCCACCGCGCGTTCCGCCCAGAAGGCAGGAGGGCGGATCAGCATCCGCTCGAACGGTTTGTTGCCGGCGAGATAATCCTTCGAGAGGGGTGGCCGCTCGTAGGGCAACTCGGGTTCGTCGCCGACGATCGTGATGCTGCCGTCATATCCGCCTTGGCGCAGCGCGATCGCCGCCTGCGCGCCGCCATGGCCCGCGCCCACGATAAGAATGTCGCTCCGGATCATGTGCGAAGGGGTAGCTTGGCGCCCGATGGCTGACTAGGGGTGGAGCATGGCGCGCGGCAGCATCTTCGTCGGCATCGGCGGCTGGGACTATGAGCCTTGGCGGGGCACCTTCTTCCCCGACAAATGGCCCAAGGCGAAGCAGCTCCACTATGTCGGCGAGCATCTCACCGCGACCGAGGTCAATGCGACCTATTACCGGCTGCAGAAGCCCGAGACGTTTGCCAAATGGGCGGAGGCGGTGCCCGACGGCTTCCGCTTCGCGGTCAAGGCGAGCCGCTTCTGCACCAACCGCCGCGTCCTCGCCGAAGCTGGGGAGGCGGTGGAGAAGTTCGTCGGCCAGGGGTTGACCGAGCTAGGCCCGAAGCTCGGGCCGATCCTCTGGCAGTTCATGGGCACCAAGCAGTTCGATCCCGACGACATGCGCGCCTTCATTGCGCTGCTGCCCAAAAGCCATGCCGGCGTCCCGCTCCGCCACGCGCTCGAGCCGCGCCACGAAAGTTTCGCTGATCCCGCTTTCGCCGAGATGGCGCGCAAGGCGGGTGTCGCGATCGTCTACGCGGATTCGAAAGAGCATCCCTGTTTCGACGCGGACACCGCCGAGTTCCGTTACGCCCGGCTGCAGGATGCCAAGGAGAAAGTGAAAACCGGCTATCCCGCCGCCGCGCTCGACGGCTTCGCCGGGCAGGCAACGGGGTGGGCGAAGGACGGCCGCGACGCCTATCTGTTCATGATCAACGGCGCGAAGGTGCGTGCGCCGGCCGCAGCAGAGGCGCTGATCGCCCGGCTATGAACCCGCTATTCCGAGATATCCCGACCTCGGTGTTCGAGCGGATGTCGCTCGCCGCGCGTGAGCTTGGCGCGGTCAATCTCGGCCAAGGCTTCCCCGATTTCGGCTGGCCCGAGGATGTCGTCGCGAAGGCGGCGGAGCTGCTCACCGGCGCCGCGAGCCAATATCCGCCGATGCGGGGGCTTCCCGAACTCCGCGCGGCAGTGGCAGATCATTACAGCCAGCATCAGGGCATCGCTTATGCGCCCGACGAGATCACCGTCACTTCGGGCGCCACGGAAGCGCTGGCGTCGGCGCTGCTCGCGCTGATCGAGCCGGGGGACGAGGTGCTGCTCTTCCAGCCCCTCTATGATGCCTATGTTCCGATGGTGCGGCGCGGGGGCGGCGTGCCGCGCTACGTGGCGTTGCGCCCGCCCGAGTGGCGGATCACGCGAGAGGCGATCGAGGCCGCGCTCACGCCGCGCACGCGGCTTGTCGTCTTCAACAATCCGCATAATCCTACCGGTCGTGCTTTCAGCCAGGACGAACTTACGGCGCTCGCCGAGGTCTGCGTGGCGCGCGATCTCATCGTGCTCAGCGATGAGGTTTGGGAGCATGTCATGCCGGGCGGCGCGGCGCACCTGCCGCTGGCTAGCCTGCCGGGAATGAGTGATCGCACGGTGAAGGTGGGATCGGCCGGCAAGATCTTCTCGCTGACCGGCTGGAAGGTCGGCTGGATCGCGGCGCCGGCGGCGCTCGGCGATCCGATCACCAAGGCGCACCAGTTCGTCACCTTCACCACACCGCCCAATCTCCAGGCTGCGGTCGCCTACGGGCTCGGCAAGGACGAGGCCTATTATCGCGACATGCGCGCGGCCTTCGCTGTGGCACGCGACCGGCTCGCGGACGGGCTTGCCGACGCGGGCTATGTGGTTCTGCCGGGTGAGGGCTCCTATTTCCTCTGCGTCGATCTCACCGCGTCGGGCATCGCGGCGGACGATCTCACCTTTTGCGAACGCGCGGTGCGCGAAGCCGGGATCGCCGCTATCCCGCTAACTGCCTTCTTCGAGGAAACACCGGTGACCAACGTGATCCGCCTCTGCTTTGCCAAGAAGCAGGAGACGATCGACGAAGGGCTGAAGCGGTTGGCGGCGGCGCGGTCGCTGTTTGCATGACGCGGCGGGTCGTGATCCTCACGCCCGACCCGGCGGGGCCGGAAGCGGCGATGCGCTGGCCCGCAGTGCTCGACCGCAACGCCGCACCGCTCCGCGCGCTGGGCTATGCGGTGGACCATCGGCCCTGGACCGATGCGGGCGACCTTACCGCGGCCGATCTCGTGCTGCCGCTGCTCGCCTGGGGCTATCCCAAGCAGCCGGAGCGCTGGCGCGACATGGTATCGGGCTGGAAAGCGGCGAGCGTGCGCCTCGCCAACGGGCCGGAGGTGCTGCGCTGGAACGCCGACAAGGTCTATCTCGGCATGCTGGCGGAGCGCGGCGCACCGGTCGTTCCCGCGCGCTACGTCGATCGCGTCACGCCGGACGAGATGGCGGTCGCCGCCGCGGCGTTCTGCACCGATAAACTCGTCGCCAAGCCGCGTTTCTCCTCCGGCGCGTGGCAGACGATCCGCTGGTCGCCTGGCGATCCGATCGATGCGGGGCCGACGGGCGCCGCGATCATCCAGCCCTTCCTTCCGGATATCGAGGCGGGCGGCGAGCTGTCGCTGCTCTATTTCGGCGGCCGGTTCAGCCACGCGATCCGCAAGCGCCCGCAGCCCGGCGATTTCCGCGTCCAGCCCGAGTTCGACGGCATCATCACCCGGCACGAGGCGGCGCCGGACGAACTTGCAGCCGCGGAAGCCGTACTAACCGCGGCGGGCAAGCCGCTGCTCTATGCACGTATCGATCTCGTCCGGCACGAAGGCGCTCTGCTGCTCATCGAGATGGAGGCGATCGAGCCGGACCTCTATCTGGAGCATGATCCCGCCGCCGGGGCGCTGTTTGGCCAAGCGGTCACCGAACGGCTCGGCTGAACGGCGCGCGACGGCCCGTTCGCGCGCTGTTCAGGCTGGACGGTGCAGGACTGCGGCGAACCGATGCCGTGCTTGGCGCGGATCGGCAGTTTAGGGTAAGGGGCCCTCATGCATATCCGTCGTCTCGCCATTCTTCTTCCGCTGCTCGCCAGTGCCGCGCCGATCGCCGCGCAGCAGGATCCTGTTGGCGCAGGGCAGATCGTTCCGGTCGCGCCGCCGCCGCCGGCGATGCGGCCCGCCGATCCGGGCGCCGC
Source organism: Allosphingosinicella indica (assembly GCF_900177405.1). Lineage (NCBI taxonomy): Bacteria > Pseudomonadati > Pseudomonadota > Alphaproteobacteria > Sphingomonadales > Sphingomicrobiaceae > Allosphingosinicella > Allosphingosinicella indica. Next base: position 406,743 of record NZ_LT840185.1, on the reverse strand, counting down.
GCCGCTGGTGTCGCCGATCACCGTCTCCTGGCCGAAGCGCGATGCCGAGGATCTGCTGGCCTATGTCCAGCGCGTCGGCGAGGAGGGGCTCGATCCCGCCGATTACGCGCCCGATGCGCTGCGCCAGGCGATCGACGGGGGCGATGCCGCGCGGCTCGACAGCGTTGCCACGCAGACCTTCCTCAAGCTTTCGTCGGATCTGGCGCTCGGCCATGTCCGCGGTGATGCGCGGATCGACTGGCACATCGAGGACCCCGATCTCAACGGCAACGAGCAATATGCGATGATGGAGCGCGCGGTGCAGCAGCACAGTGTCCACGACACGCTGAACGCGCTGCTGCCGACGCACCCGCAATATCAGGAGCTGAAGTCGGTGCTCGCGGGCACCACCGATGCCGCCAAGCGCGACAAGATCCGCGTCAACATGGATCGGTGGCGCTGGCTGCCGCGCGATCTCGGCCGCAAATATGTCATCGTCAACGTGCCCGCCTATTCGGTCGCGCTGGTCGAGGACGGCCGGGTGATCGCCCGCCGCCGCGCGGTCGCGGGAGCGGTCAAGACCGCAACGCCGCAACTCAACGCCACGATCTCCGGCGCGATCTTCAATCCCTGGTGGGAGGTGCCCGCCAGCATCAATAAGGAAGTGGCGGGCAAGAAGGGCTATGTCCGCGTCAAGGTCGGTGAGAACGGTTTCCGCTACCGCCAGCCGCCCGGCCCGGCCAACGCGCTCGGCAAGGTCAAGCTGGTGATGCCCAACCCGCACGCCATCTATCTGCACGACACCAACGCCAAGGGCCTCTTCGACAAACAGATGCGTGCCTACAGCCACGGCTGCATCCGCACCGAGGATGCGATCGGCTTCACCGGCATCCTGCTCGAGGACGCGTCGCTGTGGGATACCGCCAAGATCAATGAGACGTTGGCGTCGGGCAAGACGGTCCAGGCCAATCTCGCCGCGCCGATCCCGGTCTACATCACCTATTTCACCGCCGCGGCGGTGGCCGACAAGAACGAGGTGATCGCCTACAGCGACATCTACGGCCGCGACAAACCGGTGGCGACCGCGCTGGCGGACCGGAGCGGCGTGACGAAGCTGGCCGCGAACTGATCGGCGCGCCCCTGCGGGCGGGGCCGGTCAGACCTTGTCGGAATAAAGCAAACGGCCGGGGCCGAGCTTCAGCAGCACATATTGCAGGCTGATCTGCGAGAGCGCGAAACAGCCCTCGGAGCGGCCGAGCTTGCCGAAGCGGGCGATCTGCTCGTCCTCGGCATAGCGCGCACTGTGAACGACGATGGCCCGCGCGTCGGCGTTGTAATTGTCGGGATCGAGCCCCGTCAGGCGCAGCGAACGGCCATACTTCCCGTAATAAACGTCGCCGGTGACGAACGACCCGCGCGACGTCGCTTCCGATCCGATCTCGTTCGAGAAACGCTCGAGATAGCCGCTGTGGGTCGGATCGGACCCGCGGCCGTGCGCGCAATGATAGCTGGTGGTCATCCCGCTCGCCATTTCGACCAGATAGAAGCGAGGATCCCGCGAGGCGCGGCGGAAATCGACGATCCCCACAACATCCTTATAGGCGATGCTGTTGCCCTTTGCGGCCAGCGCATCGAGCGCGCGCTGCTTGAGACTCGGGTCGATCTGCGGCTGCGACGGGAAAACGGTCGCCATCGCCCGGGCCGGAACAGTGGCCGACAAGCCCGCCGCGGCGCCAGTAACCAATAAATTTCTGCGCGTGAAAATCGCTTCACCCTCCCCAGTGCAATCGCATCTGAAAAGTATCGCGCGCGGGGTTGCGACTCAATGAATGAGGTCACCTTTGCGACGCACTGGTCGCGGTACGGCGTCGTTTCGCCGCATCCTTTGGAACAAACGTTCTTTTCCGGCCCGTGATCGGAACGATACCGTAAGGTTGCTAGGTTGAAGTGGCTTCGCGTCCGTGTCCTTAGGCGCCACTCCCGTCACTGCCGGGGCCGGTCCATCTGCTGTCCGCGGTGGCCGGTCTCGGAGCCGACCAGTTGACTTGAGGTCGTTAAGACTTACGTGACGGCCGGGGCATAATCCGGCCGTCCAAGCTATGCCGAGGTTGGTAGTTTCGTTTTGAAACACGTTTATGTGGTCGATGACGATCGTGATGTCCGCTGCTCGATAAGCTTCATGCTGGGCGCGGCGGGAATACATTCGCGCCCGTTCGTCAGCGGCGAAGATCTTCTGGACAGCGTGAAGGAGCTCGATCCGGGCTGCGTCCTGCTCGATCTGCGCATGCCCGATCTGGACGGTTTTCAGGTGATGGGCGCTTTGTCCGAGCGCGGCGTCGATTGGCCTGTGGTGGTGATGACGGGCCACGGTGAAGTGCCGATCGCGGTGCGGGCAATGAAGATGGGAGCGGTCGATTTCCTCGAAAAGCCGTTCGACGAGTCGGTTCTGCTCGCCGGGCTCGATCGCGGCTTCGAGATGCTCGAGCACCGCGGTGAAAAGCGGCGAGCCGTCCTTGCCGCGCGCGAGCGGATCGATCTCCTCACCGCCCGCGAACGCGAAGTGCTCGAAGGGCTTATGCGCGGCCTCTCCAACAAGCTCATCGCCCGCGATCTCGACATCAGCCTGCGCACCGTCGAGATGCATCGCGCCAACATGATGAGCCGGCTGCAGGTGCGCAATCTGGCCGAGGCGCTGACCCTTGCCGTTCAGGCTGGGATGACGCCGCCATCTGATTGATCCGGTGGCACGGTCGTCGTCCCGCTCCCGGCCGCGGCTGCGCCGCGAACCCGCATTCGGCAGCGAGGCGCGTCGCATCGCCGATCTCGAAGCGCGCTGCGAACGTCTGGCCGCCGACAACCGGCGCCTCCGCGCATCGGAAGCCGCGATGCGCGAATCGGAAGAGCTCTACCGATACACACTCGAGCTTGCGGACCAGTTCGCCTGGACCGCCGATGCCAACGGCTACATCACGCACATCACCCCCACCTTTGCCGCACTGATCGGTGCCAAGGCGGGCGAGGATCTGGTCGAGGTCTGGAAAAAGGCCGTCCATCCCGCTGATTTTCCGATCATGCTGGAAAGCGCCCGGCGTGCGGTCGCCGAGAGGCGGCGTTGCGATTCCTATTTCCGGCTGCGGATGTCAGACGGGGGGCTGCGCTGGTTTGCGGCGCGCGCGGTGCCGTTGTTCGGCAAGAACGGCGAGCTCGTTCGCTGGTACGGTATCACCGAGGACGTCCACGACAGCCGGGAGGCGGAGCGGGCACTCCGCGACGCCGATGAACGCTATCGCCTTGCCGTCCTCGCCACGCACGACGTGATCTGGGACTATGATCTCGTCAACAATCGCGTCGTCTGGAACGACGCGACCGCGCCGATCTTCGGCTATGAGCTCGGCGACGGCCCGACCCCGCTCGGCTGGTGGAACGAGAAGCTGCATCCGGACGACCATGCGCGCGTCTCCGCCAGTTTCGGGCAAGCGCTGGAGAACGGCTGGTCCAACTGGGCCGAAACCTATCGCTTCCGCGACGCTTCCGGCGAATATCGCCATATTTTCGATCGTGGCTTCATCATCCATGACGACCAGAACCGGTCGATCCGCGCGGTGGGCTCGATGTCCGACATCACCGATCGCCGCCGTGCGGAAGAGAAACTGCAGCGCGTCCAGGCCGAGCTGGTCCATGTCTCGCGGCTGAGCGCGATGGGCGCGCTCGCCTCCACGCTGGCGCACGAGCTCAACCAGCCGCTGACCGCGATCACCAATTATATGGCGGGCAGCAGCCGTCTGCTCGCCGGCGGCGCGTCAAACGTCGATGCGGTGCGGGTGGCGATCGAAGCGGCAGAGGCGAGCGCGATCCGCGCCGGCGAGATCGTTCGCGGCCTGCGCGAACTCGTCGCGCGAGGCAATGTCCGCATCCGGCGGGAGGAACTGCACCGCATCGTCGAGGATGCGGCGGTGCTCGCCTTCATCGATGCCAAGCGCCAGGGCGTCGTCCACCAGGTCCATATCGATCCCGCCGCGCACTGGGTGGAGGCGGACCGCGTCCAGCTCCAGCAGGTGCTGATCAATCTCGTCCGCAATGCCGTCGAGGCGATGAAGGACCTGCCCCGGCGCGAGATCACCATCGGTGCGGTGCCGCTTGCCGACGGGATGATCGAGGTCAGTGTCGCCGACACCGGCTGCGGCCTGCCCGAGAAAATCCGCGATGCGCTTTTCTCGCCATTCCACGGCACCTCGCCTGACGGGATGGGCATCGGTCTGTCGATCTGCCGGACGATCGTCGAGGCGCACGGCGGCCGCATTTGGGCGGACGACGCGCCCGACGGCGGCGCGGTGTTCCGGTTCACCGTGCCGCGCAGCCGTCGCCCGGTCGACGTCTGACGCCTATTTCAAAGGCGGCTCCGGCTTCCTATCTCGCTGGTTCCCCAATCAGCGAGGCGAATATGGCGCACGAAACGGCAACCTTGGCGGGCGGATGCTTCTGGTGCACGGAAGCGGTGTTCAAGGACGTCACCGGCGTCGAGCGCGTCGAGAGCGGTTATATCGGCGGCTACGTCGCCGATCCCACTTACAAGCAGGTCTGCGGCGGCGACACCGGCCATGCCGAGGCGATCCGCCTGACCTACGATCCTGCGCAGGTCTCCTATGACGATCTGCTCGACATGTTCTTCGCTACGCACGATCCGACCCAGCTCAACCGGCAGGGCAACGATGTTGGCACCCAATATCGCTCGGCCATCTTCCCGCACTCCTCCGAGCAGGAGGAGGCGGCCAAACGCGCGATCGAGCGTTCGCAGGCGGACTGGAAGGATCCCATCGTCACGACGATCGAGCCGCTCGCCGATTGGTATCCGGCCGAGGATTATCATCAGGATTATTGGGAAGGCGAGGGGCAGCGGAACCCCTATTGCCTCGCGGTCATCCCTCCCAAGCTGCAGAAGCTCCGGAAGAGCTTTGCCGCGCGGCTGAAGGATGGCGTCTCTGCCTGAGGCGGAACAATCGGCGCCTTCCGGCGCTTGATCCGGCAACCATTTCGGGAGGGAATATCCATGTTCGGCAAGATCATCGGCGGCGCGGTCGGCAAGCGTATCGGCGCACGTTACGGAGACGGCACCAAGGGCCTGCTGATCGGCGCGCTGGCGCCGGTCGTGCTACGGCGCGCATTCGGCCCGCTCGGCCTCGCCATCGGCGGCGGCTATCTCGCGAAGAAAGCCTATGACGCGCACAAGGAGCGCGAACGCCGCCGCGGCGCCGCGCCGCGCGCGTAACCCGTTTCCCGGCGAAAGCCGCGGCCTAGTGTCTTATAAGAAACCGAATAACTGGACCTCGGTGTTCGCCGGGGCCAGTTATTCGCCTTCGCGCGGAGGCGGGGCTGCGGCTTCCGTTGGCCGTGATGCCGGCGGAGCAGGCGGCGGCGCGCTCGGTCGGGCGTCGATCACGACGCCGTCGGGCTCGATCCCGATACCGACTTCCATGCCGATGTCGTTGAGCGGCACCACCATCGACGGCGGCTCGAGCTGGATGATCGGCACGTCTGCCTCGTCGACTGCCTCCGGCGGCGGCGCGGCGCGGCGTGCGGGCATGCCACCCTCGACCGAGCGGCTCATGAAATCGCGCCAGATGCGCGCCGGCAGTCCGCCGCCTTGCACGCCTTTCAGCGGGCTGTTGTTGTCGTTGCCGACCCATACGCCAGTGACCAGATCGCCCGCGAAGCCGATGAAGATCGCGTCGCGATAGTCCTGGCTGGTGCCGGTCTTGCCGAATGTATCGACGGGCAGCACCGCGGCGCGGCCGGTGCCCTCGTGCGCGGCGGCGTGCAGCATGTCGAGCATCATCGGCCAGGTCGATCGCTCGCGGAAGTTGCGGATGCGGTTGCGGACCGAGCCGACCCAGCCCTCGTCGGCTTCCTGCGGCAGCCCGCGCGCGCGCACCGGCGGCCGGCCAGACGCCACCGCGGCATAGGCCGCCGTCATTTCTAGGAGAGTCGTGCCGGAGGTGCCGAGCGCAAGGCTCGGATCGTCGGCGAGCGGGCTTGCTACGCCAAGATCGCGCGCGGCCTGGATGACGTTCTCGCGCCCCACCTGCTCGGAGAGGCGCACCGCCGCGACGTTGCTGGACACCGCAAACGCCTCGCTCAGCGTGATCGGTCCGCGATAGCGCTCTCCCGAATTGCGCGGCGACCAGCTGCCGATGGTGAGCGGCTCGTCGCTGACGATCGAGTCGGGCGTCATCCCGGCACGGAGCGCGGCGAGATAGACGAAGAGCTTGAAGGTCGATCCCGGCTGGCGCCGTGCCTGCACCGCACGGTTGAACGGGCTCGCCTTGTAGCTCTTGCCGCCGATCATCGCGACGACCTCGCCGTTGGGCCGCATCGCGACCAGTGCGACCTGCGCGCCGCCGAGGCTGGCGCGACGGATCGCGTCTACAGCATTCTTCTGCAGTCGGTCGTCGAGCGTGGTGACGACCTTCTGGTCGCCATAGTCGAGCTCGGTCTGCTCGCGAGCCTGCGGGAACACCCAGTCGGCGAAATAGGTGCCGGTTGGAAGATCGGTGGCGCTCGCCACCTTGAGACGCGGCACTGGCAGCGCATCCGCCTCTGCGCGCGTCAGGAAGCCTGCCTCGACCATCGTCGCAACGACGATTCTGGCCCGGTCGCGCGCACCCTTGAGGTTGCGCGTCGGCGCGAGCCGCGACGGCGCCTTGAGCAGCCCGGCGAGAAGCGCCGATTGCTCGACGGTCAGCTCTTCGGGATCGCGGCTGAAATAATGGTGTGCGGCGGCACGCAGTCCGTAGACGTTATCGCCGAAATAGACGCTGGAGAGATAGCGCGAGAGGATCTCATCCTTGCTGAGCCAGGCTTCCAGCCAGAAGGCGAGGATCACTTCCTGGATCTTGCGCGCCGCGGTGCGGTCGGAACTCAGGAACGCCAGCTTGGCGAGCTGCTGGGTGATCGTGCTGCCGCCTTCGCGTACACCCCCCGCGGTAAGGTTACGGAACGCTGCGCGGCCGATCCCCCACGGATCGATCCCGGTATGGTTGTAGAAGCGCCGGTCCTCGATCGCGAGGAAGGCCTGGCCGACATGATCGGGAAGCTTGGTCACGTCGACCGGCCGGTCGGTGACCGCGCCGCTCCGCGCGATGGGCTTGCCGCCCGCGGAAACCAGCGTGATGCCGGGCGCGGCGATGGGCTTCAACGAATTGGAGAGCGGCGCGGTGACCAGCAGCCAGAGGAACAGCAAGGCGAGCAGCGCGCCGAAGATATAGGCGAGGCGCTTCCAGCCGAGAAAGCGCGGCGCGGGCGGCGGCGCTTCGGTCGCGGGATCGGGATACGGCTGCGTCGCCGGATACTCTGGCGGGGGAGCGGCAGCCTCGTTGCGGAACAGGCCCATGGCGTCTTCATCGCTACGCAAAAGCGTCAGGAATGCCAAGGTGTTTTATTTATATAAGGCACCTGCCGGCCCCCTGCGCCGGTTGCGTGGCCTGACGGCATCGCCTATTTCCGCGGTCGTGTTCCGCCGTTTGATCCTTGCCCTGCTGCTGCTCGCAGTCGCCGCGGCGCCTTTCTCGATGATGGGCGGTGCGGCGATGGCGCATGCGCCCGCCGCGGAGATGACGGCCGGCCATTGCGAGGGCATGAAGCCCGCCGCGCCGAAGGGCGATGTCGGGCGCGCGATCGATTGCATGATGATCTGTTCGACTGTCCTGCCATCGGCGCTCGCCGCACCCGCGCAAGTTGCGATGGCGCCGCTTTCGCCGGTCGCCGCGCCGCTGCGCACGATCGGCGGGGTCGAGCCCCTGCTGGAACTGCCGCCTCCTCGCCTCGCCTGAAGGAAATGCAGCGCGGCTCTCCGCGCCCTTTCTTTTCAGGAGATATGACCATGAAGATGCTGCTTGCCGCGATCGCGCTGACGATCGCCGCCCCTGCCGTCGCGCAGGCCGATGCCCACGCCAACCACAGCGCCGCCGAACATGCCCGCCATCAGGGGCAAGATTGCTGCGCGGAAAAGGATCCCGCCAAGCGCAAGGCGTGCTGCGAGAAGGCCGCCAAGAACGGCCAGCAGCCGGCCTGCTGCGCCGACAAGAAGGCCGACCATTCGGGCCACGACAAGCATTGATGGGGTAGAGCAGGGCCTTGGTTCTGCCCTTTCCGTCATTGCGAGCAAAGCGAAGCAATCCAGCCGGCGCTTGCCTTGGCTGGATTGCTTCGTCGCTCCACTCCTAGCAACGACGAGGCCCTCTCCTTCTCGGAGACGAAAAGACATGACGACATTGGACCGCCGCGCTCTGCTGCGCGGCGCCGCGATCGGCGGAATCGGCGCTGGCTTCGCCGGCTTGCTGCCCGCCTGGGCGCAGAGCGGCACGCCGGGCATCGTACCCGACATGACGACGCTGAGCGGCGAGGACATTCGCCTCACCGTCGCGGACAGCCATTTCACCGTCGGCGGGCGGCACGGTCATGCGGTGACGGTGAACGGGACCATCCCCGCGCCGCTGATACGCCTCAAGGAAGGGCAGAACGTCCGCCTCCACGTCGCCAACCGGCTGAAGGAGGACACGTCGATCCACTGGCACGGGCTGCTGCTGCCCTTCCAGATGGACGGCGTCCCCGGCGTCAGCTTCCCCGGCATCCGGCCAGGCGAAACCTTCGTCTACGAATTTCCCGTCCGCCAGTCGGGCACCTACTGGTATCACAGCCATTCGGGGTTGCAGGAGCAGCAGGGCCATTACGGTCCTATGATCATCGACCCTGCCGGGCGCGATCCGGTCGGCTATGATCGCGAGCATGTCGTCGTCCTCTCGGACTGGACGTTCCTTCACCCGCATCAGGTGATCGCCAAGCTCAAGCATCAGGGCGGCTATTTCAACCGCCAGCGCCAGACGCTTGCCGGGATGCTGAAGGGCGGGCCGGAAGAAACGATGAGCGCGACTGACCGCGCGATGTGGGGCCAGATGCGGATGGACCCCACCGACATCGCCGACGTGACCGGCGCCACCTACACCTATCTCATCAACGGCCACGGCCCGGCGGAGAATTGGACCGGCCTGTTCCGCCCCGGCGAGCGAGTGCGGCTGCGCATCGTCAACGCCGCCGCGATGTCCATCTTCAACGTCCGTATCCCCGGCCTCGCGATGACCGTGGTGAGCGCCGACGGGCAGGACGTCCGCCCGGTCGAGACCGACGAGTTCCAGATCGGCGCAGCAGAAACTTACGACGTGATCGTCCAGCCGCGCGAGGACCGTGCCTACAGCTTCGTGGCGGAATCGATCGACCGCTCCGGCATGGGCCGCGCGACGCTCGCGCCGCGGCTGGGCATGACCGCCGAAGTGCCGCCGCTCCGCCCACGCCCGACGCTCACCATGAAGGACATGGGCATGGGCGGCATGGACCATGGTGCGATGGGCCACGGCGGCATGGGTCATGGCGGCGCCACAGGCGGCACGATGAAGCATGACATGCGCGACAAGTCCTCGGCGCCGCCGAACATGAAGGTCGGCGCAGGCGTTGACATGATCGCCGCCATGCCGGTCGATCGCAGCGGCGATCGCGGGCTGGGGCTGGAGGATGTGGAACATCGCGTCCTCACCTATCACGATCTCGCCTCGCTCTATCCCAACCCCGATCCGCGGCCGCCCGCGCGCACCGTCGAGGTCAACCTCACCGGCAATATGGAGCGGTTCATGTGGTCGTTCGACGGCGTGAAGCTGTCCGAGGGTGCGGAGCCGATCCGCTTCGCGCGCAACGAGCGGGTGCGCGTAAAGCTGATCAACCACAGCATGATGACGCATCCCATCCACCTCCACGGCCATTTCTTCGAGGTGGTGACCGGCAATCCGGGGCGTCATCCGATCAAGCATACCGTGAACGTGTTGCCCGGCGGCACCGCGAGCTTCGATCTGACCGCCGACGCGCCGGGCGACTGGGCCTTCCACTGCCACCTGCTGCTCCACATGCACGCGGGGATGATGCGCGTCGTTACGGTGCGGCCGATCGACGATGGAGACGCCGCATGATCCGCCTTGCCGCGCTCCTCCTCGCCGCCACGGCAGCCCCGGCCTTCGCCCAGCATGCCGGGCATGAGGGCCATGCGATGCCCGCTCCGGCTCCCGCGCCGGCCCCCGCCGATCCTCACGCTGGCCATGAGACGCCTGCCGCGGACCCGCACGCTGGCCACACGATGCCTGCAGCCGATCCGCATGCTGGGCACGGCATGCCGGCCGACGATGCTCCGCCCGTCGCGCCGCCGCCGGCCGAGGCGCTTTCCGGACCCGAACATGCCGCCGACACCGTCTTCGGCTCCCGGGCGATGGAGGGATCACGCTACACGCTCCGCCGCGAGCATGGCGGCATGCGTACGGGCCGCATCCTCATCGACCGTGCCGAGTTCCGCATCCGCAATGGCCGCGACGGCTATGCGGTTGAAGGCGACGCCTGGTACGGCGGCGATTACGACAAGCTTTGGCTCAAGACCGAGGTCGAGGGATCGTTCGGAGAGAAGATCGAGTCGGCCGAGCTGCAGGCATTGTGGAGCCGCCCGATCAAGCCGTTCTTCGATCTTCAGGCCGGCGTCCGCTACGACGTGCAGCCCGATCCGGAGACCGCGCATCTCGTCCTCGGCATCCAGGGCCTCGCGCCCTACTGGTTCGAGGTCGATGGCGCGCTGTTCCTCTCGCACCGCGGCGACGTCACCGCGCGGATCGAGGCGGAATATGATCAGCGCATCACCCAGAATCTGACGCTCCAGCCCGCAATCGAGTTCGATCTCGCCGCGCAGGACGTGCCGGAGATCGGCGTCGGCCGCGGCATCTCCACCGTCGAGGCGGGGCTGCGATTGCGCTACGAATTCGTGCCCGAGTTCGCGCCTTATGTTGGCGTCAACTATGAGCGTGCGCTTGGGCGGACGGCCGATTTCCGGCGGCTGGCGGGCGAGGATCCCGGCGGCTGGAATCTCGTCCTCGGCATCCGCGCCTGGTTCTGACCGGGGTTGCGGCGGCGGCCGCGGCGACGCAGTCTGACACGGGCTGAAGGGAGGGAGAATGCGCATCGTTCCGCTGATGCTGTCCGCCGTCATGCTCGTCGCGGCGACCAGTCCTGCGCCAGTGTCGTCGGGCGCGGTCCGCACCGCGCTGCTCGCCGCGATCGAGGCTTCGGACCACGCCGCGGTCGCCGCCCGTGCCGCGCTGCTCGCCGAGATGGGCGCCACTCTGTCGTCCGCCAGCCAGGACCGGATCGCGCCTTTCGTGGACGCAGACCTGCGCGAGAGTCTGGCCGCGCGGTTCGCGGAGAATGCGCAGCCCATCGCCGCAGCCACGCCGTTCGCGACCCTGCCGCCGTCGATGGAGCTGGTCGAGGGCATCGCCTGGGATGGCCGCCGCCTCTTTGCAGGCTCCGCGTCCAACGGGCGGCTGATGATGTACGAGAGCCGCACATGGCGCGAGCTGCCGCTCGATGCGCCGCCTGCGGGCCTGTTCGGCATGGCGGTCGACGTGCCGCGCCAGCGCCTGTGGATCGCCGCCGGCACGACGCGGCGCGGGGCGGAGGCGGCGGAGATCTGGCGCGGTCTCATCGGTGTCGATCTCGCCAGCCACCGCATCGTCGAGCGACTGGCAATGCCCGACGGCGGCAGCCCCGGCGACGTCGCACTCGCGGCAGACGGCACGCTCTACGCCAGCGATGGCAACGGCGGCTTGTATCGCTGCAAGCCCGGGTGCGCGACGCTCGAGCGCATGGCGCTCAAGACGCCGCTCGACAGCCCGCAGGGGATCGTGCCCTCACCGGACGGCCGCAGCCAGATCGTCGCGGATTACGTCGCCGGTCTCGTTCGGATCGATCCCGCCGACGGCAGCGTCACGCCGATCGGCGCGCGCACGCCGATGATGCTGGAGGGGATCGACGGGCTTGTCGCGCACGGCCGCGACCTCATCGCCATCCAGAACGGCACCCGTCCACGCCGCATCCTCAGGATCGCGCTCGACGACGGCGGCATTGCGATCCGCTCGGTCGCGGCGATCGAGCGCGAACCGCCGGGCTGGGACGAGCCGACGCTCGGCGTGGTCGCCGCCGATGCCTTGCTCTACGTCGCCGATGCGCAGTGGACCGCAGTAGGCGAGGATGGCGCGGTGAAGCCCGGCACCGTCTGGCGCGCGACCCAGATCCGGCGCCTGCCGCTCTAGCGCCGCTTCAGCCGCACCAAGGCCTCATCGAGCGCCTGCAGGAAGCGCGAGCGATCGGCGCCGGAGAAGGGCGCGGGTCCGCCGATCCCGTCGCCCACCGCCCCGGCGCGGAGATCCGCCATGATCGCGCGTGTCGCGATCGCGCCGCCGATCGAGGCCGCGGTGAACGGCTTGCCCGTCGGCCCGATCACCATCGCGCCCGCCTTCAGGCAGCGATCGGCGAGGAGTATGTCGGCGGTGATGACCACCGCCTTCGCATCCGACTGCTCGGCGATCCAGTCGTCGGCAGCGTCGAACCCGGCATCGACCACCTGGCGCGCGATCAGCGGATGCTGCGGCACGCGCAGCCAGCTGTTGCTGACGATCGTCACCGGCACTTCATGCCGCCACGCGACCTTGTAGATTTCGTCCTTCACCGGGCAGGCGTCGGCATCGACCAGAATACGGATCGTCATGCGGCCTCCCTCTCGCCCAAGGCCTGGCCTGCGGCCCAGCCGCTCGACCACGCCCATTGGAAATTATAGCCGCCGAGCCAGCCGGTGACGTCCACTGCCTCGCCGATCGCATAGAGGCCCGGCACGCGCCTTGCCTCCATCGTCCGCGACGAGAGGCCGTCTGTCGATATGCCGCCCACCGTCACCTCGGCCTTGGCAAATCCCTCGGTGCCGTTCGGCTGAAACGCCCAGCCCGCGAGCCGCCGCTCGGCCTCGCCCAGCGCTTTGTCGGTGGCGCCACCTATGGCGCCGTCGATCGCGATCCGCTCGGTCAACGCCTCGGCCAGCCGCGCGGGAAGTTGTGCAGAGAGGACCGCCGCAAGCGACGCCTTCGGCCGATCGCGCTTCGCCGCGGCGAGCCAGCCGGGCGCGGCGCCGGGCAGCAGGTCGATCGCCACCGGCTCGCCGTGCCGCCAGTAAGACGAGATCTGAAGGATTGCCGGGCCGGAAAGTCCCCGGTGTGTGAACAGCGCCGCCTCGCGGAATGCAGCCTGGCCGACCCGCGCGACCACTTCTGTGGAAACGCCGCTGAGATCGCGGAACAGCGCGTCGCTTCCCGGCAGCGTCAGCGGCACCAGCGCGGGCCTGGGCTCGACCACCTTGAGGCCGAACTTGCGCGCAAGATCATATGCGAAGCCCGTCGCGCCGAGCTTTGGGATCGACGGCCCGCCGGTCGCGATCACCAGCGCAGGCGCGCTGGCCGTGCCAGTATCGGAGCGCACCGTGAATTGTCCGTTGGCATGATCGACATCGCGCACCGCGCTGCCCAGCGCGATCGCGACCGCTCCTTTCGCGCATTCCTCGAGCAGCATGTCGACGATCTGCCGCGCCGATCCGTCGCAGAACAATTGGCCCAGTGTCTTCTCGTGCCAGGCGATCCCATAGGCTTCGACCAGCGCGATGAAATCTACGGGCGTGTAGCGGCCGAGCGCGGATTTGGCGAAATGCGGATTGGCGGAGAGATAGTTGGCGGGGGCCGCCCCGATGTTGGTGAAATTGCAGCGCCCGCCGCCCGAGATCAGGATTTTCCGGCCCGCCGCGTCATTATGCTCGATCACCAGCACGCGCAGCCCGCGCTGCCCCGCGGTTGCGGCACACATCAGCCCCGCGCCGCCGGCGCCGAGCACGATCGCGTCATATTGCTCCATCGCCGCCGCTCTCGCCGCTTCCGCGCATCGCCGCAAGCTGCGATAGGGCAGGGGTGGCCCATCCCTTCGATCTCGATCGCTTCCTCGTCGCGCAGGCGCGCGACTATGATCGCGCGCTCGCCGAGATAAGCGCGGGCGCCAAGCGCAGCCATTGGATGTGGTACATCTTCCCGCAGATCGCGGGGCTGGGCGGCAGCGACATGGCGCGCCGCTATGCGATCCGCTCGCTCGACGAAGCGCGCGCCTATCTCGCCCATCCGCTGCTCGGTCCGCGACTGGAGGCCTGCGTCGCCGCGCTCCAGCGGCTGCCCGACGCTGATGCCGAACGGGTGTTCGGGCCGGTCGATGCGATGAAGCTTCGCTCGTCGCTTACTTTGTTCGTCGCCGCGGGGGCGCCGCGGATATTCCAGACCGCGCTCGATCGCTGGTTCGGCGGCCGCGCCGATCCCGCGACGCTCAGCCGTCTGGCTTAGTCTCCACCGCGTCCGCCGCCTTGTCGGCCGCTTTCTTGCGATAATGCCGCGCCGCCAATGCCGCGCCCAGCACGAACCCGCCCGGCGCAAGCAGGATCGCCGCCGCCAGCCCGATCCTGTTCCAACTCTCGCGCTTCATGGTTCGCCGCTCTGATGACTCGGGCATCTTCGTAGCGCCGTCCCAAGTCTCCGCAATCCCGGATCGCCGCCGGTGCCGCAAGCCGCTCGTATTGCCGGCCGGTTCGTTTATGGTCGGCGCATGGTGGAGACGCGCTTCACGACCTGTCCGGCGCCTCCAGCGCTCGCCGGCGCGGTGGCCGAACTCTGGACGTTCGAGCACGACGGCCGCTTCGGCGCCGGCCTGCCCAAACCCTATGTCGAGCTCGTCGTCAGCCTCGCGGGGACCCACTGGTGGCGCGCGCGGCCGGACGGGGCCGAGCATCGTTACGCCGATAGTTGGGTGACGCCGATCCAGGACGGGCCGCGCTACGCGCGGTCGATGGGCCGCGCCCATCTCATCGGCGCGCGGCTGGAGCCCTGGGCCGCGGTCGCCATGTTCGGACCGCTCCCGCGCGGCAACGGGACGCCGCCGCCCCGCCTCGCATCGTTCCTGGGCGAGGAGGCCGAGCGCCTTCGCGCCTCGCTGATCGACGCGGGAGATGATGAGGAGAGGTTCGCCCGCTTTTCGGCATGGCTCGAGGCGCAACCGGCGCTGCACCGCGCGAGCCGAATACGTTCCGATCGGCAGGCTACCCGGGGCAATGCCACGGCGCTGGCGCGCGAGGTGGGGCTCAGCCCGCGATCGCTGCGGCGGCGCTTCGCGACGGAGGCCGGCCTCTCGCCGAAGCAATGGTTGAAGCTCCACCGGCTGGATGCGGTGCTCCGCGATCCCGGTCTAACGGATCCCGAAGCCACGCTCGCGGACCTCGCTTATGCGCATGGCTATGCCGATCAGGCCCATCTCGCGCGGGAGATGGCGCGGCTTACCGGATCGACCGCAGGCGCTCTCCGGCCGACGCGGGCTAAGTCTCCGCCGCATTTCCGGCCGCAAGACTGACCGCTTTGTTCAAGCCTGCTCGGGAAAGGCGCGATATGCGGCATTCTGAGCAGGGAGGGCAGGGATGGGCATGGTTCGCAACGTCGCACGGGTCTCAGCCGGCGTGATCACGGCAGGGCTCGTCATCGCGCTGACGGAATGGCTGGGTCACGTCCTGTTACGGGGCGATGCGCCATTCGCAGCGGCTGTCGCCGGCTATGCGCTGGGCGCCGCGGCCGGCACATTCGTCGCCGCAAGCTTAGGAGCACGGATCTCGATCGTGGTGCCGCTCGTGTTGGCCGCATTGGCGGCGGTAAATCTCTCTCCTTCCCGCACCCCGCCTGGCTCGCACCCGCCGCCGTCGTGGCGCTGGCGATCGGCTGGTATCTGGGCCGGCGGATGGGCCGAGCGAGGATCGCGATGTGACCAAGGATTTCGACGCCGTTTTCGCGCAATTGCGGACGATCATGCTGGAAGCGGGCGCCGGCCAGACCGTCGCCACCGACGAACCGGGCAACCTCGTTCTCCGATCCCAGTGCATCGACCCCAAGACCGGCGCGCCCGGCTGGTTCGGAACGGTGACGATCAAGAAGAGCTACGTCGCCTACCATCTCATCCCGCTCTACCAAGATACGGAACTGTCGGGCTCGGTGTCCGAGCAACTCGCGAAGCGGCGCCAAGGCAAGACCTGCTTCAACTTCAAAACGGTCGATTTGACGCTCTTCGAAGAGCTCGCCGATCTGACCCGGCGCGCCAATGCGAAGGGTGAATGAAGGAGGTAGACGCGCCAACCACTAGAGCTGCGCGATCGGCCGAGCGGACATTCCACATGATGCAGCAGCGGCGCGCGGCTGCTCAGTCCTAGCCGCTGATGACCTCTGTCAGGTGCCGTAACTTGTCGGGGTTCCGAACGATGTAGATCGCCGCAATCCTGCCGTTCCTTATATCGAGTGCGGTCGTCTGCACGAGGTCGCGATCGACGCTGATGTAACCCGGTAAACCGTCGATCTCCACCGTGCGTAGCAGTCGAGCAACGGGCGCATTTTTGCGCCGTAGTCCTGCGAACAGGCGCAGCACGCGATCAATACCGCGGACAATGTTCCGAAACGCCAAAACCTTCCCGCCGCCATCCGAGTGGATTTCCACCTCTTGAGCGAGTAGCGATGCAAGGGCGGCAGTATCGCCGTCACGCGCGGCTGCGAAAAAGGCGTGCGTGATCCGGTTTGCCTCAGTCGCTTCGATGCTGAATCGCGGCCGGGCGGCGTGCAAGTGTTTGCGCGCGCGCGAGGCGAGCTGGCGCACCGCCGCCGGCTCTCGGCCCAGCGTCACGGCCACGTCGCCCAACGCGACATCAAAGACATCGTGCAGAAGAAATGCCGCCCGTTCGAGGGGTGAAAGCCGTTCCATCGCGAGCATGAGCGTGACCGTGATATCATCGGCGATCGTTTCATCGGGATCGACAGAGTCCACCAAGGGGTCGGGCAGCCATGGACCGATATAGGTTTCACGCCTTACGCGTGCAGATTTGAGGCGGTCCAGACACAGGCGCGTGACGACGCGCGTCAGATATGCCGCCGGTGAATCGATGCCGCCCTGGACATTCTCCCATTTAAGCCAGGCATCTTGCACGACATCTTCGGCCTCGCTGAACGACCCCAGCATCCGATAGGCAAGGCGAACGAGCCGCTTCCGCTCCCGCTGAAATTCAGCCAAACGCCAGCTCTGTTTGGACTCTCTGCCCGCAGCATCAGTGCTTTCCCAGCCCTTCATCTCGCGCCGCCTCCTTGGCTCCTCAAATCTGACGAGCCGGCACGAAGCAATGTGACACGATCGCGGCCACATCCAGAAAATCTTCCTGCATGTCACATCGGCGTGGGCAATCTCGTCAGTGCAGATGAGCGTTGGTTGGACGCTGCTGCAAAGGAATGACGACATGGAAGAGATGAAGCGTCTGGTTTGGTACGAGGTGGCGCCAAAGGGTGCGCAGGCCCTGTTCGGCGTGCATCGTTACATCACCACCGGCACCAATCTGCCGGAGGAGATGATTCACCTCGTGTTTCTTCGGGTGTCCCAGATCAACGGTTGTGCGCATTGCATCGACCTCCACACCCGCGACCTGCTCAAGACCATGCCGCTCGACAAGGTGGTGCTCCTTCCGGTCTGGGCCGAAGTGCCGCATTTGTTTGACGCGCGATATCGGGCGGCGCTTGCCTGGGCGGAGGAGGTGACACGGGTCAGCGAAACTCATGCCTCGGACGAGGCTTATGCCGCTGCAGCGACAGCATTTGAACCGCGCGACCTGGCTGATCTTACGATCGCGATCGCAGCGATGAATGCGTTCAATCGTCTTGGCGCACCCTTCCGCTTGCCGGTGCAAGCCAAATCCTGACGCGCCTTAAGTGGGATTGAAAACTATGTCCGAACGACTGAACCATATGCGCCAAGTGCCGACGCTGACGCAGAAACTGACCGAGCTTACCTTCGCACTCAAGAAGAGCACCATCGGTCAGGCGATCCTGAGCCTGATCGAAATCCGCGCATCGCAGCTCAATGGCTGCGCTTTCTGCCTCGACATGCACATCAAGCAGGCCAGGCTCAATGGTGAGCGGGAGCTGCGCATTCATCACGTCGCGATCTGGCGTGAGTCGAGCCTGTTCAGCGATCGCGAGCGGGTCGCGTTGATGTGGACTGAAGCGTTGACCCGATTGTCGCCTCAGGGTGTCTCGGACGATGTATATGCCGAGGCACGCGCACAATTCTCGGACGATTGAGCTGGTCTATCTCACTTACATGGTCATGGTCATCAACGCTTGGAACCGAGCCTCTATCGCTTTCCGGTCTGTGCCCGGCTCGCAAGACAAGGCATTTGCGTTGGATAAAGCGGGTCTGTCCTGATCGGGCGTGTCCGGCTACGACCCTGACCGTGCGCTTGGCAGACCCAGCCCCGACTTGCGGTGCTTATCTTTAAAAGGAAATGGCGCACCCAAGAGGATTCGAACCTCTGGCCTCTGCCTTCGGAGGGCAGCGCTCTATCCAGCTGAGCTATGGGTGCGTCGCGTCGGCGATTAGAGCGTCCCGCGCCCGCCCGCAAGCGTCAGCGCGTCGTGGGCAGCTCGACCTTCTGGAACTTGCCGAGCCCGCAGGTCGCACCGCGGCTGGCGGCGGTGCTGCTTTCCACCACGGTGATCGTATCGACCGAGCAGAGCCGGGAGAGCGAGGTGTTGTAGGAGAAAGCGCGGTCGAAGCCGAGGCCGGGGCACTGGTTGGGCAGCGTGTTGCGCATCACGTCGCCGTTGATCATCTGGAAATCGATCGTCCGGTCGTCGCGCACGCGGGTGGAGCGGATGCCGCGCAGCAGCACGCAATCCTCGGGCGCGCCGACCACCTTCGCCTCTGTCACCGCGTTGCGATCCGCGGTCCGGGCATCGACCTGCGCGCAGCCGGCGAGCAGCGCCGCTCCCGCGGCCAGGGAAATGGCGATACGCATGACGTCTTACTCCTTCGCTTGTCCGTGCCCTCGCGACGCGCGAGGCGCCGGTCCGGTTCCCGGCGGCGGCGTCTTCGCCTTGTAACGGCAGATGTGCCGCACGACGCAGCGCCAGCATTCCGGCCGCCGCGCCTTGCAGACGTAGCGGCCGTGGAGGATCAGCCAGTGATGCGCGCCGAGCCGGTAGGGCTGCGGCACGCGCTTTTCGAGCTTGCGCTCCACTGCCAGCACATCCTTGCCGGGGGCGAGGCCGGTGCGGTTGGAGACGCGGAAGATGTGGGTATCCACCGCGAAGGTCTCGGCGCCGAATGCGGTGTTCATCACCACATTGGCGGTCTTGCGGCCGACGCCGGGCAGCTTCATCAGCGCATCGCGGTCCGCGGGCACCGCCCCGCCATGCTTCGCAATCAGCGCTTCGGACAAGGCGATCACGTTCTTGGCCTTGGTGTTGAACAGGCCGATCGTGCGGATGTGGTGGCGCAATTTCGCCTCGCCCAGCGCGACCATCGCTTGCGGCGTCCGGACCTCCTCGAACAGCGCCTTCGTCGCCTTGTTCACGCCGGCATCGGTCGCCTGCGCCGAGAGCACGACCGCGACCAGCAGTGTATAATCATTGACGTAATCGAGCTCGGTTTCGGGATTGGGCGTCCGCTCGGCCAGCAGGCGGAAGAATTCGGCGATCTCGTCCTTGGTCACGAAAGGCCCAGAACGTCGGCCATCGTATAGCGGCCGGCGGGGCGGTCCTTCAGCCACAAGGCCGCGGCGACCGCGCCTTTGGCAAAAATCGCGCGACTTTCGGCGCGATGGCCGATCTCGACGCGCTCGCCTTCGGTGGCGAAGATCACCTGATGCTCGCCCGCGACGCTGCCGCCGCGCAGCGACGCGAAGCCAATCGCGCCGGCCTCGCGCGGTCCTGCATTGCCGTCGCGGCCGCGTTCGGAATTGGCATCGAGGTCGATCTTGCGCCCGTCAGCCGCCGCGCGGCCCAGCATCAGCGCGGTACCCGATGGGGCATCCACCTTGTGGCGGTGGTGCATTTCGGCGATTTCGATATCCCAGTTCGGCCCGAGCCGCGCCGCGGCCTCGCGCACCAGATGCGCGACGAGGTTCACGCCCAGCGACATGTTCGCCGATTCGAGCACCGCAATCTCTGCCGTCGCCTCGTCGATTGCCGTCTGCTGCTCCGAGGAGAGGCCGGTCGTGCCGACGACGATCGGCAGGCTGGCGCGCAGGGCTTGGGCGAGCTGCGCGTCGAATATCGTGGGGGAGGTGAAGTCGATCAGCACGACAGCGCCGGCGTCGGGCGCGACGATGGTCACGTCCCCGCGCGCGTTCGCTTCGGCGCGGATCGCCTGGCCCATGCGCCCGCCAGCGCCGAACAGTCCGATGGCAGTCATCGCACCCGCCTAGCCGGTCCCGGCGCCGCGGCCAATGCGGCAAAAGAAAAGCCGCGCGGAATCGCTGATTCCGCGCGGCCTTCTGGAAAACGGAGCGGACTTACTGGCCGTTGACGGCCCGCTGCTGCTGCAGCTTGTCGATGTCCTGGCGCGCCTCGCGCGAACGCTCGTCGGCCTGCGCCCACTCGCGCGCCGTGGCGCAAACGCGCTTAGATCCGAGACGCGAACCGGTCGCCGGCTCCACCTTGCGGCAGATCACCTTGTCGCTGTCCATCTTCTCGCCGGTCTTGATATTGCTCGCGCCCGATTGCGCGAGGGCGGGAGCGCCCAGCGCGGCCGTAGCGGCAACGGCCAAAATCAACATGCCACGCATTTACGTCACTCCATCGGATTCGGAAAATACCGTCCTATAGTAACCACACACCGGGGCCCGTGTAAACCGCAGGTGTGAGAACGGGCAAGATTGTGAGCGATGACTGTGTGCGGCTAAGCTACGGCCATGCAAGCAATTCGCAGCATCGTCGTCCTCACCGGCGCGGGCATATCGGCCGAGTCCGGAGTCGCCACCTTCCGCGGACCGGACAGGCTGTGGGAGGGTCATCGCGTCGAAGATGTCGCGACGCCCGAGGCCTTCGCGCGCAATCCGGTGCTGGTGCAGGCCTTCTACGATGCGCGGCGCGCGAAGCTGGCGGAGGTGGAGCCGAATGCGGCGCATGAAGCGCTTGCGCGGCTCGATGCCCACTGGCCGGGCGATCTCCTCATCGTCACCCAGAACGTCGATGATTTGCACGAGCGCGCCGGGGCGAAGCGGCTGCTCCATATGCATGGCGAGCTCAAATCCGCCTGGTGTCTTGCGTGCGATGCCCGGATGCCTTGGGATGCACCCATATCGGACGGGCCGTCCTGCACCGTCTGCAATGCGCCCGGCCACCTCCGCCCGGATATCGTCTGGTTCGGCGAGATGCCCTACGAGATGGAGCGGATCGACCGCGCGCTGATGGATGCGGACCTGTTCGTCTCGATCGGTACGTCGGGCGCGGTCTATCCCGCCGCGGGCTATGTCCAGACGGCGCGCTACGCCGGTGCGCGGACCTTGGAGCTCAATCTCGAGCCGAGCCTGGGTAGCGTCTTTTTCCACGAAAGCCGGATCGGCCCCGCGGGGCGGCTGGTCCCGGAGTGGGTAGAGGAGATGCTGGCGGGCTGAGCGGCCCGCTCAGCAATGCTCGTCGAGCCGCGACGGCTCTTCCGGCGCATAGACCTCGCCGTCGCGCCGCCACGTCTCGGTGAAGCGGTCGCTGCCCGCAAAGACGACGTCGAACGACTGGTCCGCCTTCGGATTGACGATCTTGCCGTCCCATTCGGTCGCCGGCGCATTGTCGACCCGCGCGCCGGCATCGCTAAATCCGGTGCGCACCGTCGCTAGCAGCACCGGCGCGGTCGGCGCGAGTTCGGCGAGGTTGGTCCAGCTACAGGTGTAGCCCTGGCCGGTGAAGCCGCCCTCGCTCGCGATCACCGGGTGTGAGGCGAGATCGCGGCGGACCGTCCAACCGCTCGTCGCGGCGCCGAAGGAGGAGCCGGGCACGATCACCGGCCACCGCCCGGTCACCGCGAAGCCGTCGCCCTCGGGCTTCAGATAATAGACGCCCATCGCGCCGCTGCAGGCGTGGCAGTCGTCCATGTCGCGCGCCAGCGTCACCAGCGCGGCGGTGTCTCCGATCCATTCGATCGTCGCGGGCGTCACCGCATAAGTCTTGTCGCCCTCGGTCACTTTCGATTCGCCGGCCTGGCCGAACACGGTCTGGAACGCGGCGGCGAGCTGCGCCTTCGGTTCGAGTGCGCGGACGCCGGTCGGCGCATCGGGGGCGGGGGTGGGAGCTGCCGCCTGCGGGCCGAGCGGATCGCCGGGCTTCGCCGCCCACCAGATCGCCGCGCCCGCCGCACCGGCGACGAACAGCAGAAGGATCAGGATCAAGGCCCGGTTCGGGCGGCGGGGGGCGTCGCTTTCGTCCATGGCCGCACCCTGCGGTATCGGCGCGGCGATGCCAACCCGGCTCGTCGCGGCTGCGGCTCACTCCACCCAATCGAGGCCGATGTCGCGGTAGAGGCCCCGGTCCTCCTCCCAGTCGGGCTTCACCTTGACGTGGAGGAAGAGGTGGACCTTGTGCCCGAGCAGCGCCGCGAGCTGCTCGCGCGCCGCGGTGCCGATCGCCTTCAGCCGCGCACCGTTCTTGCCGAGCACGATCGCGCGCTGGCTCGCGCGACCGACGAGAATTTGCTGGTGGATCGCGACCGATCCGTCCTTGCGCTCCTCATATTTCTCGGTCTCGACCGCGCTCGCATAAGGGAGCTCGGCATGGAGCTGGAGGTAGAGCTGCTCGCGCGTCACTTCCGCAGCGAGCATCCGGTCGGTCGCGTCCGACACCTGATCCTCGGGGAAGTGCCACGGGCCATCGGGCATCCGCTCGGCGAGCGCGGCCTTGAGGTTGATCATGCCATCGCCGCTCGTCGCCGAGACCATGAACACCGCCTCGAAGGTCATCCGCTCGGTGAGCTGCGCGGCGAGCGTCAGCAGATCGTTCTTCGCCGTCGCGTCGACCTTGTTGAGCACCAGGATGCGCGGCTCGCTGCGGCCTTCGATCGTGTCGAGCATTGTCTCGATCCGCTTGGTGAAGCCGGTCGAAGCGTCGATCACCAGCGCGATGAGGTCCGCATCCTGCGCGCCGCCCCAGGCTGCGGCGACCATCGCCCGGTCGAGCCGGCGCCGCGGCTCGAAGATGCCGGGCGTATCGACCAGCAATATCTGCGCCGCGCCCGCGATCGCGACGCCCATCAGCCGCGTCCGCGTCGTCTGAGCCTTGGGGCTGACGATCGCCACCTTCTGGCCGACCAGCCAGTTGACGATCGTCGACTTCCCCGCATTGGGCGCACCCACGACGGCAACCAGGCCGCATTTTGTCTGATTATCCATTATTTTCTCAATCATCATTACTGCCCGCCTGAGCTTGTTGCGGGTCATCCCAGTTCATCAAGCAGCGCCAGTGCCGCCGCCTTTTCCGCTTCCTGCTTGGACGCGCCTTCGGCGGTTGCGGTTCCGAGGCCCGGCAGTTCCACTTCCACGGTAAAGCGCGGGGCGTGGTGGGGGCCGGAGCGGTGGACGAGGCGGTAGACAGGGGGCTTGGCGCCCTTGGCGGCCGCCAATTCCTGAAGCGTGGACTTAGGGTGTTTGGGCGCGCTCGCCTGACGTTCGGCGCGGTCGCCCCAGGCGCGGCGCACGAAGGCCTCCGCCGCTTCCAGCCCGCCTTCCAGGTAGATCGCGCCGATCAGCGCCTCGACCACGTCGCCCAGCACATTGTCGCTGTCCGCGGCGCCGTCGTCACGCGCCTGCTTGCCGAGGATCACCTGTGCGCCGATGCCGAGATCGCGGGCCACGTCGGCGCAGGTCTCGCGCGTGACCAGGGCGTTGAACCGGTTCGACAATTTGCCCTCAGGCTCGTCGGGATAGAGGCGGTAGAGCAGCGACGCCATGATGAGGCCGAGCACGCGATCGCCCAGGAACTCCAGCCGCTCGTAGTCAGCGCCGCCGCGGCTCGAATGGGTCAGCGCGCGTTCGAACAGCGCGGCATCGTGCGGCGTGTGGCCGGTCGCTGAGGTGATCCAGGCGGTGATCGCGCTCATCGTTCGACGCTCCGGCCGATCCGGTCCCAGCGCGCCGCGCGCACCCAGCTCGCCGGATTGCTGAAAGCCGCCGATCCGTCGGTCGAGAAGAACAGGATCGCGGCGCGGCCGATCAATTTGTCCGCGGGCAGCAGCCCGACGCCGCCCACCGATGTCGGGAAGCGGCTGTCCTCGCTGTCGTCGCGATTGTCGCCCATCACGAAATAATGGCCTTCGGGCACCGCGATCGGCAACGTGTCGTCGGCGGGGATGCGCGCCTGGTCGAGGATCGCATAGCTCCGCCCGCCGGGCAGCGTCTCGCGATAGCGCGGGTAGGCGCAGACCGGTGCGCCGTCCGGCCCCTCGACGATCCGCTCACTCTCCTCGCCGACGGTGCGGCACGGGCTGTTGAGGCTGATCGGCATCAGATAATCGGCGATCCGCGTCTTGGGCACCGGCTCGCCGTTGAGCCAAAGCGAGCCATCCCGCATCTGCACCGTGTCGCCGGGGAGGCCGATCACGCGCTTGATATAATCGTCGTCACCGCCGCCCGGATAGCGGAACACCACCACGTCGCCGCGCTCGGGCGCCGCGCCTAGCCAGCGCTCGCCGTCGCTCCCTGCGCCGAAGGGCAGCGACGCGGCGGAATAGCCGTAAGGCCATTTGGCGACGAACAGAAAATCGCCGATCATCAGCGTCGGCAGCATCGATCCGGAGGGGATGCTGAACGGCGCGACGATGAAGGTGCGGAGCAGCAGCGCGATGACGAAGAGGATCGCGGCGAAACGCACGGTCTCCCACAGCCCGCCCTTGCCGCGGCTCTTCCTCATCCGTCCATGCACCGCCCGCCTTTCGCTTGGGGCGGGGGAGCGGTCAAGTCAGAGGCAGTAGGCGACGAGCCCGCTAAGCGCCACCATGATCCCCTCGCGCTGCCAGAGCATCAGGCCGAGCGCGGCCATGGCGGCCGCGGCCCCGATCAGCAGGAGAGGGTGCGGTGCGGTCATGCGGGCCGGAGGCGCGCGACCGGCCGGTCGGCGATGGGAAGGTGGACGATCGCTGCGAACAGCCCGAGCGCGATCGAGGCGGCCCAGGCGAAGTCGTAATTGCCGGAAAGGTCATAGGCATAGCCCGCCGCCCAGGCGCCGAAGAAGCTGCCGACCTGATGGCTGAGGAAGACGATGCCATAGAGCGTGGAGAGATAGCGCACGCCGAAGATCTGGCCGACGAGGCCGCTGGTCAGCGGCACGGTGCCGAGCCACAGGAAGCCCATCGCGGCGGCGAAGACGAGCGCGCTCGCGGCGCTGAGGGGCGCGAGCAGGAACAGTATGATCACCACCGATCGCGCGGCATAGATGGCGCTCAGCACATATTTCTTGCGCAGCCGGTCCGCGGACAAGCCGGCGAGGTAGGAGCCAAAGATGTTGAACAGGCCGACCAGCGCCAGCGCGCTCGCGCCGACCTCGAGGCCGAGGCCGCGATCGCTGAGATAGGCGGGAAAATGCGTCGCGATGAAGGCGATGTGGAAGCCGCAGACGAAGAAGCCGGCGTTGAGCAGCCAATAGCCGCGATGCCCCGCCGCCTCGGCGAGCGCGGCGCGCATCGTCTGCGCAGGCTCCGCCTGCTGGCTGCCCGCGCCCGGCCGCCCGGCGACGCCGATCGCCAGCACGATCATCGTCGCGATGAGCCCCGCGAGCACGACCAGCGCAAGCCGATAGCCGAGATCGCCGAGCAGCATCTGCGCGGCGGGGACGACGAGGAACTGGCCGAGCGATCCGCCCGCGGTGACGAGCCCGAATGCCATGCCGCGCTTCTCGGCGGGCACCACGCGGCCGACCGCCCCGAGCACGGTGACGAAGGTCGTCGCCGAAAGCGCCATGCCGATGAGGATGCCGAACGAAAGCGTCAGCCCCAACGCGCTGTCCGCCCAGGCGGCGGCGAGCATGCCGACGACGTAGAGCAGGGTGCCGCCGGCGACGACACGCCCCGCGCCGTAGCGATCGCCGAGCGCGCCGACCAAGGGCTGCGCGAGGCCGAAGAGTAGGTTCTGGATCGCCAGCGCCATGCCGAAGTCGCCGCGGCCGATGCCGAGATCGACGCTCATCTGCGGCAGGAACAGCCCGAACGACTGGCGGACGCCCATCGCCAGCGTGACGATCGCCGCGCCGGTGAGGATCACCGTCCACGGCCGTTTCATCGCGGGCCCAAACAGGCTCATGCCGCAAGTCCCTCCAGCCGGTCGAATGCAGCGTCCAGCGCGGCGCCTTCCTCCCCAAGCGCCGCGCCGATCTCGGCCTGCGCCTTCTCCCACAGCGGCGTGGCCTTGCGCATCACCGCGCGCGCCTCGTCGGTGATCCGCACCACGCGGCTTCTTTTGTCGCGGCCTTGCCCGGATGCGACCCAGCCCTTGGCCTCCAGCGGCGCCAGCGTCCGGTTGAGCGTCGTGCGATCGAACGCCGTCGCGGCGGCGAAATCGCTGAGCGTCGATGGCCCCGCGCGTTGCAACTGCCGCAGCAACGAGAATTGCGCGACGCTGATCCCCGCAGGCGCCAGCGCGGCGTCGTAATGCGCGCTGACGATCCGCGTCGATCGCTTGAGCCGGGCGCAAGTGCATAGCAACGGAAGCATGAAGCGTGTATATGCACGCAACCAATCGTAGGTCAATTGCCGCCTAGGCTTTCCTGCGCCGCGACCCTAGATAGCCGCCTCATAAAGAGGAGCTTTGCATGACCGATCGCGAATGGGCGGCGCTGGAGGCGATCGAGACGCGTCCCATCCTCGATCTCTTCAAGGCCGAGCCCGACCGGCTGTCGCGCCTCTGCATCGAGGAAGCGGGCATCCGCTTCGATTTCGCCAAGACGCACCTTACCGCCGCGCATCTCGACGCGTTCGTCACCCTGGCCGCCGCGGCCGATCTCGCCGCCAAACGCGACGCCCTGTTCGCGGGCGATCCGGTCAACGCCAGCGAGGGCCGCGCCGCCGAACACACCGCCGAGCGCGGGCAGGGTGCGCCCGAAAGCGTCCGCCGCGCGGCCGGGCTCCACACCCGCATGCGCGCGCTGATCGACGCGATCGAGGCAGGCGCGTTCGGCACGATCCGGCATATCCTCCACATCGGCATCGGCGGCTCCGCGCTGGGCCCCGATCTGCTGATCGATGCGCTCGGCCGCGATTCCGGCCGCTACGACAGCGCCATCGTCTCCAACGTGGACGGCGCCGCGCTCGCCGAAGCGCTCGACCGCTTCGACCCTACCGCTACCTTGCTCGTCATCGCGTCCAAGACCTTCACCACCAGCGAGACGATGCTCAACGCGCAGTCGGCGCTCGACTGGATGGAGGTGGGCGGCGTCGCCGATCCCTATGGCCGCGTCGTCGCGCTCACCGCCGCGCCGGATCGCGCGCTGGAATTCGGCGTCGACGAGACGCGCATCCTGCCATTCTCCGAAAGCGTCGGCGGCCGCTATTCGCTCTGGTCGTCGATCGGCTTTCCGGCCGCGCTCGCGCTCGGCTGGGAGGCGTTCGAGGAGCTGCTCGAGGGCGCCGCGGCGATGGACCGGCATTTCCGCCTTGCCCCGCCCGAACGCAACGCGCCGCTGATCGCCGCGTTCGTCGATCGATATTACGCTAACCTGCGGCACGCCGAAACGCGCGCCGTCTTCGCCTATGACGAGCGTCTGCGGCTGCTGCCCCCCTATCTTCAGCAGCTCGAGATGGAATCGAACGGCAAGTCGGTGACGGTGGACGGCGCACCCGTCGGCCGCGCCACTGCGGCGATCACCTGGGGCGGGGTCGGCACCGACGCCCAGCATGCCGTCTTCCAGCTCCTTCACCAGGGCACGCATCTCGTGCCGGTCGAGTTCGTCGCGGTGACCGAGCCGGAGCACGGCCTCGCCGGGGAGCATCACACACAACTGCTGGGCAATTGCTTCGCACAGGGCGCCGCGCTCGCCGCCGGCAAGGCGTCCGACGATCCGCAGCGCGCCTATCCCGGCGACCGCCCGTCGACGACGATCCTGCTCGATAGGCTCGATCCCGCCACGCTGGGCGCGCTCATCGCCTTTTACGAGCACCGCACCTTCGCCAATGCCGCGCTGCTCGGCATCAACCCGTTCGATCAGTTCGGCGTCGAGCTCGGCAAGGAAATGGCCAGGGCTATCGATTCCGGCGGCGATCAGCGCTTCGATCCTTCCACCGAGGCGCTGATCGCTCGCGCGCTCGGCCCCGCAACTTCCGAGGACGCATGATGGCAAAGACCTATGATTACGATCTCTTCGTCATCGGCGCGGGATCGGGCGGGGTACGCGCCGCGCGCGTCTCCGCCGCACATGGGGCGCGCGTCGCCATTGCCGAGGAGTTTCGCGTCGGCGGCACCTGCGTCATCCGCGGCTGCGTGCCCAAGAAGCTGCTGATCTACGGCGCGCATTTCGCCGAAGACCTCCAGGACGCGCGCCGCTTCGGCTGGGATGTGCCGGACTGCAAGTTCGACTGGCCGGTGCTGCGCGACAATGTGCTCGCCGAGGTCGAGCGTCTGGAAGGCATCTACGGCGAAATTCTCGAGCGCAACGAGGTCGAGGTCATCCACCAGCGCGCCACCGTCTCGGGCGTCAATGAGGTGACGCTGGCCGACGGCACCAAGGTCAGCGCCGGCACCATCCTCATCGCCACCGGTGCCTGGCCGATGATCCCCGACGTGCCGGGCGCGGAGCATGGCATCACTTCGAACGAGGTGTTCAATCTCGACACGATCCCCAAGCGTGCGGTGATCGCGGGGGGCGGCTATATCGCCAACGAATTCGCCGGCATCTTCCACCAGCTCAAGTCCGACGTGACGATCGTCAACCGCGGCGACCGCATCCTGCGCCATTACGACGAGCAGGTGCGCGACCGGCTGCTCCAGATCTCGCTCACCAAGGGCATCAAATTCCTGTTCAACGCGCCCTTCGAGAAGATCGAGAAGAAGGCGGAGGGCGGTCTCGTCATCCATCTCGCCGGGCAGGATCCGATCGAGGCCGATCTGCTGCTCTGGGCGGTCGGCCGGGTGCCGCGCACCCCGGGTCTCGGGCTGGAAGAAGCCGGCGTGAAGCTCGGCAAGAACGGCGCGATCGAGGTCGACGAGGACAACCAGTCCTCGGTCCCCAGCATCTACGCGATCGGCGACGTCACCGATCGCGTCCAGCTCACCCCCGTCGCGATCCGCGAGGGCCACGCCTTCGCCGATACCATATTCGGCGGAAAGCCGACCCGCGTCGATTACGAGAACATCCCCTCCGCGGTCTTCAGCCACCCGCCGATTGCGGGCGTCGGCATGACCGAGGCGGAGGCGCGCGAGCGGCTGGGTTCGGTCAAGATCTACACCTCCGATTTCCGCGCGATGAAGAACGTCCTCGCGGGCCGCAACGAGCGCGCGCTCTACAAGCTCGTCGTCGATGGCGAGAATGAGAAAGTGGTCGGCATCCACATGATCGGCCCCGACGCCCCGGAAATCCTCCAATCCGCCGCGATCGCGGTAAAGGCCGGCCTCACCAAGCCGCAATTCGACGATACCGTCGCCATCCACCCGACGATGGCCGAGGAACTCGTGCTGATGCGGTGACCCGCGACCCGTCACCCTATTCTGTCATTCCTGCAAAAGCGGGAATCCCGCTTTGCCTTCTCGCGCACCTATCCTAACCGGGATTCCCGTTTTCGCGGGAATGACGATAGAAGTGGCGCGCGTTCAGGAGACAAATGTTGGCAAGCGAAGGCTATATGTCCGGCTTCGGCAATCATTTCGCGACCGAGGCGGTGGCGGGGGCGTTGCCGGTGGGGCGCAATTCGCCGCAGAAGCCGGCGTTCGGCCTTTATGCCGAGCAATTGTCGGGCACCGCCTTCACCGCGCCGCGCGCCGAGAACCATCGCTCCTGGCTCTACCGGATGCGGCCGAGCGCCGAGCATCCGCCCTATGTGCGCTACCAGGGCGCCGACCTGTTCGCGCCGGGCACGACGGATGAGCCGGTCGCGCCCAATCGCCTCCGCTGGAACCCGCTCGCCATCCCCTCGGAGCCCACCGACCTGATCGACGGCATGGTGACGATGGCGGCCAACCGCGATCCGACCACGCTGGAGGGTGTCGCCGTCCACGTTTACCGCGCCAATCGCGACATGGAGCGCCGCGCCTTCTTCAATTCGGACGGCGAGATGCTGTTCATTCCGCAGCAGGGCCGCCTCCACCTGTTCACCGAGATGGGACGGATCGACGTGGCGCCCGGCGAGATCGCGCTCGTCCCGCGCGGCGTCCGCTTTCGCGCGACGCTGCCCGATGGCGAGGCGCGAGGCTATGTCGCCGAGAACCACGGCGCGCTGTTCCGCCTCCCCGATCTCGGCCCGATCGGCGCCAACGGCCTCGCCAACCCGCGCGATTTCGAGGCGCCGGTCGCAGCCTATGAGGATGTAGAAGGCGACGTCGAGCTCATCCAGAAATATATGGGATCGCTGTGGACGACGACGATCGACCATTCGCCGCTCGATGTCGTCGCCTGGCACGGCAATCTCGCGCCGTGGAAATATGATCTCGCGCGCTTCAACGCGATCGGCACAGTCAGCTTCGATCACCCCGATCCGTCGATCTTCACCGTGCTCACCTCGCCTAGCGACGTGCCCGGCCGCGCCAACGCCGATTTCGTCGTCTTCCCGCCGCGCTGGATGGTGGCGGAGGACACGTTCCGCCCGCCCTGGTTCCACCGTAATGTGATGAGCGAATGCATGGGCCTCATCCACGGCGCCTATGATGCAAAGGCGGAAGGCTTCGCCCCCGGCGCGATCTCGCTCCATAACCAGATGGCGGGCCACGGCCCCGACGTCGCAAGCTGGAAGGGGGCGAGCGAGGCGGCGCTCAAGCCCCACAAGATCGAAGGCACGCTCGCCTTCATGGTCGAAACCTGCTGGCCCTACCGCCCGACAAGATACGCATTGGAGTGCGCGGAGCTTCAGAAGGATTATGACGCGGCCTGGGGCGGTTTTCCGAAGGCGCGATTGCCCTGATCCCCACAGCCGTCTGCCCTGAGTGCGTCGATGGGCTGGGCTACTTTTGACAACGCTGGAAGAAGGGCAGGGCTTGGACAGGCTCAGCCCGAGCGGAGATTGTGCAGAATGACCGACATCCTCATCATCGGCGCCGGGCACAATGCGCTGACGTGCGCCTTCTACCTCGCGTCGCGGGGGATGAAGGTGACGATGCTGGAAGCGCGGTCGGTGGTCGGCGGCGCGGCGGTGACGGAGGAATTCCACCCCGGTTTCCGCAACTCAACCGCCAGCTACACCGTCAGCCTGCTCAACCCCAAAGTTATCGCCGACATGCGGCTCTACGATCACGGGCTGAACGTGGTGCTCCGCAAGATCGACAACTTCCTGCCGACGCAGGGCGCTGACTATTTGCTGTCGGGCCGCGAGGGCCTCACCAAGCGCGAGATCGCCCGCCACTCGCCAAAG
Source organism: Allosphingosinicella indica (assembly GCF_900177405.1). Classification (NCBI taxonomy): domain Bacteria; kingdom Pseudomonadati; phylum Pseudomonadota; class Alphaproteobacteria; order Sphingomonadales; family Sphingomicrobiaceae; genus Allosphingosinicella; species Allosphingosinicella indica. The sequence continues at coordinate 375,441 of NZ_LT840185.1, read as the reverse complement.
GATGCCGAGAATTACGACGCTTATGCCGCCTCGCTCGAGGGTGTCGTCCGTATCCTGCGCGAATGGCTGCTCCGCGCTCCGCCCAATGCCGGCGGCGGCGTGGCCGATATCCTCGCCGCGCTGAAGCTGGGATCGGGCGTCCGCGGCATGGGGATCGAGGATCAGCGGCACCTGCTCGATTTCTTCACCAAATCCGCCGCCGACATCCTCGAACGCTATTTCAGCCACGACTTGGTGCAGGCGCTGTTCGGCTTCGACGCGGTGGTCGGCCATTTCGGCAGCCCCTGGACGCCGGGGTCGGCCTATGTCCTCCTCCACCACGTGTTCGGCGAGGCGGCGGGGGTCGACGGCGCATGGGGCCATGCGATCGGCGGGATGGGCGCGATCACCCAGGCGATGGCGAAGGCGGCGCGCGAGAAGGGCGTCGAGATCATCCTCGACGCGCCGGTTTCGGAAATCATCGTCGAGCGCGGCCGCGCGGCGGGCGCGGTGGCGGGCGGCAAGACTTATCGCGCCAAGGGCGTCGCTGCGGGCGTCAATCCCCGGCTGCTGTTCGGATCGCTGCTGCCGCAAGGTGCCGTCGCGCCGGAGATCGACCGGCGCATGGCGGGCTGGGCCTCGGAATCCGCCACCTTCCGCATGAATGTCGCGCTGTCGGAACTGCCACGCTTCACATCGCTCCCCGAACCGGGCGATCATCTCACCGCCGGCATCATTATGGCGCCCTCGCTAACTTATATGGACCGGGCTTACGTCGATGCGAAGCGCGACGGGTTCAGCACCGAGCCGATCGTCGAGATGCTGATCCCCTCGACGCTCGACGACAGCCTCGCGCCCGCGGGCAGCCACGTCGCCAGCCTCTTCTGCCAGCATTTCCGCTACGACGTGCCTGGCGGCTGGGATGCGCGGCGCGAGGAGGCGGCAGACCGGATCATCGACACCGTCGATGCCTATGCGCCCGGCTTCAAGGCTTCGGTCATCGGCCGCCTCGCGCTGTCGCCGCTCGACTTGGAGCGCCGCTTCGGGCTCGTCGGCGGCGATATCTTCCACGGTAAGATGGGGCTCGATCAGCTCTTTTCCGCCCGCCCGATGCTGGGCCATGCCGATTACCGGATGCCGCTTCCCGGCCTCTATCTTTGCGGATCGGGCGCGCATCCGGGCGGCGGAGTCACCGGCGCACCGGGACACAACGCGGCGGCGGCGATCCTCAAGGACCGGCGGAAGCTCGGCGCGTAAAAGGGCTGGGCTTCGACAAGCTCGGCCCAAGCGGTTATGAAGACGCCACTTCACCCGCTCGCCCTGAGCCTGTCGAAGGGCTGCCCTTCTTGCCGACGCCGATCCTCGAACCGCTTGTCTCCGCCGCACTCGAAGCGGGCGCGGATATCCTCTGCGTCTACACCGAAGGCTGTGCGGTCGATATCAAGCCCGACGGCTCTCCGGTCACAATCGCGGACCAGCGCGCCGAGGCGATCATCCTCGCCGCGCTCGCCCGCGATTTTCCCGGCGTCCCGGTCGTCGCGGAAGAGGAGGCATGCGCGGGCCGCATCCCCGCCGATCTCGGCACCCGCTTCTTCCTCGTCGATCCACTCGACGGCACGCGCGGTTTCGCCGACCGCACCGGCGAGTTCACGGTCAATATCGCGCTGATCGAGAATGGCGATCCGGTCGCGGGCGTCGTCTACGCGCCCGTGCCCGACGCGCTCTATTTTGGCGAGATCGGCCACGGCGCGTCCCGCCGGCTGAAGGGCGGCGCCGAGGAGGCGATTGCCACGCGCTCGCGCCTTCCCGGACGGCTCGATGCGGTAGGGAGCCGCAACCACGCTTCTCCCGAGGACGCTGCGCGGCTCGCCGAGATGGGCGTCACCGGCCATGTCGCCTCCGGCTCGTCGCTCAAATTCTGCGTGCTCGCGGAAGGCGGCGCCGATGTCTATCCGCGCTGGGGCCGCACGATGGAATGGGATACCGCCGCCGGCCACGCCGTGCTCGAAGCGGCGGGCGGCCGCGTCCTCGACCTGGCCGGCGATCCGCTACGCTACGGCAAGCCTGGCTTCGAGAACCCCCATTTCATCGCCTGGGGGACGTAGGGTTCCCCGGCGAAAGCCGGGGTCCAGCATATCAGGGTCATGCAAGCCGGACGACTGGGCCCCGGCGTTCGCCGGGGAACAGGTTCATCCGATCCGCTTCGCTGCCAGCGCCTTCAGATCCGCCTCCGGGCGCGCACCATAATGCGAGATCACTTCCGCCGCAGCGATCGCGCCCAATGTCAGGCTTTCCTCGAGGCTCCGGCCCTGCGCATGGCCGGTCAGGAAGCCCGCGGCGAAAAGATCGCCCGCGCCGGTGGTGTCGATCACCTTTTCGACCGGCTCGGCCGCCACTTCGGCACGCTCATTCCCGCTGACCGCGATTGCGCCGTTTTCGCTGCGCGTCACCACCAGCACCGGCACCTTGGGCGCGATCGCCGCGACTGCCGCCTCGAAATCGCTCTCGCCGGCCAGTTCGGTAATCTCCGCCTCGTTCGCGAAGAGGATGTCGATCCGCTGATCCTCGATCAGCTTGAGGAATCCGGCGCGGTGCCGCGCAATGCAGAAGCTGTCGGAGAGCGTAAAGGCGACCTTGCGGCCCGCGCCCCGCGCGATCTCGATCGCCCGCTCCATCGCCGCGCGCGGCTCTTCCGGATCCCACAGATAGCCTTCGAGATAGAGGATCGCCGCGCTCTCGATCTGCGCCGAATTGATCGCCGCGGGCGGCAGATGCTGCGACGCGCCGAGGAAGGTGTTCATCGTCCGCTGCGCATCGGGCGTCACGAGGATCAGGCACCGCGCGGTGGGGGCGGGGCCGTCCCCAGCCGCGGGCGTCTCGAACGCAACGCCAACCGCGCGGATGTCATGCGCGAAGACGGCGCCGAGCTGATCGGCGGCGACCTGGCCGATGAAGCCCGCGCGCGCGCCGAGAGCGGCGACGCCGGCGGCGGTGTTGGCCGCCGATCCACCGCTCGTCTCGCGCCCCGCGGCCATCCGGCCATAGAGCCGCTCGGCCTCACCGGCGTCGATCAGCCGCATCGACCCCTTCGCCAGCCCCTCGTCGGCGAGGAACGTGTCATCGGCGGGCGCGATTACGTCGACGATGGCATTGCCGATAGCGAGGACGTCGAGGGTGGGGGCGGTCATGCAAGGCTCCGTCTGGCGAAAGCGCCGCCCTATCGCCCGCACCCGGGGGGATCAACCGATTGACCCGGCACGGCCGCTGCGCGAAGCAAGGGTCATGACGCGTAACCGTACCCGTATTCCCCTGCTGCTCCTCGCAACGCTCGGTGGTTGCGTAGCGGCGCCTTCCAGCCAGGCGCCCGTGCCGCAAGTGCAGACGCCGCGCTTCGACACTCACGGCCTCGAAAGCGTGATGGGCCAGAATGCCCGCCATCTCGAGCGGCTGCTGGGCGAGGCCGAGCTCGACGTGCGCGAAGGGCAAGCGCGCAAGCTGCAGTTCGGGAGCGCGGTCTGCGTGCTCGATGCCTATCTCTATCCGCAGCGCTCCGGCGCCGAGCCGCTCGTTACTTATGTCGATGCGCGGCTGCCCGACGGGCGCGACATGGACCGCGCAAGCTGCGTCGCCGCGCTCACCGCGGCGCGGCGCTGACCGCCAGCCGCTCCAGCGCCCAGCGCGCCGCTTCGGCGACCACCGCGTCCGCATCATCGGTCAGCCGCTGCAGCACCGGCACGAGCGCGGCGCTGCCGCTGTTGCCGGCGGCGATCGCGGCGTTGCGAACCATGCGGTTGCGCCCGATCCGCTTGATCGGCGATCCCGCGAACACTCGGCGGAAACCGGCGTCATCGAGCGCCAGCAGATCGGCCAGCGCAGGCGCCGCCAGTTCGGCGCGCGGCAAAAACGCCTGGTTGCGGCGCGCGCTGCTCGCGAAGCGGTTCCACGGGCAGGCGGCGAGGCAATCGTCGCAGCCGTAGATGCGGTTGCCGATCGCAGCGCGAAACTCTTCGGGGATCGGCCCCTTATGCTCGATCGTGAGGTAGGAGATGCAGCGCCGCGCATCGAGCCGGTATGGCACCGGAAACGCGGCGGTCGGGCACGCATCGATGCAGGCGTGGCAGCTTCCGCAGCGCAGCGCATGCGGCGCGTCCGCCTCCAGCTCTAGCGTGGTGAAGATCGTGCCGAGGAACAGCCAGCTCCCGTCCTCGCGGCTGACCAGGTTGGTGTGCTTCCCCTGCCAGCCGATCCCCGCCGCCTCGGCCAGCGGCTTCTCCATAACCGGTGCGGTGTCGACGAACACCTTGAGCTCGGAGGGCGCCGCCGCGACCAGCCAGCGCGCCAGCGCCTTCAGCGCGCGCTTCACCACGTCGTGATAATCGCCGCCCTGCGCATAGACCGAAATGCGTCCGGCCTCGGGCTCGGCTTCGAGCAGCCGCGGATCGGCGGCGGGCGCATAGCTCATCCCCAGCGCGATCACCGATCGGACCTCCGGCCACAGCCCGGCAGGGCTGGCCCGGCGGTTGGCGGTTTCCTCCATCCAGATCATGTCGCCATGCGCGCCGTCGGCGAGCCATGCGCGCAGCCGCTCGCCGCTCCGCGGGGCCGCATCCGCGCGCGCGATGCCGAACGCGGTGAAGCCCAGCGAACGCGCTTCGGCTTCCAGCCGGTCGCGAAGAGAAAGGGGCGCGGTCATTGCGGCGCCCCTTAGCATATCGCCGCCGTCAGTGGACGAACCGCGCCACCACGTCGCGATAGCTGCGGCTGACCTTCACCTGGCTGCCCGAATCGAGCACCAGGAAGCATTCGCCGTTGGTGTGCGGCTTCACCTGGCGGACGAGATCGAGGTTGACGATCGTCGAGCGGTGGACGCGCTGGAAACGGCGCGGATCGAGCCGCTTCTCCAGATCCTTCATCGTCTCGCGCAGGATCAGCGTGTTGTCGGCGGTCTTGATGCACATGTAATCGCCGGCCGCCTCGACGCTCTCGATCGAATCGACGTCGACACGGAAGATCTGGCCGCGATCCTTGATGTTGATCAATTTCTCGAAGCGGCTCGAGGCGAGCGATTCCTCGCCCTCCACGCTGTCCACCGCGTCCGGCGCGACTTCGGCGAGCACTTCCTTGAGCTTGCCCGCTTCCTCGGCGCTGCGCCGCTCTGCGAGGCGCTGGCGGACGCGGTCCATCGTGTCGGCCAGCCGGTCTTCCTCCACCGGCTTCATCAGATAGTCGATCGCCTGCGCGTCAAAGGCGCGGATCGCATGGTCCGAATAGGCAGTGACGAAGACGAACAGTGGTGGATCGACCTCCAACAGCCCCTGAATCACCGAGAAACCGTCGAAGCCCGGCATCTGGATGTCGAGGAAGACGAGATCGGGCTTGTGTGTCTTCACCGCGCGGATCGCCTCGCGGCCGTTCGAGCATGTGTCGATCACCTCGACGTCGGGGTGCCGCTCCAGCCGCAGCCTGAGGCCCTGCGTGGCCAGCGGCTCGTCGTCGACCAGGATCGTGCGAATGGTCATTTCAATTCCTCGGATTCAGTCTGGAATGGGATGTCGATGGTTACGCTGAATCCCCCTGTTGCACTCGTTTGAGTCTCAAAACGATGGTCGGCGCCATAGGCCTGCGCCAGCCTGTCCCGAATGTTCGCCAGTCCGACTCCGGTGGAACGTGCCGAGAGTGCGGACTGGGCGTCGACGCCCGGTCCCGTGTCTGAAACCCGTATCGCAACGCGCCCGCCCACCTTGCGCGCGTCGATGGTAATGTCTGCGCCTTCCTCCTGCGGCGTCACCGCATATTTGATCGCATTTTCCACCAGCGGCTGCAGCAGCAGCGATGGCAATCTGCCGCGCCGCACCGCCGGATCGATGGTGAAGATCGGCCGCAGCCGCTCCTCGAACCGCATCTTCTCTATCTCGAGATAGAGTTTCAGCGTCTCCACCTCCTGCTCGATGGTCACTTGCCCGGTGGGCTCGTTGACCAATGTGTACCTGAGGAAGGACGACAGCCGCGAGAGCATCGCATTGGCACGGTCGGTCTGCTTCAGCAGGACGAGCGTCGATATGGAGTTGAGGGTGTTGAAAAGGAAGTGCGGGTTGAGCTGGTAGCGCAGCATCGCGAGCTGCGCGCTGCTCGCCTGCGCCTCCAGCCGCAGCATCCGGTCGGTCTGCTGCTCGAGCAAGAGGTAGTAATTGATCCCGTAATAGAGCGCCGACCAGGCCGCGAGCAGCGCGAAATCGAGCAGGATGGCGCCGAAGAATTGCAGCCCCTCGGGCCGCGTTCCGGGCCTCAGGAAGGTCGCGTGGCTCCACGTCTCGATCGCCGAAAAGACCGCGGAGGCGATCAGCACCAGACTGATGGAGACCGCCCAGGTGACCACCGGCTTCTGGTGGATCAGCCGCCGGTAGGCCGCCGCCATCAGCAAGGTGATCGAATAGCCTGTCGCGGTCAGCAGCGTCGTGTGGATGATGAAGCTGAACCCCATCGCATTGGCGACGCCGGTCAGCGTTCTCAGGATGAAATAGCCGGCCCACCCGGCCGACTGCAGGATCCAGAAGGCGCGGTTCTTGTCGCCGAACAGGGTGTGCTGCTCGGGCAATTTGGGCGCGACGTTCCACCCCCCGCTCGCCGCTGTCGGCTGCGGTGTCGCCGCCCCCGGCATCGGGCCGGGCGGCTGGCTCAGGGTCGTTGCGCTACTCGTTGCCACCGCCGGCTTTTCTAGCGGGAACCACCAGCATCGACCAGTCGGGTGCGTCGGCGACGTATCGGGCGACGGCGGCGCGGACGTCTTCGGCGGTCATCGCCTTGTAATCGGCGAGATAATTGCGCGCGTAATCGATCTTCTCGGGGTGCGCGCCGATGCCCTGCAGCACGCCGACCCAATAGGCATTGGTCTTTTCGCGCCGCTCGATGCCGGTCAGGATCGGATTCTGGACGCGGGCGAATTCGTCCGGCGCGGCCGGCTTGGCGGCGAGATCCGCCACCACTTCGCGCGCGATGCGGAAGAAGGCGTCGGCGCTCTCCGGCTTGATCGCCGCGGCGGTGTAGAAGACGCCCCAGCCCGGGAAGGTCTCCGACGTGCTGGAGATGGCCGAGGGGCTGTAGGTCGCGCCCTCCTCCTCACGAAGCCGGTCGAACAGCCGCACCTGCAGCATGTTCGCCGCCATGCTGAGCGCACGCCGCTCCTTGCGATGGTCGAGCCCGCCCATCGTCGTCCAGCCGATCACGGCATAGGCCTCATCCGGCGCGCCGTTGTGGGTGAAGCGCGCGGGATCGGGCGAGGGCGGCGGCGGCGCGACCGCCGTCGTCCCCGCGGGCAGCACCGGCGCGGGCCGCCTCGGGAGTGCGCCGACGGTGCGCGCGAACGCCTGCACCGCGGTTTCGAGATCGACGTCGCCGACGATGATGCCTTCCACCGGCCCGCGCGCGGTCAGCGGCGCGAAGAACGCCTCGAACGCCTTGGCGTCCGCCGCCTGCACCGCGGGCTTCTCCACCGGCGCCCAGCGGCTGTCGGCCGGCCGCAATACGCCGCCGAATTCGCGGCTCGCGCGCGCCGTCGCGGAGGCAAAAGCCAGCTCGTAGCTTTCGAGCGCGCCAGAGCGCAGCCGCCCGAACACCTGCGCGTCCCAGCGCGGAAAGGCGAGCTTGCTGGCGAGGAGGCGGAGCTGATCGCCGAGGTCGGTGCCGTTGGTCTGGCCGGAGAGGATGAAGGCGTCGTCGTCCACCCCGAAAGTCATCGCCATGCGCCGCCCGGTCAGCAGCCGCTCCATCGCGTCGAGATCGAGGTCCGCCATGCCCGAAGAGGCGATCGCGCCCGCCGCCCAGCCGAGCGACGGCGCCTTGGGATCGATCGCAGTCAGCCCGCCGCCGAAGCGGAGCTGCACCTGCACCGATCCCTTTTCGAAATCGCTTTGCTTGAAGGTCAGCGTCGATCCGTTGGCGAAGGTGACGATGGTGACGCCGAGATCGTCGATCGTTCGGCGCGAGACCTCGCGGCCCGGCGCGCCGATCGGCGGCAGATTGTCCATGCTGATCTTGCGCTCCGCCTGCCGCGTCGCCGGGGCAATCTTCTCGGCCGCTGCAAGCGCCGCCTCGGCATCCGTCTCGCTCACCGCCTCGGGCGCCAGCAACGCCATGCGCGGGCCGGCGCCGTCGAACAGCGACCGGGTGGCGGCGGCGACCGCGGCGGGCGTCATGTCGCGGCCGAAGCCGTCGAACAATGCCAGCACTTCCTTGGCGCTCGCCACGACGCTGCGGTCGTCGAGCGCGCCGATGAGTTGCTGCGCGCGTTGCGGTGATCGCACCGTGTCGTCGCCCTCCATCGCGGCGGTCGCGCTGGTGCGGATGTTGCTGAGTTCGCGCGCGATTTCCTCCTGGCTCGGCGGCGCCGCGGTCGCGTCGCGAAGGATCGCGAACACCTCGTTCAGCGCCTCGCGCCAGCGGCCGTCTTTGGCGCTGACCGACAGCATCGTCATGTCGGCGACATTGGTCGCCTCGCTCTGGCCGATCGCCGCGTTGAGGAAGGCGGCATCGCCGCGCGACTTGGCCTGCAGCCGCCGGTTGAGGATGCGCGAGGCGATCGACTTGGCGAAATCCTCGCGCTCGCTGGCGATCGTGTCGGGGCGCCAGCGATAAGGGCGCAGCCAGGTCGCCGAGATGACGTGCGGCGCGCCGGGATAAGCCAGCGTCGCGATCCGCGTCTCGGGAGTGGCGATCGCGCCGTAATCGGGGTCGCGTGCCGCTGTACCCCTGGCTGCCCAAGTGCCGAAATGCTTGGCGATCAGCTCTTCCATCATCGCCGGATCGGCATCGCCGACCATCACCACCGTGGCGTTATCCGGCCGATACCAGCGATCGTAAAAAGCCTTGAGCCCCGCCGGATTGGCGGCGGCAAGCGTCGCGTTGGTGCCGATCGGATCGCGATCCGCCATCAACAGGCCCGCGTAGAAGAGCGGCCAGCTCGCCTCCTGCATCTTGGTCGAAAGCTCGGGGCGGCGGGCCTTTTCCTGCAGGATGATGCGCTTCTCGCCCTCGATCGCGGCGCTGTCGAACCGCGCCTTGTCCATCATTTCGGAAAGGACGTTGAGGCTGGTGTCGAGGCTCGCCCTGTCGGCGTGCGGCAGATCGAGCTGGTAGACGGTCTGCGTAGCGCTGGTCGTCGCGTTGCTGTCGCTGCCGAAATTGGCGCCCAGCTTCTGCCAGACGTAGCGCGCCTGCCGATCGGGGAAATTCTCGGTGCCGCGGAACAGCATATGCTCGACGAAATGCGCCCAGCCGCGCTCGCCGTCCGCCTCGTGCAGCGATCCCGCGCCGATGCGGACGCGGATCGAGACCTGGCCCGCCGGCAGCGCGTTGCGCCGCACCGCATAGCGCAGGCCGTTGTCGAGCGTGCCGAAGGTCCACGCCTTGTCCTGCGGGATGTCGCTGCCCTGGTAGAACCAGGTGCCGTCGCCCGCGGCCTGCGCGGGAACGGCGATGACGAACAGCAGGGCGAGGATGCAACGGCGGAGGAAAAGGATCATGCAAGTCCCGGATAGCGCACGCCGCGGCCCTTAGCCCGGCGGCAACCCGCCAACCACCCCCGACCTTGCGCCAGGATGAACGCGAAACGGCCGCCCCCGAAAGGACGGCCGTTCCCTCGCGTAGCCGATGAAGCTTAGTAGTTGAGTCCGTACCAGCCGTGGACACGCTCGCCATAGGCCTGGTCGAAGCGCGGCTCGCTGTCGCGGGTGAAGCTCGGCGCATTCTCGAGATCACGCTCGGTGAGGTCGATGACGTAGCCGCCGGCTTCGCGGTCGTAGCTCAGTGTCCGCCACGGCAGCGGATAATAGCGCTCGCCCATGCCGAGGAAGCCGCCATAGGCCATCACCGCATATTCGACCTGGCCGCTGCGCTTATCGACCATGAAATTGTAGACATGCCCGATGCGGCGCCCGTCGCTTCCGTAGATGCGCGTGCCCTCAACCTTGTTGGAAGCGATGAGGCGCGTCGTCTCCTCGATCGGCAGCCCTCGCCGCGTCTCGTCGCTGCCATAGCCGCGGTCGCGGATATAGCCGCGCTCGACATCGTCACGCTCGCGATAGCGCGTGCGGTTGCTCTGGCCGAACATCCCGCGCTCGCGACCGTAGCGGTAATTGCGGTCGCGCGTGCGCAGATCGTCGTCGTCATAACGGTCGTAGATAGCCATCGGAGGTCTCCTTGGATTGGGGATTCAGGATTTGGTGCGGTTGCGGCCGCGCGTTTCGGCGCTGCTCGTCGCGACATCGGGGGTCGGGCTGGTGCCGCCGGTGGCATTGTTGCCCTGGTTCATCTGCCGATTACGGCGCCAGCTATCGAAATCGCTGCCGAACTGCTGGCGCTGCTCTCTCTGATATTCGTCATAGTCCCGATCGAGCTCGGCGATCTGCCGGTCGCGCCAGCTCCGGTAATGGGTGTCGGTCGGTGCGCCGCCCTGCTGCTGGCCGCCATAGCCCTGCTGCTGCTGGCGTTCGGCGCCGCGATAATAGTCGCCGTCGCCCCACGGTTCGCGCTGGCCGCCCCAGTCGCCGCCGGTGCCGCCATAATAGTCGCCGCTGCCGTAATATTGGCCGCGCGAGCGGCCGAGCGGGCGGTTCTGGCCGCGGAAGCTCATCTCCGGCCCGCGGTCGCGGCGCAGCGCGTCGCCTTCGCGGCGGCGTTCGGCCTCGTCATCGCCGAACCAGCTCTTCACCTCATCTGCCGCGCGGGCAAAGCCGCCGCGGTCCTCGTCGCGGCCATAGCCGCCGTCGCCGCCATAGAGGCTGCCGCCGCGCACCAGATCCTCGTCGCTGAAGATCGAGGAGCTGCCCGCGTAATTGCTGCGATAGTCGCGCTGGCCGCGCGCCCGGTCATCCCGCCAATCGCTTCGGATGTCGTCCCGATATCGATAGTCGCCCATGATGCTTGTCTCCTTCGCGTCGGGCGGGGCAGGGGGCGGCCCCGCTCTCAGAAGGAAAACGGGAGCAGCCGCCTGCCGTTCCGCAAGTTACCGCACCGAAACGGGATTTGGGCGCAGCGCGGAAGCGTTGCGGCATCGGCAACGCGCGGGTGCGTGCGGCGCGGCTTGTGCGCGTGCGGGGCCGCGCTCTACGTCTGCAATCCTCGTCACCGATCAGGGGATCGCCATGCGCGCCGTCGTCTTCGCCCTCGCTCTCGCCGCAATGCCCGCCGCCGCCATCGCCTGGCAGCAGGCCGCGCCCGCATCGCCTGCTGCCACCGCGCCGCGCGACGTGCAGGCCGGCGCCTATGTGCTCGACAAAAGCCACGCGAAGATCGTCTGGGGAATCAACCACCTCGGCTTCTCGACATACTATGGCGAGTTCACCGATTTCGACGCTAAGCTGTCGCTCGATCCCGCCAACCCCGCCGCGAGCACGCTGGAAGTGACGGTGAAGACCGCATCGGTCGCCACCCACAATGACAAGCTGGACGCGCACTTGAAGAGCGCCGACTTCTTCGACGCCGCCAAATTCCCGGAGACGCGGTTCGTCTCCACCGCCGTCCGCCCTACCGGCGAGCGCAGCGCAGACGTGACCGGCAACCTCACCCTCCACGGCGTGACCAGGCCGGTGACGCTCGCCGTTACCTACAACGGCGCCGGCAAGTCGCCCGTCAGCGGCCAATATGTCGCCGGTTTCTCGGCAACCGCGACCATCCAGCGCACTGAATTCGGCATCGATCAATACGCTCCGGCGCTCGGCGATGCGGTCGAGCTCAAGATCAGCGGCGAGTTCAACCCGGCCGCTTAGGCGCCTTGGCCTTTCGGAATGACGACCTCGACGCGGCGGTTTTTGGCGCGGGCGGCGGGGTCGTCAGAGCCGTCGGGGCGGGTGTCGGCGGCGATCGGCGCGCTCTCGCCCTTGCCGGAGACCTGGAAGGCGCGCTGGCGGACGCCGACCTGCCCGCCGAACCAGTCCGCCACCGTCCGCGCGCGCGCTTCGGAGAGCTTCTGGTTGTAGGCGTCGTCCCCCTTGCTGTCGGTGTGGCCGATCACCTGGATCGGGCCCGGCGGGCCGGCGCGGATCAGTTCGGCGGCCTTCGCAAGCTCGGTAGCGGCGGCGGGCGTGAGCTCGGCCTTGTCGAAATCGAACAAGGCGTCGGCGGGCAGGTCGATGACCGTGCCCATATCGGTGATGCGGGTGTTGAGCCCGCTGACCGATCCGGTGAGGCTGCTCACCTCGGCGCGCATCCCGCCTGCCGTGGTGGCGACGCTGACTCCGCCGCCCGCGGTCGGCTCGGATACCGCGCCGGTCGCCGAAGGCGCCGGATCGTTCGCAGCCGCCTCGCTCTGGTCCGCGGGCGCGCCGCCCGAGCAGGCGGCGAGCAGCAAGGTCGGGCCGAGCGAGACCGCGCCCAGCAACGTCAGCGGGCGGCGCGCCAGTCGCCTCATCCGCGCGTCACCGGCACGCCGTCGAACGGCGCGACGCCGGGGAGGTTGATCGACACCGTCGGGCTGGTCGGCGGCGGTGCCGGGAACTTGGCCCAGATGACGCCCGGTTTCACCGTGCAATCGGCCATGATCGAATTGCCGGACGGCCGCGAGGCGAGCCAGTTGCCCGCATTGTCCTTGAGGATGCCGATCCGCTGCGCGGTCGCGTCGTCGATCACGCTGATGTCGTCGAGCCGGAACGCTTCGGTGTTGATCTTCTCCATGCTCGAGCAGCGGAGGGTTACGGTCAGCACGTCACCGGTCACCGCAACCTTGATCAGATCAAGCTGGCTGCCGTCCGGCCCCGGCTGGCTCTGGATCACCGCTTGCGCGGGCATCTGCTGGACGGGCGGCAGCATTTCCTCCGGCGATTTCAAGGTCTCGCGCGTGACGCCGCCGGCGGACGCAGTTTCGTCCGCGGCCGTGGCGGCGGAATTGGCGGCGGCCGTCTCGTCGGCGTTGCGGACTTCGCAGGCGACCAGCGGCAGCGCGGCAACGGCAAGCCCGAGCAGGGCGATACGCTTCATCGTCATAAGCGGAAATGCTCCCCAATATAGGTTAGGAGCCATTACGTTCCGCCCCCGGAAAGGGTTCCCGAGACGGGAGGCCGATTACCGCGCCCCCTTCAGCGCCGCCGCCACGCCCTCGCGCAGCCACGCGGTGCGGATGTTACCGCGGTTGGTGAGGACGATCAGCATCGCGTCATCGTCTGGATAGCGTTCGAAGTCGCTGATATAGCCGTTGGTGCCGCCGGTATGGCCGTACATCGTCACCCCATCCGCGACGTTCACAACCACGCCCAGCCCGAACGCCTGGCCACCGGTCTTTCCGTCGGCATCGACCGGCGCCCGGGTCATCTCCGCCAGCATCGCCGGGCCGAGGATGCGGCCCGCCTTCAATGCTGCGTCAAGCGCGACAAAATCGTCGACGCTGGCGTGGACGGCGCCGGCGCCCTGCTGGACGAAGCCCCAGTTTATCGCCTGGTCCAGCTTGCCGGGATCGCCGTTATAGCCCTTCGCCAGCCCCTCCGCGCTGACCGGCACCAGATGGCCGGCCTCGATCAGCGGCGCCTCGATGCTCGCGCTCTTCATGCCCGCGGGCTGGAAGACGAGCGCCTCGACGAGCGCGGGGAAAGGCTGTCCGCCCGCCTTTGCCGCGGCGTCGGCGAGCAGCTCGAACCCGAAATTATTGTAGCGGAAGGCGGTCCCCGGCGCGGACTTGAGCGCGCGCTGCTCCGCCGTTAGCGCCGGCAGCAGCCCGCGCATCGCGGAGGGATGATCGGCGCGGAAATGCCAGATGAAGGGGAGGGTGAGATCGTCGATCCCGGATGTGTGGTTGAGCAGCATGCGGATGGTGACGCCGCGCCATTCGCCCGGCGCGTCGGCGATATAGTCGGTCACCGGCGCATCGAGCCGCATCCGCCCGTCCTCGACCAGCTTCAGCACCGTCAGCGCGGTGATGAACTTGCTCGTCGAATAGATTTTGAATCGCGTCTCGCGGGCGTTGGCGATGCCGTTGATGATGTCCGCCTTGCCGCAAACATGTTCGAACAGGTCGCGCCCGCCCGCGCGGACCAGTACGATCCCGGAAAAAGTATCCGCCGCGCATTCCGCGGTAAGCCGCGCCTTAATCGCCCCGAAATCCGCCCCCCGCACCGGCGCCGCCGCGATCGCGGGCACTGCTGCCGCCGCTAGCAACGCCGCCCAAACCATCCCCTTCAACATGCAAACGGCCTCGCTCTCATTTCGACCACGGATGTAGTCGATCAAACTGAACGGCAGATTGCTGATTGGGCTTGGAAGGACCGCGATCAGAGGCGTCCTCCGCCTCGGATCAAACCCACGAGATCAGGGCGCAAGGCGGTAAGCGACAATCCCGTCGCTGGCCGAGATCGTTAGGACATTGTCCGGCGTAATAGCCAACGCGCCGCCCTTGGGCGCCGACCACACCACAGGATAGGTCGATTGCCGCAGATCCACGGCATAAGTGGCCGTTTCGCTGGCAACGAAGAGGTGGCTACCGGTCACGATCACATTGTTGATCAGCGGACCGCGACCGTTGCCGATGTCAATTGAAGCGCGCACCGATCCATCGGCAGTGTTGATGAGATCGATGATGGCGCTGTCCGCGCGACTGGCGAACACTGTGTCTCCGCGGAGCGCCGGATGCCCGATATAGTTTCTGGACGTCCGCCACAAAGGCTCTGTTTTCGATAGCGAGAAAGCAAGTAGTGGAAGCGGCTGGCCCGGAAAACGATTGTCCGAAAAGGTGAAAATCCGTCCGCTTTCGTCCAAGATAGGAGAGCCACGATAGTGCGCTAGATAACTTATACCGAAATCGGAAAAATAAGGATTACGAATTTTGTGGGTGATTGACCCGGTGCTGCGCGAAAGTGAAAACAAATTTCCGCCACCGAAGAAATAGACGTAATTCTCATCGACTGCAACACTTTCACCACCTTAAACGAATCCTTCCGCTCCTGGCTGGAAAGTATCGCGCTGCCAAATCTGTGTTTTGAATGCTGTATTCGCCGCATACACCACATTGCCAAACTCGCCGGCCTGATAATAAAGATCATCACCGACGAACGTGGGCACGCCGCCCTGTCCACCCTGGCTGGCATATGTGACGACGCCCAGAGATCTGCCCGAGTCCGCCGTGATGAGCTGTATCGGAATGCTATCCGAATAGGAGCTCATCGACAGCGAGGCGACGCGACCATTGCCGTATGCAGGGCCACCGAAATAAACGTTTCGGCCGAGATTGTAGGACCAAATCACAGTCCCATTCTCAGCATTGATCGCGCGAGACAATACGCCGTCTTCCTGCCGCACATTGACAAAAATACTGCCACGCCGCGCCGCAATCTCGCTCGGCTGATTTTGGCCGGTGGCGAAACTCCACGCACTAGTGAAATCGGCGGTATTGTAATTGACCGCGACATAGCCGGTGTGCGCGGCGTCGCGTTGGAAGGTCGCCCAGTCCCTGAGCCGGACGTCCAGGTTTACCGTAAAAGTCTGCGTCGAGCCGGGGTAGACCGTAGAACAATCGGCAGAGGTGCAGAGGCGGAAGGTAACGTTGCCCGTGCTCGTACCGCCGGGCAACATTGACGCCGTCTTGAGCGATACGTTGAAGCTGGTTCCACTGGCGGTGGGCGTGCCATTCAGCGTGTAGCGCTGACCATCCACTCGCACATCGGCGACAATCGGAGAGGTGCTTGTCCCGCTATATGACGCGGTAAAGCCGAAGGTCTGACTTTGACCTTCGTCGACGGTGACGTTGGCCGAAGATGTTGAAAGCGTCACCGGGAGGTTTGCGAGCGCCGGGGTAGGAGCGGGTTGTGGTGCGGATGCGCCGCCGCCTCCGCCGCAGCCATAGACCATAAACACGGCTCCCGCGACCGCAGGAAACTTCAAGATTTTGATATTGCCCCTCGAAATACCCTGCCTTGCTATCAATCACTTATCCATTCGTCCAAAACTATTTGGCGTACTCTTGAACTTTATTTGCACGGCGGTGAAGGATTGGCCTGCGGATTGCGTACGGTTGCGTTTGGACGCACTCACCACCATCTCGCCGCTGCCGCGTCAGGCCTCGACATCCGCATCGCTTGCAACCTCAGAACAAATCTGGAACACCGCCGTCCATGCTGACTCATATTTCCGTGCGCGGCGCGCGCGAGCACAATCTCAAGGGCGTGGACGTCGATATCCCGCGCGATACGCTGACGGTGATCACCGGCCTGTCCGGATCGGGCAAGTCGAGCCTCGCGTTCGACACCATCTATGCCGAGGGGCAGCGCCGCTATGTTGAGAGCTTGAGCGCCTACGCGCGCCAGTTCCTCGAGATGATGCAGAAGCCCGACGTCGATCATATCGAAGGCCTCTCGCCCGCCATCTCGATCGAGCAGAAGACGACCAGCCGCAACCCGCGTTCCACCGTCGCGACCGTCACCGAGATCTATGATTACATGCGCCTGCTGTGGGCGCGCGTCGGCGTGCCCTATTCGCCCGCCACCGGCCTGCCGATCGCCGCGCAGACGGTCAGCCAGATGGTCGATCGCACCATGGCGCTGCCTGAGGGGACGCGGCTGTACCTGCTCGCGCCGGTGGTCCGCGGCCGCAAGGGCGAATATCGCAAGGAACTGGCGGAGTGGCAGAAGGCGGGCTTCACCCGCGTCCGCATCGACGGCCAATTCTACGAGATCGACGAGGCCCCCGCGCTCGACAAGAAGTACAAGCATGACATCGAGGTGGTGGTCGACCGGCTGGTGGTGCGCCACGCCGATGCGGAGGGCGAGGGCGGAATCGCGACGCGGCTCGCGGACAGCCTGGAGACTGCGCTCAAGCTGGCGGATGGGCTGGTCTATCTGGATCCCGCCGATCCATCCCCCTCCCGCGAGCGGGAGGGGTCAGGGGAGGGCCTGTCGTCTGATGGTAAGGCTTCGGACATTCCCTCCCCCAGCCCCTCCCGCAAGCGGGAGGGGAGTGTGCTGCAGGACAACGCCCCCCCGGGGCGCATCACCTTCTCCGAGAAGTTCGCCTGTCCGGTCTCCGGCTTCACCATCGCCGAGATCGAGCCGCGCTTGTTCTCGTTCAACGCGCCGCAGGGGGCGTGCCCGGCGTGCGACGGCTTGGGCGAGAAATTGCTGTTCGATCCCGAGCTCGTCGTCCCCAACGAGAATCTCAGCATCAAGAAGGGCGCGGTGGTACCTTGGGCGAAGTCCAACCCGCCCAGCCCTTATTACATGCAGGTGCTCGCCAGCCTCGCGCGCGAATATGGCTTCGCGCTGGAAACGCCGTGGAACGAGCTCGCGCCCGAGCATCAGAACGTCATCCTCTACGGCACCAAGGGCAAGCCGGTGACCCTCCGCTTCATCGACGGGCGCAAATCCTATGAGGTGAAGAAGCCGTTCGAGGGCGTCATCGGTAACCTCCAGCGCCGTCTGTTGCAGACCGAGAGCGCGTGGATGCGCGAGGAGCTGGGCAAATACCAGTCCTCCGCCCCGTGCGAGACGTGCGGCGGCGCGCGCCTCCGGCCCGAGGCGCTGGCGGTGAAGATCGCCGGCGAGGATATCTCGATGTCCACCCGCCGCAGCGTCGGCCACGCGCTCGCCTGGTTCGAGACGCTGGAGGAGAAGCTCACCCCGCAGCAACGCGAGATCGCCCGCGCGATCCTCAAGGAGATCAACGAGCGCCTGGGCTTCCTCAACAATGTCGGGCTCGATTATCTCAGCCTCAACCGCACCTCGGGCACGCTGTCGGGCGGCGAGAGCCAGCGCATCCGCCTCGCCTCGCAGATCGGCTCCGGTCTCTCGGGCGTGCTCTACGTCCTCGACGAGCCCTCGATCGGCCTCCACCAGCGCGACAACGACCGGCTGCTCGTCACTCTCCGCCGGCTGCGCGATCTCGGCAACACCGTCATCGTCGTCGAGCATGACGAGGACGCGATCAAGGCCGCGGACCATGTCATCGACATGGGGCCGGGCGCGGGCGTCCACGGCGGCCGCGTGGTGGCCGAAGGCAGCCTTGCCGACGTCCTCGCCAACGAGGCGAGCCTCACCGCCGATTACTTGACCGGCCGCCGCGCGGTGGCGCTGCCGGCCAAGCGGCGCAAGGGCAACGGCCGCAAGCTCACCGTCCACGGCGCGCGCGCGAACAACCTCAAGGACGTCACCGCCGCCATCCCGCTCGGCACCTTCACCTGCATCACCGGCGTCTCCGGCTCGGGCAAGTCGAGCTTCACCATCGACACGCTCTATGCGGCGGCGGCGCGGCACCTCAACGGCGCGCGGCTCCAGGCCGGCCGGCACGAGAAGGTCTCCGGCCTCGATCATCTCGACAAGGTGATCGACATCGATCAGTCGCCGATCGGCCGCACCCCGCGCTCCAACCCCGCCACCTACACCGGCGCCTTCACCAACATCCGGGACTGGTTCGCGGGCCTGCCGGAGGCGCAGGCGCGCGGCTACAAGCCGGGCCGCTTCAGCTTCAACGTCAAGGGCGGCCGGTGCGAGGCGTGCCAAGGCGATGGCGTCATCAAGATCGAGATGCACTTCCTGCCCGACGTCTACGTCACCTGCGATGTCTGCCACGGCGCGCGCTACAACCGCGAGACGCTGGAGGTGAAGTTCAAGGGCAAGAGCATCGCCGACGTGCTCGACATGACGGTGGAGGACGCGCACGCCTTCTTCAAGGCGGTGCCGCCGATCCGCGACAAGATGGCGATGCTGGAGGAGGTCGGCCTCGGCTACGTCAAGGTCGGCCAGCAGGCGACGACCTTAAGCGGCGGCGAGGCGCAGCGCGTGAAGCTCGCCAAGGAACTCAGCCGCCGCGCCACCGGCCAGACGCTCTACATCCTGGACGAGCCGACGACGGGCCTCCATTTCGAGGACGTGCGCAAGCTCCTCGAAGTGCTCCACGCGCTGGTGGAGCAGGGCAACACCGTGGTGGTGATCGAGCACAATCTGGAAGTCATCAAGACCGCCGACTGGATCGTGGACCTGGGGCCGGAAGGCGGAGATAAAGGCGGCGAAATCGTCGCGGAAGGCACGCCGGAGCACGTGGCGAAGGAACCCCGTTCATATACCGGCACCTATCTGGCGCCCCTGCTCGCGGGGTCGCGCACAGAAGCGGCGGAGGCCCCTCCTAAGAAGCGGGGTTCCTCCTCGATGCGCCAGCGAGAGGCAGCCGAGTAACCTGCGGCGACAAGTCTGTCCTGAGCAAACTGCCGAGTTGGTCGAGACGCTCAGTCAAAAAGGGCGGCGAGATCGTCGCGGAAGGGACGCCGGAGACGGTGGCGAAGAAGGGGCGGTCATCTACCGGAGCCTATCTAGCACCCCTGCTTGCGGGGTCGCGGACGGAGGTGGTGAAGGCTCCACCCAGGAAAAAGCGCGGTTACTCCTCGATGCGCAGCGAGAGGCAGCCGAATGACCTTCCGCGACAAGCTTTTTTCAGAAATCCACACTATCGAACATAGTTTGGACCAACGGCAACCTTGGTCGTTAACCGCAAAGATCCGGCACGTGTTCACAGCAAACAACATTGACGCCATAGTCCCGCCTAAGGCAGCGAGACACAGTTCCTTTGCATGTCGACTTAATTCTGCTTTTCACCTTAGCGGGAGCAGATTTCTGACGCGGCTCTATAAGGTCAATATCCTCCGTTACCAATGCACGCGATTGTGAGGCAATTGATAGAGTAACCCATTTGTGATCTTTTTTCGGGATTCCTAGTCTTTGAAACTCTCGAAACTTAGACGGGACGTTATCAGCAAACAGCACTATTTTTCGCTCAACTAATTTGTCATTAATCCAGTCACTCAAAGCAAGCGGGAATTTACCTGCTGCGCAGTCGAGCCATTCCTGTTGGCACTTACCTTCTTCATCCAGAGCTATACTTGCCTCTCGAAATATAGCGTCAATTGCATCATGAGCTATTCCGCGCTCGGTTAGTCGCTCGTGCTGAAAATAATTCATCACGTTAGCGTCGACGACAGAAGGCCTCATGCCGTCGGCTCCGGATATTCAAATGCTAGCTGAGTCCTTCGAGACGATGATTTTCGCATTGCTGCGCGCGCAAGTGAAAGGCTTTCCGCCTGCCGTTGGGGAAAAAAGCCATTTGGAAATGGTGGCTCGAACGCTCCATGTTCATCAATACCAATCTCACTGACCCGCTCTTCTCCTTGGTCAGTCACATAAAATATTGCCACGTCTTCGGGTGCAATGTCCCCCAACGCAACATGACGGGCGATCCGCAGAACAAGATTGTCGCTGTGAGTCTCAATAAAGATCTGTCCGCCGCGAGTTGCCAAATTTGAAAAGAAAGACCCGAGAGCGGCCTGCGCATCTGGGTGGAGATGAATCTCGGGTTCTTGAACGACTAGAAGTTTATTAGAAGAACCCGGGTGGCTTTCATCAAACAGATTTAATCCACCAACAAGCACAGGAAGTACCTGGCTACAGCCAAAACCAACATCGCAGATATTATGTTTGCTACCATCATTTGATATCAAGCATATTTCAAAATGACGAGGGGTTAGACTCTGAACAGTCACACCCTCCGCAATGCCAGTGTATCGAAACCAGAAAGATATGTTAGATACGAGATCCTTCCTTATTCCACCCCTCTTCGATGCATCCGCAGCTAGCATTGTCGCCATATTTGAACCAGATATACCGACTTTTCTTGCGCTTTCACCAGAATAGAGATAGGTCCGCTGGGGCTGGTCACGAAACGGCGAGATAGAGTCAAAATTATCGAAATATCTCATTAAGTTGCGACGAGCCGTATACAGCGCAATGTCCGCCTCCCTCAATGTTTTATAAGCAGGCGTATCGCGTTCCTCAAACGATCGGAACTGGGTGGAGGGAACAATGCTGGTTGGCCAAAAATTAATAAACCTGGGTCGCCTCTTCTTATAGGACGGAAATATCTTTTCGACATCTCGGCCTTTGACCGATAAACTGTACGAGTCCTTCCGTGCCGTATATTTCATTACGGACTTAGACCTATCTAGTAACTCAAAGTCCGAAATATCTATCTCTCGACGTTGGGAACGATATTTGTACTCCGTTTTTACAGAAAACCGATCGAACTCCAGATCAATACCAATCTTTCTCCGGGGATTATTGCCATTTACTACGTCAATGTAGGTACCAAGATTTTGAAACTGGCCGTTCAACAGCAACGGAGTGCTCTCGAGTTCTTGTGTCGAGATCGTTTGGGCAATTAGGTTTAAAGCGCTCAGGGCGCTCGACTTGCCAGAATTGTTCTTTCCGATAAAGATGTTCAGTCTTCGAAAACGAAAAGACTGGTCCTTAAAGGCCCGAAAATTCCTGAGCGTTAGCCCCGTCAGCATTTGCCGGCCTTTCTTGGTCGCAAATTTAATAGGATGTAGGTGAGCATGTTTCTCGCGTCATCCGGCGTAGTGTCAAGCGTGTAAATCCTGAGTGAGTTGCTCTATGTTCCCTGACGCTGTGTAACAGTAGATTGCGCCAGTTTTTGATCACCGCCGCTGCCACCGCAGCCCGTCCTTCCGTTGCTTTGCGGTCGGCATTTTCATCGGTTCGCCGGTCGGGGCGTCGCGGCAGAGGGTGAGACGGGGGCGGTTGATGCCTTCGTTGCGCTCGTCGCGGCAGCGGGTGCAATTGTGAGTGCCCGGCAGCTCGGGGAGATCGTCGGGGTCAGGGGTGACGGCGCGAATATCGCCCGCGCCATTTTGCTCGCTTACGACGGCCCTCAAGAACTTGCGCGCGGCGGTCGAGCATCACCAGTGCGAACTCTCCCGGCAGTAGATCGCCCTTGGCGTGATTGCAGAGTTCACATGCTGCCACGCAATTCTCGAAGGCGTCCGCGCCTGCCTTTGCGAGTGGAACTTGATGATCCAGTGTCGCATCACCGGTCGGTGAGATTGAGATGATCTCTTTACAGTAAGCGCACTTATCGTCCTGCATTGCTAGAAGACGAATGAGCCACTGACGACGGTAGCCGTGGGGCCCGGCATTATGCGCTTCCCAAGCCGCAGCGATCTGGGCCTGCTTTATGGCATCCTCATCCATAGGTCTGTCATGGGTGCAGACGATTGTCCGAGTCGTCAACTCACCGCCGCTGCCACCTGAGCCCCTCCTTCCATTGCCTCGCGGTCGGCATTTTCATCGGTTCGCCGGTCGGGGCGTCGCGGCAGAGGGTGAGGCGGGGGCGGTTGATGCCTTCGTTGCGCTCGTCGCGGCAGCGGGTGCATTTGCAGTAACGCGGCAATTCGCGCAGATCGTCGGGCAGATCCTTCAGCGACATGCGCAGCCATAATGCGGCGGAATCGAGGATGCGGACGTGGCCGCATTGCCAGCAGGTGAGCTTTACGTTCCAGCCGCGCCGCGCCGCCTCGAAGATGCTCCTGAGCGCCGGCGGAGCCCGCTCCCGCCGCTCCCCGCCCGCAGCCCCCGCCGCCACCTTCCGCCCCGCATCATCCGACTCGCGCATACGGAACGAATAGCGAACATTGGCACGGCGCGCACGGTGCTTGCCCATCATGGCTACCGTCTTGTCCGCGACAGCGGCAGCAATGGTTCACGCGAAGGCGCGAAGCCGCGAAGGGGAGGGGGCGCAAGCGCTGGCGCAACCTTTCCAAACATCTTCGCGCCTTCGCGCCTTTGCGTGAAATGTTTTAGCCGAAGGCCGCCTGCTCCGCGCCGCTGGAAACTTGCAAAGTAGGATTTGATTTGATTCATCCTGCGGATGGCTTCGCCGCTTCCGCCTCGCCGCAACCGCACCGAATCCGGTTCCCGCGAAACCTCCATGGTCAGTGCGAACATTGGGAACATTCGCGCTCTGCGCATCCTCGCGATTAGGTGAATGGGGCGGGGCGTGCTACACCTTCGCCATCGCCGGCTTCACCCGATGTGAGCCTGCCGGTGACTGAGAGACCCGCAGGGCCGTTTCGGCGGCCCTCGCTCCGATCGGCGCCCCAGCGCCTTCCGTGTGCTCCCGCTTGCAAGAAGGGAGAGGCGCATGGACCTCGACTATCTTATCCGCCGTGAGGCCGAGGAGCGCGAGCGCGCCGAGACCGCCGCCTGCGATCGCTCGCGCGCGGCGCATCTGATGCTCGCGGATCTCTATCGCGGGCGGATCGATCTTGTGGGCCGCAACGTCATCGCCGCGGATTTCTCCGCTGCGTCGTCGATGGCCGCCTGACCCTTTCGCCGGGCGCCGCAATGCGCCCTTCTTCTACTCCAGACACTAAAGCGGCGGCCAATCCGGCCACCGTCACGACAAGGAAACACGATATGCCTACCGGACGCGTCAAGTTCTTCGACAATCAGAAGGGCTTCGGCTTCATCGCCAACGAAGAGGGCGGCGCCGACGCTTTCGTCCACATCAGCGCCGTCGAGCGCGCAGGGATGAGCACGCTCGCCCCCGAGCAGCGCATCAGCTACGAGCTGGAGCAGGACCGCCGCGGCAAGACCAGCGCGGTCAACCTGCAGAGCGTCGACTAAGCCTTCGCTTTCCCCTCCGCTGCGGCGGAGGGGATACCCGCGCCCATCCGCGTTCCCATCCCCCTGGAGGACAGACAAGCCCATGAGCAGCACCGAAGATTTCTACCGCGCTCGCGCCGTCGAGTCGCAGGCGCAGGCCGATGCCGCCGCGCTCGACAATGTCCGTGATCGCTGCCTGCGCTCCGCCGCCGCCTGGGAAGCCATGGCCTCCCGCGCCGCCCGCACCGACAAGCTCCGCGCCGAAACCGAAGCCCGCAAAGCCGCCGCCGCCCTGGTCGACTGACCGGGGCCGATCAGCCAAGGTTCAGCACCGTTCGCCCATAACCCGCTCGCAACAGCGGGAGTTTTTCGCGTGGCGCATGCCTGGAGCCAGGATCGCAGCCGGGTCGGCGGAGCGGCGCTTACGGCGCTGGTCCATGCCGCGCTCGGCGCCGGGCTGCTGTGGGGTTTGGGCGTGCCGGTGAGCCGCGTCGTCGAGCGGCCGCTCGAGGTCTTCGACGTGCTTCCTCCGCCGCCGCTCCGCGAAGAAAAGATCGTCCCGCCGCCGCCCAGGAAAAGCCCCTCGCCAGAGCCGCGCCGCAAGTTCGCGCCGGGCCGCGAGGGCGCCGCCGCGCCGCCCAACCTCAAGAGCCGCGCGACCGAGATCATGGCGCCCGATCCCGTCATCCGCCTCCCCGTGCCGCCGCCGATCACCGCCGCGCCGGTCCCCGACACCGCCTTCGACGCCTCGATGGGCGCCGCGCCCGTGCGCGGGCCGGGGACGGGCGCGGGCGGCGTCGGCAACGGCCGCGGATCGGGTGCGGGCGGCGATGGCGACGGTGGTGGCGGCGGCTGGCGCGACGACAGTCCGCCGCGGCTGATCCGCGAGCTGCGTGCCGGCGACTATCCGCGCGCCGCCGCGGACGCCGGGATCGGCGGCACCGTCGGCGTGCTCTACACGATCACCGCCGACGGCCGCGCGGTGGAATGCGAGGTCACACGATCGAGCGGGGATGGGCAGCTCGACGCCGACACCTGCGCGCTCGTCGAGCGGCGCTATCGCTACGATCCCTCGCGCGATTGGCGCGGTCGGCCGGTGGTTAGCCGGATCGAGCACAGCATCACATGGGAAGTGCGCGAGATCCCGCCCGACCGGCGCTGATCTGACGTCATCCGCAACCTTATCGCCGCCCGTTCATTACGCCTTCGTCACACTCATCGTGAAAGGGCTGTAAAATGCGTACTCTCCTCCTCACCGTCGCGGGCGCGACGATGCTCGCGGGCTGCTCCACCATGGGCGGCGGTTACGGTTATGACGATTACGGCCGCTACGATTACGACCGTCCCGATCCGCGCTACAATGGTTATTATGCCGACCGCTATTATCGGGACGACGCGCGCTACACCGAGCGCCGCCTGTCGCGGAACGACCGCGTCTATCGCGGCCAGGACGGACGCTATTACTGCCGCCGTCCGGACGGCACGACCGGCCTCATCGTCGGCGGCCTTGCGGGCGGTGCGCTCGGCGCTGCGATCGCGCCCGGCGGATCGGGACTGCTCGGCGCGCTGATCGGCGGCGCGGCCGGTGCCGCGGCCGGCGAGGCGATCGACAAGGGCGACGCGCGCTGCCGCTAAACGGATGATCGGGCCGCGCCGGGACTGTGCGGCGCGGCCCGCTTTTCCTATTCGGGCAGGAAGTCCGGCACCGACAGGTAGCGCTCGCCGGTGTCGTAATTGAAGCCCAGCACGCGGCTGCCTGCGGGCAGCTCCTTCAGCTTCTGCGCGATCGCGGCAAGCGTTGCGCCCGAACTGATCCCGACCAATATCCCTTCTTCACTCGCCGCCCGGCGCGCCATGTCCTTGGCGTCGGCTGGATCGACTTGAATCACCCCATCGATGGCATCCATGTGCAGGTTGCCGGGTACGAAGCCAGCGCCGATGCCCTGGATCGGGTGCGGGCCGGGATCGCCGCCCGACAGCACCGGTGACAGAGTCGGCTCCACCGCGAACACCTGAAGCTTCGGCCAGCGTTTCTTGAGCACTTCGGCGCAGGCTGTGATGTGCCCGCCGGTGCCGACGCCGGTGATGATCACGCCCGGCGGCGTGTCGGCGAAATCGCGCGCGATCTCCTCCGCCGTGGTCCGCACATGGACGTCGATGTTCGCGGGATTCTCGAACTGCTGTGGCATCCAAGCGCCGTCGGTCTCCGCGACGATCTCCTCGGCGCGGGCGATCGCGCCTTTCATCCCCTTTTCCTTGGGCGTCAGATCGAAGGTCGCGCCATAAGCTAGCATCAGCCGGCGGCGCTCGAGGCTCATGCTCTCCGGCATGACGAGGACGAGCTTGTAGCCCTTGACCGCGGCGACCATCGCGAGGCCGATGCCGGTATTGCCGCTGGTCGGCTCGACGATCGTGCCGCCGGGCTTGAGCTTGCCGGATTTCTCTGCGTCCTCGATCATCGCCAGCGCGATGCGGTCCTTGATCGATCCGCCGGGATTGGCGCGCTCGGACTTCACCCACACCTCGGCGTCGCCGAACAGGCGGTTGATGCGGATATGCGGCGTGTTGCCGATGGTCTCCAGGATGTTTGCGGCTTTCATGGCAGTCCTTTCTCGGCTTTGGGATCGAGCCCCGCGACCAGCGGGGGAAGTTCGACGTCGGGACGGTCCTTGCCCGGATCCTTCATCAGGCTTGCGGCATCGGGCGCGACGAAACGGTCGGCGCGGCGCAGCGACGGGAAGGCCCAGGCGCAAAGGCCCGTGGCTGCGACGGCGAGCGCGCCGCCGCCGACCACCGCGGCGACCGGGCCGACCGCGGAGCCGGCGAGCCCGGCGCGGAACTCGCCCAACTCGTTCGACGCGGAGATGAAGAGACCAGAGACGGCGGAGACGCGGCCGCGCATCGCATCGGGCGTGTGTAGCTGGATCAGCGACTGGCGGACGTAGACGCTGATCATGTCCGACGCGCCGATGACGAAGAGCGCGGCAAGCGACAGCCACATCACGCGGCTTTCGCCGAAGACGATGGTGGCGAGCCCGAAGATCGCGACGCAGACGAACATCTTGGCGCCTACCCGGCGCTGGATCGGACGGCGGGCGAGGATCAGCGCGGTGAGCGCCGCGCCGACCGCAGGCGCGGCGCGGAGCGCACCGAGCCCTTCCGATCCGACATGGAGGATGTCGCGCGCGAAGACTGGGAGCATCGCGGTCGCGCCGCCGAGCAATACCGCGAAAAGATCGAGCGTGATCGCGCCCAGCACGATCTTGTTGTTGCGGACATAGGCGAGCCCTTCGATCACTGCGCGCAAGGGCCGCGACGCGCCGGCCTTGCCGAGCGGGATGGGGCGGATCATCAGCATTGCGACGAAGGCGACGGCGTAGAGAAGGGCCGAGGCTTCGTAGGGAAGGGCGATGCTGAGCGCATAGGCGCCGCCGCCGATCAGCGGGCCGGCGACCGCGCCTGCCTGCCAGGCGATCGAATTGAGCGCGATGGCGCTGGGCAGCAGCGCGGGCGGCACGATGTTGGGCGCGATGGCGCTCAGCGCCGGCCCGGCGAAGGCGCGGCCGATGCCGAGCGCCACGGCGACCGCGAACAGCGGCGCGAGCGACATCGCATCGAGCCAGACGAGCGCGGCGAGCGCCGCGGCACAGATCAGCTCCAGCCCGATCGCGGCGCGGACGATCCAGCGTCGGTCGATCCGGTCGGCGATATAGCCCGCCGCGAGCGTCAGCAGGAACAGCGGCAGGAATTGCGCGAGGCCGACCATGCCGAGCCAGAAGCTCGCCTCGCGGATCGACATGGTGAGGCGCGCGATGTCGTAGACATGGATGCCGAGCACCACGACGAGCATCGTGTTGGCGATCGTGCTGGTGAGCCGCGCCGCCCAGAAGAAGCGATAGTCGCGGAACTGGAAGGGCGAGGTCTCGGCCATCGGCCTTGGCACTTAGGCGCGCGCCGTCGCTGCGGCAATGGCGCCCGCCGCCCGGCGGCGCCGATTGGAAGGAAGATGCACGCCAGCGACATCGCCGTGCATGTTTCTTTCGCGCACCCCCGATCGCGCGCAATCGGCGTACGGCTACAACGGCTTGCGCGCCGGATTTAAAAGGCGTCTATGGCGCGCGGTCCCGCCGATCGAAGGAGCTGCCCCATGCGTTCCCGTCTGCTGCTTGCCGCCTGCCTCTCCGCCCTCGCCGTCACCGGTTGCGCCACTCCGGGCGTTGATCGGCCAGCGCAATCCGCCGCCGCCGCCAATGCCAATTGGGCGCGGTTCGTCGACGGCTTCACCGAAGGATACTTCCGGCACAATCCCGCCTTCGCCATCTATCAGGGGCGGCATGAGTATGACGGGAAGATGGCCGACTGGACGCCGGCCGGCCTCAAGGCATCGTGCGAGTTCCTCAAATCCTCGATCGCCGCAGCGCAGGCGTTCGATCCTGCTTCGCTCAGCGAGGAGCAGAGGTTCGAGCGCGACTATCTGATGGCGCGCGCAAGGGGCGATCTGTTCTGGCTCGACACCGCCGAGCAGCCCTTCACCAATCCGTCTTACTATCTCGGCGCCGGGCTCGATCCCTCGGTCTATGTGACGCGGCCCTACGCCTCCGCCGACGTGCGGTTGAAAGCTTACATCGCCTATCTGAAGGCGATCCCCGCGGCGGCGCAGCAGATCCGCAAGAACCTGCGCACCCCGATGCCGCTGAGCTTCATCGATTACGGCAAGTCCGCGTTCGGCGGCTTCGCGGAATATTATCCGGGCGACGGGCGCAAGGCGTTCGCCGAGGTGCAGGACAGGGCGCTGCAGGCGGAGCTGGACCGAAGCTCGCGCGCCGCGGCGCGGGCGATGAAGGGCCTGGCCGACTGGCTGGAGACGCTACGCCCGAGCGCGACGCAAGATTTCGCGCTGGGGCCGGAGCGCTTCTCACAGATGCTGCGCGCTACCGAGATGGTCGATCTGCCGCTGAGCGAACTCGAAGCGATCGGCGAGGCGGATCTCCGCCGCAATCAGGATGCGCTTCGCCAAGCCTGCGCACGCTACGCGCCCGGCGCGACGATGCAGGCGTGCATGGACAAGATGGGCGCACACAAGCCGGAAGGCGGCGTGGTCGAGGAAGCGCGGCGCCAGCTCACCGAATTGAAGGCGTTCGTCGCGGCCAAGGATCTGGTCACGATTCCCGGCACCGAGGAGGCGCAGGTCGAGGAGGCGCCGCCCTACAACCGTCAGAACTTCGCCTATATCGACATCCCCGGCCCGTTCGAGAAAGGGCTGCCCTCGGTCTATTATATCGCGCCGCCCGATCCTGCCTGGTCGCCCGAGGTGCAGGCCGGGTTCGTGCCAGGCAAGGCGGATTTGCTGTTCACGTCGGTCCACGAGGTGTGGCCGGGCCACTTCCTCAATTTCCTCCACTCCAACCGATCGCCGTTCACTTTCGGCAAGCTGTTCGTCGGTTATGCCTATGCCGAGGGCTGGGCGCATTATACCGAGGAGATGATGTGGGACGCGGGGCTGGGCAACGGCGATCCCGAGACGCATGTCGGGCAGCTTTCCAACGCCTTGCTGCGCGACTGCCGCTATCTCTCGGCGATCGGGATGCACAGCGGGCGGATGACGCAGGAGCAGTCCTACCGGCTGTTCCGCGATCAATGCTATCAGGACGAGGGCAATACGCGGCAGCAGTCGGCGCGCGGCACCTATGATCCCGCCTATCTCAACTACACGATGGGCAAGCTGATGATCCGCAAGCTGCGTGACGACTGGACCGCCTCACGCGGGGGGCGGCGCGGCTGGAAGGAGTTCCACGACCGCTTCCTGAGCTACGGCGGCCCGCCCATCCCGCTGGTGCGCCAGCAGATGATGGGCGGGGACGCGAAAGCGGCGTTCTAGTCCGCGGTTTCGTAGCTGCGCTGGCCGGCTTCGGCGACGGTGCGGTCTTCCGACAGGAAGTTGAGCAGATCGCCGATCAGCCGGTCCTTGGCGGTGGCGAACAGGCCGTGCGGCTCGCCGTCATATTCGATGAGCTTCGCGCCCGAGATCGCCGCCGCCGCCGGGCGGCCGGTGGCGTCGATTGGCACGGTCTTGTCGCCGGTGCCGTGGATGACAAGCGTCGGCACGTTGAACGATGCGAGATCGCCGCGGAAATCGGTCGTGGCGAAGGCTTCGGCGGCCTTCAGCGTCGGCATCAGTCCGGCCTGCATCGCCATCGTCCAGGCATGATCGAGCACGCCGTCGCTCACCGGGTGGGACATCATGCCGACGCCGTAGAAATCCTTGAAGAAGCCGCGGAAGAAGTCCGCGCGGTCCTTCTTGATGCCCGCGCCGATCTGATCGAACACGCTCTGGTCGACGCCCTCGGGATTGTCGTCGGTCTTGAGCATATAAGGCACGATCGATCCGATCAGCGCCGCCTGGCTGACGCCTTTGCCGCCGTGGCGCGACATGTAGCGCGCGACCTCGCCGCCGCCCATCGAGAAGCCGACTATCGCGGCGCCGCGCTCGATGTCCGCAGCCTCGATCACCGCGGCGAGATCATCGGCAAACGTGTCGTAATCATACCCCTCGCACGGCTGCTCGCTCCGGCCGAACCCGCGACGATCGTAAGCGATGACGCGATAGCCGTTCTCGACCAGAGAATTGGATACGTCGTCCCAGCTATCCGCATTGAGCGGCCAGCCATGGATCAGGATCACCGGGCGGCCGTCGCCCCAGTCCTTGACGTAGATTTCGGTGCCGTCATCGGCTTCGACATAAGGCATGGGGGATCTCCGCTGGAATATGGAGACTGGGGAACGCGCGGGACGGCAAGCGTGTCCGGGATGCAGCAAAAAGGCCGCAAGCCGCGGGCGCGTCACAGCGCGTCGTAGCTGAACAGCCAGAGCGCGGAAGCCTGCTTGTCCTTGTCGCCGGTGCGCTGGAGGCGGCCGACGAGGGTGTAGCGCTGGCCCTCGCGGATTTCGCCCGAAGGCATTAACCCGGCGAGGCGCGGCGATACGTAAAGGATCACCGGATAGCCGTCGTCGGTCATCAGGCTGACCGCCTTGTAGCCAAGCTCGCCGCCGACGATCTTGTCGTTGACTTGGCCGATGCCGGTCGGCGGATTGAGGCTGGTGATGCGCCCGTTAAGACGGAGCAGATTGCCGAGTGGCTGATCGGTATCCGGGTTGAACGGCCGTTTCACCTGCATCCGCTCATTGTTGACGCGGTCGTAGTGGGCGAGAAGCTGGCCGAGAGTCTGGAACTGGATCGTCCACTTCGTCTGCGACGCATTGGCGAGCGTCAGGCGGAAGATCTGGATAAGATTGTCAGTCCACTGCAGGCACCCATCTGCATCGTCGCAATACGGCCATGCGGCATCGATCCAGGTGAGCAACTGACGCTCGGGGTTGGAGAATTCCGCCTCCTTCGCGAAGCCCGGGCCGAAGGCGACCGCGGCCTGGCGCTGGCGCGGCGCAACAACCGCGACCCCGCCGTTGCCGACATCGAGCTTGCCGACGCGCAGCTGGCGCATCATCGCCCAGGCATAATCCTGCGCCGACATGCCCTTGAGATCGTTGACGACGAGGATCGCGAACTCCGCTCCGGCATCGCGCGCGAGCGTGTAGAGCTGCTGGTCGATCGCCTTGGCGCGCGCGGGATCAAGCTTGCCAGTCTCGTCATAGACGAATCGGCCATATTTGAACGGGATCGAGCCGGGGGCGGGAAGCGCGCGGGCCGGGCCGGCGGTGATGACGGCGGGCGTCTGCGTGGGCTGCACGGCCGCGCCCGAGCAGTCCGCACCGCCACCCTGGCGGCAGGATTCGGTCCAGCCCTGGCGGATCGCATCGGCACGCGCCGCCTTGGCGGGGTGGGTCGGGCTGGCGTGATCCGAGCCCACCGCGAGAATCATGCGCGTTGCGTCGGCGAGCGGTGCGCCCATCTTGTGCAGCACGAAGCCGCTGAACTTGTCCGCCTCCAGCTCGATCTCTGGGCGGCTGCCGCCCGGCGTGATGGTATGGCCGGAAAGATGATGCGCGATCTCGTGCGCCATCACGCTCATCGGACCCCACGGTGTTCCGCCCGCCTGCTGCTGCGCCGCGGTCATGAAGCGCGGGTTGAACGCGATGACGCGGCGGGGGATGCGCTGATCGTCGAGCAGGATCACCGCGGCGGCATTGTCGACGGGCCCGGAAACGACGGTGAAATTGGCAGGAAGGCCGGTGAAGCCCATGATCCGCTTCACCGCGAGCGAGCAGTCGTCAGGCGCCGCACCGGTCAATTCGCCCGGCGGCGCCTCGACCGGGCGGCCGTCGTAGGAGCAGGCCTGCAGCGTCGCGGCGATCGCCTCGACCCGGTCCGCGTCGGTCAGCTTGCCCTTCGACTGGCCGACTTCCGGCGCGTCGCAACCGCCGAGCAGGGCGGCGCCCGCCGCAGCCGCCGTGGAGAGAATGCGCAGGCCCATATCTTGCCTCCTCACGTCATAGGCTCACCAGCCACAG
Organism: Allosphingosinicella indica; assembly: GCF_900177405.1. Lineage (NCBI taxonomy): Bacteria > Pseudomonadati > Pseudomonadota > Alphaproteobacteria > Sphingomonadales > Sphingomicrobiaceae > Allosphingosinicella > Allosphingosinicella indica. Next base: position 343,582 of record NZ_LT840185.1, on the reverse strand, counting down.
AATCGCCATCGCATAGAGCCGGAGCAGCGCCCAACCGAGCGCCAGGTAAATGAGGCAGGCCGACAGCAGACGCAGCCAGTCCGTTCTGAGATCGAGCAGGAAGAATTGCCGGTAAGCCGCTGCGACGATGAGCAGCTTCACCAGCGGCACATAATATTGCGACGCCGCCTTGTGCCACAGCACGAACTCCGGGCTGCGCCAGACAAGCGTCGGCAGCAGGTTGACGATGATGAAGGCGAGGATGAGGATCTGGCAATAGACCGCCAGCACCGCATGCTCGATGGCATTATAGCCGAGCCGCCGGCCGAACCCAATCCAGCTTCCAAAGAAGATCGCGAAAATACCGATCGAGAAGGACCAGTTTGCATAGGCCATTACCCGCTCGGCCATCCGATCGACCTCGCTGTCGCGGCCCGGGAAGGCGTAATGTTCGAAGTAGCGATTGGCGGCGAGCACCAGCACGAGGATCGCGACGAGCGCGATGAGCAGGGTGAGCGGATGCATGTGCGCGCTACGCCGCCCCATCACATATTCGCGCGCAACGGCGCCGGGGGCGAGGATCAGCCGGCCGATGGTGCGCGCCGAGCGGATTTCGAAGAAGCGCAGGCGCTCCCATGTCTCCTTGCCGAGATCGCGCCAGACGAAACGCTTCGCTTTCTTCTGTCCGCATTGGGGGCAATGCGGCGTCTCCACCACCGCGCCGCAATTGCGGCAGACCGGCGCCGCGAACCAGGAAGGGTCGACGGGTACGGGAGGGATCGGGGGAACGGCCCCGGCGTCGCGAACGATCCTGTCGGTCCAGCGGAAGATCGGCAGAAACTCCTGAACGATCGCCGGGTGCGGCCGACAATAACGCCAGCCCGGCACGTTCCGTTCCGCCCGCGCAACGGCGGCGCTCAGGCGAGTGAGACGAAGCTGTCGAGGACGCGTTTGCGGCCGGCGTGTTCGAAGTCGATCTCCAGCTTGTTGCCTTCGATCTCGGCGATGGTGCCGTAGCCGAACTTGCTGTGGAACACGCGCTGGCCGAGTTCGACGTCGGAGCGGCCGCGATTGCCCAGGCTGATCGCGCTCGCCCGCGCCTCGACCACGCGCGGCGCGGTCCGCTCGAACCCGCCGGACATAGCGCGCTGCCAGCCGGGGCCGCGGGTGTTGCCGCGCGCGACGTCGGCGAAGGGATCGGCGCGCTCGGACCAATTGGCGCGCCACAGGCTCTCGCCGCCGGTCATCGTCGTTTCCTGGTCGACATGCGCATCGGGCAGTTCGCCGACGAAGCGCGAGGGGATCGACGAGGTCCACTGGCCATAGATGCGGCGATTGGCGGCGTGGAGGATGACGCAGCGGCGCCGCGCGCGGGTGATCGCGACATAGGCGAGGCGCCGTTCCTCCTCGAGGCTCGCATTGCCGCCCTCGTCGAGCGCGCGCTGCGAGGGGAAGACGCCTTCTTCCCAGCCGGCGAGGAACACGGTATCGAACTCCAGCCCCTTGGCGGCATGGATGGTCATGATCGTCACCTTGTCGGTGTCGGCCGCCGCGTCATTGTCCATGACCAGGCTGACATGCTCGAGGAACGCGCCCAGCGTCTCATATTCCTCCATCGCGCGGGCAAGCTCGGTGAGATTCTCGAGCCGGCCGGCGCTTTCGGCCGAGCGATCGGCCTGGAGCATCGCGGTATAGCCGCTTTCGTCGAGCACCAGCCGCGCCAGTTCCGGATGCGGCAGCGCATCGAGCTGGCCGCGCCAGCGCGCGACGTCGCCGACGAAATTGCCGAGGCTGCGGCGCGCCTGCGGGGTCAGCTCGTCGGTGTCGAGCATCTGCGCGGCGGCGGAGAGCAAGGGCACACCGGTGGCGCGGGCGAAGCCGTGGATCTTGGCGATCGCCTTGTCGCCGAGACCGCGCTTGGGCGTGTTGACGATCCGCTCGAACGCCAGATCGTCCGCCGGCTGCGCGATGAGGCGAAGATAGGCGAGCGCGTCGCGGATTTCGGCGCGCTCGTAGAAGCGGAAGCCGCCGACGATGCGATAGGGAAGGCCGATCGCGATGAACCGGTCTTCCAGCTCGCGCGTCTGGAACTGCGCGCGGACCAGGATGGCTACCCCGTCGAGCCGCGTGCCGCGCCGCTGCGCGCTCTCGATCTCCTCGCCGATGCGGCGCGCCTCCTCGGGCCCATCCCAGACGCCGATCACCTGCACCTTGTCGCCGGCGTCATGCTCGGTCCACAAAGTCTTGCCCAGCCGCCCGGCATTGTTGGCGATGACGCCCGACGCGGCGGCGAGGATGTGCGGGGTGGAGCGATAATTCTGCTCCAGCCGGATGATCTTGGCGCCGGGGAAATCCTTCTCGAACCGCAGGATGTTGCCGACTTCCGCGCCGCGCCAGCCGTAGATCGACTGATCGTCGTCGCCGACGCAGCAGATGTTCTTGCGCTCCTGCGCGAGCAGGCGGAGCCAGAGATACTGCGCTTGGTTGGTGTCCTGATATTCGTCGACCAGCACATATTTGAAACGCTGCTGATACTGATCGAGCACGTCGCGGTGGGTCCTCAGGATCACCAGCATGTGGAGCAGCAGATCGCCGAAATCACAGGCATTCAGCGCCTTCAGCCGCGCCTGATAGGCGGCATAGAGCGCGGCGCCCTTGCCGTTGGCATAGGCTTCGCTCTCCGCCGCATCGATCTGATCGGGCGTCCAGCCGCGGTTCTTCCAGCGGTCGATCAGCCCGGCGAGGCTGCGTGCCGGCCAGCGCTTTTCGTCGATGTCGGCGGCGGTGATGAGCTGCTTCAGCAAACGGAGCTGATCGTCGGTGTCGAGGATCGTGAAATTGCTCTGCAGCCCGACCAGCTCGGCATGGCGGCGCAGCATCTTCGCGCCGATCGCGTGGAAGGTGCCGAGCCACGGCATCCCCTCCACCACGGCGCCGACCAGCCGGCCAACGCGCTCCTTCATCTCGCGCGCCGCCTTGTTGGTGAAGGTGACGGCGAGGATCTCGCTGGGCCAGGCGCGGCGCGTGTGGACGAGGTGCGCGAGCCGCGCGGTGAGCGCCGCGGTCTTGCCCGTGCCCGCGCCGGCGAGCACGAGCACCGGCCCCTCGGTCGTCAGCACGGCCTCGCGCTGCGGCGGATTGAGGCCCGAAAGATAGGGCGGATCGGGCTGGGGGGCTGGCACGCTCACGGCCGAACAGGTAGGGAACGAACCGGCCGAGGGCAACAAGGGAAGGGCGCTTGCGATGGCGAAGAGCGGTGGATGCCAATGCGGAGCGATCCGCTACAGCGTCGAGGGCGATCCGGCGCATAGCGCCTTGTGCTGGTGCAATGATTGCCGCGCCTCGGCAGGCGCCCCGATGGTGCAGTGGACTTTGTTTCCGAAGGACGCGGTGACGATCGAGGGCAACCCGGTCTCCTACGAATCGTCGCCAGGCACGACGCGTCAGTTCTGCGGTGCGTGCGGGACGGGGCTGTTCTTCCTCAACGAGACGATCTTCCCCGGCCAGATCGACGTCCAAGGCGCGAGCTTCGACGATCCAGATGCCTATCCGCCCGGCATCCACATCCAGACCGCCGACGCGCCCCGCTGGCGCGAGGGGCTGGGTGCGATGCCCGCGTTCGACCGCTATCCGCCGATGCCAGAATGATCGACTTCGACCAATTCCTCGCGGTCGACATCCGCGTCGGCACGATCGTCGGCGTCGAACCCTTTCCGGAGGCTCGCAAGCCCGCGTTCAAGCTGCGCATCGATTTCGGCCCGGAGATCGGCGAGAAGAAATCCTCCGCGCAGATCACCGCGCTCTACACCGCCGAGGATCTGGTAGGCCGCCAAGTCGCCGCGGTCGTCAACTTCCCGCCGCGCCAGATCGGCCCCTTCATGTCTGAAGTCCTGACGCTCGGCTTCCCCGACGCGGACGGTGAAGTGGTGCTCGTCCAGCCCGAGAGAACAGTGCCGAACGGGGGGCGGCTGTTTTAGCGGTCCCGCGGCCGGCCGGTCCGGTTCCACGGCGGCGTTGCGGTCGAGGGTTTCCAGCACGGCTCAAGCACCGCCGCGAGTTCCTCCGCCCACACTGCGGGTGACCCATCAGCTAAATATCCTCGATATGTCGATGACCGCGCCATGCCCTCGAAGGTCACTGCAACCTGATCTGCGTGAACTATGATATTTATTGATCCGTCATCTCGATTGCCGTGGCGGCTGATCTCTTTGGGCACCCAGTTGAGCGATGCAGACTTGCCGAGAACAGTCGTCGCGTTGGGGCAGCTATGGAAATCCGTTTCGAGCCATTTGACGCCGAGCTTCGGAAGTAGTCGCGCAATTTTGGCGTGTTCGGTCGCATCCCGGCTGATCAGAGCTTCTACCAGCGCCTTTCCGCGCTGTCTCGGCCTGTCCATATCGGGCGTAGTCGACGCGCTGATCATGCGGGCGGTCAAGCGACCGCTGCATCTCTCCAGTGGCTGCGCGGCTGTAACGCATCCTCTGGCAATCGCAATCGAGTATACGGGATAGTCGTAATCGTCGCCAGTGTAGGCGATCCGGATATCAGAGGCATCCCGCCCCCTTTCGTAGAAGAAAAGCGCGGGATCGAATGCCATCCGATTGACGAGCTTCGTGACGATTTCCGTGTCAGACGGCGGCTCGGCCGATTTACCGGGCGCCGCGCTGGCCAAGCCCATCAATGTGCAGCACAGCAGTCCGATGTTCTTCATGTCCACGCCCCCGCGCGAAGTCGCGCCGGGTCAGTCTAGTCAGCGGAAGATGCCGACGGCAAGCTCCGCCCAGATGAGGAGGAAGGCGGCCGCGACGGCAGCGATTAGCAATACGCGCATGCGCCCGCGGCGGGTCCGGTGGATGGCGAGTTCGATGAGGGCGCCGGCGCCGCCGATGAGGAGCGCGGCGGCCAGGAAGTCTTCGGCGCCCCATTGCACTTCCGGCGTGAACTGCATCGCGACGAGCGCCAGGAGCAGGAGCAGCGCGGCGCTGCCCCACAGCAGCAAACGCCAAGGCAGGGCACCGGAGGCGGGTTGAGCGGTTCTCATCTGCATCTCTCCCGACGGGCTGGTGCTAAACACACCATGTCGCGGCCGGGTTGCAAGCGCTTTGCGGTCAGCCGGTGAAGCGCAGGAGGGTGATGCGGGCCTTGCCGTAGGCGCGGGTGGCTTCCGTGGTGAAACCGGGCACCTCGGGCGTTTCGCCCTTGCCGGTCTCGATCGCCGCCCAGCCGCCCGGCGCCAGCGAGACGTGGGCGAGGGCTTTCTCGCCCGCGCCGCTCCCATAGGGCGCGTCGGCGAAGGCGAGATCATAGGGCCCGCCCATGAAGCTCTCGATGCCCTGCGCGCGGATGTCGGCGTCGGCCTTCAGTTTGGCGATGTTCATGCGCAGCGCCGCGACCGCGGAGGGATCGCGCTCGACGAAGGTGCAATGCGCCGCGCCGCGCGACAGCGCCTCCAGCCCCAGCGCGCCCGATCCGGCGAAGAGATCGACCACCTTCAGTCCCTCGAACGTGCCGATCCGGCTGGCGAGCATTGAGAACAAAGCCTCGCGGACCCGATCGGTGGTGGGGCGGGTGGTGCCGCCCATCGGCGCGCTGATCGGCCGCCCGCGCCAGGTGCCCGCGATGATCCTCATCGCGCGGGGCCGCGGTGCGCCGGCGGGCGGGCGGGGCGGGCAGGGGCGGAGCGGGGAGAGTCGCTGCGGGGCGGGCCGCCGCGCGGTCTGCCCGGCGCCGGTGCAGCCCCTCCACCACGGCGCGGTGCGCCTCGGTCCCCGTCTCCGGGCCGGGACGGCTCTTCGAGCGATTTGCGGAATGCGACCAGATCGTGCTGGCGGATCTCGTCGACCGCGCCGACGGGCATGTCGGCGAGCGGGAAGGGGCCGTAGGCGGTGCGGATGAGGCGCGAGACCTGGAGGCCGAGATGCTCGAGCACCCGGCGTACCTCGCGGTTCTTGCCCTCGGTCAGCCGCATCTCCACCCAGCCGTTGCGGCCGGTGCGCCGTTCCATATTGGCGTCGATCGATCCGTAGCGGATGCCGTCGATCTCGATGCCGTGGATCAGGTCCTCGAGCGCGGACTGGCTGACCTCGCCGAAGACGCGCGCGCGATAGCTGCGCTCGACGCCGGTGGAGGGAAGCTCCAGCGCGCGCTTGAGCTCGCCGTCGGTGGTCAGCAGCAGCAGCCCCTCCGTGTTGAGATCGAGCCGCCCCACCGGCATCACCCGCGGCAAATCGCGGGGTAGCCGGTCGTAGATCGTGGGCCGCCCCTTGGGGTCGCGCGCCGCGGTGAGCAGCCCGGCGGGCTTGTGATAGCGGAACAGGCGGGCGGGCGCCGGCTCTTTCACCGGCTTGCCGTCCACCGTGACTCCGCGCAGCGAGGTGAGCAATGTCGCCGGCTTCTCGACCGGCTGGCCGTCGATGGCGATGCGCCGGTCCTCGATCATCCGCTCGATATCGCGGCGCGAGGCGACGCCCGCGCGGGCGAGCAATTTCGCGATCCTCTGGGGCTCCGCCACTTTCTCTCCTGCCCGGCCGCTCGCCGGAAAATTATTTCTGTTCGCCGCCCTAGCACGGGACACGCGGGGGCGATCACTCGTTACGCTTTCGAACCCGAATATGGGAGGATGGGAAGAGCGGTGCTGTTCGGCAAGCGTGTGCGTAGCGTAAAGCGTATCCTGATCGTCGAGGACGAGCCTTTGATCGCCTTCGACAGCGAGCATTGGCTCGGCGGCAAGGGCTATGAGGTCGTCGCCACCGTCGATTCGCTGGCGGCGGCGCGAGAGATCATCGCGGCCGAGCCGCTCGACCTCATCCTTACCGACATCGGCCTCAGCGGCGAGGGCACCGGCCTCGACGTGGCGCGCGCCGCGGGCGAGCAGGGCGTCGCTGTGCTGTTCGTCACCGGCCAGTTCCCCGAGGCCAACGAGCATCTCGGCATCGGTTGCCTCACGAAGCCCTATAGCGACGCGAGCCTGCTCGGTGCGATCGCGGCGATCGAGCGCAAGCTCAGCGGCCGCCGCGTCCGCAAGCTGCCCGCTGGTCTCCGGCTGTTCGAGACCGCGGTCTAGGCGAGCGCCAGTTCGACTTGGTCGTGAAAGACCTTGAGGCCCGCTTCCAGCGTGCCGCAGGTTACCTGGCTTACTGCGCCTGATGAAAGCCCTTCCTGGCCGAGCGCCGCGGCGCGGAAGTCCTCGCCGCCGAAGGTGCCTTCGTCGAGCAGCGTCCAGCTCTTCTGCCAATGCAGTTCGGCGTCCTCATCGGCCGGCGGCTCGGGGATGAGCATGAAATTCTCGACCAGGGTGCGGCCGACTTCGCGCGGCATCAGCGTCATCACGTTCACATAGTCGGGGCTGACCACGACCACCGTCGCCGGGAACAGCTGATAGGCGTAGGTGACGACGCGGCGCAGCGCGGGCCAGTCGCCGGGGTCGAGCGTGGACAGATAATCGGCGCGACCCACCGCGGAGCGCTGGTGGATGCCGATCCGGTCCGCCGCCGTCACGCCGTCCGCGAAGAACTTGCCGATCGTCGGCGCGTGCAGCCGCTGGACGTGATAGCTTTCCAGAAAGGCATCCATGATCAGCTTCCAGTTGGAAGCGACGTCGTGGACGCGGCGGCGGTAGAGATGGTGGCCGGCAAGGCCAAAGGCGTCGAACTCGGGCGCCAGCGCCGCCGCGGCGGCGAAATCGGCGGCGGCATCGCGCGCGAACCAGACTAGCCCACCCGCCTCGATGCTCGGCAGCTCGACCAGCCGCATCTCGGCCTTGTCCATGCCGGGAAAGGTGTCGGCGCGCGGCACGGTGGCGAGGCTGCCGTCCATCGCATAGGCCCAGGCGTGATAGGGGCAGACGATGCGCGGCGCGCAAAGCTCGGTGCCGCCCTCCAGCAACCGCGTGCCGCGGTGGCGGCAGACGTTGTAGAAGACGCGCGCCACCCCGTCCTTGCCGCGCGCGAGCAGCAGCGGCAGCCCGAACCCGTCGTGCGGCACCGCCATGTTGGGGCGGTGGAGCAGCGCCGAGGGCGCGATCACTTGCGGCAGCCGCGCGAAGATGCGCGCCTGCTCGGCGGCGAAGCGATCCGAGTCGGTGTAGACCGCGGCGGGAATGGTGGTGACGCCTTCCCCTAGGGCATTGCGGCCCGCGGCGATCTCATGCGCCAGCGCAAGCTGGCCCGGCGTCGGCTTCAGGCTGACGGGTGCGTCCATAGCGCGAAATGCTGCGCTGGCGGGGACCGATATGCAAGCCGCGCCCGGCGTGCCGCACGGGGCTAGGCGCGGGCTGAAAGCGCGATACAAGGGCGCATGGATCAGGTCGAACAACCGCGCGGCTGGCGCGCCATGCTTCCCGCGGGCGTCAGGCCCTATACCGAAACCGCGCCGCTCGCTGCCTTCTTCCTCGGCGTGTCGTCTGGCTTTCCCTATGCGATGATCGGCGCGACGCTGACGACGCGGCTGGCGCAGGACGGTATCGACAAGAAGAGCATTACCGCCTTCAGCCTCGCCTTCCTGGTCTACAACCTCAAATTCCTCTGGGCCTGGGTGGTGGACGGGGTGCGCATCCCGGTGCTCGGGCGGCTGGGGCAGCGCGTGTCGTGGCTGCTGCTGGCGGGCGTATTCGTCATCGCCGCGGTCGCAAATCTCGCGCTGGTGAACCCCTCGTCGAGCCTGCTCTACACGGCATATGCCGCGGTGCTGGTCGGCGTCGCGGGGGCGACCTTCGATATCGTCATCGATGCCTACCGAATCGAACTGTTGAAGCCCGAGCAGCTCGGCGTCGGCTCGGGCATGTCGCAATATGGCTGGCGGATCGGATCGGTCGCTGCCGGCGCGCTGGCGCTTATCCTCGCCGCGCGGGTGGGGTGGGAGATCGCCTATCTCGCCTGCGCCGCCTTCGCGCTGCCGGCGATGATCACCGGCCTCGTCGCCGGTGAGCCTGCGCGGCATCGCGAGCCCAAGGAGCGGCGCGGGATGATGGAAGCGGTGCGCGCGGTCTACGGCCCGTTCACAGAATTCTTCCGCCGCCAGGGTGCCTTCCTGGTGCTGCTGTTCATCCTGCTCCACAAGATCGGAGACACGCTGGCGAACCTGACGCTCCGCCTGCTGCTCGACGACATGGGCTACACCAACGACGAGATCGCGATCTACGACGTCGGCTTCGGCTTCTGGGCCTATCTGATCGGCATCTTCGTCGGCGGCATCCTCTATGCGCAGATGGGGATGAAGCGGTCGGTGCTGCTCAGCCTCGTGCTGATGGCCATCTCCAACGCCAGCTTCGCCGCGCTCGCCGCCGCCGGGCACAGCAATTGGGGGCTGGCGGCCGCGATCACCTTCGAGAATTTCGCCAGCGGCATCGGCGGCGTCGTCGTCATCGCTTATTTCTCGGCGCTCTGCGATCTGCGCTTCACCGCCTCGCAATATGCGCTGATTTCGGCCGCGGCGAGCATCGTCGGGCGGCTGCTCACCGGCACGACGGCCGGGGCGATGGTCGAATCCTTCGGCTATGTGAACTTCTATCTGTTCACCACCGTCATCGCAGTGCCCGGCATCCTGCTCTTCTGGGTGATGATGCGCACCGGGCTGGTCGACGCGTCGGTGGGGACGGCGGGCACGGTCGGCGCGGGCGATGTCCGCGCCGATCCGGAGGAAGCGGACGCGGCGGGAATACCCAAAGCGAGATAATCCCCGTCATTGCGAGCGTAAGCGAAGCAATCCAGTTCGCGGCCACTGGATTGCCGCGGCGCTGCGCGCCTTGCAATGACGGTATCTTCAGCCCGGCGCCTGGCCGTTCGCAGCGAGGATTTCTCCCGCCAAGTAGAGCGAGCCCATGATGAGGATGATCGGCGGATGGTCGCGGTCGGCGTGGCGGGCGATCCAGCCGAGTGCGGCGGTGGGGTCGGCATGCGCCATCGCCGCCATACCCGCTTCTCGCCCGCGCGCGGCGAGGTCGGCCGGCGCGTGATGCTCGTGGCCGGGCACCGGGATGGTGTGGAGTGTCATCGCCCGGCCGGCAAAGGGCTTGAGCACACCGGGAGCGTCCTTGTTAGCGAGCAAGCCGAAGATCATGTGGAACGGGCGTCCGGCGGGGACATGCGCGCGGAAATGGTCCGCCACCGCGCGCGCCGCGGCGGGGTTGTGGCCGCCGTCGAGCCACAGCTCCGATCCGCGCGGCAGGAGATTGGCGAGCGGGCCCGGGGTGAGCTTCTGGAGCCGCGCCGGCCAGTCGGCCCAGCCCATCGCCGCCTTCAGCGCCGATTCGGGCACCGCAACCGCATGCTGGTAGCGCAGCATTGCGACGGCGAGCGCGGCGTTGGACGCCTGGTGCGCGCCGGGGAGGCGGGGCAGGGGCAGGTGGAGGTCGCCGAAGTCGTCGCGATAGTGGAGCTTGCCGCCGCTCACGTCGGCATCCCAGCGCCCGCCGCGAGGCAGCCATTTGGCGCCCGCCTCGGCCGCGACCGTGGCGATCCGCTTGGCCACCGCCTCAGAATAGCGAAGCGTGACGAGCGGCGCGCCGGGCTTGGCGATCCCCGCTTTCTCTGCCGCGATGCCGTCGATGCGGTGGCCGAGAAAGGCCTGGTGATCGAGCCCTAGCTGCGCGATTCCGGTCGAGACGGGGGAGAGAACGACGTTGGTCGCGTCCAGCCGCCCGCCGAGCCCGACTTCGATAATCGCCGCGTTCGCAGGCGCGCGCGCGAAGGCGAGGAGGGCTGCGGCGGTGGTCACCTCGAAGAAGCTCGCGCCGATCCCGTCCGCGGCGTCGATCACTTCGGCGAGTAGCGCTGCGAGCTCATCGTCGTCGATCAGTTCGCCCGCGATGCGAATGCGCTCGTTGAAGCGGACGAGATGCGGGCTGGTGTAGACATGCGCGCTGAGCCCCGCCGCCTCGATCGCGGCGCGGAGGAATGCGCAGGTCGATCCCTTGCCGTTGGTCCCCGCGACATGGAACACCGGCGGCAGGCGGCGCTCCGGATTGCCCAGCCGATCGAGCAGCGCGGTGATCCGCTCCAACCCCAGCACATCGGTACCCGGCCCCAGCGCCCACAGCCGGTCGAGCTGGCGTTGGACGTCGGGGTCGTCGGACCGGGCGTGGTCGGCCATCAACGGTCGGAAAAGGACGCGGCGTAGGCGGGTTTCACCAGCCCGCGCACCGCCGCGGTCAGCGGCAGATCGATCTCATAGGTGCCTTCGGCATAAGGGCCGGCGACATAGGGGCCGATGATCGCCCGGAGCGCCGTGATGCGGCCGTCCTTGCCGAGCGCGGTGATCGGATTCTCCTTGAGCTCCGGGCAATCGCCGAACAGGCCGCCGATCGCGCCCGCATCCGGCCCGCGCCGCTTGGCGCGCTCGGCGTCGAGCGCCTTGCAAAAGTCCGGTTTCGCCGCCGCCAGCAGCTTGGGCCAGTCGGTGAACAGATCGGCCATATCGATCGTCTTGCCGGCCGCCTTGTCCCAGACGATCACCTCGTAGAACGGGGTGCCGTGCGCGCCGCCGGTATAGGTATAGCCCTCGCTTTCGAGGATCAGCAGTTGCGGCGTGTCGGTGCTGACGCTCCATGTCTTCATGAAGCTGTGACGGCGATAGGGGAAGCCGTCGCCCTCGCTCTGCTTCTTGTCGTCGGCGGCCGCGGCGGTGGCGGTGATCCGCTGCTTTTGCGCGTCGGTGTCGAGCTGGGTCTTCAGTGCCGGGATCGCCGCTGCGGCGCCGGGATAGGCATATTCGAACTCGAGCACCTCGTCGGTCTGCTTGACCGCGACGGGCGGCGCCTCGGGGGTGGGCGCGGGCGCCGGAGTCGCATCCGCCGCGGGGGTCGCGGCCACGTCGGGGGTTTTCTCCGGCTGCTCGGTCGCGGGGCCGGAGCAGGCCGCCAGCAGCAGCGCGGTCGCCAGTGTGATGCGCATCTCGGAAATCCTTTTCGTCGCCGTTCGCGCTCTTTTACCCCGCTGCCCCCGATCGGCGTCAACCGCGCCGAGCGGCGGGTGCACGCATGTTGACTCGGCACCGCCCCCTTCCTAAAGGGGCCTCGCCTTGGCGGGCGGGTCCGCCGGCATGTCCCTCGCCTTGATGAGACCTCGCCTGTGGCGGTGGGCCGCAAGGAGCCGAAGGACATGACGGAAGACACGCCAGGCCAGGATCCCCAGCGTAACACGGATGTGCGGCTTTCATCGCTCGATCAGCGGCTGAAGGAAGCACAGGCCGAAGAAGCGCTAAGAACGGCGAAGGCGCCGGCCCAGGATGCCAATTACCGGCAGGGCAGCCGCGTCCTCTCTTATCTTATCGGGGGTCCGCTGGGCGGGGCGCTGATCGGCTGGCTGCTCGACCGCTGGCTGGGAACGTCTCCCTGGATACTGCTCGTCATGCTGTTCCTCGGCATGGCGGCGGGCTTCAGGAGCATCATCAGGATTTCCAACGAACGCCCGGACTGATCTTCGGGCGTTTGGATTATGGACGGGGTTGAAAGCGTGGCGGCCGAATCGGGCAAGATCGATCCGATGCACCAATTCGAGGTGCAATCCATCTTCGACGGGTTCAATCTCGCGGGGCACCAGATCGCGTTCACCAATTCGGCGGCATGGATGCTCGCCACGGCGGCGCTGCTGTGGCTGTTCATGCTCGGCGGCATGAAGCGCCAGCTCGTCCCCGGCCGCTGGCAGGCCGCTGTGGAAGGCGTCACTGGCTTCGTCGAGAATATGCTGGCGACCAACGTCGGCCCCGAAGGCAAGAAATACGTGCCCTACGTCTTCTCGCTCTTCATGTTCATTCTCTTCGCCAACATACTGGGATTGCTGCCGCTGGGCGTGGTCGGGCTGCACCCGTTCACGGTCACCAGCCATCTCACCGTGACCGGCGTCCTTGCCATCGTTTCCTTCTCGATCGTGCTGATCGTCGGCTTCGCGCGGCACGGCTTCCACTTCTTCTCGCTGTTCGTGCCGCATGGCACGCCGGCGCTGATGGTGCCGCTCATCTTCGCGGTCGAGCTGATGAGCTTCCTTGTCCGCCCGTTCAGCCTCGCGCTGCGTCTCTTCGTCGCGATGACCGCGGGCCACATTCTGCTCAAGGTGCTCGCCGGCTTCGTCATCAACGGCCTCAATGCCGAGGCTTTCTGGGTCGCGCCGGTGGTCAGCCTGCCGAGCTTCATCCTGATGATCGGCATCAGCGTGCTCGAGCTGCTGGTCGCCGCCATCCAGGCATACGTCTTCGCGCTGCTGACCTCGCTCTACATCAACGACGCGGTCAACCTGCACTAAGTTTTCCAATCATCACCACGATTTACGAAGGGAGTTTTTAAAATGGACGCAGAAGCTGCAAAGCTGTTGGGTGCCGGCCTCGCGGCGATTGGCGTTGGCATGGCCGCGCTCGGCGTGGGCAATGTCTTCGGCTCGTTCCTCGAGAGCGCGCTGCGCAACCCGGCGGCCGCCGACGGCCAGCAGGGCCGCCTCTTCATCGGCTTCGCCGCCGCCGAGCTTCTCGGCCTGCTGGCGTTCGTCGTTGCGATGATCCTGCTGTTCGTCGCGTAAATCCTTGTCGAGGGTTGGGCTGTTCCCCGGCGCACGCCGGGGTCCGGTTCCGGCCCTCGTGCTGGACCCCGGCTTTCGCCGGGGAACGATAAGATCGGTACGATGCCCCAGATAAGCCAAATCTCGGAAATCTTCGCGTCGCAGCTCTTCTGGCTGATCCTCTGCTTCGGCTTCATCTATATGGTGATAGGCCGGGGGATGGTCCCGAAGATCGGTGCGACCGTGGAGGCGCGCGACAAGCGCATCGCCGACGATCTCGCCGCCGCGGAAGCCGCGCGCGCCGAGGCGGACGCGAAGGACGAGGCGTATCGGGCGACGCTGGCCGACAATCGCGCGGAAGCGATGAAGCTCACTGCCGCCGCGAAGCAGCAGGCCGCGCTCGCGACCGAGAAGCGCGTCGCTGCGGCGGACGGCGCGATCGACACGCGCGTTTCCGAAGCCGAGACGCGGCTGACCGCAGCCAAGAATGCGGCGCTGGCCGATCTCGAAGGCGTCGCTGCGGAAGCAGCGCGCGACATGGTCGCCAAGCTTTCGGGCGCGAAGGTGACCGATGCGCAGGCGGCGAAAGCGGTGAAGGCGGCGCTGGCCAATGGCTGAGGTTCAGGTGATCGATCCGAATGACGCGCTCGTCGCGCACAATCTGGCCGAAGTCTCGGTGCAGAAGGGCGACAGCATGCCCCACACCGGTGGCACGGCGCTGACCACCGCCGCGGCCGAGGGCGCGCACAATACGCCGCATGCCGAGCCTAAGGGCTTGGGGCTGGACGCGACCGTCTGGGTGTCGCTGTCGATGCTCGCGGTCATTGCGATCATGATCTGGAAGAAGGTGCCCGCCGCGATCGGCAAGGCGCTCGACAAGAAGATCGCCGGCATCCGCGAGCAGCTCGACGAAGCCGCCGCGCTCCGCGCCGAGGCCGAAGCGCTGCGTGCGGAATATGCCGCCAAGACCGCCGCCGCCGAGCAGGAAGCCGCGACCTTGCTTGAGCGTGCGCGTCACGAGGCTGAGGGCATCGTCGCGCAGGCCGAGAGCGACGCCGCCGCGCTGGTCGAGCGCCGCACGCGCATGGCCGAGGACAAGATCGCCGCCGCCGAGCGCGCCGCGGTGCAGGAAGTCCGCGCCAAGGCCGCTGACGCCGCCGCAGCAGCCGCGGCGGGGCTCATCGCCGAGCGTCATGACGCCAAGGCCGACAAGGGCCTGGTCGATCGCGCGATCGCCGGGCTGAATTAGTTTCCATAGCCGTCATGCTGAACTTGTTTCAGCATCCATTTTTGAGCCGCCACGGCGTCGCCAAGATGGACCCTGAAACAAGTTCAGGGTGACGCATGTAAAGTGGTGCCGGATGCGCAGTCTCGCGGTGGATTATCGCGCGCATCGCTCCTAAATCGCCCCGGTGAGCAGCTCCGACCGTTTCAGCGAAGAAAAGTCCGCCTATACGGTGCGCGGCAGCGACGCGCCCGATCTGGATGCGGGCGTGGCGGCGATCCGCGCGGTGGTGAAGACCCTGCCGGTGCGCCCCGGCGTCTACCGGATGACCGATGCCAAGGGCGACGTGCTCTACGTCGGCAAGGCGCGCGCGCTGCGCAACCGCGTCACCAATTACACCCAGGTCGCGCGGTTGCCCAAGCGGCTCCAGCGCATGGTCTCGCAGACCCGCGCGATGACCATCGTCACCACCAATACCGAGGCCGAGGCGCTGCTACTGGAAGCGCAGCTCATCAAGCGCTTCCGCCCGCCCTACAATGTGCTGCTGCGCGACGACAAAAGCTTCCCCTTCATCCTGCTGCGCGAGGATCATGCCTTTCCGCGCGTCCAAAAGCATCGCGGCGCGCGGCGCGCGAAGGGGCAATATTTCGGGCCTTTCGCCAGCGCCGGATCGGTGACGCGAACGCTGAACGCGCTGCAGAAACTCTTCCTGCTCCGCTCCTGCTCCGACAGCTTCTTCGCCAATCGCTCGCGGCCGTGCCTGCTCTACCAGATCCGCCGCTGCTCGGCGCCGTGCGTGGGGCGGATCGACGAGGACGGCTATGCCGAGCTGGTCGGCGACGCCAAGGACTTCCTCGCCGGCAAGTCGACCAAGGTGCAGGCCAAGCTCGGCAAGCTGATGCAGGCGGCGTCGGATGGTATGGATTTCGAGCTGGCTGCCATTTACCGCGACCGCCTTCGCGCGCTGACCTTCATCCAGGGCACGCAGACCGTCCATGCCGAGGGGCTGGGCGATGCCGACATCTTCGCGCTGGCGTGCAAGGGCGGGACGATGTGCATCCAGGCCTTTTTCATCCGCGGCGGGCAGAATTGGGGGCATCGCAGCTTTTTCCCGGCGCACACCAGCGACGTGCCCGAGGACGAGGTGCTGACCAGCTTCCTCACCCAATTCTACGAGGACGTGCCGCCGCCCAAGCTGATCCTGCTCGATCGCGAGCTGGAGGAAGCGGCGCTGCTGAGCGAGGCGCTCGGCGCGCACGCCGGGCGCAAGGTGGCGCTGAAGGTGCCGCAGCGCGGGCCGCACGTCCGTCTGATCAATCAGGCCAAGCGCAATGCGGAGGAGGAGCTCGACCGCCGCCTCGCCGAATCTGGCACGCAGGCGAAGAACCTGCGCGCGCTCGCCGAGCTGTTCGAGCTGGCCGAGCCGCCGCAGCGAATCGAGGTCTATGACAACAGCCATGTGATGGGGACGAACGCGGTCGGCGCGATGATCGTCTCCGGGCCGGAGGGGCTGCGCAAGAACGCCTATCGCAAGTTCAACATCAAGCGGCCCGAGACGGCGCCCGGCGACGATTTCGCGATGATGCGCGAAGTGCTGTCGCGCCGCTTCGCGCGGCTGGAGAAGGAGGATCCGGACCGGTCGCGCGGCGACTGGCCCGATCTGATGCTGATCGACGGCGGCAAGGGTCAGCTCTCGGCGGTGTGCGAGACGATGGAGGATGCTGGTGTCCATGATGTGCCGGTAGTCGCCATCTCGAAGGGGCCGGATCGCAATGCGGGCCGCGAGGTCTTCCACCTGCCTGGCGGCCGCGAGATTACGCTGCCGCCCAACGATCCCGTGCTGTTCTTCCTCCAACGGCTGCGCGACGAGGCGCACCGCTTCGCGATCGGCGCGCACCGCACCAAGCGCGCCAAGAGCATGACCACCAGCCCGCTCGACGAGGTTCCTGGCATAGGTCCCGGCCGCAAGCGCGCACTGCTCATGCACTTCGGCACCGCGCGCGCGGTGAAGAGCGCCGCGCTCGAGGATCTGGAAAAGGCGCCCGGCATATCGAGCGCGATGGCGCGCGGCATCTACGACTTCTTCCACCCGCGGGGCTGAACCCCTCCACCATTTCTTCACTTCCGTCGCCTAACGCATTGGCATGACTGTGCCGGTCCTCTTGACGATCGACACGGAGCTGACCTGGCGCCACTTGGCCCGGGGCGCATCGTGGGAGGAGAATTGGGAGCGCTCGTTCGATCCGGCCGGGGTCGGCGTGCTCTACCAACTCGCCATGCTCGCGCGGCACGGCCTCAAGGCCTGCTTCTTCGTCGATCCGATGCCCGCGGTCCGCTACGGGATCGAGCCGGTGCGCCGCATGGTCGAGCCGATCCTTGCGGCGGGGCAGGAGGTGCAGCTCCACCTCCATCCTTTCTGGCGGCAGCCCGAAGGGATGAAGCCCGTCTTCGAGCTCAACGCGCTGACCGCCGCGCTCCAGCGCGACATGATCCGCCAAGCGCGCGATCTGCTGATCGAAGCCGGCGCGCCGCCGCCGATCGCCTTTCGTGCGGGAAGCTACGCGGCCGATGCCGCGACGCTGGAGGCGCTCGCCGCGCTCGGCATCCGTTACGACAGCAGCCACAACGGGTCGCATCACCCGCATCCGAGCAATCTGCCGTTCGACCCCGCGCTAATCGATCCGGTCGAGCATGCGGGCGTGATCGAGGTGCCGGTGACGCAGATCGCCGAAGCCGGGGGCGGCCTCCGCCATCTTCAGCTCTGCGCCGTCTCCTTCGCCGAGATCCGCGCCGCGCTCCGCCATGCCAGCGATGCCGGGCATCGCGCGGTCACGATCGTCAGCCATAGTTTCGAGCTTGCGAGCCGCGATGGTCTCCGCCCCAACAACGTCTATCGCCGCCGCTTCGAAGCGCTGTGCCGCCACCTCGGCGACCGGCGTGATACGCTGCCCACCGCGCATTTCACCGATCTTGGCGACATCGCCGCGCCCGTGCGCTCGCGGCCACTGCCGCCGAAGCGATTGCGCGAGGCGCGGCGGCGCGGCGCGCAGGTGTGGGCGGACACGCGCTACGAGCGGCCCGGATCGGCGCTCACCGCGGTCACGGGATCGACCCTAGCGGGACTGGAGATCATCGCCGCGATGGTCGTGCGCTGATGGCGGCGACGATCGCGCTGCCGCTGCGCGTCGGCCCGCGCACGATCGCCACCGTACGGCGTAAGCTGGTCCGCGTGCCGCTTTCGCTGGACGATGTGCTTGCCGCGCGCCTGCCCGATCTGACGGGCGCCGATGGCGACGGGTATCTCGTCACCTCGCTGCCCGAAGCGCTGCTGCCCGCCTTCCGCGCCGCGCGACCCGATCTCGCCGCCTTCGTTCGCCAGCGCTACCCCCGCCGCTATGCCGATCTCCGCCAGCCGTTCGACGCCTGGCTTGGCGGCCTGTCCGGCGCGACACGCTCGGGGCTCAAGCGCAAGCTGCGCAAGGCCGCGGATACGGAGGTGCGCGCCTTCCATCGGCCCGAGCAAGTCGCCGACTTCCATCGACACGCCCGCGCCGTGTCCGCGCTGACCTATCAGGAGCGGCTGCTCGACGCGGGCATGCCGGATGGTCGGGATGTCGTCGCAGAAATTGCCGCGCTGGCTGCGCGCGATGCGATGCGCGGCTGGGTATTATTCGTGAAAGAGCAGCCGATCGCCTATCTCTATGCTCCGGCCGCAGGCGACACGCTTATCTACGCCTATCTCGGCCACGACCCCGCATATGGTCACCTCTCGCCCGGCACGGTGCTCCAGGCCGAAGCGTTTCGCGAGCTGATGGCGGAGGGGCGCTTTGCGCGTTTCGATTTCACCGAGGGCGACGGCCAGCACAAGCGCCAGTTCGCGACCGGCGCTGTGAATTGCGTCGACGTGCTGCTGCTGCGCCGCACCCCGGCGAACTTAGCGACCGGCGCTTTGCTCGCCGCATTCGATGGCGGCGTCGCTGCCGCCAAGACGGTCATCGGCAGCCTCGGCCTCGGCACGCTCGCCCGGCGGCTCCGGGGCTGATACCAGCCGCTGATGCGGCTCGAAACCCAAGCGATATTGCTGTCGGTGCGGCCCCACGGCGAACATGGCGCAGTGGTCCGCGCTTTGACGCCCGACGATGGCATCCAGCCCGGCTTCGTGCGCGGCGGCCGGTCGCGGCGGCTGCGGCCGGTGCTGATGCCCGGCAATCTCGTCCAGACCGACTATCGCGCGCGCACCGAGGAGCAGCTCGCCCAGCTCACCGTCGAGCTCATCCGTAGCCGCGCGCCGTTGCTCGGTGAGCCACTCGCCGCCGCGGCGATCGAATGGAGCACCGCCTTGTCCGCCGCCGCGCTGCCCGAGGGTCAGCCCTATCCGCGCCTCTATGCAGCCCTCTCCGGCGTGCTCGATGCGGTCGAGGCGGCGCCGGCGGCGCGCGGATGGGCGGCGGCGCTGGCGCGCTACGAATTGCTCGTCCTGTCCGAGCTCGGCTTCGGGCTCGACCTCGCCGAATGCGCGGCGACCGGCGCGACGGCGGACCTCGCCTTCGTCAGCCCCAAGACCGGCCGCGCGGTGTCCGAGGCTGCGGCTGGCGCCTATCGCGACCGTCTGCTGCCGCTGCCGGCCTTCCTGCTCGCGGGCGGCGCAGCCGATTGGGAGGACATTGGGGCGGCCTTCCGCCTCACCGGTCATTTCCTACGCCGCGATCTTCTGATCGACCGGCAGGCCGACGTGCTATCCGCGCGCGAGCGGCTGCTCGACCGCATCGGGCGCATCATGCGTTGACGCGGGCGCGGCGAAGGGGGATGCTTGGCCGGTGAAAGCGCTGTTCCCCCATAGCGCCGTCACGCGGGACATCACGGTCCGCGTCTCGGTGAGTTTCCTGCCCGAACAATCCGAGCCGCAGCGCGGGCGCTGGTTCTGGGCCTATCATGTGCGCATCGAGAATGGCGGCACCCGCGCGGTGCAGCTCGTCAGCCGCGAATGGTCGATCGTCGATGCGCGCGGCGGGCGGCACGAGGTGCAGGGAGAGGGCGTGGTCGGCGAACAGCCGGTGATCGAGCCGGGCGAGGCGTTCGATTATGTCTCCGGCTGCCCGCTCAATACGCCGAGCGGGGCAATGGACGGCCGCTATCACATGATCGGTGCGGACGGCGCCGACTTCGCGGTGACCATCCCGCGCTTTCCGCTGGTTGCGCCGGTCAGCGCGTCCTAGCCGAACAGCGCCCAGAGCGCGGGCACGGCGAGGATCAATCCCATAATCGCATCGAAGGTGCGGACCACCTGCATCCGGCTGCCACGTGTGTGAATGCGGATGTCGTTGAGCACGAGGAAAAGGATCGAGAGGCCGCAAAAGGCCGTGAAGCCGACCGCGGCGAGATAGAAGGGGTAACCCGCCGTGTCGCTCCAGCGGAATGGCGAAAGCAGCAGCGACGCGATTCCGGCCAGGATGCCCACCCCGGTAGCGCGCGCACTGTTCCAGCGCCTCAGCATGGCCGGTCCTTCAGCCAGCCGGACAGCGCATAGCGGCGGCGTACGGGCGCGAAGGGCGGGACATAGCTCACGCTATGATCCTGCGGCACGCGAAACAGGGCCAGGCTGTTGAAGCGCGGCGCAAAGGCTTCGGCGATCCGGTCGCCGTCGTGAAACAGCAATTGCCCGGCGCAATCGGGGCCCCACGCGCCGTCGGTGAGGTTGAGCACGAAGGCGACGCGCCAGCCCGCGTCGCTACCCTCATCGTCGTGGCGCGAGAGAAAATCGCCGGCTTCGTACAGCGTCGCCTGGACATCGATCGCCGCCAGCGACGCGATGCCGGTGACCGCGCGCGCAAGATCGAGAAATGCGGCATCGTGGAAGGCGGCCAGCAGCGCCTCGGGCTCGATCGCGTCCGTCCAGGTCTCCCCCGCCGCATCGGACACAGGGCACAGCCCGTAGCGATAGGCGAGGCGGCCTTCGGCGACGGCTGCGCCGAGCTGCGCGTCGTCCGGCGCAGTGTCTCCCGGCCGCGCGAGGTGTGGGCCGTCCCCCGCCACGCCCCAAGCCTTGCCCCAGTCGGGAAGGTCGCGAAGTCGGGCGCGCAACGCCTCCGCGCAATCCGCCGCCAGCACCCGGTCGATCTGCGCCCGCCCGGCCTCGGCGAAGCGCTCAGCCGCCGCGGCGATGTCGAGCGCGGGATCGGGAACGATCGCAATCGCGCTCACGCGTCGATCGCTTCCTCGTCCAGCTCGGCCGCGTGGCTCTGGATGAAGGCGAAGCGATGTTCGGGGTTCTTGCCCATCAGCCGGTCGACCAAATCCTTGATCGCCGACCGCTCCTCATATTCCTGCGGCAAGGTAACGCGGATCATCGATCGCGTCTTCGGATCCATCGTCGTTTCGCGGAGCTGTTGCGGGTTCATCTCCCCCAGCCCCTTGAAGCGCCCGGTCTCGACCTTCTTGCCCTTGAACATCGTCTCCATCAGCTCGGCGCGGTGGGCATCGTCGCGCGCGTAGGCGACGGTCCCGCCCGCCGCGATCCGGTAGAGCGGCGGCTGTGCCAGGTAGAGCGCGCCCTTGCGCACGATCTCGGGCATTTCCTGGAAGAAGAACGTCATCAGCAGCGTCGCGATATGCGCGCCGTCGACGTCAGCGTCGGTCATGATGACGATCCGCTCGTAGCGCAGGTCGTCGGCGTTGCAGCGGTCGCGCACGCCGCAGCCAAGCGCCAGCGTCAGATCGGCGATCTCGCTGTTGGCGCGGATCTTGTCGGCGGTGGCGCTGGCGACGTTCAATATCTTGCCGCGGATGGGGAGGATCGCCTGTGTCTTACGGTCGCGCGCCTGCTTGGCCGAGCCGCCGGCGCTGTCGCCCTCGACGATGAACAGCTCGGTTCCCGCCGGATCGTCATTGGCGCAATCGGTGAGCTTGCCGGGAAGGCGGAGCTTGCGCGCGCTGGTCGCGGTCTTGCGCTTCACCTCGCGCTCGGCGCGGCGCTTCAGCCGCTCGTCCATCCGGTCGAGCACGAAGCCGAGCAGCGCGCGCCCGCGCTCCATATTGTCGGCCAGGAAATGGTCGAAATGGTCGCGCACCGCCGCCTCGACCAGCCGCGCGGCATCGGCGCTGGTCAGCCGGTCCTTGGTCTGGCTCTGGAATTGCGGATCGCGGATGAAGACGGAGAGCATCAGTTCGGCGCCGGACATCATGTCCTCGGCGCTCAGGTCCTTCGCCTTCTTGACGCCGACCAGCTCGCCGAAGGCGCGCAGCCCCCGTATCAGCGCGGCGCGCAGGCCCTGCTCGTGGGTCCCGCCGTCCGGTGTCGGGATGGTGTTGCAATAATAGGATGCCGCGCCCTCGCTCCACAGCGGCCATGCCACCGCCCATTCGACCGAACCCTGGCCGCCCGGAAACTCCTGTCGCCCGCGGAAGAATTCGGCCGTGACGCATTCGCGGCCGGCAATCTGCTCCTTGAGGTGATCGGAAAGTCCGCCTGGAAACTGGAAGCTCGCTTCGGCCGGCGTATCGTCCTCGCCGAGAAGGACGGGATCGCATTTCCAGCGGATCTCGACCCCGGCAAACAGGTAGGCTTTCGATCGTGCCAGGCGATAGAGTCGCGCCGGGCGGAACTTCGCCTCGGCCCCGAAAATCTCGGGATCGGGCGTGAAGGTGACGTTGGTGCCGCGCCGGTTGGGGGCGGTGCCGACGCGCTCCAGCGGGGCGGTCGGCAACCCGCGCGCGAAGCTCTGCCGATAGACCTCCTTGTTGCGCGCAACCTCGACGATCGTCTCGGTGGAGAGCGCATTGACCACGCTGACGCCGACGCCGTGGAGACCGCCCGACGTGGCATAGGCCTTGTCGGAGAACTTCCCGCCCGAATGGAGCATCGTCATGATGACTTCGAGCGCCGATTTGCCCGGATATTTGGGGTGCTCGTCGATCGGCATGCCGCGGCCGTTGTCGCGGATGGTCAGGCGGTTGCCCGCTTCCAGCTCCACTTCGATCCGCGTCGCATGCCCCGCCACCGCCTCGTCCATCGCATTGTCGAGCACTTCGGCGGCGAGGTGGTGGAGCGCGCGCTCGTCGGTGCCGCCGATATACATGCCGGGGCGGCGACGCACCGGCTCGAGGCCTTCGAGCACCTCGATGGCGGACGCGTCATAATCGGATGAGGGGGCCGCGCCGGCCGCGAACAGATCGGACATGCGCCAAGCTATAGGGCGCGGGGAGTCTCCCTGCCAAGCCGCTCGCGCTCGCGCGGGCACGCTAAGGCATTCTTAACCCTTCGGCGCGAGATTCAGCCGTTTCTCCGATCCAAGGATTCGCCGCCCGTGTTTGGCACTCTCATTCGCCGCAAGAAGACCGAAGGCGCAATGCCGGTGGACGAATCCGCGCTCAATACGACCATGTTCTCGCTGAGCACCGAAGTGCCGCGGCCGGGCGACGCGATCGACGGACGCTCGCTCGATCTGCTGCCGATGGGCAAATTGGTCGGCGATTTCGCCCAGACCATCATCCGCGTCCGTGCGCTGTCCGCCGGCGGGCTGGTCGCCGAGGCGATGCAGCCGCTCGATGTCGGCGCGCGCGTCGCGGTCGAGCTCGGTGCATTGCGGGCGATCCCGGCGCGCGTCGTCTGGACGCGCGAGGCGACACTGGGCGTCAAGTTCGATCAGGATGCCGACCTTCGCGCCGTGCTCGCCAATCGCGCGCCGCGCTCGGGCCACCAGCCGCGCCCGCCGCGGCTCGACATCGATTGCCCGGCGACGATCAAAGTCGGCCGCTATTATCACAAGGTGCAGGTGCGCGACATCTCGCTCGGCGGGCTCAAGCTCGCGATCAAGGATCCTTCCTGCGTCGGTCAGGAAGCGGTAGTGACGCTCGATAGCCTCCGCCCGATCCGCGGCACCGTCCGCTGGC
This sequence comes from Allosphingosinicella indica, assembly GCF_900177405.1. Lineage (NCBI taxonomy): Bacteria > Pseudomonadati > Pseudomonadota > Alphaproteobacteria > Sphingomonadales > Sphingomicrobiaceae > Allosphingosinicella > Allosphingosinicella indica. Next base: position 320,005 of record NZ_LT840185.1, on the reverse strand, counting down.
ACCGCGAGGGCCACGCGGGCATCGTCTTCGATCGCGCGTTGGCATTCGAGGAGCTGGCCGAATGGCTCGGCAAGCGGATCGAGATCGCGACGATGCGCTCCGGCGCGTGGAGCGCCCGGACGCACTGAGGCCCAGTCGCCTGTTTCAGGCGTCGTTTGCCGCTTTGCCTTCTTCGGACGTGCCGTAGATCCGCTCGAGATAGAAATTGGCCAGCGCGTAATGCGCCTGGACGGCACGCGTATCGGTCGATTTGCTGGCGAGTTCGATCTGGGTTTCGGCGCGGCGCTCGAAATAAGCCGCGTCATCATCTAACATGGTCGTGAAGGGCCTTGGTAAGCAGTGGAATACTGCGCGATCAACGCCGCCGATTCCGGCTCGGTTCCGCCAAATTCGACGAAGCGATTCAACTTCTTGCGGCGCGTGCCTCAAGCCAGGAATCGACCCCGTAACGTCCTCCGCCTCGTGCCGCGAAATAGAGGCCGAGGAAGACGAGGATCAGCGCCGGCCACCAGCCGTTGAAGTCCATCGGCCAATGCACCATCCAGCAGGCGACGACGAACTGGATGGCGGTGATCAGGCCCAGCCAGCGAACGGCGAAACCGATCGGAAAGCCGATGCCAGCCGCCATCTGCCAGAAGATCGCGAAAGGCGCTAGCAGCGCGGGCGCCACGAAGCCATGCGCCGCCATGAACTCGACGAATTCGGTCATCCGGGCCGCGCTCAGCACGTTGTCGTGACTCTGGTAGATCAGGAACGCACCGGTGACCGCGCGCAACCCGAAGAGCGCGGCATCTTCGAACAGGGCTAGAGACGGAAGCAGCAGCCAGCGCATGCCGGCACGCTAACCGGCGCGCCGGGACACAGCATCCTGTTTCGGCGAAACGCTGCGCGGCTTCGATCAGTGTCAGCGGACGCGCGGGCCGCCGAAGGGGAGGGGCGGCGGGGGGCGGCGGTCGCGGCGCGGCATCTGCGCCTGATAGGCGACCCCGCAATGCTCGACGCAATAAGGAAAGCCCGGGTTGGACGGCGCGCCGCAGAAGTGAAAATCGGGCTCGCCGGGATGGCCGATCGGCCATTTGCAGATGCGCTCGTTGAGATCGAGCAGGCTCGTCTTGTCGGCAACCTCGGCGCTCGGCTTGGCGGGCACCAGGCGGCGCGGCGGCGCGGGCGGAATCGGGCTCGGCTGATCGCCGGGCGTCTGGCGAAGGAAGCCGCCCGGTCCGACCGAGACGATGCGCGGCTGGTCACTGCGCGGCGGCTGCTGGCCGGGCTGTGCAGGCTGCGCCGCCTGAGGCGCCGGCGCGGCCGGGCGCGGTGCAGGGGTCGCCGGCTTGGCCTCAGGGCGCGGCGCAGGCTTCGCGGCGGCAGCGGCCGGCTTGTCCGCAGCCGGCTTGTCGGCCTTCTTGGCGGCGGGCTCGTTGGGCTTCACCGGTGAGGGACGCGACTGGAGACCCAAGCGATGCGCCTTGCCGATCACCGCGTTGCGCGAGACGCCGCCGAGCTCCTCCGCGATCTGGCTCGCGGTCATGCCCTTGCTCCACAGCGCCTTCAGCCGATCGATACGTTCGTCGGTCCAGGACATCGTCTTCCTTCCGTCACTCGGCTTGCGGCCCGCGCCGCCAGCCTCTAGGCGACGGCATCATGAACGACCAGCCTTCGAATTGGGTGCGGCACGCCCCCGGCGAACCGGTTTTCCGGAACGTCAACTGGGGCGGCCTCAAGACGCTCTATGTGAAGGAGGTGCGGCGTTTCTTCAAGGTCCAGCTGCAAACCGTCTGGGCGCCCGCGCTGACCACCCTGCTGTTCCTCGTCATCTTCACCGTCGCGCTGGGCCGGCAGGGGCGCACCGTGTCGATCGGCGGCGAGGCGGTGCCGTTCGCTGATTTCCTCGCGCCCGGCCTCATCATCATGGCGATGATCCAGAATGCCTTCGCTAATTCCAGCTTCTCGCTGCTGGTCGGCAAGATCCAGGGCAATATCGTCGATTATCTGATGCCGCCGCTGTCGATCGGCGAGCTGATGGCGGGGCTGGTCGGCGCCGCCGTCACCCGCGCGATCCTGGTCGGCGCCGCGGTCTGGCTGGCGATGCTGCTCTGGCCGGGCGTCCATGTCGCGCCGAGCCACCCGCTCGCGCTCATCTGGTTCGGGCTGATGGGGAGCACGATGCTCGCACTGCTCGGCTTGCTGACCTCGATCTGGGCGGAGAAGTTCGATCATGCCGCAGCGGTCACCAACTTCGTGGTCGCGCCGCTGTCGCTGCTGTCGGGCACTTTCTATTCGATCGAGACACTGTCGCCCGCGTTCCAGGCGGTGAGCCACGCCAACCCGTTCTTCTACATCATCTCGGGCTTTCGCTACGGCTTCCTCCGCGCCGCCGACTCGCCGGTATTGTTCGGCGCGTTCCTTTTGCTCGCGATCAACGTCGCGCTGGCCTTCGTCTGCTACCGGCTGCTCCGCTCGGGCTGGAAACTCAAGAGCTGATCCGTTCAGGAAAAGGCCGACTTTGCTGAACGCCAGCTGTCGAGTGCGTTCAGACCGCCATCAGTGCCGCGGGCCTATTTGATTCGCATGGCTTGAAGGAGAAGTGTCATGCGTAAAGTTGTTCTCGCTCTTGTTGCCGCTTCGGCGACGTTCACCGCAATTCCAGCCGCAGCGCAGCCGTGGCGTCCGGCTCCAGCGGTCCATCGCCAGATCCAAAACGATATCAACCAGCTCGAGCGCCGGATCGATCGTTCTGCCCAGCGCGGCGTGATCTCGCGCCGCGAGGCGGTGAGCCTGCGTCGTGACGCGCTCGATCTGCAGCGGACCTACAATCGCTATGCCCGCAACGGTCTCGACCGCAGCGAGGTGCGTGATCTCGAATATCGCATCAACCGGGTCCACGCCAAGCTGCGCTACGAGCGTCGCGATTGGGATGGCCGCCGCGGCTAAGGGCAGGCATCCCGGGGCGCCGCTCGATTGACGCGGCGCCCGCCGAAATCCTATAGCGGACGGCAAGAGGCGGCCTTGAAGAAGGTCGCCTCTTTTCCGATCCAAGAACCGCTCTGGGAGCCCGTCCGATGGCCGTCACGCCGCTCATGCCCGTCTACCCCCGTTCGCCCGTGCGTCCGGTCCGCGGAGAGGGCTGCTACCTCTATGGCGAGGGCGGCGAGACCTATCTGGATTTCGCCAGCGGCATCGCGGTCAACCTGCTCGGCCACGGCCATCCGCACCTTACCAAGGCGATCCAGGACCAAGCGGCGACGCTGATCCACGTCTCCAACCTCTACGGCAGCCCGCAGGGCGAGGCGCTGGCGCAGCGGCTGGTCGACAGCACCTTCGCCGACACGGTGTTCTTCACCAATTCGGGCGCCGAGGCGGTCGAGTGCGCGATCAAGACCGCGCGCCGCTACCACCATCATCACGGCCGGCCCGAGAAGCACACCCTCATCACGTTCAAGAACGCCTTCCACGGCCGCACGCTCGGCACGATCAGCGCGACCGACCAAGCCAAGCTGCGCGACGGCTTCGCGCCTTTGCTCCCCGGCTTCACCGTCGCCGAGTTCGACAATCTCGACGCGGCGAAGGCGGCGATCGACGATCATACCGCGGGTTTCCTCGTCGAGCCGGTGCAGGGCGAGGGTGGTATCCGCCCCGCCAGCCAGGAGTTCATGAAGGGCCTCCGCGCGCTCGCCGACGAACATGATCTGATGCTGGTGTTGGACGAAGTGCAGTGCGGCGTAGCGCGCACCGGCAAGCTCTACGCCTACGAGCATTACGGCATCGAGCCCGACATCCTCGCCAGCGCCAAGGGTATCGGCGGCGGCTTTCCGATGGGCGCCTGCCTCGCGACCGAGAAGGCGGCGGCCGGCATGGTCATCGGCACCCACGGTTCCACCTATGGCGGAGGGCCGCTTGCGATGGCTGCGGGCGGCGCGGTGCTCGACGTGGTCAACACCCCCGAATTTCTGGAGCGGGTCACTCGCATGGGCGATCGCCTCCGCGGCGCGCTGGAGCAGATGATCCCCAACCACGATCATCTCTTCGAAAGCGTCCGCGGCCTCGGCCTGATGCTCGGCATCAAGATGAAGACCGACAGCCGCGCCTTCGTCACCTACCTGCGCGATCACGGCCTGCTCACCGTCGCGGCCGGCGACAATGTGATGCGCGTGCTGCCACCGTTGGTGATCGAGGATTCGCACATCGCCGAGTTCGTCGAGAAGCTGTCCGAAGCCGCGCGGCAGTACGAGCTTCCGCAGGAAGCCGCCTGACGATCCGCTGATGGGGGCCGCGCTGGATTATCCGGCGCGGGCTCCTACATCGGCGACATGACGTCCCCGATCGCAACGCATTCCGCCACCGCCCATCTCGATCAGGCGGTGGGCTTCACCATCCCCGCGCGCCACGCTCGCGGTCGGCTCGTCCGGCTGGGCGGCGCGCTCGACGCGATCCTCGCGGCGCACGCCTATCCGGCGCCGATCGCGCGCACCCTGTCCGAGGCTCTGGTGCTGACCGCGCTGCTCGGCGCGATGCTCAAGGATGCTGAGGGCCAACTCACTCTGCAGGCGCAGACCGAAAGCGGCATCGTCGATCTCATGGTCTGCGATTATCGCGGCGGCGATCTGCGCGGCTACGTCCGTTTCGACACGGAACGGCTAGCCGCGGAGCAGGGTTTGCCGGACCTGTGCAGCCTGTTCGGCAAGGGCTATCTCGCGATCACCTTCGATCAGGCGGCGAGCCAGGAGCGCTACCAGGGCATCGTGCCGCTGGAGGGCGACTCATTGGCCGAGGCGGCGGAAAGCTATTTCTGCCAGTCCGAGCAGATCCCCAGCCTCGTCCGCCTGTCGGTCAACGATACCGGCCATATCGCCGGCGGCATCCTCCTTCAGCATCTGCCGGAGGGCGAGGAGGGGCGCGAGCGGCTCCACACCCGCCTCGACCATCCGGAATGGGAGCATGTGAAGGCGCTCGCCGTCACCACCAAGGCGAGCGAGCTGACCGATCCGGCACTGCCGCTCGACGATCTCCTGTGGCGGCTGTTTCACGAGGAAGAGGAGGTGCGCGTGCTCGGCGCCGTGCCGCTGGCGCGCGGCTGTCGCTGCACCGAGGCGCATATCCGCAGCGTCATCGCCCGCTTCCCGGAAGACGAGCGTGCCGAAATGATCGACGAAAACGGCGTCATCAATGTCGATTGCGAATTCTGCTCGAAGGTTTTTCCCATAAGTTTCAATGACACCACCGCCTGATGGGAAAAGTCGCCCGCGTGTTAGTCGTTTGTTTCCCCACCTTGGTCTAAGGCCGATGGCGGGGACTCCGGGCTTCGAATAGGCCGGAATTGCGCGGAACGATCCGCGCGGGGTTGGGATGAAGATGATGAAGAGCTTGAACGACGGATATCGTCGGGCGCTCCTGGCGCTCGGCGCCGCGATGATCACTTTGACGCCGGTTGCGGCACAGGGACCGGGCGCGCTCGCGAAGCTGGAGCCGGGCCTGTGGCAGGTCCGCATGGCCGACTCGGACGACGAGCCGCAGGCGATGTGCATGGCCGATCCGGCGATGCTGCTGCAGGTACAGCACAAGAATGCGCCTTGCTCGCGCGTCGTGCTCAACACCGACGCCAAGGGCGCGACCGTCCATTACACCTGCCCGGCAAACGGCTTCGGCCGCACGTCGCTCCGCGTCGAGACCCCGCGTCTCGCCAAGATCGACACCCAGGGCATCATGGGCAGCACGCCCTTCGCCTATCGCGCCGAGGCGCGGAAGGTGGGCAATTGCGGCGGCGGGCGCATCGGCTCGGCGCGTCGGTAAGGCGTTGCGACACGATCCTTGTTAAGCCCCGGTTTACCAAGCGTGTCGTAAATACCGAAACGTGCTTGGATTTAAGCACGCTTTCCTCCCTAGCTGGCTTGAACGCCACAACTGGGCCGCCTGATACCGGGCGGCCCGTTTCTTTGTGCGGCATTGCGCTCGGGACGCAGGGGGCTTAGCGGCACCGCGCAATGACCCAATCGCAAAAATTCGCTGTCGTTCTGCTTTCTGGCGGGCTCGACTCGATGGTCGCCGCCGCTCAGGCGCGCGAGGCGGGCTATGGCCTGTTCGCGCTCACCGTCGATTATAACCAGCGGCACCGGATCGAACTTGAGGCCGCGGCGCGGATCGCGACGGCGCTTGGCGCGGCGCGGCATGTCGTGCTGCCGCTCGATCTCTCGGCCTTCGGCGGATCGGCGCTGACCGCAGACATCGCGGTGCCCAAGGGGGGTGTGGCGGCGGAGGGGATACCCATCACGTACGTCCCCGCACGCAACACCATCTTCCTCAGCCTCGCGCTCGGCTGGGCGGAGGCGGCGGGTGCGCGCGATCTCTTCATCGGCGTCAATGCGCTCGATTATTCGGGTTATCCTGATTGCCGGCCGGAGTTCGTCGAAGCGTTCGAGGCGATGGCCGCGCGCGCGACCAAGGCCGGGGTCGAGGGCGATAGATTTGTCGTCCACACGCCGCTCATGGAGATGACCAAGGCCGACATTGCGGCGGAAGCGGCGCGTCTCGGCCTCGACGCGGGGATGAGCTGGTCCTGCTACGATCCCACGACGGACGGCCGCCATTGCGGCCTGTGCGATTCCTGCCGGCTGCGCGCCAAGGGCTTTGCCGAAGCGGGCCTCGCCGATCCCACCGTTTACGCCGCGCGCCCGTGAGCTACGCGGTCAAAGAAATTTTCCTGACGTTGCAGGGCGAAGGGATGCAGGCGGGGCGCCGCGCGGTGTTCCTGCGCTTCTCCGGCTGCAACCTCTGGTCGGGCCGCGAGGCGGACCGTGCGACAGCGCAATGCAGTTTCTGCGACACCGATTTCGTCGGCATGGATGGCGAGAATGGCGGGCGCTACGACGCCGATATGCTGGCGGATCGCGTCGCTGCGCTGTGGAGCGCCGGCGAATTGCCGCTGGTGGTGATTACCGGCGGCGAACCGATGCTCCAGCTCGACGCGGCGCTGATCGACGCGCTCCACGACCGGGGCTTCGAGATCGCGGTCGAATCGAACGGGACATTGCCCGCGCCTCCCGGGATCGACTGGCTGTGCATCAGTCCCAAGGCGGGAAGCGAGGTTGTCCAGCGATCCGGCGACGAGCTGAAGCTGGTCTGGCCGCAGGCAGGCATGGAGCCCGCCGATCTTCTGCGCTGGGACTTCGCGCATTTCCTCATCCAGCCGATGGACTGCGCCAAGGGCGATGCCGCGCGGCAGGCGGCGATCGCCTACGTCATGGCGCATCCCGGCTGGCGCCTCAGCCTCCAGACCCACAAACTGCTGGGGCTGCCGTAAGGGATATCTGTTCCCCGGCTTTCGCCGGGGAACAGTTACCGTCCGACCTGCGAGAAATTCGCCTGGCATTTGGAGCGCAGGTTGCCGCGCCGGTCGTAGCAATCGTCCGACAGCGGCGGCACCTGCGGCATCGGGATCGCGCCGGGATTATAGCCCGTCACGCTGTCGAACGCGGGGACCAGGCTGTTGCGCAGCTCGCGCATCCGCGCCTCGGCAGTGAGGTGGAGATCGCCCTTGGGCCGGGTCAGCGCTTCCTTGCTGATGTTCGAGGCGACGTTGCAGAAGCCGTACTGCGCCTGCAGCGTGGAGAAGCCATTGTAGGTGATCGTCGAATAATCGTCGAACTTGCGCTGCCCTTCCTTCGCGCCGTGGACGCGCTTGAAATAGGCGTTCAGCGTGGAATAGGCGTCGGCAAATTCCTTCGCGTGATGCGCGAGCACGCCGTTGTAATTATCGACCGAGCGCAGGAAAGGCGAGAACTGGCATTGCAGCGCCGCGACGTTGAGGCCGGCACGCATCGTCCAGAGCAGGTGCGCGCGATATTCGGCCGGGGTGGCGCCGGGCAGCGCGAAGCCGATCAGCGGATCGCTGCCGTCGATCGGGCCGGGTTTGAAGTCGGGCGTGTTCATGAACATCTGCGCCGGCGCGGCCTGCGCGCCCGCGAATGCCAGCACGGCGATAGCCGCGCGCATCATGGTCTTGAACCTTCGTGCCATTACCTCAACCCCTTTACGCGACCGCGTTCGGACCATCCTGCGGCTGGCCTGTCCCTATGATTAACGGGGTACTCCGGGCAACCGGAAATCAAGGCCTTGGCACGTGCCTACCGGTTTCCCGCCACGCAAAAGGGCCGCCCGGTCGCCCGGACGGCCCTTCCGAATTCGAAACCTGATGGCTTCGGGAATTACATCCCGTTGCTCATGTTGGCGTCGTTCATCATCATGGCGTTGTCGCCGGTCATGTTGGCGTCCATCGTCATGTTCGCGTCCATGGCCATGTTGTTGTCCATACCCATCGCGCCGTCGACGGCGGTGACGTCGTTGGTCGTGCCGTCCATCATCGGATCGGTCGCGTCCATCTCGGTCATGGTGTTGTTGACTTCAGCCGTCTCCGAACCGCCGCAAGCAGCGACGAGGAGAGCGGCGCCGGCAACCATCGAGCCGGTCAGGACGTTCTTGAAAATTGCACGCATTCTGGAAACTCCCTAGCTATGGATTTGGATCGGGGTGTGCCCGTTCTTTTGCCAAATCCCGTCCACAATATACAGAATGGAGGAGGCCCTCAAGCCTCCTCCATGCACGTACCGAGTGAGGCCAGAAAACGCGCGAAGGTGCGATAAAGTGCCGCATCCAAAGCATTTTGCGCGTCGGGGATGCCGAGTTTCGCAAGGCTGGTGACGGGAAACTCCGCAATTCCGCACGGCACGATGCCGGAAAAATGGCCCAGATCGGGATCGACGTTGACCGCGAAGCCGTGCATCGTGACCCAGCGGCGGACGCGCACGCCGATCGCGCCGATCTTCGCTTCCGTGCCGCTCTCCGCCACCCAGATGCCGATCCGCCCCGGCGCGCGGAACGCCGCGACGCCCAGCTCGCCGAGCGCCGCGATCACCCAGCCTTCCAGCGCATGGACAAAGCAGCGCACGTCGCGCCCGCGCCGGTTGAGATCGAGAATCAGATAGCCGACGCGCTGGCCGGGACCGTGGTAAGTGTAACGCCCGCCGCGCCCGGCCTTGTGAACTGGAAACCCCTGCGGGTTGAACAGCTCCGCCGGGTCGGCGCTGGTGCCGGCGGTGTAGAGCGGCGGGTGTTCGAGCAGCCACGCCAGTTCGGGCGCCTCGCCGGTGCCCACCGCGGCGGCGCGCGCCTCCATCTCCGTCAGCGCGACCTCATAGTTCGTTGGCCCCGGCGACAAGCGCCATTCCACGCCGTCGACGGCGGCGGATTGCGAAGCGGGCGGCTTATGCATAGCAGGAAGATAGGCAACGGACGGAGCGCATGAAGACCCTATCCATCGACAAGGCGTGGAGCGAAACCACCGCGTTTCTCAGGGCCGAGGGCGGGCTGATCTTCCCGGTGGCGCTGGCGCTCATCGCCTTTCCCTCGATCTTCGTCCAGTGGCTGACGCCGACGCCTGTCGAAGGCGAAGCGCCCCAGGTCGGGGCCGCGGCGCTGCTGATCATCCCGCTGATGGCGGTGACGCTGATCGGATCCGTCGCCATCGCGATGTTGGCGCTGCGCCGGGAGACGGTTGTCGGCGCCGCGATTGGAGCGGCGGCACGGCGGATGTGGCCACTGCTCGGAGCGGTGCTACTCATCGCGCTCGCCATGGTGGTGGCGATGGTGCCGCTGTCGCTGATCGCCATATTGCTGGTCTCGAACCCGCAAAGCGCCGTCGCGGTCGTGATTTTCATGCTGATCCCGATCGCGATCCTCGTCGGGGTGCGATTGCTTCTGGTGACGGCGGTGGCCGCCGACACCGCCCTCGGCCCCGTTGCGATCCTGAAGGCGAGCTGGCGGCTCACCGCCGGCCATTTTGCGCGGCTGCTCGGCCTCCTCGTGCTCGTGATGATCGTGCTGCTGCTGATCATGATGGCGGTGAGCTTCGTCGTTGGTGCGATCGTCGCGCTGACGCTCGGCGCACCCGATCCCGGCACGCTCAGCCATTTCATCATGCTGGTGACGCTGGGGCTGCTCAACGGCATCGCCTCGGCCTTCTTCGTGGTGCTGACCGCCCGCGTCTACCGCCAGCTTTCGGGCGAGGGGACGATCGGCGCCTGAGGCGCCACGTCGCGCGGCAACAGCCCGGCGAGGCGCGGATCGGGAAAGCTCTCGAACGCGCGGGCGTAGGCGGTGAAGCCGGCGCGGAGGTAAGCGGAGAGCGCCGCGGGATGGTCGAGCGTGCAGGTGTTGACCGCAACGCGCTCGACGCCGGGCGCCCAGGCGCGCGCCAGCGTCTCGGCGAAGAGCCAGCGGCCGTGGCCCTTACCGGCGAGTTCGGGCACCAGCCCCAGGAAGCGGATCAGGCACTGGCCGGCCGTTTTGAAGTCGAGCTCGACTATGCCGACCTCGACGCCGCGCGGATCGACGACGGCATGGACGTCGGCCATCGCCGCGGCGAGCGCCGCATCGCCCATCGCCAGCCGGGAATACCAGAGCCAGCGCCCGCCGACCCGCTCGAAGAGCGTGCGGTACTTGTCCGGAGCAGGATCCTTCCATGCGGCCATGCGCAGCGGCGAATCGGGCATCGGCGCAGCCCGCGGTCGCTCGACCATTTCCAGATAGGTGACGACCGTGCCGATATGGCCCGGCTCAATCGGGGTCAGGCCCAAATCCTCAGCTCCACGTCGCGAGCGGCGGCAGGCTCATCAGGATCGCGTCGATATTCCCCCCGGTCTTTAGCCCGAACAACGTCCCCCGGTCGTAGATCAGGTTGAACTCGGCATAGCGGCCCCGCCATTCGAGCTGGCGGGCGCGGTCGGCATCGTCGAACGGCGTGTCCATGCGCTTGCGCACCAGCTTCGGGAAGATGTCGAGAAACGCCTCGCCGACGCCGCGGGTGAAGGCGAAATTTGCTTCGAAATGATCTTCGAGATGATCGTAGAAGATGCCGCCGACGCCGCGATGGACGCCGCGATGGGGGATGAAGAAATATTCCTCCGCCCATTTGCTGAACCGCGGATAATAGGTCGGGTCGTGCGCCGCGCAGGCGGCGCGCAGGCACGCGTGAAACGCGTCGGTATCCTCCTGATAGGGGATCGGCGGGTTGAGATCCGCGCCGCCACCGAACCAGCGCTTCGTGGTGCACAGGAAGCGCGTGTTCATATGCACCGCGGGCGCGTGCGGGTTCGCCATGTGGGCGACGAGGCTTATGCCAGTGGCGAAAAAGCTGGGGTTTTCCGACGCGCCGTGGATTGAGGCGGCGAATTCCGGGCTGAAGCGGCCGCCCACGGTGGAGACATTGACGCCGACCTTCTCGAACACCTTGCCCTTCATCAGCCCGCGCACGCCGCCGCCGCCGGGCGCACCATCCGGATCGATCCGGTCCCACGGGCTGTATTCGAACGCCGCGTCGCTGCCCGCCTCGCGCTCGATCGCCTCGAATTCGGCGCAAATGCTATCGCGCAGCGATTCGAACCAGTCGCGCGCCGCCTGCTGCTGGTCGTCGATCTCGATCACGGAGCCTCCATTGCCTGTTCCGCTCATCCTCTGGGCCAGCCACGCGTCTGCCGCAATGCCTCCGTCAGCGCCATGCCCGCGGCGACCGCGAGGTTGAGGGAGCGCGTACCCTCCACCTGCGGAATGCGAACGCGAAGATCGGCGCGGGCATGGACGTCGTCCGGAACGCCGCTGCTCTCCGATCCCATCAATAAGGTGTCGCCGGGCTGGAAGGCCGTCTCGTCGAGCCGCGTGGCCCCCTTGGTGGTCAGCAGCACGATGCGCCCTTGGACGACCTCCTCGAAAGCGCCCCAGTTCGCATGCCGGGTCGCCGCGGCGATCTCGACATAATCCATCCCGGCGCGCTTCAATCCCCTGTCCGAAAAGGCGAAGCCGCAGGGTTCGATGACGTCGACCTGCGCCCCGGTGCAGGCGGCGAGGCGCAGGATCGCGCCCATATTGCCGGGCTGGTCGGGCTGATAGAGGGCGATCCGCATCGCTCTTGCCATAGCGCCCCGCGGCATCACCGTGAAACCCCGGTCAAAATCGCTGTTGGCAAATTGCGCCCTTGGCGGCTATCAGGCCCCGACGCCGCGCCAAGGGGGCTCCTTATCGCGGCATCTCGTTGCGAATGCGTCGCCTCCGTCCATCGCTAGGCCGGTGGCGGCATTTCGCATATCGGATCAGTTTCGCTCGAAGGTTGGAAATGGCGACGGTCGAACAAACCCCAGACCATGATGGCGCGGTGGAGGGCGATGGCGTTCGCCGCCGGGACTTCATCAATATCGCCGCGGTCAGTGCTGCCGGCGTCGGCGGCCTCTCGGTGCTCTATCCGCTCATCAACCAGATGAACCCATCGGCCGACGTGCTCGCGCTCGCCTCGATCGAGGTCGACGTTTCCGCGATCCAGTCCGGCCAGGCGATCAAGACGATCTGGCGCAAGCAGCCGGTGTTCATCCGCAACCTCACCCCCGCCGAGCAGCAGGCCGCGAACGCCGTGCCGCTGAGCGAACTGCGCGATCCGCAGACGCTGGCCGAGCGCACCGAAGAGGGGCGCCGCAATTGGCTGATCACGCTCGGCGTCTGCACGCACTTGGGCTGCGTGCCGCTGGGCGCCGCGGAGGGCGAGAACAAGGGCGAATATGGCGGCTATTTCTGCCCCTGCCACGGTTCGCACTACGACACTGCCGCGCGCATCCGCAAAGGCCCGGCGCCGCTCAATCTGGAGGTGCCGGAATATACGTTCACCTCTGACACAATTGTCCAGATAGGCTGAGGTAGGATCCGATGAGCTTCCCCTGGGCGCAGCAATATACGCCGAAGAATCCGTTCATGCAGTGGATGGACAGCCGTCTGCCGCTGCCGCGGCTGGTCTACAATTCGGTGGGCGCCGGCTATCCCGTGCCGCGCAACCTCAATTATTTCTGGAATTTCGGCGTGCTCGCCGGCTTCGCGCTGGTGCTGCAGATCGTCACCGGCATCGTGCTGGCGATGCATTTCGCCGCCAATGGCGCGATCGCCTTCCAGTCGGTCGAGCATATCATGCGCGACGTCAACCAGGGCTGGCTGCTGCGCTATCTCCACGCCAACGGCGCCAGCTTTTTCTTCGTCGTCGTCTACATCCATATCTTCCGCGGCCTCTATTACGGTTCCTACAAAGCGCCGCGCGAGATGGTGTGGATGCTCGGCCTCGTCATCTTCCTGCTGATGATGGCCACCGCCTTCATGGGTTATGTGCTTCCGTGGGGCCAGATGAGCTTCTGGGGCGCCAAGGTCATCACCGGCCTGTTCGGCGCGATCCCGGTGGTCGGCGAGCCGATCCAGACGTGGCTGCTCGGCGGTTTCGCGCCCGACAATGCCGCGCTCAACCGCTTCTTCTCGCTCCACTATCTGCTGCCGTTCGTGATTGCGGGTGTCGTCATCCTGCACATCTGGGCGCTGCACATTCCGGGATCGTCCAACCCGACCGGCGTCGACGTGAAGTCGCCGCAGGACACGGTGCCGTTCCATCCTTATTATACCGCCAAGGACGGCTTCGGCCTCGCGGTCGCGCTGATCGGCCTGTCGATCTTCGTGTTCTTCATGCCGAACTTCCTCGGCCATGCGGACAATTACATCGAGGCGAACCCGCTCTCGACTCCGGCGCACATCGTCCCCGAATGGTATTTCTGGCCGTTCTACGCGATCCTGCGCGCCTTCACCGTCGACTTCATCCTGCCGGCAAAGCTGTGGGGCGTGCTCGCGATGTTCGCGTCGATCCTGCTGCTCTTCGCGCTGCCGTGGCTCGACAAGTCGCCGGTCCGCTCGGGCAACTACCGCCCGCGCTTCAAGCAGTTCTTCTGGCTGCTGCTGATCGACGTCGCGATCCTCGGCTATTGCGGCGGCGCGCCGGCGGAAGAGCCGTTCGTGATGATCAGCCAGATCGCTTCGGCTTATTATTTCGCGCACTTCCTCATCATCCTGCCGCTGCTCTCGAAGCTCGAGCGGCCGCTGCCGCTGCCTGCGTCGATCACCGACTCGGTGCTGCACGGCGAGAAGCAGGAAGCGGCGCCATTGGGGCAGGGCGGCACCGCGCCGGCCTCCGCGCATTAAGGGATAGATCGGATCATGGTACGTGTGATCGGGGGCATCGTCGGGCTCGGCTTCGTCGGAGTGCTGCTCATCTCGCTGTTCACGGGCGTTGTCGCCTATGTGAAGGAGCCGCCCGTCAAGCCGGTGGAATATGCATTCCATAAGCATCCCGAGCCGCTGAAGCTCGCCAGCGACGGCCCCTTCGGCAAGTTCGATCGCCAGCAGCTGCAGCGTGGCTTCCAGGTCTACAAGGAAGTCTGCGCGGCCTGCCACAGCCTGCACTACGTCGCGTTCCGCGATCTCCACGATCTCGGCTATGACGAGCCGGAGATCAAGGCGATCGCCGATCAGTGGGCGATCGAAGTGCCCTCGGTCGATCCCAACACCGGCGAGCCAACGACCCGCAAGGCGATCCCGGCTGACAAGTTCCCGAACCCCTATGCCAACGAGACGGCGGCGCGGGCGGCGAACAGCAATGCCTATCCGCCCGATCTCTCGCTCATCACCAAGGCGCGCGAGGGCGGCCCGGCCTATGTACATTCGCTGCTGATCGGCTATCGCGATCCGGCGACCTACCGCAACGAGGACGGCAAGCCGCTCCCGGTTGAAAATCGTCCGGGTACGGGGCTGCACTTCAATCCATATTTCGCGAACCTCAACCTCGCGATGCCGCAGCCGCTGACCGCCGAAGGCCAGGTGACGTATGCCGACGGCACCAAGCCGACGATCGACCAGATGTCGACCGACGTGACCGCCTTCCTTGTGTGGACCGCCGAGCCGAAGCTGGAGAACCGCCATCGCACTGGTATCGCGGTGCTGATCTTCCTGCTCTTCGCCAGCATCCTCGCCTATTTGTCCTACAAGAACATCTGGGCGGACCGTAAGCGGCATTGATCTGCGCTCCCCCGGCAGACGCCGGGGCGCAGTGAGTCTGTTCATGCAACCGCTAAGCCGTTCCGGCGTTAAGGAATTCGGGCGTGACGTGCGCCCGCGTTCTTCCGGAGTAGCGACAATGTCTGCATCCCGCCTTCGCAATGCTCTCATCGCCGTGGCTGCCGCAGCGTCGCTCGGCGCATGCGCGGATGGCTACGGCTATGGCGGGTTCGACGCCGGCTACGGCACGGCCGGCTATGCCGACCCCTATTCCAATCCCTATGTCGCCGCCGATCAGTATGATTTCTACGCGTCGGGCTATCAGGGCTTCGGCCAGCCTTATTGGGGCTGGTATAACGGCTTCTATTATCCGGGCTCGGGCTATTACGTCTATGATCGCGGCCGGCGCCCGCATCGCTGGCGCGACCGTGACCGGCGTTATTGGGAAGGTCGCCGCTCGGCATGGCGCGGCGGCGAAGTCACCGCCAACTGGCGCGATTTCCGTCGCGACCGGCGCGAATGGCGCGGCGATCGTGGCCGTAATTATCGCGGCCGCACGATGCCGATCGAGCGCGGCCTGCGCGAGGCCAACCCAGGCGTCCGTGGCCAGGCGATCCGCCAGCGGCAGGGCGTGACCGCCCGTCCGGTGACCCGTAATCCGCGCAGCGACGTTCGGCCCGGGCAGCGCCGCCCGGATTAAGGCTCAGCCGGCAGGCCGCCGCGCGATCAGCACGTTGGAGATGTAGGTCATCACCGGGACGTCGTTTTGGTTGAGCACGGTCATGCTTGCCCGGTAGGAGCCGAGGTGCGGCTTGCTGCGCGAGGGGCGGACTTCCAGCACTTCGGTCTCGCAGCGCAGCGTATCGCCCGGATAGACCGGCTTCAGCCAGCGCAGTTCATCGATCCCGGGCGATCCTAACCCCTGCTCCCCGGTGCGGTGGATGTTCTCGACGATCATCGCCATTACCATCGCGGTGGTGTGCCATCCGCTCGCCGCAATCCGCCCGAAATGCGTCTTCGCCGCCGCCTCGTCCGAGAGGTGAAAGGGCTGCGGATCATATTTCCGCGCGAACGCCAGCACCTCTTCGCGCGTCACCTGATACGCCCCGAACGCCGCCTTCTGGCCGACTTTCAGATCTTCGAGATAGAGCAAGGCCGTCTCCGTCATTCCTAATGTGCCTAATCATTGCGAGGAGCGCAGCGACGAAGCAATCCATTACGGACCTGGCGGCGCGCGAAGGCCGCTGGATTGCGTCGCTCCGCTCGCAATGACGATAGTGGCTACACGTTGAAGCGGAACAGCATGATGTCGCCGTCGCGGGTGACATAGTCCTTGCCTTCGGAGCGGAGCTTGCCGGCATCGCGCGCGCCTGCCTCGCCGCCGCTGGCGACGAAATCGTCATAGGCGATCGTCTCGGCGCGGATGAATCCGCGTTCGAAGTCGGAATGGATCGCGCCCGCGGCCTGGGGCGCCTTCGATCCCTTTTCCACCGTCCAGGCGCGCGCTTCCTTGGGGCCTACGGTGAAGAAGGTGATGAGATGGAGGAGATCGTAGCCGGCGCGGATGATTCGCGCGAGGCCGGTTTCCTCGAGCCCGAGATCGCCGAGAAAATCCTTGCGATCCTCCATCGGCATCGTCGCGATTTCCGCCTCGATCGCGGCGGAGATGACCACCGCCTTGGCGCCGTCCGCCGCCGCCTTTTCGAACACCCGCGCGCTGTGCGCATTGCCGCCCGCCGCGTCGCCCTCGTCGACATTGCAGACGTAGAGCACCGGCTTGGCAGTGAGGAGTTGTGCGCGGTCGAGCGCCTTGCGCTCTTCCTCGTCTTTCGGCTCGGTCAGCCGCGCGGGCTTGGAATCGCGCAGCAGGTCGAGCGCCTGGCCCAGCACGCTCGCCTGGATCTTGGCTTCCTTGTCACCCTGCTGCGCCTTCTTGACGAGCGCTGGGACGCGCTTCTCGAGGCTTTCGAGATCGGCGAGCATCAGCTCGGTTTCCACCGTCTCCGCATCCGCGATCGGATCGACCTTGCCCTCGACGTGTGTCACGTCGCCGCCCTCGAAGCAGCGCAGCACATGAACGATCGCATCCACCTCGCGGATGTTGCCCAGGAACTGGTTGCCGAGCCCTTCGCCCTTGCTAGCGCCGCGCACCAGCCCGGCGATGTCGACGAATTCGAGCTGGGTCTCGATAACCTGCGCGGACTTGCCGATCTTGGCGATGGTCTGCAGCCGCGGATCGGGCACTGCGACGCGGCCGACGTTGGGCTCGATCGTGCAGAAGGGGTAATTGGCCGCCTGCGCCGCCGCCGTCTCCGTCAGCGCATTGAACAGGGTGGACTTGCCGACATTCGGCAGCCCCACGATACCGCAACGAAAACCCAAACTCCCTCTCCCGCTTGCGGGAGAGGGTCGGGGAGAGGGTGTGTGCTGGCCTGCCGGCACCGCACCCTTTGCTCACACCTGACCCTCACCCAACCCTCTCCCGCAAGCGGGAGAGGGCCAATTCGAGCAGCCCGATAGCGGCTGGCGGCGCGGCTTGCCAGTGCGGCCTTCAAAAGTGTCGCTGCGCTTCCCAATTGGGCGGCACGCTACGCATTCCGAGGAGCAGCTTCATGGCCGATCTTTCCGCTTTTCCGATCACGCGGCGCTGGCCGGCGAAGCATTCGGACCGGCTCCAGCTCTATTCGCTGAACACGCCCAACGGCGTGAAGGTGTCGATCATGCTGGAGGAGACGGGGCTGCCCTATGAGGCGCATCTCGTCGACATCACCGAGAATGAGAGCCACGACGATGCTTTCCTGTCGCTCAATCCCAACGGCAAGATCCCGGCGATCCTCGATCCCGACGGGCCCGGCGGCCAGCCGCTGGGACTTTTCGAATCGGGCGCGATCCTGATCTATCTTGGCGAGAAGACCGGGCAGTTCCTGCCCGCCGATCCGGCGCGCCGCTATGAGACGATCCAGTGGGTGATGTTCCAGATGGGCGGGATCGGCCCCATGTTCGGGCAGGTCGGCTTCTTCAACAAGTTCGCGGGCAAGGACTTCGAGGACAAGCGGCCGCGTGACCGCTACGTCGCCGAGGCCAAGCGCCTGCTCGGCGTGCTCGACCGGCGGCTGGAAGGCCGCGACTGGATCATGGGCGACGATTACACGATCGCCGACATCGCGACGCTCGGCTGGGTGCGCAACCTCATCACCTTCTATGGCGCCCGCGAGCTGGTAGACTATGACGCGCTGAAGAACGTTCCCGCCTGGCTCGACCGCGGCCTTGCGCGGCCGGCAGTGCAACGCGGGCTGGAGATTCCTAAGAAGGCCTAATTTCCCTCTCCCCTCGAGGGGGAGGGTTGCGGAGACTTGGTGAGCGTAGCGAGCCTAGTCGGAGCTGGGTGAGGGGTGAGCGCTCGCACAAGCGAGCGCGCGGCGCCGAGGCGACCCTCATCCAATCTCCGCTAGGGGGCGTTGCGCCAAGCTGCGCTATCCTTCTCCCCCACCGGGGAGAAGGGGGCGCGTCAATCCGCCAGCCGCCGCGCGACTTCGTTCATGAACCGCGCGTCGTCGCCGTCGGCGAGCCAGGGCGCCTCGGCGGCGATCGCGCCCAGCATGTCCGCGAGGTCGTCGACCTCGGTCTTGGCGTAATTGCCGAGGACATGCCCGGTCACCCGTGCCTTGTTGCCGGGATGGCCGATGCCGATGCGGACGCGGCGGAAATCGGCGCCGATATGCGCGTCGGTGGAGCGCAGGCCGTTGTGGCCGGCGGTCCCGCCGCCGGTCTTCACCTTCACGCGGAAAGGATCGAGATCGAGCTCGTCATGGAAGACGGTGACGTCGCCCGTCTCTCGCTTGAAGAAATCCAGCGCTGCGCGGACGGCGCGGCCGCTCTCGTTCATGAAGGTGGCCGGTTTCAATAGCAGGATACGGTTGCCGCCGATGCGGCCCTGCTGCGCCCAGCCGTGAAAAGCCTTCTTGACCGGCTCGAAGCCGTGCGTTTCGGCGATGGCGTCGACCGCCATGAAGCCGACATTGTGCCGGTGCATCGCATATTGCGCGCCGGGATTGCCGAGGCCGACCCAGATCTGCACGGGCGCCGCCTCCTCGAAACTATCGTCCGCGTCTGGCCCCGCTGCGGACGGCTGGCCGTGCAGCTCCACTGGCTTTGCGCCGAAGAGCGATGCGAGCCAGCGCCCGAGCGGGGCCATGCGAACCTATCAGCCCTGGGCTTCGCCTTCCGGCGTCTCGCCCTCGGCTTCCTCGCCTTCGTCCTCGCCCACGGTCGGGACGTCGCCGGCTTCAGCCGCTTCTTCGCCTTCCTCGGACTTCATCGCCGACGGCGCGACCACGGTGGCGATCGTGAAATCGCGATCGTCGATCGCCGATTCGACGCCCTTGGGCAGCGTGACGTTGGAGATATGGATCGAATCGCCGATCTCGAGGCCGGTGAGATCGATCTCGATCTCGCTCGGGATGTTCGAGGCGTCGCAGATCACTTCCAGCTCGTGACGGACGGTGTTGAGCACGCCGCCGCGCTTGAGGCCGGGCGCCTCGTCTTCATTGAGGAAGCGGATCGGCACTTCCACGGTCACCTTCGAATGCGCCGAGATGCGCAGGAAATCGACGTGGACCGGGCGGTCGGTCACCGGGTGGAACTGCACGTCCTTCGGCAGCGTCCGGCTGGTCTTGCCCTTGGCGTCGATCATCACGACGGTGTTCGTGAAGTGGCCGGTCTGCAGCGCCTTCACCAGCGCCTTTTCCTCGACGTGGATGCTCAGCGGCTCTTCCTTGTTGCCGTAGATCACGGCGGGCACGCGGCCCTCGCGGCGGATTGCGCGGGAGGCTCCCTTGCCTGCCTTTTCGCGCAGCTCGGCCGACAGCGTCAGCTGTTCGCTCATTGCTTGTTTCTCCAATAGAATATGCCCCGGCCTCACGCCTCCAGGGATGACCATGAGCGGGGAAGGCGCGCGCATAGCCGACGGTGGCGCGAAGGGCAAGGCACGTGGCGGCCGCGCGCGGCACATGCTACCGCCGTCGCGCAAGGTGAGGGGACGACAATGCGCATCGCTATACTGATCCTGGGCGTGCTGGCGCTGCTGCTGGGCGGGCTGTGGCTGGTGCAGGGCCTCGGCCTCGTCCGCATCGAGCCGATCGCCTGCGTCGGCGATTGCGAGACAATCGAAGGCTTTAATCCCGGCTGGGCGATCGCGGGGGCAGTGCTCGCGACTCTTGGCGCGTTCGGCATTCGATACGGGCTCCGCCGGCGCTAAATAAATCCTCCCCTGCGAAACGCAGGGGAGGGGGACCATGCGAAGCACGGTGGAGGGGTATGCCGAGTCCGTAATGCCCCTCCACCGTCCTGCGGACGGTCCCCCTCCCCGGGCAGCGCCCGGGGAGGACTTACTACTGCACGCGCTCGACCTTCAGGCCGCGCTCCTTCAGCATCTTTTGTACCGATTCCGGCCCGGCAAGGTGGCCGGCGCCGACCGCGACCAGCACCGTGCCGGGTTCGTCGAGCCGCTTTTGCAGCCAGCCGGCCCAATTCGCGTTGCGCTCCGTCAGCAGCACTTCGCGCAGCTCCGGCGAGAGCGAGGTGTCGCTGTTGAAGCTCTTCGCGATCCCCGCGACGTCGCCGCGCGTCCACGCCGCCAGCATCTCGTGGAACTGGTCCTTCGCCGCGGCGGGATCGTCGAGCGTCGCGGTGAGGAAGGCGCGTTGCGCGTCCTCGCTCAGCTTGTCGAAGAAGCCAAACTGCTGCTCGGCGGTCTCCAGCCCGCTCACCTTTTTGCCCGCATAATCGGCGGTCAGCCCGCGTTCGACGCCGGCATCCGCCTCGAACCCCATGTCCTTGAACGAGCGCGAGACCAGCGCCAGCGCCGCCGCCCAGGTCTTGAGCTTGTCGAGCGAGCCCTCGGGCATCTTTGCCTGCGCCATGTGCGCGCGCAGCGTCTCGCGCTTGTCTGCGGGTACGCGCTCGAGCAGCGGCGGAAGGCTGCCGTCGACGCCCACCGACATTATCTGCCGCGCCATCCGCGTCGCATCCTTGTCGGGCACGACCTCGACGACCAGCTCGTCGGACTGCTTCACCGCCGCATCGATCGCCGCGGTGCGCCACTGATAGCCCGGCGGCAGCAGGTGGATCGTGCCGAGCAGGTAGATCGTCGTGTCTTCATCGGCGAGCTTCCACATCGCCGGGCGCGGGTGGTCGGCGGCGGCATGGCGCGCATCCACTGTTGCGCAGCCCGGGAGCGCCAGCGCCGCCGCGGCGGCGACCGCCTTCTTCCAGTGGAGCGAAACCCGATCGATCAACCGCATGAACAATCCTCATCCTTTGCGCCGGCGAACTGGCGTCATTGCCCTTAACGCCAGCTTGCTTGACCGGCGATGCTGCATTGCGCCAAAGCGGCTTGCCCTCTCACTCCCGGCGGTGCGCAACCTTGGCAGCCAAACCTTTAAGCTTTCAGCGCCTGATCCTGACGCTCCACGATTATTGGAGCGACAGAGGCTGCGTCATCCTCCAGCCCTATGACATGGAGATGGGCGCGGGCACTTTCCATCCCGCGACCACCTTGCGCGCGCTCGGCCCCGATCCGTGGAAGGCCGCCTATGTCCAGCCCAGCCGCCGCCCGACCGACGGCCGCTATGGCGAAAACCCCAATCGGCTCGGCCATTATTACCAATATCAGGTGATCCTGAAGCCCAGCCCTGCGGACCTCCAGGACCTCTACCTCGGCAGCCTCGCCGCGATCGGCATCGATCCCTTGCTCCACGACATCCGCTTCGTCGAGGACGATTGGGAAAGCCCGACGCTCGGCGCCTGGGGCCTCGGCTGGGAAGTCTGGTGCGACGGCATGGAAGTGACGCAATTCACCTATTTCCAGCAGGTCGGCGGCTTCGACTGCAAGCCCGTCGCGGGCGAACTCACCTACGGGCTCGAGCGGCTGGCGATGTACATCCAGGGCGTCGACAGCGTCTACGATCTCGCCTTCAACGACGAGGGCGTGACCTATGGCGACGTCTTCCAGGAAAATGAGCGCCAGTTCAGCACCTGGAACTTCGAGGTGGCGAACACCGACACCTTGTTCCGCTGGTTCAAGGACGCCGCCGAGGAATGCGGCCGCTGCATCGCGGCGAAGCTGCCGCTCCCGGCCTATGATCAGGCGATCAAGGCCAGCCACATCTTCAACACGCTGCAGGCGCGCGGCGTCATCTCGGTCGCCGAGCGCCAGGCCTATATCGGCCGCGTCCGCGATCTCGCCAAGGGAAGCTGCCAGGCGTGGATGGAAAAGAACGGGTGGGCCGCGTGATGGCGCAATCAAATCCTCCCCGGAACGGGGAGGGGGACCGCGCGAAGCGTGGTGGAGGGGGCGTATCGCCGCTCCGGCGCCGGGAAACTTACCAAGCTCGGGACTTGCGCCGTGAAATGAGCTTGCCGGAAGTGCTGTTGTGGCAACGCCTGCGCGACAGCGCCACCGGCCATCGCTTTCGGAGGCAGCACCCAATCGGCCCTTATATCGCCGACTTTTGTTGCCTCGCGGTGAAGCTCGTCGTCGAAATCGACGGCGAAGCACATGACTGGGGTGATCGCCCCGCCCATGATGACAGGCGGGACATGTTTCTGAAACAAAACGGCTATCGCATACTGCATATCAATGCATCGGATGTGCTGCGTGACATCGACAGCGTGATCTGCGGGGTCATAGCGGAGGCGGAGAACCCCCTCCACCAGGCTGCGGCTGGTCCCCCTCCCCGTGCCGGGGAGGATCTGGCGTGACCGATTTCCTGCTTGAGCTGCGATCCGAGGAAATTCCGGCGCGGATGCAGGCGAAGGCGTCGGCGGATCTCGCGCGCCTGTTCGCCGAACGGCTTGCGGATGCCGGCCTTGCGGCGGAAGCGGTCGAGACCTGGGCGACGCCGCGCCGCCTCGCGCTCGTCGCGCGCGGATTGCCGCTGGAGACGGCGGCGGTCAGCGAGGAAGTGAAGGGGCCGCGCACCTCGGCGCCGCCGCAGGCACTGGAGGGCTTCCTCCGCAAGACCGGCCTTAAGCAGGATCAGCTCGTCGATCGCGACGGCATCTGGTTCGCGACGCTCGATCAGCCAGGCCGCCGCACCGCCGACGTCCTCGCCGAAGCCATCCCGGCGATCATCCGCGCTTTCCCCTGGCCAAAATCGATGCGCTGGGGCGCCGCATCCGTCTCGACCGAAAGCCTGCGCTGGGTCCGCCCGCTGCAGGGCGTCGTCGCGCTGCTCGGCGAGGAGATCGTCGATTTCGAGATCGCCGGCATCCGCTCGGGCGCCGCGACCGTCGGCCATCGCTTCCACCATCCGGGCCCGATCACCATCGGCAGCGCGGGCGATTATGCCGAGAAGCTGCGCGCCTGCCACGTCATCCTCGATCCCGCCGAGCGCCGGGCGATCATCGCCGAGAGCGCCGCCAGGGCCGCCGCGGACGCGGGGCTGGCGCTGGTCGACGACGAGGGCCTGCTCGCCGAGAATGCGGGGCTCACCGAATGGCCGGTGCCGCTGCTCGGCCGCTTCGATCCGGCCTTCCTCGACGTGCCGCGCGAGGTGATCCAGCTCACCATGCGCACCAATCAGAAGTATTTTGCCGTCAATGACGCCGCCGGCGCGCTTGCGCCCGCCTTCGTCTGCACCGCGAATATCGACGCGTCGGATGGCGGCGCGGCGATCGTCGCGGGTAACCAGAAGGTGCTCTCGGCGCGGCTCAGCGACGCCAAGTTCTTCTGGGAGAATGATCTCAAGGTGCCGCTCGAAGAGCAGGCGAAGAAGCTCGACCAGATCGTCTTCCACGAAAAGCTCGGCACCGTCGCCGCCAAGGTGGAGCGCGTCGCGAAGCTCGCCGAATGGCTGGTGCAAGAGCGATTCGTTCGCGCCGACAAGGCGGAGGTCGCTGCCGCCGCGCGGCTCGCCAAGGCCGATCTCCTGACGCAAAGTGTCGGTGAGTTTCCCGAACTGCAGGGCACGCTCGGCGGCTATCTCGCGCGCGCGCAGGGCAAGAGCGAGGCGATCGCGGGTGCGGTCCGCGATCATTACCGGCCGGCGGGGCAGGGCGACGCGGTGCCTGCCGATCCGGTGACGCTGGCGGTCAACATCGCCGATCGCCTCGACACGCTCGTCGCCTTCTTCTCGATCGGCGAGAAGCCTACCGGCTCGCGCGATCCGTTCGCGCTCCGCCGCGCCGCGCTCGGCCTGCTTCAGATGCTGACCAAGGCTGGGCTGCGCCTGCCGCTGGGCGACGTGCTGGTCCAGGCGGCGGTGCTGCTCATCGTATCGCGGCTCGGTGCTCTGTCGTCGGTCAGCTTCCCCGATCTGCTCGACGAGGATGACGACGAGCATGTCATCACCGCCGAGGTCGGCACCTACACCTACCGCCACGGCGATCATGTCGTCGTCCGCTGGAAGTCGTCGCTGACCCCCAATCTCGAGCGCGGCAAGGTGATCGAAGAGGCGAACGATCTCGCCGAGGCGATCCTCGATTTCTTCGCCGATCGCCTGAAGGTGCAGCAGCGCGAGGCGGGCGTCCGCCACGATCTGATCGACGCGGTGTTCGCGCTCGGCCGCGAAGATGGCGCGGCGGAGGACGATATCGTCCGTATGATCGCGCGGGTGAAGGCGCTGCAATCCTTCGTCGAATCGCCGCAGGGCGCTGATCTCCTCGCAGGCTACAAGCGCGCCGCCAACATCCTCAAGAAGGAGGAGTGGAGCGGCCAGAACGGGCGGAACAAGGGCTTCTCCTACAGCCCGCTTGCAGAGGAATCCGATCTGGACGACGCGCTCGACATCGCCGAGCCCAAGGTCGCGCAGGCGGTGAAGGACGAGGAGTTCGAGCGCGCGATGACGGCGCTGGCCGCGCTCCGTGGGCCGGTCGATGCCTTCTTCGACAAGGTGACGGTCAACGATCCCGATCCCGCCAAGCGCGAGGCGCGGCTCGCGTTGCTCGCGCGGATGCGCAAAGCCGTCCACCGCGTCGCCGATTTCTCCCGGATCGAGGGGTGATGGGAGCGTTGCACGGCGCCTCTCCCCTCCCTGCAAGGGAGGGGCCGGGGGTGGGTAGCGAGCGCAGCGAGCTCTTCGCTCAAGCCGCACGTGACCCTTCCGCCGAACCCACCCCCGACACCTCCCTTGCAGGGAGGGGAGGCGCCCCGCGCCAAACCCCTGTCCTACACGCCCCGAAAAGAGGAAGAGCGTTGACCGATAACCGAGCGGCGAAAGGGATTTTCCGAACCCCCATGGCCAGTGCGAACATTGGGAACATTCGCGTGAGGGTCGGCGCATGAGCCGCTCGGTCTATCGCTTCGGCGGCGGCGCTTCGGACGGCGGCGACGGCGACAAGGCGCTGCTCGGCGGCAAGGGCGCGAACCTCGCGGAAATGGCGTCGATCGGCCTCCCCGTGCCGCCCGGCTTCACCATCGCGACCCCGGTCTGCGCGGCTTATTATGACGCCGGCGGCTGTATCCCCGATAGAATCGCGTCGGAGCTGAACGAGGGCATCGCGCATATCGAGAGCGTGACCGGTAAGCGCTTCGGCGATGCCGCCGATCCCTTGCTCGTCTCGGTGCGGTCGGGCGCGCGGGTGTCTATGCCGGGGATGATGGATACCGTCCTCAACCTCGGTCTCAACGACGCGACCGTCGCGGGCCTCGCGGCCACGTCGGGCGATCCGCGCTTCGCGTGGGATAGCTACCGGCGCTTCGTCCAGATGTATGCCGACGTCGTCCTCGGCCTCGATCACGGCGCGTTCGAGGAAGCGCTCGAGCTCGCCAAGGAAGACAAAGGCGTCCACCTCGATACCGATCTCGACGCGGGCGATCTCGAGGCGCTCGTCACGCGCTTCAAGGCGCTGGTCGAGGAGGAGTGGGGCAAGCCCTTCCCGCAGGGCGTCCACGATCAGCTCCGCGGCGCGATCGGCGCCGTGTTCGGGTCTTGGCAGTCGGACCGCGCGAAAGTCTATCGCCGGCTCAATTCCATTCCCGGCGAATGGGGCACCGCGGTCAACGTCCAGGCGATGGTGTTCGGCAATATGGGCGACACGTCGGCCACCGGCGTCGCCTTCACCCGCGATCCCGCAACCGGCGAGCGCGCTTATTATGGCGAATATCTCATCAACGCGCAGGGCGAGGATGTCGTCGCCGGTATCCGCACCCCACAATATCTCACCAAAGCCGCGCGCGAGAAGGCGGGCGCCAAGGCGGTCTCGATGGAAGAGGCGTTGCCTGAAGTCTATGCCGAGCTCGCCCGCGTGTTCGACCTGCTCGAGCGGCATTATCGCGACATGCAGGATATCGAGTTCACTGTGGAGCGCGGCACGCTCTGGATGCTTCAGACGCGATCGGGCAAGCGCACCGCCAAGGCGGCACTGCGCATCGCGGTCGAGATGGCCGACGAAGGCCTGGTGAGCGAGGAAGAGGCGGTGCTGCGGGTTGATCCCGCGGCGCTCGATCAGCTCCTCCACCCGACGCTCGATCCCGATGCCACGCGCGAAGTGATCGCCAAGGGACTGCCCGCGTCGCCCGGCGCCGCATCGGGCAAGGCGGTGTTCGATGCCGACACCGCGGAGCGCAAGGCTGCGGACGGCGAGGCGGTGATCCTCGTCCGTGTCGAGACCAGCCCCGAGGACATACACGGGATGCACGCCGCCAAGGGCATCCTCACCGCCCGCGGCGGCATGACCAGCCATGCCGCGGTCGTGGCACGCGGCATGGGGCGGCCCTGCGTCTCGGGCGCCGGCTCGGTCTCGATCGACTATAAGGCGCGCACCATGCGCGTCGGCGGGAAGGAGGTGTCGGAGGGGGATATCATCACCCTCGACGGCGCGACTGGCGAGGTGATGCTCGGCGAAGTGCCGACCGTGCAGCCCGAGCTGGTAGGCGATTTCGGCCGGCTGATGGAGATGGCGGATATGGCGCGGCGGCTCCGCATCCGCACCAATGCCGAGACGCCCAACGATTGCCACACCGCGCGCGAGTTCGGCGCGGAGGGGATTGGCCTCTGCCGCACCGAGCATATGTTCTTCGATGCGGCGCGCATCTCCGCCGTCCGCCAGATGATCCTCGCCGACGACGGCGAGGGCCGCCGCGCCGCCCTCGACAAATTGCTGCCCGAGCAGCGCGCCGACTTCGCCGAGATTTTCCGTATCATGGCGGGGCTTCCCGTCACCATCCGCCTGCTCGATCCGCCGCTGCACGAGTTCCTGCCGCATCAGGAGCATGAATTCGTCGAGGTCGCCGACGCCGCCGGGGTCGACGTGGCGACGCTCAAGCGCCGCGTGTCCGAGTTGCACGAGTTCAACCCGATGCTCGGCCACCGCGGCTGCCGGCTCGGCATCACCTATCCCGAAATCTACGAGATGCAGGCCCGCGCCATCTTCGAGGCGGCGTGCGATGTGGCCGCGGAGACCGGCGACGCGCCGATCCCCGAGGTGATGGTCCCTCTGGTCGCCACCGAGGCGGAGCTGCGCATCATCCGTGAGCAGATCGACCGGACCGCGAAGGCCGTGTTCGCCGAGAAGGGGAGGAGCATCGACTATCTGGTCGGGACGATGATCGAGCTGCCGCGCGCGGCGTTGCGCGCGGGAGATATTGCGAAACAGGCGGAATTCTTCAGCTTCGGCACCAACGATCTGACGCAGACCGCGCTCGGCGTCAGCCGCGACGACGCGGGCCGCTTCCTCACCGCCTATGTCGAGCAGGGCATCTTCGCCCGCGATCCTTTCGTCAGCATCGACGAGGACGGCGTCGGCGAGCTGATCCGTATCGCCGCGGATCGCGGCCGCGAGACCACGCCCGGGCTGAAGCTAGGCATCTGCGGCGAGCATGGCGGCGATCCCGCCTCGATCGCCTTCTGCGAAAGCGTCGGCCTCGATTACGTCAGCGCCTCGCCCTACCGCGTCCCCATCGCCCGCCTCGCAGCGGCGCAAGCAGCGCTTCGGGCGCGCACTTGAAGCCCGCCCCTTCGATGGGGGAGGGTTTGGGTGGCGGTGGCGTCAGAAAGTGATCACCGCCGCCAGATCAGCGCGGCGGCAACGGCCGGTCGTCGTGCGCGCGCGCGGCGATGTCGCGTGCTTCGAAATGCTTGCGCTCGGCCTCCAGCACTTCGCGGCGGCGGACTTCCTCCTCGCGCAGCTTGACCTCTTCGGCACGCAGCCGCGATTCCTCGCGGTAACGGCGCTTCCACTTGGTGCTCGCGAACACGAACCCGCCCAGGAAGATTCCCAGGAAGAAGACCAGCAGGACGACGACCCATTGGGTCAGGGTGAAGGGTTCCATTCGCGCTTACTCCGGCGATTGCTTCGTTGCTGAAACAATCGCCGGGACGCGCGCTGGTTCCTTATTGCCGGTTGATGAAGCTGTCGGTGATCGAGCAGGCCGCGGGGCCGAGGATGACGATGAACAGCGTCGGCAGGATGAACAGGATCAGCGGCACCGTCATGATCGCCGGCAGACGCGCGGCTTTTTCCTCGGCGCGCATCATCCGCTCGTGGCGGAATTCCGCCGAGAGGACGCGCAGCGCCGACGCGAGCGGCGTGCCGTATTTCTCGGTCTGGATCATGGTCGTCACCACGCCGCGGATCGATTCCAGATCGATGCGGTTGGCGAGATTCTCGAACGCCTGGCGCCGATCGGTGAGGAAGCCGAGCTCGATCGAGGTCAGTGCGAACTCGTCACCGAGCTCGGGGTAGGCCTTGCCCAATTCCCGCGCGACGCGGCCGAACGCGGCATCGACGGTGAGACCGGCTTCGGCGCAGATCACCAGCAGATCGAGAGCATCCGGCAAGCCCTTGCGGATCGCCGCGGTACGCTTGGTGATCTTGTTCTTGAGCCACAGATCCGGCGCCTTGTAGCAGCCGACCAGAGTGCCGGCGGCGAGCGCATATTTCTTGAACGCGCCCCATTCGGGGAACCAGTCGAGCACATAGATGCCGACGATCACGAAGGTGCCGATGGTCAGCGGCAGCACGAAGCGCGCGAAGATGACGACGAAGGCGAGATCCTTGGAACGGATGCCGGCCTGCATCAGCTTCTTCTGCGCCTTCTCGACCTGCTCGTCCTGGAGCATCTTGAGCGAGCCGAGGAGGCTCCGCACCCAGTCGGTCGCCTCGTTGCGGTTGCTGATCTTCTTGCGGCGCTTGGAGGTCGAGGCGACGATGCCGGCCTTGAGCTGCTCGCGCCGGTCGTTCAGCGCCTTCATCCGCTTCGCCATCGGATCGCGCACCGTGGTTGCGGCATAGATGGCGACGAGCACCGCGAAGGTGGCGATGGCGGACAGCGCCGTCGCCACGAAGATCACGTCGATGCCAAAGAGGGTCGGTCCGGTTGCGGGCTGCATCGATCGAATATCCTAGATTTCGAAGCGGATCATCTTCGCCATGATGAAGGCGCCGATGCACATCCAGAGGAGGCCGCCCGCGCCGATCACCATCAGGCGCGGATCGCTGAAGAATTCCGCCATATATTTGCGGTTGATGATCCAGATCATCGTGAAGACGATGAAGGGCAGCGCGCCGATGATGTAGGCGGAGGCCTTGGATTCGGAGGACATCGCCCGGATCTTGAGCTTCATCTGCGCGCGCTTGCGGAGCACGTCGGCGAGGTTGGAGAGCGTTTCGGCAAGGTTGCCGCCGGTCTCGCGCTGGATCGCCAGCGTGATCACGAAGAACTGGAATTCCGGCGTGCCGAGCCGGTCCGCCACGTCCTGCAGCGCCGCTTCCATCGTCCGGCCGATCTTCATCTTGTCGGAGACTTCGCGGAACTCGACCGAAACCGGGCCGGGGATTTCCGAGGCGACGATCTGGATCGTCTCCGAGATCGGCAGGCCCGAGCGGAGACCGCGCACCATCAGCTCGATGGCATCCGGAAAGCGCGTGGTGAACTGGTTGACGCGGCGCTTGACGAGAAAGCCCACGACAAGATGCGGCAGGCCGATGCCGACCAGGAGGCCGATCATGATCGAAAACAGGCCCGGCGCGCCGCGCACCGAGAGGAGGAACGCGACGACGATTGCAAGGCCAGCTGATGCCATCGCATATTGGCCGAGCGTCCAGGTGCGGCCCGTCCGCTCCAGCCGCTGGCGGAGCAGCGCCGGGTTCGGGATGAAGCGCTGCGCCAGGTTCTCGATGCGGTTGTCGCGTGCGGCAGTGATCTTGCGAAGCTGCGCTTGCGCGGCGACCTCCGCCGACCGGCTATGCCGCTCGCGCAAGCCCTCGAGCCGGCGCGCCTGCGCCTTGGCGGTCGAGGGGCCGGCCATGGCGAAATAGAGCAGCGCCAGCGCGCCGCCCATTCCCGCCATTATCATCAGCATCGGAAGCATCGGCGTCTCCGGCCCTTATCCGGCAGCGCCGGCGATCACGATCACACTACCGCGCGTCACGCGGCTATGGCCTTCGGCTTCTTGCCGATGAACTGCTTGAAATTGCCGATCTTGCCGAGCAGCGAGCCAGGAGCGACATCGCCCTCTTCGTCGCCGTCGACGCCCGACAGTGTCGCCTTGACGAGCTGGTTGAGCGGCGCCGCAA
The DNA here is from genome assembly GCF_900177405.1 of Allosphingosinicella indica. Lineage (NCBI taxonomy): Bacteria > Pseudomonadati > Pseudomonadota > Alphaproteobacteria > Sphingomonadales > Sphingomicrobiaceae > Allosphingosinicella > Allosphingosinicella indica. The sequence continues at coordinate 289,591 of NZ_LT840185.1, read as the reverse complement.
TCTTGGCGCCGCCGGCGACCTTGGCGACCGGCTGGCCGAGCTTGGCGGCCTGCGAGGCGATCTTGGCATCGAGCGGCAGGACGATATCGACCTTGCGCTCGATCGAGCGTTCGAACTCCTTGCGCGACACTTCCTGGCTGCCGCCCGGCGGCACGCGATTGGCGACCACCACCACGCGGGCCTGCGGCGCATTCGCCTTCAGCCACGAGAGGATGCGGATCGCATCGCGGGTCGCGGCGAGCGTGAACTCGACGACGACGACGCAGACATGCGTATCGTGGACGAGGTGCGGATGCTGGACCAGCATGTTGCGCGGCAGATCGAGCACCGTCGTCTCGAACGCGTTGCGCATCTCTTCCTGAAGCTGGAAGAAAGCCGAACCGTCGGTCAGCAGCGGCTGATTGATCGGCGCCTCCGCCGACAGCACCGAAAGCTTGTCGTTGGCGCGGACCATCGCGCGCTCGATGAACAATCCGTCGATGCGGCTAGGATTCTCGATCGCGTCTGTAAGGCCACGGCCCGGCTCCAGATCCAGCGCGAGCGCACCGGTGCCGAAGTGGATGTCGAGATCGAGGAGGGCGGTCGAGCGCCCGGCCTGATCGCCCATCAGCCACGCCAGCGACGAAGCGACCGTCGACGCGCCGACGCCGCCGCGCACGCCGATCACGGCGGCCACGACATGCGGACGATCGATCGACGGCTCGTTGACGCGCGGCCCGGAGATGGTGAGCTGCGCATTGGCGAAGGCGTCACGAAGCTGATCCTGGCTGAACGGCTTCAGGAGATAATCCTGGATGCCGCTCGACAGCAGATCGCGATAGAGGCGGACGTCGTTCACCTGGCCCGCGGCGATCACCACGGTGCCGGGCTCGCAGACTTCGGCCAGGCTGTTGATGTCGTTCAGCGGGTCGCCGCTTTCGCTCAGGTCCACGAACAGGATGTTGGGACTAGCCGAGACCGAGAGCGACTGCACCGCGTTGCGCAGGCCACCCTTGTTGACCTTCTCCGGCGCCCAGCCGTGCTCGACCGCGATCGGGCGGATCAGCTCCGCCGTCGCATCGTCGGCGACATAGGCCGAGAAGGGATCGCGCAGGCTTGCGCCGCGAGCGCTATGGAATGGCGCGTTCATTACTTGCCCCCCGTGGTGGCTTCCGCCTTCAGATTTTCGGCGCCGGTCGGCCGGCGTTCGCGATAGGTCTTGATCGCCTTGGTCGAGGTCGCAGCATCGACGCTGGCGGCGCCGGCCTGGCCGAGCACCAGATCGTTGGGATCGGCAATCATCGCAGCGAGGTTGGAATTGGTTGCGCAGCCGAAATTCGGGCTGGTGGTGATCCGTGCACCGAGCTGCTTCTCGTCCCACACCGGGCAGCCGGGGACATGCGCGCTACTGCGGCTGACGACGACACGGATGGCGCCCGGAGACACCTGACCGGCAGTGACCGGTGCGCCGTCGGCGACGAGCAGACCGTAGCGGCCCGCAACGCGGCCGACATCGTCGCGCGCGCCGCCGGCATAGCCGCCGGCGTCGTCGATCGAGACGCGATCGCCGTAGCCGAGGTTCAGCGAGGCGAACCAGGCGTCGAGCCGCGAGAGTTCGGTGCCCGGCACGCCGCCACCCTGGGTGGCGACGTCGAACACATAGTCGGTGCGCTGCACGACCGGCTGGTTGACCGAATAGAGGCTGGGATTGTGATGCGTGCTGAGCCCGTTCGTGTAGCTCGAGCAGCCGGCCAGCGCGGTGCCGATCAGGGCGAGGCCGGCGAAAGTGCGGATGGGTGCCATGTTCGCTAAGTCCTTGTCCTGCCGGATCAGAAGCTGAAGCCCGGGGTGGGGGCGGCGGGCTGCTGCGGAGCGGTCCGCTGCGGCGGAAGCTGCGCCTGCTGCATGCGCTGGGCATCCGGCGCAGGCGGCTGCGGCACCGAGGCGTCGCTGATGACACCGATGCCGGGCGCAACCGTCTGCGGCGGGCCGACGCGCGGCTCCGGACGCTGCTCGCCGCTGCGGGCGTCATGCTGCTGGTCCAGCAGCACGCGCTCCGCATCGTTGGCGGTGCGGAAGCCGTCGGTCGGCAGCGCGATCTGGCTCGCCGATACCGGCTTCACCAGATACGGCGTGACGATGATCATCAGCTCCGTCTCGTTGCGGCGGAAGCTAGTGGAGCGGAACAGCGCGCCGATGATCGGCAGATTGCCCAGGAACGGCGCCTTCTCGACCCCGTTGTTCGAGCTGTTGCGCAGCAAGCCGCCGATCATGAAGCTCTGGCCCGAGCCGAGCTCGACCGTCGTTTCCGCGCGGCGGGTGCTGAGCGCCGGGATCTCGATCCCGCCGAAGCGGATCGCGCCCTCGCTGGTGAGCTCCGACACTTCCGGACGCACGCGCATCGAGATGCGGCCGCCGTCGAGGACGGTCGGCGTGAAGGCGAGACTGACGCCATATTCCTTGAACTCGATCTCGGTACCGTTGAGGCCGCTCGTGGTCGCGATCGGAAATTCGCCGCCGGCGAGGAAGCTGGCGGTCTCGCCCGAAAGCGCGGTCAGCGTCGGCTCTGCGAGCGTGGTGACGAGGCCGGTGTTCTCGGCAAGATCGAGCGTGCCCAGCACGTCGAGGCCGAGTAGGCGGCCCGCCGCGCCGAGGCTCGTCGCGCCTTCTTTGTTGTTGAACGTATAGTTGGTGCCCAGCCGCGTCGGCAGGCCGGTGATCGGATTTATCGGACCGTTGATCGGGCTGATCGTGCCCGCGTTGCCGCGGCCGATGCCGAACAGGAACCCGCCGCTATTGTCGTTGGTCAGCAGGTTGACGCCGATCTCCTTGACCAGCGTGCGGCTGACCTCGGCAATCTTGACCTTGAGCATCACCTGCAGCGGCGTGGCCGTCCGTAGACGATTCACGGGCAGGATGCGCAGACCTTCGGTAGCATTCGGGTTGACGCCGGGGTTGAGAACGGTGCGCACGAGCATCTCGGCCTGCGCGCTGTCTTCCGGAGAAGCCACGGTGCCGTTGATGACCGCGACCTGGCCGACATAGGTGACCGAGATGTTGGCATCGGGCATCGCGGCCCGCAGCACGTCGTTGATCGAACTGATGTTCTGGCTGACCCGAACCTTGGCACCGTAGACGACGCGGCCGTCGGCGCCAGTCGCGATGATCGTCGCTTCGCCGTTCGCCTTGCCGAACAGGCCGATCTGCCGCGAATTGTTGATCTGGACATCGGCCACGTCGGCGTTCGAGGTCCAGACATTCGCCACATTGCGGGGAAGCGAGACGAGCTCGCCTTCGCCGATGGAGAGGAACAGCTCGGTCGTCGGCCGATAGCTGCCCGCCTGGGACTGGGCGAGGGCGACGGCGGGCATGACGCCGCCGATGCTCGTCGCGATCACCGCGGTCATCGCCGTGGCGACGCCAAAGCGGCGGAGAAGATTTGCGTGGTTCATCTTACTTCGCTCCCACCGGGACGACGGTGACACTGTTGCCGCGGGCGACGCGGACGATCGGGCCGGCCGGGACGGCGGGGGCAGCGCCGGCAGGGGCGGGGACGCCTTCCTGCAAGACGGGGCCCTGCGCCGGCTTGGCCGGGACGGTGCGGCGGGCGAAGCGCGAGACGTCCGCGCCCGTCGTGAAGGTTGCGCCGCCGCCCTCGCTGGGGCGATTGGCGACCGCTAGCAGCATCTTCTGCTCGGCGGCGGGATCGTCACCGTCGGGCACGTTGACCTCGCCGGCGGCGATCGCCCGTTCCAGGTCCGCGCTGTTGTCGGCGATCGAGCGCAGCGACAGCGAAACGGTGCCCAGCGTCTGAGCGACGGCGATCTTCTCGGCGATGCGCGGCGTGGTCTCGAGCGTGACGGTGGAGGTGGAGTTGACCACCGGCTTACCGTTCTCGTCGGTGCCCGACATCCGCTGATCCGTGGCGAGGACGCGAACGTTGCTCAGCACCGTCTCGGCGACGCGGAGCGGCGAACCATCGCCGCCACCGGCAACCTCTTGGGTGAGAACGACATCAACACGATCACCAGGGAAGATAAAGCCGGCAACACCGCTAGTGCTGGACACGGCAACCGTGACGGCGCGCATGCCCGGGCCGAGCGCCGCGGCAAGGAAGCCACGCTCGCCGGGCTTGATCAGCGAGCCCTGGGTGAGCGGCTGGCCGGCGGTGATCTCGTTACGTACCACCGTGCCGATCAGCGACGCGGCGTCGGCGCCGTTCGCTTTCACGAAGTAGACGGGCTGAACGAGCTCTTCGGGCCAGCGCTGGTAGCGCAGTGCCTCGGCATCGATGATGGTGCCGACGGGCAGCGGGCGGGTGGCGACCAGGATTTCGGGTCCGTTCGCCGGCACTTGCGCTGCCGCGGCCTGGGGCGCCGCGGCGCCGGTGAACATGTTCTTGGCCATGATGGCGGTCATCGCCGCAATGGCGAGCGCGCCGACCAACAGCACGATCTTCTTCACATCCATGACGCTGACGCCTCCTGCCCCGGCCATCGCGGCCCGGGCTCTCTATTCATCCGAATTGGTTAAGATAGCGTTCGCCGATCAACCAGAAGCCGCCGAACGCGATTGCGACTCCGTAAGGAATCTTCAGTTTGCCCTCCGCGCGGGCAAGCCGGTGACGGAGCGCCATGGCGATCGTGAGCGCGCCGCCGGCGAGCGACATGACCACCAGCAGCTCCAGCATGGCCAGCGGTGGTAGCCACAAGGCGAGCGCGGCGAGGAGCTTCACGTCGCCGCCGCCCATCGCGCCGAAGCGGAAGGCAATGGCGAAGAGCAGGAAGACGACCAGCGCGGCGCCGATCTGGATGCCGATCTCGGCAAGGCCGAGCCCGGACGCGATCCAGAAGGGAATGGCGGCCAGCGCGATCGCGCCGTTGAGCCAGTTGGGGATGCGCCGCTCACGCACGTCGCCGATCACCGCGACGATCAGCATCGCCGCGAGCACGGCCACCAGCAGGTCGGCAAGTCCCCCGTTCATGCCAATGCCTACTAGACGTGGTTACTTTCGAATTCGTAACCAGCGGTCATGCTCGCTCCGCCCTTCGACCGCCGCGCGATTCCCGCCGGCGCTGCGCTGTCCGAATGGCGCGCTTCCGACGGCTGGACGATCCGGCGGCTGGACTGGCCGCCCGTGGCGGGGAGCGGCACGCGGGGCAGCCTGATCTTCGCTGGCGGGCGGGGCGACTTCATCGAGAAATATCTCGAAAGTTTCGCGCACTGGCAGGGGCTTGGCTGGCAGGTAACCGCGTTCGACTGGCGCGGGCAGGGCGGATCGGCAGGCGATATCGAGCGCGGGCATCTCGACAGCTTCGATCCGCTGGTGGCCGACGGCGCGGCGCTGATCGCCGACTGGATCGACGCCACCCCCGGCCCGCACGCGCTGATCGCGCACTCGATGGGCGGGCATCTCGCGATGCGTATCCTCGCCGAGCGCCGCCCGGCGCTCGACGCCGCGGTGCTGGTCGCGCCGATGCTGGCGATCAATTCGGCGCCGCTCCCCGAGTTGCTCGCGCCGTGGGTGGCGACCGCGGCCGCGCGGATCGCCGGCAAGCGCCCGGCGTGGCGGGAAGGGCCGGCGGGGTCGCCCTCGGCCAAATTCAGGCAGGTCTATCTCACCGGATCGGCCGAGCGGTTCGACGACGAGCAATGGTGGAAGGGTGAGCAGCCGCGCTTCTCGCTCGGCCCGCCGACTTGGGGCTGGCTCGCCGCCGCCTACCGCTCCGCCGCGATGCTGACGCCGCGGGCGCTGGCCGGGGTTTCGCTGCCACTACTCTTGATCGGGACCGACAAGGATCGGCTGGTGAGCCCGTCGGCGATCCGCCGCGCGGCGGGCCTGGTGCCGGGCGCCGAGCTATTCATGTATCCGGATGCCGCCCACGAACTGCTGCGCGAGAGCGATCCCGTCCGGCTCGACGCCTTCGCCCGCATCGACGCGTTCCTCGACCGGCACGCGCCGGCGCGGTGACAGTGCGCTACGACATTGCGGTGCTCGGCGCTGGGATCGCCGGCGCCAGCATCGCGGCGGAGATCGCCCCGTATGCCTCGGTGGTGCTGATCGAGGCGGAGAGCCAGCCCGGCTATCATGCGACAGGGCGCTCGGCGGCCTTTTGGTCGGAGACCTATGGCGGCCCCGCGGTGCAGCCGTTGACCAGCGCTTCGGGGCCGTTTCTCGCTCAGCCACCCGGCGACTTCGCTGACCGACCGTTCCTCTCGGAACGCCGCGAGCTCCATCTCGCGCGCGATGCGGCGGGGCGGGCGGCGCTGGATGGGTTCGAGTCGCAGTTCGCGGGCAGCGGCGTCGCGCTAGATCGTCTCGATCGATCTGCGGTGGCAGGCCTGGTGCCGGGGTTACGGAGCGATTGGACCGACGGTGTATTGGAACCTAGCTGCACCGACATCGACGCCGCTGCGCTCCACGTCGCCTATCTTCGTGCCGCACGCGCTTCCGGCGCTGCGCTGATGACCGATGCCCGTGTCGAGGCCGCGCAGCGGGTATCCGACGGGTGGGGGATCGATACCCGCGCTGGCCCGGTCGAGGCAGGCATCATCGTCAACGCCGCGGGGGCTTGGGCCGATGCGGTGGCGTCGGCGTCCGGCGTGCGTCCGCTCGGCCTCAAGCCCTATCGGCGGACTATGGTGCAGCTTCGCGTCGATCCGCCCGCCCCGGAGGATATGCCGCTCGTCATCGATGCGCTGGGCACTTTCTATTTCAAGCCTGAGACTGGCGGGCGGCTGTGGCTCAGCCCGCACGACGAGACGCCCTGCGATCCGTGCGACGCCGCGGCGGAGGAAATCGACGTCGCGACGGCGATCGCGCGGCTTCAGGAGGTGGTCGACTGGCGGGTCGAGCGCGTCGAGCATAGCTGGGCGGGGCTGCGCACCTTCGCGCCCGATCGTCTTCCGGTCTATGGCTTCGCGCCGGACGCGGCGGATTTCTTCTGGTTCGCGGGGCAGGGCGGGTTCGGCATTCAGACTGCGCCCGCGGCGGCGAAACTGGCGGCGGCTCTGCTGCTCGGCCGCGCGCCCGACGCGATGGTGGCCGCAATCGATCCCGCGCCTTACGCGCCTGGCCGCCTAACGAACTGAAGCGCGGCCGCGCAGGCAAGCTGGTCGGCGCGTTCGTTCTCCGGGTGGCCGGCATGGCCCTTCACCCAGCGCCAATCGATCCGGTGCGGCGTCACGGCCGCGAGCAACTCCTGCCACAGCTCGGCATTCTTCACCGGTTTCTTGTCCGCGGTGCGCCAGCCGTTGCGCTGCCAGCCGTGGATCCACTTGGTGATGCCGTCGCGGACATAGACGCTGTCGGTGGTGAGCGTCACGTGGCAGGGGCGGTTGAGCGCTTCCAGCGCGCGGATCGCGGCGGTCAGCTCCATCCGGTTGTTGGTGGTCCTTTGCTCGCCGCCGGAGAGCTCCTTCTCGCGTGCGCCGGAACGGATCACCGCGCCCCAGCCGCCCGGCCCCGGATTGCCCTTGCAGGCGCCGTCGGTGAAAATCTCGACTTCGGTCATCGGTGCTTGGGTCAGGCCGCCTGCAACGCGCGGGGCAGCTTGAACACCATGCGCTCCTCCACGCCCTCGACCGCAGTCTCGGTGACATCGAAATGCTCGGCGAGACGGTCGACGACCTCGCGGACGAGCACCTCGGGCGCCGAGGCGCCGGCGGTGATGCCGAGCGTCCGCACCCCCTCAAGCCAGTCGAGATCGATCTCCGCGGCGCGCGCCACCAGCCGCGCCCTCGCGCCCTCGCGTTCCGCGACTTCGACGAGGCGGACAGAATTGGAGCTGTTCGACGCCCCGATCACCAGCATCGCGTCACACCGCTTGGCGATCGCCTTCACGGCGCCTTGGCGGTTGGAAGTGGCGTAGCAGATGTCCTCGCCGCGCGGCGCCTTGATCGCCGGGAAGCGCGCCTGCAGCGCCGCCACGATCTCCGCCGTGTCGTCCACCGAAAGCGTCGTCTGGGTGAGGAAGGCGAGGCAGTCGGGATCGGCGACCTCCACCGTCGCGACGTCCTCGATTGTCTCGATCAGCGTCATCTGGCCCTCGGGCACCTGTCCGAACGTGCCAACCACCTCCGGATGGCCGGCATGGCCGATGAACAGGATGTGACGCCCCTGATCGACCAGCCGCTCGGCCTGGCGGTGCACCTTGGAGACGAGCGGGCAGGTAGCGTCGAGATATTCGAGTCCCCGCTCCTCCGCCTTGGCCGGCACCGCCTTGGGAACACCGTGCGCCGAAAAGACCACCGGAACGCCGTCTGGCACCTCGTCCAGCTCGGCGACGAAGATCGCGCCCTTCGCCTTCAGCGTGTCGACGACATATTTGTTGTGGACGATCTCGTGCCGCACATAGACCGGCGCGCCATAGCGCTCGATCGCCAGCTCGACGATCTGGATGGCGCGATCGACACCGGCGCAAAAGCCGCGCGGTGCCGCGATGAGCAAGGTGAGTGCGGGTTTCGAAGCCATGTGCGGCGCGTCTACCGGATTGCTTGCGGGCATGAAAGCCGCTTCCTATGATCCCGCCGCTCTGGCAGGGGTGATTGCTGCTTCATAGATCGAGGATCGTCTTTCGTGTTCAAGACCACAGCGGCGGGCGCCGCCTTATCTCTTCTGGCGCTCGCAGGATGCAGCTCCGACGGCCAGATCCAGGCGACCGGCATCACCGTGACGCGTTCGGCCTGCCCGGCGGTCGCGATTCCCGCCGCGACCGGCGACGTGACCCTGTTCAACCCGCCGACCAGCCGCGACGCGAGCGCGATCGACGTTGTCGCCAACATCTCGAACCTCCGCGCGACCTGCGACGAGAGCGGCGAATATGTGCAGAGCAACCTGACCTTCGAAGTGTCCGGCCGGCGCAGCGACGCCAGCGGCGCGCGCGAGGTGGTGCTGCCTTATTTCTCGACCGTCGTGCAGGGCGGATCGAACGTGATCGCCAAGCGCCTCGGCCGCGTCGCGCTGCGCTTCGAGGACGGCCAGCTCCGTGCCTCGACCACCGCGACCGCCAATGCGCAGGTGCTGCGTTCCGCCGCCACGCTGCCGGAGGATATCCGCAAGCAGGTGACGCGCGAGCGCAAGCCCGGCGATGCCGACGCGGCGCTCGATCCGCTGTCCGATCCCGCCGTCCGCGTCGCCGTCCAGCGCGCGACCTTCGAAGTGCTCGTCGGCTTCCAGCTCACCGAAGACCAGCTCCGCTACAACGCGACCCGCTAAAGCGCAGGAATAGGGGAGGCGATCGGTGCGAGTCCTCGTCGCGCTGGTCGTCGCCACACTCTTTGTGGCGGCCTTGGGTTATTCCAATGCTATCGCCGAGCCCGTGGTGCGTCGCGCGTTCGTGGGTATGCCGGATTGGTCGGACGCGACCCCGCCGCTGCGCATTGCCCTGCTTAGTGACCTCCACGTGGCGGGTCCGGACATGCCGCCGCAAAGGCTCGCCGCTATTGTGGCGCAGGTGAACGCGCAACGGCCGGACATGGTGCTGCTGGCGGGCGACTTTGTCAGCGACAAACGTGTCGCGACGCGGCGGTATTCTGCTGACGAGGCGGTTGCGCCGCTGGGGAAGCTGGCGGCGCGCTATGGTGTCACGGCGGTGCTTGGCAATCACGACCACTGGCGCGACGCGGACGCGTTTCGACGCGCGCTGCCGGCGGTTGGGGTGCTCGTCCTGGACAATCAGGTCGCGCGGCGCGGGCCATTGCTGGTGGCGGGTTCCGACGACGATTTCACGGGCCATTCGGATGTGCCGCGGCTGACAGCAGCGGTTGCATCCGCGCGCGGGCCGGTCATCGCGCTGTCTCACAGTCCGGACATCACGCCAGAACTCCCCGAATCCGTTCGTCTGGTGTTTGCCGGCCACACGCATTGCGGCCAGATCCGGCTGCCCTGGATCGGTGCGGTCGCAACGATGTCCCGGCATGGTGAGCGTTACGCCTGCGGTTTGGTTCGTGATGGAAATCGTACGGTGATTGTCAGTGCCGGGCTCGGCACGAGCCTCCTGCCGCTGCGCTTCGGAACGCCGCCGGATTTCTGGATCGTGACGATAGGGCCGGAAGCACGCCAGGCCCGTTGACTCGGCTCTGGCGACGCGCCACAGCGGCGTCGTCGCCGCCGGTTTCCGGCGGGTGGCGCGCGGGAGAGGGCGGTTCGTAAGAGCCGCCGCCGAAGGAGCAACCGCCCCGGAATCTCTCAGGCAAAAGGACCGCGCGGCCGCAAGGCGCTCTGGAAAGCGGATGGCGCGAACGCGCGGCATCCCACCGAAGGGGTAAGTCGTCGCAAAGGCGGTGACGAAAGCTCTCAGGTCCAGTGACAGAGGGGGCGTCGGATGCTGACGCGGCCTGCTGCGGGCCGCGGTCCGACGGCCACGGGAGCGCGCTGAACGATGACCGATCAAACCCTTCCGCTGGATGCCTGGCACCGCGCGCACGGTGCGCGGATGGTGCCGTTCGCCGGCTATGAGATGCCGATCCAGTATGAAGGCATCATGGCCGAGCACAAATGGGTGCGCGAATCGGCGGGGCTGTTCGACGTCAGCCACATGGGCCAGATCATCATCGCAGGGACCGGGCTCGATGCGGCGCTAGAAGCGCTGCTGCCGGCCGATCTCAAAATCCTGAAGGACGGGCGGCTGCGCTATTCGCTTCTGCTCAACGCCGAGGGCGGGATCATCGACGATCTGATGGCCACGCGGCGTGGCGACACCTTCTACCTCGTCGTCAACGGCGCGACCAAGGATGGCGACATCGACCATCTGAAGGCCAAGCTGCCGGCCGGCGTGGTGCTCGATCATATGAAGGAGCAGGCGCTGCTCGCGCTGCAGGGGCCGAAAGCGGTGGACGCGCTCGAGCGGATCGCGCCCGGTGTCTCAGAACTCGGCTTCATGCAGGGCGGCGCCTACGAGGTGGCGGGGATCGCCGCCTGGGTCAGCCGGTCGGGCTACACCGGCGAGGACGGGTTCGAGATTTCGGTGCAGGCGCGCGATGTGGAACGTGTCGCCGATGCGCTGCTGGAGCAGCCCGAGGTGAAGCCGATCGGGCTGGGCGCGCGCGATTCCCTGCGGCTCGAAGCGGGGCTGCCGCTCTACGGCCATGATCTCGACGAACAGACGACGCCCGTCGCCGCGGACCTGACCTTCGCCATCTCCAAGCGCCGCCGCGGCGAGGGTGGCTTTCCGGGCGCCGAGCGCATCCTGAAGGAACTGGAGGGCGGATCGATCCAGCGCCGCGTCGGCCTGCGCGTCGAGGGCCGCCAGCCGGTGCGCGAGGGCGCGATGGTGCTCGATGGCGAGGGCAATGAGGTCGGCCGCGTCACTTCGGGCGGCTTCTCACCCAGTCTAGAGGCGCCGATAGCGATGGCTTATGTGCCGCTGGCGTCCGCGGCGCCCGGCTCGGCCGTCACGCTGTCTCAGCGCGGCAAGCTTTTCCAGGCGGAGGTCGTGCCCATGCCCTTCGTCCCCCACCGCTATCACCGCAAGGGAGCGCCGCAATGAGCGTCTATTACACCAAGGAGCATGAGTGGATCGCGATCGAGGGCGACCGCGCGACCATCGGCATCACCGATTATGCGCAGGGCCAGCTCGGCGACATCGTGTTCGTCGAACTGCCGCAGGCGGGGACGCAGGTGAAGAAGGGCGGCGACGCCGCGGTGGTCGAATCGGTCAAGGCGGCGAGCGATGTCTATGCGCCGGTCTCAGGGGAAGTGACCGAGGCCAATGCCGCGCTGGAAGCCGATCCGTCGCTGGTCAACAGCGCGGCGGAGAGCGACGGCTGGTTCTTCAAGCTCATCCTCTCAGACAATCACGAGCTCAGCGAACTCATGGGCGCCGACGAATATAAGGCTTTCTGCGACAGCCAGTAATTTGTGGCGAACTTGCTAGGATAGATTCTCGATGCGCTACCTTCCCCTGTCCGATGCCGACCGCGCAGACATGCTCGCGGTCGTCGGCGCCAAGTCGATCGACGATCTGTTCGTCGACGTGCCGGAGGCGGCGCGGCTGACCGGTGCGATCCGCGATCTGCCCGATCATGCCAGCGAGCTTTCGGTCGAGCGCCAATTGGGCGCGATGGCGCGCAAGAACATGGTCGCGGGCGAGGTGCCCTTCTTCCTGGGCGCGGGCGCCTATCGCCATCACATACCCGCCAGCGTGGATCACATCATCCAGCGCGGCGAATTCCTGACCAGCTACACGCCGTATCAGCCGGAAATCGCGCAGGGCACGCTGCAGGCGCTGTTCGAGTTCCAGACGCAGGTCGCGCGGCTCTATGGCTGCGACGTGGCCAACGCCTCGATGTACGACGGCTCGACCGCCTGCTGGGAGGCGATCGTGATGGCGCGGCGTGTGACGCGGCGCGGCAAGGCGATCCTCTCGGCCGGGCTCCATCCGCATTACGTGTCGCTCGCCAAGACGATGGCGCGCTTCACCGGCGATGCGCTGGAGACCGCGCTGCCGGCGCTGGAAGCCGAAACCGACGCGGAGCGGCTGCTGGGCGCGATCGATGGCGAGACGAGCTGCGTCGTCGTCCAATATCCCGATATCTTCGGCCGCATCGCCGATCTCTCGCCGATCGTCGAAAAGGCACACGCCAATGGCGCGCTGGTGATCGCGGTGGTGACCGAGCCGGTCGCACTCGGCCTCATCAAGTCGCCCGGCGAGATGGGTGCGGACATCGTGGTGGGTGAAGGCCAGTCGATCGGCGTCGGCCTCAATTTCGGCGGGCCCTATGTTGGCCTGTTCGCCTGCAAGGAGAAATTCGTCCGCCAGATGCCGGGCCGGCTGTGCGGCGAGACGGTGGACGCGGAAGGCAAGCGCGGCTTCGTGCTGACGCTGTCGACCCGCGAGCAGCATATCCGCCGCGAGAAGGCGACCTCGAACATCTGCACCAACGCGGGCCTCTGCGCGCTCGCCTTTTCGGTGCACATGACGCTGCTGGGCGAGGCGGGACTCCGGCAACTGGCCGAACTGAACCATACCAAGGCCGCGGCCGCGGCAGAGCGGCTGTCGAAGGTGCCGGGCGTGAGCCTGGTCAACGAGACCTTCTTTAACGAATTCACGCTCCGGCTGTCGGTCGAGGCGCGACCGGTGGTGCGCACGCTGGCCGATCAGGGGGTGCTTGGCGGCGTTTCGCTGGGCCGCCTCTATCCGGGCGTGGACGCGCTCGAGAAGGGACTGGTGGTCGCAGTGACGGAGACCGTGACCGAAGAGGATGTCGAAGCGCTGGCCGACGCGCTGGAAGGAGCGCTGAAATGAGCATCAATCAGAGCGGATGGCGCCCCGAGCGCCCCGAAGCGGGCGATGCCGCCGGCGCACCCACCTTCACCGGCAATCGCGCGCTCATGCTGGAAGAGCCGCTGATCTTCGAGATGGACGAAGCGGACGGCTGCGGCGTCGACTTCGAACCGGTCGCGCGGCCTGCCGGCCGGATCGGGAATCTCGCGCGCAGCGCACCGATCGGGCTGCCCGGCCTGTCGGAGCCGCAGATGGTGCGGCACTACACGCGCCTCAGCCGGCAGAATTACGCCATCGATCTCGGTCTCTTCCCGCTCGGCTCGTGCACGATGAAGCACAATCCGCGGCTCAACGAGCGGATGGCGCGGCTACCGGGTTTTGCCGACATTCATCCGCTCCAGCCGGTCGATACGGTGCAGGGCGCGCTGGAATTGATCGCGAGCCTCGGCGAATGGCTGGTGAAGCTCACCGGCATGCATTCGGTGGCGATGAGCCCCAAGGCTGGCGCGCATGGCGAATTGTGCGGTCTGCTCGCGATCCGTTCGGCGCTGGAAGCGCGCGGCGACGCCCGCGAAGTGATCCTCGTGCCCGAAAGCGCGCATGGCACCAATCCCGCGACCGCGGCCTTCTGCGGCTATCGTGTCGAGAATATCCCGGCGACCCCCGCCGGGCGGGTCGATCTGGAGGCGCTGAAGTCGCGGCTGGGGCCGGACGTGGCGGCGGTGATGATCACCAACCCCAACACCTGCGGCCTCTTCGAGCCGGAGATGATCGCGATCTCTGAGGCGTGCCATGCGGCGGGAGGCCTCGTCTATTGCGACGGCGCCAATTTTAACGCGATCGTCGGCCGGGTGCGTCCGGGCGATCTCGGCATCGATGCGATGCACATCAATCTCCACAAGACCTTCTCCACCCCGCACGGCGGCGGCGGGCCGGGTTCCGGCCCGGTGGTTTTCTCGGAAGCGCTGACGCCCTTCGCGCCGTTGCCCTTCGTCGAGAAGCAGGGCGATCACTACGTCCTCGTCGAGGAAGAAACCGTCGGCGAGCATCACGGCCAGAGCTTCGGCCGGATGACCGCCTTCCACGGCCAGATGGGCATGTTCAGCCGCGCATTGAGCTACATCCTGAGCCACGGCGCGGACGGGCTGCGGCAGGTGTCGGGCGATGCGGTGCTCAACGCCAATTACGTGCTGCGCAGCCTCGACGGCGTGCTCGATGCGCCGTTCGGCGCGAGCGGGCCGTGCATGCATGAGGCACTGTTCAGCGACAAGGGTTTCGCGGGCGGTCTCAGTACGCTCGATCTCGCCAAGGGGCTGATCGACGAGGGCTTCCACCCGATGACCATGTATTTCCCGCTGGTTGTTCACGGCGCGATGCTGGTCGAGCCGACCGAGACTGAGAGCAAGACGGCGCTCGATCAGTTCATCGGCGCACTGCGCAGCGTCGCCGAGCGTGCGAAGGCCGGCGATGAGACGCTGAAGGCCGCACCCGTCCACGCGCCCCGCCGCCGCCTCGACGAGACGCTGGCCGCGCGCAAGCCTGTGCTGGTGTGGAAGAATTCGGTCGAGACGGCCGAGGCGGCGGAGTAAGCAGCGGGCCCTGGGAACACACATGACCGACGACCGCCGATCCGCCCCTCACGTTGCGCGCAATGCCGAGCCGATCGCGGCGGTGTTGCGGGATGTTTTGCCCACCACCGGCACCGTGCTGGAGATCGCCAGCGGCACTGGTGAACATGCGGTCCATTTCGCGCGCACGTTCCCGAACCTGCTCTGGCAGCCGACCGATGCCGATCCCGTCGCGCTGCGCTCGGTGGAGGCGTGGCGCGGCGCCGAGGAGGCGCCGAACCTGATGGCGCCGGTTCCGCTCGATGCGGCGGCGCCCGACGGCTGGCCGGTGGACGCCGCGGACGCGATCCTGTGCATCAACATGGTCCACATCAGCCCATGGGCTGCGACGCTGGGGCTGCTCGACGGCGCTGCGCGATTGCTACCGCCCGGTGCGCCGCTCTATCTCTACGGCCCGTATCGGCAGGCCGGCGTCCCAACCGCTGAAAGCAACGAAGCGTTCGATGCCTCGCTCAAGGCGCGCGATGCGGAATGGGGGCTGCGGCTGCTCGAGGATGTCGTGGCCGAGGCGGAGGCGCGGGGCTTCGCACTTGACCGCGTGGTGTCGATGCCGGCGAACAATCTATCGGTGGTGCTGCACCGTCAGCGCTGACTGGCGGGAGGCGGCGGTGGCTTGCGGAAGCCGCGGCGCCATTGGCCGAACCGGCGCGGGCGCGCACCCGGCTCCGCAGTCTCGGCCTGCTGGGCCGCTTCGCGCGCGCTGGAAAGGCGGAGGCACAGGAACACCCAGAACAGCCCGAACGCCCAGCCGGCCATCACGTCGCTCGGCCAGTGGACGCCGAGCACGATCCGGCTGAGCCCGATGGCGGCAGCAAGAATGAAGGCGGCACCAACCGCCATCGCCTTCCCGCTCCGTGCCTGCGGCAACAGCAGCGCGATGGCGAGATAGGTAATCGTCGCATTGGCGGCATGGCCGCTCGGAAAGCTAAACGAATCAACGGTGACGAGGTGGAATTCGTCGGTGGGCCGCAGCCGCCCAAACGTGATCTTCTGCAGCTCGACGAACATGCGGCCGACGAGCACGGTGAATATCAGGATCGCTGCGCGCGACCGGCGTGATTGACGCCGGACGAGCCAGATGACCGCGCCCAGCGTGACCAGCGTCAGGACGATCCAGCCGCCGAGCTCGGTCGCGAACCGCGCGAGATCGGCGAGCACCGCATTATCGCCCGCGTAGAGCGATTCGCCGATCCTATTGTCGAGCGGCGATTCGAGCCCGCCCCACAGCAGCATGCCGAGCCATACCACCAGCGCCGCCGAAATCGGCGCTGCGGTGCGGATCATGCGCGTTCCCCCCGGGCGTTTCATCGTCGGGGCTTATAAGCGAAGCCGGACGCCGCGCGCCATAGCCGGAAATGGGGAGATGCGCGGCCGTGACTTTACGCGACGGCGGCACGGATCAGTGGCGGGCGAAGACGCGGTTGCCGGCGGGGCCGAAGGCGATCACCGCATATGGCTGCGGCTTGGCGCCGGGAACTTCCATGCCGGGCAATCCGATCGGCATGCCCGGCACCGCGAGGCCGCGGACGCCCTTGGGCTTGCTGGCCAACGCGCGACGGACATCGGCGATCGGCACATGGCCTTCGAACACCATGCCATCGATGATCGTAGTGTGGCAGGACGCAAGCTCGCGCGGCACGCCGTGGCGCGCGGCGACGGCGGCGCGATCACCCGTGTTGACGATGCGGACCTCACGCTTCAGTTCGCGCTTGGCGTGCTCCGCCCATTTGACGCAGCAGCCGCAGCCGGGATCGCGATAGACGGTGACCGTGGCGATGGCGGCGGCCGGCATCGCGCAGGCGAGCGCCGCGGCGGCGAGGCGGAACAGTGTCATGGCCGGATCCCCGAAACGAAGAGTGGTGAGCCGTGCTGGGTTCGAACCAGCGACCTACTGATTAAAAGTCAGTTGCTCTACCGACTGAGCTAACGGCCCTTCGCGACGCACCTAGGAGCGGGGCGGGGCCGGGTCAACCGCGCGCGAAGCTGGCGGACGGTGCGGCCGTTGACAGGATCGCGCCAAAGCGGCGCGATCTCGGCGAGCGGCTCAAGGACGAAGCCGCGGGTTCGGAAGGCTGGGTGGGGGACGGTCAGACCATCCCCGGCCCACATCCCCCCGGACCAGAGGATGATGTCGAGATCCAGCACGCGCGGCCCCCAGCGCCGCCCGCGGCGGCGGCCGAAGCGGTGCTCGACGGTTTTCAGTGCGGCGAGCAGCGCCGGAGGGTTCAGCTCTGATTCGAGCAGCAGCGCGGCATTGGCGAAGCTGCGCCCCGCTGGCCCGAGCGGCGGCGTGCTAATGATGCGCGAGACGCGAATAACGTCGCCCAGCTTGCCGATTTCCGCCACTGCGGCGCGCAGAACCGCCTCCGGCGCGCCGTGGCGGCCGTGGCGCCGGTTGGAACCAAGCGCGATCGCATAGCTTGTCTTCCCCATCACCCGCCGCCTAGACTCCAAGCCATGCTGACCGCCAGCTTTTCCCAACCCGCCGCGCTAGCGGGCGAGCCGTCGCGCGATTGTCCGCTCTGTCCGCGGCTGGTCGCATTCCGCGAAGAATTGCGCGAGGCGCACCCCGGCTGGTGGAACGCGCCGGTCCCCGCGTTCGGCGATCCCGATGCCTGGCTCGTCATCGTCGGGCTCGCCCCCGGCAAGCATGGCGCCAACCGCACCGGGCGTCCCTTCACCGGCGATCATGCCGGCGTATTGCTGTTCGAGACGCTTGGAAAGTTCGGATTGGCGGAGGGCGTCTATGCCGAGCGGCCCGACGATAGTCTGCGCCTCAATGGCGTAGCGATTCTCAATTCGGTGAAATGCCTACCGCCGCAAAATAAGCCGACCCCGCAGGAGATCGCGACCTGCCGGCCGTTCTACGAGGCGCAGCTTGCCATGATGCGGCGCGCGCGGGTGCTGGTGGCGCTCGGCCAGATCGCGCACGGATCGGCGGTGCGAACGGCGGGCGGCAAGCTCTCCGCCTATAAGTTCGGCCATCTCGCCGAACATCGCCTGCCCGATGGCCGCACCCTCGTCGATAGCTATCACTGCTCGCGCTACAACCAGAACACCGGGCGGCTCACCGCGCCGATGTTCGAAGCGGTGTTCGCGCGGGCGCTGGAGCTGGCGCAATGATCCAGGCGACCGCGGCGATCGCGGACTTCATGCTGATCCTGATTCACGCGGGTCTGTGGGTCGGTGTCGGCATCGCGGGGCTGGCAGCGAGCGCGCTGCTCGTGGCCGGCGCGACCTATCTCATCCTGCGCGGCATCGCCCGCAAGCTGCGCGAGCGGCGGCGCTAGGCGTCCTCGGCGATGCGGCCGTAGAGATCGGGCCGCCGGTCGCGGAAGAAGCCGAAAGCGGCGCGATGGCGGCACGCCTGATCGAGATCGACGGTCGCGATCAGCACGCCGGTCTCCTCCGCGCCGAACTCCGCCAGCATGTCGCCGCGCTCGTCGCAGATGAAGCTGTGGCCGTAGAAGCGCTGGCCGTCCTCACTACCGATACGGTTGGCGGCGACGACGGGGACGACATTGGAGACGGCATGGCCGATCATCGCGCGCCGCCACAGCCGCGACGTATCGAGATCGGGATCGTGCGGCTCGGTGCCGATCGCGGTCGGGAACAGCAGGATTTCCGCGCCCTGCAGCATCAGGCTGCGCGCAGTCTCGGGATACCATTGATCCCAGCAGATCGCCGGACCGACGGTGCCGAGCGGCGTCTTGAAGGTGCGGAAGCCGGTGTTGCCGGGGCGGAAGTAGAATTTCTCCGAATAGCCGGGGCCATCGGGGATGTGGCTCTTGCGATAGACGCCCATCACCGCGCCGCCGTCGTCGATCATCGCCAGACTGTTGTAGTGATGATGCCCGTCCGCCTCGAAGAAAGACGTCGGGATGTACACGCCGAGCTCCGCGGCGAGCGCCTGCATCGCCTTCACGGCGGGATGTTCGGCGGTCGGCAGCGCGCGGCCAAAATGGCCCTCGTCCTGCGTGCGGCAGAAATAATGGCCTTCAAACAGTTCGGGCGGAAGGATCAGCTTCGCGCCCTTGGCGGCCGCCTCGCGCACCAGTTCGGAGACGGCGGCGATATTGTCCTCGACGCAATCGGTGAAGGCGAGCTGGAGCGCGGCGACGGTGAGCTTGGTCAATCGTAATCTCCTGAACCGTCATTGCGAGGAGCGGATGCGACGAAGCAATCCATCCTTGCTACCAATATGGATTGCTTCGCTTCGCTCGCAATGACGAACCGTTAAACCGGCACCTGCTGGCTGATGCAGTGGAAGCTGCCGCCGCCGGTGAGGATGTGATCAGCGCGGAGGCCAACCACCTCGCGTCCCGGAAAGAGCCCGGCGATGGCGGCGACCGCGGCATCATCATTGGTGGCGCCGTAGACCGGCACCACCACCGATGCATTGCCGATGTAGAAGTTCATGTAAGAAGCGGGGATGATCTCGCCGTCGCGCTCAACCAGGCCGGGCGAGGGGAGCGCGACGACCTCCAGGCCGAAGGTTTCCGCGCGCGCCTTGGCGTCCGCGTAAACGGCAGCATTGGGATCGTCGGCGTCCGCCGGAACCGGGATCGCCACCCGCCCCGCACCGACGAAGCGGGCCAGGTTGTCGACATGGCCGTCGGTATGGTCGTTGAGCAATCCGTCGCCGAGCCAGAGGATGCGCTCGACACCGAGATCGGTGCGCAGCCGTGCCTCAACCTTGGCGCGGTCCATCGCGGGATTGCGATTGGGGTTGAGCAGGCATTGCTCGGTGGTGACGATCACACCCGACCCATCGGCATCGATCGCGCCGCCTTCCAGAATCCAGCCATGCTGAGCCACCGGCAGACCCGCCGCCGCCGCGATGCCCGATCCGACGCTTTCATCGCCGGGCAGATCATATTTGCCGCCCCAGCCGTTGAAGCCGAACCGCGCCGCAAGCCGTTCATCGCCGCTGCCCAGCACGATCGGCCCGGTATCGCGCAGCCAGATGTCGCCGAACGGCTCGACGATCACCGTCGCGAACGGCGCCAGCCGCCGCGCAACCGCTGCGGATTCCTCGTCCGCTGCGACGAGCCGCACTTCCTCGCCGCGCCCGGCGGCATGGACGGCGGCGGCGAACGCGGCGACTTCGGCACGCGCCGGCTCCAGATCGTCTTCCCAGAGCTCGGCATGGCTCGGAAAACCGATCCATACCCAGGCATGCGGCGCCCATTCGGCAGGCTGGCGGCGGATCGTCACCGGCCGGTCCGGCTCCGGTCGCGGATCGCGCGGAATTCGTCGCCCTCGCGCCAGTTAGGCCAGGCGTCGCTGTCGGCAAGCGCGCGGCCGATCGCATAATAGATTTCCAGATCGCGCACCGCGCCGTCCCATTTCCAGTTGGGATCGAACTCGTCGCTCGGCTGGTGGTAGCGGTTGGTGCGATAATCCTCGGAGGCGGCGCGCCCGGCCGCGACGCCGCCCTCGACCAGATCCTCGCCGCCCTCGCCGTACAGCATCGGCACACCGAACTTGGCGAGGCTGAAATGGTCCGAGCGGTAATAATAGCCCGCCTCGGGCGTCGGCTCGTTTTTGAGGACCAGGCCGCGCGCATCGGTCTCGCGCTTCAGATAATCCTCGAGCTCTGACTTGCCGGGGCCGATGACCACGAAGTCGCGGCTGGTTCCGGTGACGTTGAGTCCGTCCATGTTGACCCCGCCGACCGTCTTGTTGAGCGGATAGACCGGATTCTCGCCATAATAGCGCGATCCGAGCAGCCCGGATTCCTCTGCCGTGACGGCGAGGAAGATCACCGACCGTTCGGGTGCTCCCGCCTTCTGGTAGGCCTCGGCCAGCGCGACCAGCGCGGCGGTGCCGGTGGCGTTGTCGAGCGCGCCGTTGCAGATGTCGTCGCCGGACGCGTCCGCTTCGCAGCGGCCGAGGTGGTCCCAATGCGCGGTGTAGATGACATATTCGTCTGGCCGCGTGGTGCCGGGCAGGATGCCGATCACGTTGCGCGACGCTTGGCGCTTGATCTTCTGGGTCAGTGAAACGGAGGCCTTGAGACCGAACGGCACGGCCTTGAAGCCCGGCTGCTTCGCGGCGACGGTAAGCTGTGCCAGATCCTGGCCCGCGGCGGCGAACAGGCGCTGCGCGGCGTCGTTGGTCAGCCAGCCGATGACGCTCGACTGGTCCATGTGATTGTTGGCAGCGTCCATATTGTACTGCGCGCCCGTCCAAGACGACTGGACGACGTTCCAGCCATAGGCGGCGGGGGCGGTGTCGTGGACGATGAAGGCGGCGGCGGCGCCCTGTCGCGCAGCTTCCTCATATTTGTAGGTCCAGCGCCCGTAATAGGTCATCGCCCGCCCGCCGAACGGACCTTCCAGCCCCTCGTTTTGCCAGTCGGGATCGTTGACCAGGATGACGACGGTCTTCCCCTTGACGTCGAGCCCGGCATAATCGTTCCAGCCACGCTCAGGCGCGTTGATGCCATAGCCGACGAAGACGATGTCGCTGTCCTTGACCGACACACTTGGCTGCACGCGATAGGAATTGGCGACCATGTCGGTGCGGAAGGCGAGGCTGAGCGGCGCCTTGCCGCCGGTCACGCTCAGCGCGGTCGGCGCCGCGGTGGTCTCGACCAGCGGCACGTTCTGGAACCAGCTTCCGTTGTTGCCGGGCTTCAGCCCCGCCTTGGCGAAGTGGTCGGCGAGCAGGGTGACGGTCTTCTCCTCCCCCGCCGTGGTCGGCGCGCGGCCCTCATATTCGTCGGACGAGAGGATGCGCGTGACATCGGCCAGCGTCGCCACGGAGATCTCGGGCGTGGCGGCGCGGTTGGCGGCCGCGGGTCGGTCGGCCGGGCCGGCAGCGGCGCAACCGGCCAGCACCAGCGCGGGGACGAGGGAAAGGGCGGCGCGCAACATCGGCATCTCCTCTGCTTGCCCGCGGCTATAGGCGGTGCCTCCGTTTCGGCGCAAGGCAAGCGATCGAACCGGTTGCGTTATGCTTCCCCCACGCGCTAGGCAGGAGCACAGCAGGGGAGGAAACATGCTAAAATCGCTGGGTTATTTCGCGTCGGCGCTCGCGCTGGCGGCGCCGTCCGTCGTCTTCGCCAAGGACGAGACGGCGATGATGTTCGGCATGCGCGAAAGCGTTGAAGACATCGACATCTCGCCGGACGGCAAGAGCATCTTGTATCTGACGCCGGGGCCGGGCGCGTCGACGGTGGTGCTGGCGAGCAAGCTCGACGGCGAGCCAAAGCCGGTGTTGAGCTCCACCGGCAAGCCGGATCGCCTGCACTGGTGCAAGTTCGTCAGCAATACGCGGATTGTCTGTCAGGTCTCCGCGCTGGTGGAGCAGGTGGGTTATCTCATTCCGTTCGCGCGGATGGTCAGCCTCGACATGGATGGCGGCAACGTCACCCAGCTGGGGCAGCGCGCTTCGTTCAATGATGCGCGGCTGCGGCAGTTCGACGGATCGGTGCTCGACTGGCTGCCGCAGGACGGCGGTGCCATCCTGATGAACCGGGAATATATTCCCGAAGCCGGGATGATCGGCACCCGCCTGGCGCGCGATAAGAATGGGCTTGGCGTGGACCGGATTGACGTGCGCACTACCAAAGCCTCGCAGGTCGAGCCGCCGAGCAAGGTCGCGTCCGACTATATGAGCGACGGGCGCGGCAATGTCCGCATCATGGAAGTGCGGCGGAGCGAGCGGGGCACGTCGCAGCAGCTCACCAGCCTGTACGAATATTTCTATCGGCCGACCGGCTCGAAGGAATGGAAGCCGTTCGGGACCTATGACAGTAACACCCGCGTCGGCATGATCCCGCTCGCGATCGATGCAGAAGTGGACAGCGTCTATACGCTGAAGAAGCTCGAGGGGCGCTGGGCGTTGTATCGGGTCAAGCTCGACGGCTCGATGGCGACTGATCTCGCCTATGCGAACCCGAAGGTGGACGTCGACGATGTCGTCCGCATCGCGGAAGGCGATCGGATCATCGGCGTGACCTTTGCCGAGGAACGGCGCCACGAGGTCTATTTCGATCCCGAATATAAGGCGCTGGCGGAATCGCTGTCGAAGGCGCTGCCAAATCTTCCGCTGGTGCAGTTCGCGGGATCGAGCCGGGATCACAACACGCTGTTGATCTATGCGGGGAGCGACGCCGACCCGGGCCGCTATTACGTCTTCGACAAACCGAGCAAGAAGCTGGCCGAGGTCGTGGTCGCGCGGCCGGCCCTCGAAAAGTCACGGCTCGCCAACGTGAAGGCGGTTTCCTATCCCGCGTCGGACGGGACTATGGTGCCCGCCTATCTCACCGTGCCAGCGGGCAAGGAGGCCAAGAATCTGCCCGCGATCGTGCTGCCCCATGGCGGCCCGAGCGCGCGCGACGAATGGGGCTTCGACTGGCTGTCGCAGTTCCTCGCCGCCAAGGGCTATGCCGTGCTCCAGCCCAACTACCGTGGGTCGTCGGGTTATGGCGACGAATGGCTCGCCCAGAACGGCTTCCGGAGCTGGCGCACCTCGATCGGGGACATTACCGCCGGCGCGAAATGGCTGGGTTCGGAAGGAATTGCGGCGCCGGGCAAGCTCGCGATCCTTGGGTGGTCCTACGGCGGCTATGCAGCTTTGCAGTCGAGCGTCGTCGAGCCCGATCTGTACAAGGCTGTCGTCGCGATCGCGCCGGTCACCGATTTCCAGATGACCAAGGACGAATCGCGCGGTTTCACCAATGAGCGGCTGGTAAAGAATTACATCGGCTCCGGGCCGCATGTCGTCGAGGGGTCGCCGCTCCGCAACGTCGCCGCGATAAAGGCGCCGGTGCTGATGTTCCATGGTGATCAGGATCGTAACGTCGCGATCGATCAGTCGGACAAGATGCAGGCTGCGCTCAAGGCGGCGGGCAAGAAGAGCGAACTCGTCCGCTACCGCGATCTGGAGCACAGCCTGGTGGATTCGCAGGTGCGCGTTCAGATGCTCGAGAAGATCGGTGTCTTCCTCGACGGCGCGATGAAGTGAAAGAAAAAGGGGCGGCGCCTTGCAGTGCCGCCCCTTTTCAATCCGTCCGGATCCGGATCAGCGCGAGTAGAACTCGACGACCAGGTTCGGCTCCATCTTCACCGGATAAGGCACTTCGTCGAGGCTCGGCACGCGCACAAAGCTGACCTTCGTGTTGCCGTCCTGGCCGATGTAGTCGGGCACGTCGCGCTCGGCGAGGCTCTGCGCCTCGATCACCAGCGCCATTTCCTGCGCCTTCGAGCCGAGCTCGATGACGTCGCCGACCGCGCAGCGTCGCGAGGCGATGTTGCACTTCACGCCGTTGACGCGGATGTGGCCGTGGCTGACGAGCTGGCGGGCCGCCCAGATGGTCGGCGCGAACTTGGCGCGGTAGACGATCGCATCGAGACGGCGCTCGAGCAGACCGATCATGTTCTGGCCGGTGTCGCCCTTCATACGCGACGCCTCGATATAGGCCTTCTTGAACTGCTTCTCGGTGACGTCGCCGTAATAGCCCTTGAGCTTCTGCTTGGCGCGGAGCTGGATGCCGAAGTCCGACATCTTGCCCTTCCGGCGCTGGCCGTGCTGGCCGGGGCCATATTCACGCTTGTTGACCGGGCTCTTCGGACGACCCCAGATGTTTTCGCCCATCCGGCGGTCGAGCTTGTACTTTGCGCTGGAGCGCTTCGACATGATAAATCCTTTGCAATACGAACTACGTTGACCGCCCGGGGGCGATCGCGATCCCGGTATTTCGCTCTGCTGGCCAACAATGTGGGGCAGGGCCGCCGCTTCACCGGGGTGCGGGGCCGATTGCGAAGGCGCGCCAATGGCGGGGAGCGGCGCAAAAGTCAACCTCGACAGCCGCTTCGCACACGCTAGACAGGCGCCCATGGCAAGCGAACGCGTGAAACCGGCGGACTGCCGGACGATGACCGAGGTGCGGCACGGCGTGGACCGGCTCGACGAGGAGATCGTTGCGCTGATCGGTGAGCGGTTCCGCTACATGGACGCGGCCGCCCGCATCAAGCCGGACCGCGGCGCGGTGCGCGACGAAGGGCGCAAGACAGAGGTGATTGCCAACGCCCGACGGCTGGCGCGGCCCGCAAACGTGCCAGACGCGGCGGTGGCCGATCTATACGAGCGGTTGGTCGAAGCTTCGATCGCTTACGAGTTCGATCGCTTCGACGAGCGGCCCGACAAAGATTAAGGCTCTATTTTTTAACATCTGCTCGCCGGACAGACGGTCGGGCGACCCCACTTGTCCAGAAGGTCATGTCGAACGTATCCGCCTCCCATGGCGGCCATTTCATCGGCGCGCCTTCTGTCCGCCTGATGGCGATCAGCCCATTCCTGCTGGGTTACGCAAATACGCGTTTTTCGCAATCTACTTCCGGTTTCAGTATAGGTTCTGCATATTTTCTTGTCATCGGGCGGTGCCGGAGCGCGTTCCGGGACATCGGCAGCAACCGCCGCCACTGAAAATCCGACCAAAGCTGGCAAAAGGTAATATGCAGAGGTCATGGCGCGATCCTTGACTCTTTTGGAATTTAGAACGTAGCAGAATTATTCTGCCAAGCAATAATTCCAAAATTGAAACAGCCGTGGCATTAAGAAACGTCGTTGAACACGCGTGGGAGCGCCATTAATGCTTGTCGCCGCTCTCTTTCTTGTCCGACAGGCATCGGATCATCCCGCGTAGCGCCTGTATTTCACGGTTAGACCAGCCGGCCTTGGTGAGCAGGGTGCGCATGGTATTCTTCGTCGCGGGTGTGCGATCGGGCGGGAAGAAATAGCCTGCGGAATCGAGCGCCGCGTCGAATTGGCCGATCAGGCCTTCGAGTTGCGCCTGGGTTGCACGGGGCTCGGCTTCATCGCCGATCGTCGGCATCGCGAGATCGCGGCCTTTCGACCACTCATAGGCGATCAGGATCACGGCCTGCGCGAGGTTGAGCGACCCGAAGCCGGGGTTGATCGGCACTGTGCAGATCGCCTGCGCGAACGCGACCTCGTCCGTTTCGAGCCCTGATCGCTCGGCACCGAACAGAAACGCGGAGCGGCCGGGCAGAGCATGCACCTGACCCGCAGCTTCCTCGGGTGTCACGACCGGGACGACCAGCCCGCGCTTGCGCACCGTGGTCGCGAAGACATGCTGGCAATCGCCGACCGCCTCGGCGACCGTCCCGAAAACCTGTGCCCGCTCAAGCACAATGTCCGCCCCAGAGGCTGCCGGCCCCGCGGCCGGGTTCGGCCAGCCATCACGCGGCGCGACGAGGCGGAGGTCGGTCAGCCCGAAGTTGAGCATCGCCCGCGCCGCCTTCCCGATATTCTCGCCGAGTTGCGGGCGGACGAGGACGATGGCTGGGTTTGCGCCTACCTTGTCGCATTGGGTCTCTCGACGGTGCGTCTCGACTTCGCTCGACGCTGGCTCGAGATGAGCGGTTTTTGCTTGTTCCACCCGCTCATCTCGAGCAGCCGTCGAGCCTGTCGAGACGGCGTGTCGAGAGATTCGCCGACCAGGTGGTTTTGCAAAATGGCTTACGCTTGCCCAATCCCCCGCAAACAATGCTTCCTTCTTCGCGCGCGACCAGCCCCCAACGCGCCATTCGGCTTCGAAAGCTTCATCCCTAGTTGGAAATTCTTCCGCCCACATCAGCTCGACCGGCATGCGCCGGCTCGTAAAGCCATCGATTTCGCCGCGCTGATGAGCGCCCAATCGCGCCTCTAAATCATCGGTGTGGCCGGTATAATATCGGCCATCAGAGCATTTTAGAATGTAGGTCCAAAACGGCATATCAACGCCTGTTGATTTCGGCTGCATCCTTCACGGCCCCGGCGAATTCCTCGAAATCCTTGGCTTCGCGGAAGTCCTTGTAGACGCTGGCAAAGCGGATGTAGCCCACCGGGTCGAGCGCCTGGAGGCCGTTCATCACCATCTCGCCGATCAAGCTCGACGGGACTTCGGCATCGCCGCTCGTTTCGAGCTGACGCTGGATCGAGGACACTAGCTTGTCGACGCGCTCCTGCGGCACCGGCCGCTTCCTGAGGGCCATCGACAGCGAGCGATCGAGCTTGGCGCGATCGAACGGTTCGCGGCGCTCGCCCGATTTGACCACGGTCAACTCGCGGAGCTGGGCGCGCTCGAAGGTGGTGAAGCGCGCGCCGCAATCCTCGCACTGGCGGCGGCGGCGGATGGCGGAGCCGTCCTCGGTGGGGCGGCTGTCCTTCACCTGGCTGTCTTCATGCGCGCAGAACGGGCAACGCATCGCTTAGCGTTTTGCCCGCTTGTAGAGCATGAACGCCGCGCCGCCGAGCAGCCCCACTGGAATGCTCAGCACCGGCAGCAGCAGCCCCGCCGCCGCGCCAACGGCAGCGCCGACCGCGACCGGCTTGGTGGAGGGATGTGAAAAGCCGTCCTTGGCGATGCCCTTCGCCTCATCGACCATGTCGTTGATCACCGAGCGTTCGCCGGGCCGGTTGGGATCGTCCATATTCCTTACCCTTGATAGATCGGGAAGCGGGCACAAAGCGCGCGAACACGGGCGTTCACCGCGCGCTCGGCATCGGCATTGCCACCCTCGCCGTTGTTGCGAAGCCCCTCCAGCACGTCGGCGATCATGTCGGCGATGTCGCGGAACTCGGCGGTGCCGAAGCCGCGCGTCGTGCCTGCGGGGGAGCCGACGCGGATGCCGCTGGTCTTTACCGGCGGCAACGGATCGTTGGGGATGCCGTTCTTGTTGCAGGTGATGCCGGCACGCTCCAGCGCCTCATCCGCATCCTTGCCGGTGATGCCGAGCGGGCGGAGATCGATCAGCGCGAGGTGGGTGTCGGTGCCGCCCGCGACGAGATCGGCGCCGCGCTCCTTGAGCCGCCCGGCGAGCGCCTGCGCGTTGGCGATCACCGCCTTGGCGTAGCTCTTGAACTCGGGCCGCAGCGCCTCGCCGAACGCGACCGCCTTGGCGGCGATGACATGCATCAGCGGTCCGCCCTGCAGGCCGGGGAAAACCGCCGAATTGATCTTCTTGGCGATTTCTTCGTCGTCGGTCAGCACCATGCCGCCGCGCGGGCCGCGCAGCGTCTTGTGCGTCGTGGTGGTGACGACATGCGCATGGCCGAACGGGCTCGGATGCTCGCCCGCGGCGACGAGGCCGGCGAAATGCGCCATGTCGACCATCAGCAGCGCGCCGACCTCGTCGGCAATGGCGCGAAAGCGGGCGAAATCGAGGTGGCGGGGGTAGGCGGAGCCGCCGGCGATGATGAGCTTGGGCCGATGCTCGCGCGCCAGTGCGGCGACCTGATCGAAATCGACGCAGTGATCGTCCTCGCGCACGCCATATTGGATTGCGTTGAACCATTTGCCCGACATTGCGGGCTTGGCGCCATGGGTGAGGTGGCCGCCGGCGTCGAGGCTCATGCCGAGGATGGTGTCGCCCGGCTTGGTCAGCGCCAGCATCACCGCGCCGTTCGCCTGCGCCCCCGAATGCGGCTGGACGTTGGCGAAGCCGCAGCCAAAGAGCTGCTTGGCGCGCTCGATCGCCAGCGTTTCGACCGTGTCGGACGGCGCGCAGCCCTGATAGTAGCGCCGCCCCGGATAGCCCTCCGCATATTTATTGGTCAGGACCGATCCCTGCGCCTCCAGCACCGCAGCGGAGACGATATTTTCCGACGCGATCAGCTCGATCTGGTTCTGCTGCCGGTCGAGCTCGGCGGCGATGCCGGCCGCGACATCGGTATCGGCCTCCGCCAGCGCGGTCGTGAAGAAGCCTTCGGGCTGGACGTCATTGGAAGCGACAGGGCGCGTGCTCATGCGGGTTCTTTCGCGAAACGGGGGTTGGAAAGCTTGTCGACGCGGCGCTGGTGGCGCCCCTGCGAATCCTTGGCGCCGCCGAACGGTGTGGCGAAAAAGGCAGCGAGGCAGGCCTTGGCCATTTCCGGCCCAATCAGCCGCGCGCCCATCGCGATGACGTTGGCGTCATTGTGCTCGCGCGCCAATCGTGCGGAAAGCGGCTCGGAGACGAGCGCGCAGCGGCAATCGGGGTGACGGTTGACCGCGACCGAAATGCCGATGCCCGAGCCACAGAGCGCGACGCCGATCGCGCCCGGTGTCGCAGCGACGGCTTCGGCGAGCTTGTAGCCGTAATCGGGATAATCGACCGACGCGGGGCCGTCGGGGCCGAGATCGGTCACGTCGTGGCCGTCCTCGCGGAGATGCTCGACCAGCAAGGCCTTGAGCTCAATCGCGGCGTGATCGGAAGCGATCAGCACCGTGCGCTTGTCGTCGGTCGCCATGATTGTGGTCCGTGAATCGGGATGCCGCATATCTAGTGTCTCGGGTCGCGGAAAGCCACCATTGATGGAGCGGATTTGGCGCATCGGACGTTGAGTGCCGTCACGATATTTCGAAAGGCCGAGCCATGATCCGCTTCCTTCCCGCCATCGCCGCCGCCACGCTGCTGGCGGGCTGCGGCTCTGGCAGCGAGCGTGTCGACACCAATGCCGCGGTCACCACCAACGCGGTGGATACCGATGTGGTGCCGGTGGACGAGGGCGCCGCGGCGGGCGAGACTGCTGCGGTAGCGACGAACGGCTGGCTCGGCCGCTGGACCGGCCCGGAAGGGCTGTTCCTGACGGTTGAAGCGGGCGCGGCGTCGGGCACCTACGATCTCGTTGTGAAGGGCGATCTCGACAGCGAAGGCGACCGTTTCACCGGCACCGCAGAGGGCAACACAATCGTCTTCACTCGCAACGGCACCCGCGAGACGATCCGCAAGGCGAGCGGCGACGAGACGGGCCTCAAATATCTCGCCGGGAAGGCCGACTGCGTGATGATCAAGCCGGGAGAAGGCTTTTGCCGCGATTGACGCCATTCAGGCGGCGATGCGGAGTTCCAGGCGGTCCCAGATTTCGACGAGCGCGGTGCAGAGCTCGCGCATCATCGCCTCGCTGTGCGCGGGGCCGGGGGTGAAGCGCAGCCGCTCAGTGCCGCGCGGCACGGTCGGATAATTGATCGGCTGCACATAGACGCCATATTCGGCGAGCAGGATGTCGCTGATCCGCTTCGCCTTCACGGGATCGCCCACCATCAACGGCACGATATGCGTGGTGGACGGCATTACCGGCAGGCCGGCGTCCGCCATCAGCGCCTTCAGCATCTTGGCGGCCGCCTGCTGGCCTTCGCGCTCGGCGCTCGACGCTTTGAGATACCGCACGCTCGCCAGCGCGCCGGCGACCAGCACGGGCGAAAGCGAGGTAGTGAAGATGAAGCCGGGCGCGTAGCTGCGCACCACGTCGACGATGTTGCGGTCGGCCGCGATATAGCCGCCCATCACGCCGAACGCCTTGCCCAGCGTGCCCTCGATGATGGTCAGGCGATGCGCCAGATCTTCGCGGTCCGAGATGCCGCCGCCGCGCGGGCCGTACATGCCGACCGCGTGGACCTCGTCGAGATAGGTGAGCGCGTTATATTTGTCGGCGAGGTCGCAGATCTCGGCGATCGGCGCCACGTCGCCGTCCATCGAATAGACGCTTTCGAAGGCGATCATCTTCGGCGCGTCGGCAGGCGCCGCGGCGAGCAGTTCCTCGAGATGCGCGAGATCGTTGTGGCGGAACACCTTCTTCTCGCAGCCCGCGTTGCGGATGCCGGCGATCATCGAGGCGTGATTCAGCTCGTCTGAGAAGATGATGCAGCCCGGAAGCAGCTTGGCGACGGTAGAGAGCGTCGCCTCGTTCGAGATGTAGCCCGAGGTGAAGATCAGCGCGGCTTCCTTGCCGTGCAGATCGGCGAGCTCGGCCTCCAGCTCGATATGGTAATGCGTGTTGCCGCCGATGTTGCGGGTGCCGCCCGATCCGGCGCCGACATCGTGCAGCGCCTCTTCCATCGCCGCGATGACGTGCGGATGCTGGCCCATCGCCAGATAATCGTTCGAGCACCAGACAGTGATCGGCTTCGGCCCGTTGTGGCCGGCGAAGCAGCGGGCGTTGGGAAAGCTCCCTTTGTTGCGCAGGATATCGATGAAGACGCGATAACGCCCTTCGGCATGCAGCCGCTCGATCGCCTGCGCGAAAATACGCTGATAGTCCAAAGCTAAGCTCCCCGGTCCCGGGCGGTCATAATGGAAAAGAGGGGCGGATTTCCAGTGATAACGGTTCGCAATTCAGAGCGTTTCGATCCCTGAAAGGCCGAATTGCGCGAGTCCTTCGCGGTAGCGGTCGATCGTTCCGCCATTACGGGTGAATAGCGCCGTATCGGCCCGTGGCTGTTCCGGCCACGTCGTGTGGCGCAGCAGCCAAGCAGTGCGCCGCGCTATGCCCTCCTTGCCGTCGATGAACGCGATCGGGCGCGGCGCGGCGGCGGCAAGCTCGGACTCGACCAGCGGGAAGTGCGTGCAGGCGAGGACGATGCTGTCGATGGCGTCGCCGCCAGGTTGGCCGAGCAGCCCGTCGAGGATGCGCGCAAAGGCGGCAGGATCGAGCGGCTCGCCGCGCAGTTTTGCCTCGGCGAGATCGACCAGCTCGGCCGAACCGTGGCGCAGCACGGTGCAATCGGCGGCGAACTCCGCGGCGAGGCGATCGACATAGGGCTGACGGACGGTGGCGTCAGTGCCGAGCACGCCGATCGCGCGCGACTTCGACCGCGCCGCCGCGGGTTTGATCGCGGGCACGGTGCCGACGATCGGCACGTCGAGCGCGGCGCGTACCGCATCGAGCGCGATCGTGGAGGCGGTGTTGCAGGCGATGACGATCAGCCGCGGATCATAGCGTTCGGCGAGCCGGCCGAGCAGCGCGGGGATGCGTGCGGTGATCTCTACTTCGCTCCGCGTGCCATAGGGATAGCCGGCATTGTCGGCGGCATAGACGATCGGCGCATGTGGCAGCAGCGCGCGGATCGGCGCCAGCACCGAGAGGCCGCCGACACCGGAATCGAAGATCAGGATCGGGCTGGCGGTGGTCGGCATCGCGGTGGCGGCTTTAGCGGCCACGGCGGCGCGCGGCAAACCCATGGTCCTCTTCCGTTCCAAAACATTGCGCAGCCATAATTGTTTGCTAGGATTTGGCTTCGATTGGAGGGCGCTTGGAACCGGAACTGCTCTGGCCGCCGCTGCTGGCGCTGCTGTTCGGCTATCTGATGGGATCGATCCCCTTCGGCGTGCTGCTGACGCGGGCGGCGGGCGCGGGCGATCTGCGCGCGATCGGATCGGGCAATATCGGCGCGACCAACGTGCTGCGGACGGGACGCAAAGGTCTCGCGGCGCTGACCTTGGTCCTCGACGGATTGAAGGGTGCCGCCGCGGTGCTGATCACCGCTTGGGTATCACCCGAGCATGTCCTGCTCACCGCGATTGGCACGGTGGTGGGCCATATCTATCCCGTCTGGCTGCGCTTTCGTGGTGGCAAGGGCGTCGCGACCTTGTTCGGCGTGATGATGGCGCTGCACTGGCCGTCGGGCTTGGCTTATGCCGCAGTGTGGCTGATCGTGCTGGGCGTCAGCCGCTATTCGTCGCTCGCGGGTATCACCGCCGCGCTGCTTGCGCCGGTTGCCGCCGCGATGCTCGGGCGGTTTGATCTCACCTTGCTCTATCTCGGCTTCGGCCTACTCGTGCTCTGGAAGCACCGCGCCAATGTCGAGCGGCTGCTTTCGGGCACCGAGCCGCGTGTCGGCAGCGGAGCGCATGGCTGACGCCGAGCGCCACGACGACCGGATCGCGCGGCTGCGGCTGATCCGGTCCGACAATATTGGTCCCGTCACGTTCACGCACCTGATGCGACGCTTTGGATCGGCGGAGGCGGCGCTCGATGCTGTGCCGCAACTCGCGACGCGCGGCGGGGGAAGAGCGCCGAAGCTGGCGAGCCGAGAGGCGGTCGAGCGCGAAATGGAGCAGGTCGAGCGGCTCGGCGCACGCTACCTGTTTCTGGGTCAGGGTCTCTATCCCGCACTTCTCGCAGAGATCGAAAGCGCGCCGCCTGCGCTCATCGTGCGCGGCGATCTCGCGCTGCTCGAGAGGCCGGCGGCGGCGATGGTCGGCGCGCGCAACGCATCGGCCGCCGGATGTCGCTTCGCACGCCAGCTTGCACAGAAGATCGGCGAGAGCGGGATGGTGGTCGTTTCCGGGCTCGCACGCGGGATCGACACGGCAGCGCACGACGGGGCGATCGAGACGGGGACGATCGGCGTCATCGCCGGCGGGATCGACATCTTCT
Source organism: Allosphingosinicella indica (assembly GCF_900177405.1). Lineage (NCBI taxonomy): Bacteria > Pseudomonadati > Pseudomonadota > Alphaproteobacteria > Sphingomonadales > Sphingomicrobiaceae > Allosphingosinicella > Allosphingosinicella indica. The sequence goes on along the minus strand of NZ_LT840185.1, from coordinate 256,605 downwards.
ACCCGCCCGAAAATGAGGCACGGCAGCGGGCAATCGCAGAGCGTGGGCTGCTGATTGCCGAGCAGCCGCCCGGGACAGAGCCGCGCGCGCGGCATTTCCCCTATCGCAACCGGATCATCGCCGGCCTCGCGCTCGGCACGGTGGTGGTCGAGGCGGCGCCGAAATCGGGATCGCTGATCACCGCCCGGCTGGCGGCGGAAGCGGGGCGCGAAGTGATGGCGGTGCCGGGATCGCCGCTCGATCCGCGCGCGCAGGGCTGCAACCTCCTGATCCGCGAGGGTGCGACGCTGGTCCAGTCGGCCGACGACGTGCGTGAGGCGCTGGCGCCGATCGGTGGTTTCCTATCCGCCGCGCGCGACACCGCCCGAGTCGCGGAACCGGCGGTCGCGCCGGTCGATGCGGGGGATGCGGAGCGCGATGCGGTGATCGCGCTGCTGAGTCCGGTACCGGTGCCGGTGGACGAGATCGTTCGCCAGTCCGGCTTGCCCGCGCCGCTGGTGCAGACCGTGCTGCTCGAACTGGAGATTGCCTGCCGCCTCGAACGCCATGCCGGCGGACGGGTGAGCCTCACCGCTTGACGCGGCCCACAGTCGCTTTCCACCCTCGCGCGTACACGTGAGAGTGCAAGGGACATTATGAAGCTCGTCGTCGTCGAATCGCCCGCCAAGGCTAAGACCATCGAAAAATATCTTGGGGGCGGCTACCGCGTGCTCGCTTCCTACGGCCACGTCCGTGATCTGCCGCCCAAGGATGGGTCGGTGAACCCCGATGACGGGTTTGCGATGGAGTGGGAGGCCTATGCCGACAAGGCAAAGCAGCTCAAGGCGATCACCGACGAGGCCAAGAAGGCCGACGCGCTGATCCTCGCTACCGATCCCGATCGCGAGGGCGAGGCGATCTCGTGGCATGTCCAGGAGGTGCTGCGGAAACGCAAGGCGCTCCCTGCGAATGTCGAGCGGGTGACCTTCAACGCCATCACCAAGAATGCCGTCACGGAGGCGATGACGAAGCCGCGCGCGCTCGACGAGGACCTTATCGACGCCTATCGCGCACGCCGCGCGCTCGATTATCTGGTCGGTTTCACGCTTTCGCCGGTGCTGTGGCGCAAGCTTCCGGGCGCCAAGTCCGCGGGCCGCGTGCAGTCGGTGGCGCTGCGGCTGGTCGTCGATCGCGAGCGCGAGATCGAGCTGTTCCGGGCGCAGGAATATTGGAGCGTCGCGGCGACGATGGAGGCCCACGGCACCGAGTTCCTCGCCCGCCTCGTCCGCTTCAACGGCGACAAGATCGATCGGCTGACCCTGGGCGACGAGGGCAGCGCAATGGCCGCGAAGGCGGCGGTGGAGGCTGGGCGGTTCACCGTCCAGTCGGTCGAGACCAAGCCGCTGTCGCGCAACCCGCCGCCGCCGTTCACCACCTCGACCTTGCAGCAGGAAGCGGCGCGCAAGCTGGGCTTCGCCGCCAGCCACACCATGCGGCTTGCGCAAGCGCTCTACGAGGACGGCGCGATCACCTATATGCGGACCGATGGCGTGCAGATGGCGCCGGAGGCGATCTCGGCGGCGCGCAAGGCGGTGGCGGACCGCTACGACGCGGGGTTCGTCCCCGACAAGCCGCGCCATTACGAGACCAAGGCCAAGAATGCGCAGGAAGCGCACGAGGCAATCCGGCCCACCGATTTCGGCCGCGACCGGGCGGGGAGCGGCGATCACGCGCGGCTGTACGAACTGATCTGGAAGCGCGCGCTGGCGAGCCAGATGGCCTCGGCCCGGCTCGAGCGGACGACGGCGGAGCTTGCCGACCCGACCGGTCGCACGGCGCTTCGCGCGACCGGGCAGGTCGTGCTCTTCCCTGGGTTCCTGACGCTCTACGAGGAAGGGCGTGACGACGATCAAGACGAGGATTCGCGCCGCCTGCCGCGGCTTCGCGAAGGCGATGCGCCGCACAAGAAGGCGGTCCATGCCGAGCAGCATTTCAGCCAGCCGCCGCCCCGCTATTCTGAGGCTTCGCTGGTCAAGAAGATGGAGGAGCTCGGCATCGGCCGACCCTCGACCTATGCCGCGACGCTGCAGACTCTGAAGGACCGCGAATATGTGCGGCTGGAGAAGAACCGCTTCTGGCCCGAAGAGAGCGGCCGGCTGGTCACCGCCTTCCTCGAACGCTTCTTCGAACGCTACGTCTCCTACGATTTTACCGCGGGACTAGAGGAAGAGCTCGACGACATCTCCGGCGGCCGCGCGCAGTGGCAGGCGGTGCTCGATGCCTTCTGGCGCGATTTCAAACCGAAGACCGCAGAGATCATGGAGCAGAAGCCGTCCGAAGTGACGGCGGCGCTCGACGATTTCCTCGGGCCGTATCTGTTTCCCGACAAGGAGGACGGGACCGATCCCCGGCTCTGCCCGGCGTGCGGGGAAGGGCGGCTGGCGCTGCGCGGCGGCAAGTTTGGCGCGTTCGTCGCCTGCTCCAACTATCCCGAATGCAAGTTCACCCGGCGCTTCGGCCAGGGCGGGGAAGCGGCGGGCGGCGATGCCGGGCCGGTGGAGCTCGGCAGCGATCCCGCGACCGGCGAAGCGGTGACGCTGCGCACCGGGCGTTTCGGCCCCTATGTCCAGCTCGGCGACGGCAAGGAGGCGAAGCGCGGATCGATCCCCAAGGATCTGCCCCAGGGCGACGTCGATCTCGAATGGGCGCTCAAGCTGCTGTCGCTGCCGCGCACCGTGGGCGATCATCCGGAGACCGGCAACCCGATCACCGCCAGCATCGGCCGCTATGGCCCCTATCTCGCGCACGACGGCAAATATGCCCGGCTGCAATCGACCGCCGAAGTGTTCGAGACCGGCATGAACGCTGCGGTGGTGAAACTCGCCGAGGCGGCGGCGAAGGGGCCGGGCGCCCGCGGTGCATCGCGCGAGCCGCTGAAGATGCTCGGCCAGCACCCGCGCACCGAGCTGGAGCTCAAGCTGATGGAGGGCCGATACGGCCCCTACGTCACCGACGGCACGACCAATGCGACGCTGCCCAAGACGGTGGCGCCGGACGCGCTGACCCTGGAAGAGGCCGCCCAGCTCATCGACGACCGCGCCGCCAAGGGGCCGGCCAAGAAGAAGGGTCGAAAGGCGCCGGCGAAGAAAGCGGCCGCGAAGAAGGCGCCGAAGAAGACCTGAGGGGGGGAACGAGGATGCGACCGGCGCCCGTCAGGCCCGGTCGCAGCCTTTGCAGGCAGGATCCTTGACGATGCGGACGCTTCGCATCGTGGGGGCGGTGCCGTTGAAGATGTGGATATTGCCCGCCTGATCGGGGCCGAAGCCGGTGACGGCGCGGATCGCTTCCATCGCGGCCCAGCTTCCCATGATGCCGGCCATCGCGCCCAGCACCCCTAGCTCCGAGCAGGTATCGCAATCCTCGGCGTCGAACGCATCGCCGACATAGCAGCGGTAACAGGGCTGACCGGACTCATGGCCGCGGAATAGGCCGATCTGGCCCTGGAACATGCCGAGCGCGGCCGAGACGAGCGGAATGCGTTCAGCAACGCAGGCGTCACTAACCGTCAGCCGCGTCGCGAAATTGTCGGAGCCGTCGATCACGACGTCGGCGCCGGCGAGCAGGCGCGCGGCGTTGGCCGGTTGCAGCCGCTCCGTCACCGCGGCGCACTCGACGTCGGGGTTGAGCCGCGCCACCGCCGCGCACGCCGTCTCTGCCTTGCTGTCGCCGATATCGCCGGTGTCGAACAAGGTCTGTCGCTGAAGATTGGCGAGATCGACGACATCGTCATCGACGATGGTCAGCCGTCCGAAGCCAGCGGCGGCGAGGTACTGGATCGCGGGCGATCCGATCCCGCCCGCGCCGATCAGCAGCACATGCGAAGAGAGGAGCCGGGACTGGCCGGCTCCTCCTATCTCCTTCAGAACGATGTGACGCGCGTAACGGTCGAGCTGCGCGTCGCTGAAACTCACGTCTGCGAGCTGAAGCTGATCTCGCCCTTGTACCAGCCTTCGCCTACGGTCGACTTGGGGCGCTTGAAGGTGCCGTCGGCGATCATCTCGACGACCTGGCCGCCGAGGATGCTTTCCGCCTGCGCGCAGCCGACTGGCTTCATCACCACCCGTTCCAACGCTCCGTCGGGCGAGAATTGCACCGCAAAGGGCACGGTCATGTCGAGCTTCTTTTTGTTCTGGCCGGGGATCGAGCATTCGCCGAGCACGATGAGATTGTGGATCTGGCCGACCATGATCGGGCTGATCACTCGCCGCTGGGCGAGCCGAAGCTCGGGAAGATTGGACCAATCGCCTTCGGCCGTCTGCACTTCCGCCGCCGCGACCGGCATCGCGCCGAGCACCATCGCCGCCGCCAAGACAAGAGCTTTCATGTCACGCCTCCCAACCCTCAGCGGCCCGGATGCCGCTTAATGGTGCGTATAGTATCTCAAAAGGGGGAGGGCTGTCGATGCCCGGATCAGCGGCCGGTGGAACCGAATCCGCCCGCGCCGCGCGCCGTATCGTCCAGCGCGTCGACCTCGTGGAACCGCGCCTGTTGGACGGCCGCCGGCACGAGCTGCGCGATCCGCTCGCCGCGCTTCACCTCGAACGGCTCGGCGCCGAGATTGGCGAGGATCACCTTCACCTCGCCGCGATAGTCGCTGTCGATCGTTCCCGGCGTGTTGAGGCAGGTGATGCCATGCTTGAGTGCCAGCCCGGAGCGGGGGCGGACCTGCATTTCGTAACCGTGCGGGATGGCGATCGCAAAACCGGTGGCGACCGCGTGACGCGCACCCGGCGCCAGCGTCACATCCACCGCCGCCACGACATCGAGCCCCGCGGCATGTTCTGTCGCATAGGCGGGAAGCGGCAATCCTTCGCCGTGGGGAAGGCGCTGGAGACGGATATCGATCATCATTGGTCCTTGATAGCGTCGGCGATGCGGTCGGCGAGCAGGCGGCCGACTTCGGCTTTGGAGGCGGCGGGCCAGCTTTCGGTGCCGTCGGCGGTGACGAGATGCACCTGATTGTCTTCGCCGCCCATCACGTCGCCCGACACATCGTTGGCGACGATCCAGTCGGCGCCCTTGCGATCGCGCTTGGCGGCGGCTTCGGCGAGCACATCGTGCGTTTCGGCCGCGAAGCCGACGAGCAGGCGTGGGCGGCGCGGATCGGCGGCGAGATCGGCGAGGATGTCGGGATTGGGTTGCCATTCGAGCGGTGGCGGGCCGCTGCGTTTCTTCAGCTTTTGCGTCGCGGGCTCGACACGCCAGTCGGCGACAGCAGCGACCATCACCGCGGCGTCGGCGGGCAGCGCGGCGTCCACCGCTTCGGCCATTTCCTGCGCGGTCGTGACGTCCTGCCGGATGACGCCGGTGGGGGTGGCGAGCGCGACCGGCCCGGCGACGAGCGTGACGCGAGCGCCCAGCGCCGCCAGCGCCCCAGCGATCGCGAAGCCCTGCTTGCCCGACGAACGGTTGGCGATCACCCGCACGGGATCGATCGGCTCGTGGGTTGGCCCGGCGGTGACGACGATGTGGCGTCCACTCAGCGGCCCGACGCTGCCCGCCAGCCGCGCGCGGATTGCGTCCAGAATTGCCGGCGGCTCGGGCAGGCGGCCCGGGCCATATTCGCCGCACGCCATTTCGCCTTCGTCCGGCTCCAGCACTATGACGCCGTCGGCGCGAAGCTGCGCCACATTGCGCATCGTCGCGGGATGTTGCCACATGCGGACGTTCATCGCCGGCGCGGCGAGCACGGGTTTGTCGGTGGCGAGCAACAAGGTCGTCGCCAGATCGTCTGCGATGCCCGCAGCCATCTTCGCGAGCAGATCGGCGGTCGCGGGCGCCACCACGACGAGATCGGCGGCGCGCGAGAGCTGGATATGCCCCATCTCGACCTCGTCCTTGAGGTCGAACAGGCTGGAATAGACCTTGTTCTCGCTGAGCGCGGCCAGCGTCATCGGCGTCACGAAATGCGCGCCGCCGTTGGTAAGCACGCAGGTCACCGAACCGCCGTCCTTGCGGATCAGCCGGATGAGCTCGGCCGCCTTATACGCCGCGATGCCGCCGCCGACGATCAGCAGGATGCGCTTGCCGTTCATCTCAATAACCCGTCATCAGCATGTCGAGCGCATTCATGATCGCACCATGTTCGTCCCCGAGCGACGCCACAGGCACTCCTAGCTCTCGCACCGGCACGGATGCGGCGAATTGCGTGAACATCAGCATCTCTTCCCCGTCCACACGGAATGATGGGTTCAGACGATGGCTTGCCGGCGGCGCCGCATCGGGCGGGATGAGGGGAACGACGAACCGCGTGCTTAGCTGGGAAAGAACCTCGGCCTGGCAGTCCAGCAGATAACCGCTGGCGCCAGGTTGCCGATACACGTCGAAGCGCGCCATCAGAACATGCGATATTTGGCGAGCGGGAGACCGTGCTCCTCGACCCAGGCATTGCAAGCCTCGATCGCCTCGCGATTCTCTTCCTGCCATATTTCCGCGCGGGTCTTGGAGATTTTCTGCGCCAGTCCCTGCTCACAGGCCTGCGAGATGTTGATGTCGAGCTTGCGCGCTTCCTCGATCAGATCGGCGGGAAGCGACACGTTGGTGGCGCGGCGCGGCGTGGCGGACTTGCGGTTCAGGCTCGGCATGATGCGCATGATATATGCGCATCAATCGCGCGCATCAATGGAGCAGCCACATCGCGCCGGCACCGGCGGCGGCGGCGAGGATGGCGGTGAGGGCGAGCGCGACGTAGCGGTGCGGCTGGACGACGATGACATCGGGAAGCGGCGGCGGCGGCGGCGCGGCGCCGGGCTTGGGATAGGCGAGCTCGATCCGGCGGACGAGATCGGGGAGCCCGGCAAGCGTCCGGAAATCGCGCACCAGCTTGTCGGCGAGCGCGGTTTCAGGGCCGAGTTCGGTGCGCAGCCATTCCTTGAGGAACGGCTCGGACGTCTCCCACATGTTGATGTCGGGATCGAGCGCGGTCGCGACGCCTTCCTCCATCACCATCGTCTTCTGGAGCAGCAGCAGGTGCGGCTGCGTCGGCATGTCGAAATCGCGGGTGATGGTGAAGAGGCCGTCGAGCATCTGACCGACGGAGATTTCCTTGACCGGCAGCCCGCGGATCGGCTCGCCGACCGCGCGCAGCGCCGTCGCGAACTCGGCGACATTGTGGTGCGGCGGCACGTATCCCGCCTCGAAATGGATTTCGGCGACGCGGCGGTAATTGCCGGTGATAAGACCGTAGAGAATCTCGGCGAGCCACAGCCGCGCCTGGCGGTCGACGCGGCCCATGATGCCGAAGTCGATGGCCGCCAGCCGCCCGTCGGGCAGCGCGAAGAGGTTGCCCTGGTGGAGGTCGGCGTGGAAGAAGCCGTCGACCACCGCCTGCCGCAGGAAGGCGCGCACCAATGTGCGGGCGAGCGCTTTCAGATCGTGGCCCGCCTCGACCAGCGCGGCGCGGTCGGTGAGCTTGATGCCGTCGATCCATTCGAGCGTCATCACCCGGCGTGCGCTGCGGCTCCAGTCGATCGCGGGGACGAAGAAACCGCTTTCTGCCGCCATGCCTTCGCGCAGTTCGGACGCGGAGGCGGCCTCGCGCCGCAAGTCCAGTTCGCGCATCGTCCACTGGCGGAAATGGGCGATGACGAGCCGTGGGCGGAGCCGCGCCGGCTCGCCGCCCATCGCCTCGACCTGCGCCGCCGCCCACTCATAGGTGTCGAGCGCGCGGGCGAAATCATCTTCGATGCCGGGCCGAAGCACCTTTACCGCCACCTGGTGCCCGTCGGTGGTCACCGCGCGGTGGACCTGCGCGATCGACGCGGCGCCGACCGGTTCGGGATCGAAGTCGGAGAAGAAGCGCTCGAGCGGTCCTTCCAGCGCCTGTTCGACCGAAGCCTTGATCTGTTCGAAAGGCGCGGGCGGCAGCCGGTCCTGGAGGCGGAGCAGGTCGTGCGCGGCATCTTCGCCGACCAGATCAGGCCGGGTCGCGAGCGCCTGGCCGAGCTTGATCGCAGCCGGGCCTATCGCCTGGAAGGCTTCGGAATAGGCCGGTTGCTTGGGCACGCGCGCGCCGAACCGCGCGATCCGCGCCAGCCGCCGTACCGGGGTCGGCGTGTTGGGATCACGCTCGATCCCGCGCAACGCGCCGTGCCGCGCCAGCACCCGGCCCCATTTCAGGAGCCGCCAGATGTGTACTGCAGGCGTGGTCAAATCTTCCAGCCGCTGTGGATGGCGACGAGCCCGCCGAGGATCGGTGTCGCGGAAACGTTGGCGAAGCCGGCTTCGCGGATCATCGCGGTGAAGGCCGGCATATCGGGGAAGCGGCGGATCGATTCGATGAGGTAGCGATAGCTGTCCTCATCGTCGGCGACGGCCTTGCCGATGCGCGGCACGACCTCATGCGAATAACGGTCGTAGATCGTCTTGAAGCCCGGCCAGGTGGTGGTCGAAAACTCCAGGCAGAAGAAGCGCCCGCCGACCTTCAGCACGCGATGCGCCTCGCGCAGCGCTGCCGGTATGTCGGTGACGTTCCGGATGCCGAAGGCGATGGTGTAGGCATCGAAGCCCGCATCGCCGAAGCTGAGGCTTTCGGCATTCTCCTCGGCCCAGACCAGTCCGTCGATGCCGCGTTTTTCCGCGCGCTCCATGCCGACGGCCAGCATGTCCGGATTGATGTCGGCGACGGTTACGTACGCGCCGGATTTTGCAATGCGGAAGGCGATGTCGCCGGTGCCGCCCGCCATGTCGAGCACCGCTTCCCCGGCGCGCGGGCGCAGCCGCCGGACGAAGGCGTCCTTCCACAGCCGGTGCATGCCGCCCGACATGAAGTCGTTCATCAGATCGTAGCGGCGCGCGACGCTCGAGAAGACGGCGCCGACCCGGCCGGTCTTCTCCGCCGGGGCGACGTCCTCATAGCCGAAAGAAACCTTGTCCATCGGCGCCGCGTCTAGCAGGGGAGAGACGAATGTGCAGCACCGATCTCCATGCCTGAACTGCCCGAGGTCGAGACAACCGTGCGCGGGCTGGAGCCGGTGCTGGCGGGGCGGCGACTGACCAAGGTCGAGACGCGCCGCGCGGACCTCCGCCATGCGTTCCCGCCCGATCTCCGCCAGCGGCTGACGGGGGCACGGGTCACGGCCCTGGGGCGCCGCGCCAAATACGGGCTGATCGACACCGACCGCGGCGACACGATGATCTTCCACCTTGGCATGTCGGGCCGATGGCGGATCGAGCCGGAGACGATCGGTACGCACGATCACCTGCTGCTGGGGACCGACCAAGGGGTGCGGCTGGCGCTCAACGATCCCCGCCGATTCGGTTTCGTCGATCTGGTCGAGACGGCTGCGCTCGATGCCTATGAACCGTTTCGCCGGATGGGGCCGGAGCCGCTGGGCGGGGAGTTCGACGGCGGCTGGCTGCACAACGTGCTTGCCGGGCGGAGCGCACCGATCAAAGCGATGCTGCTCGATCAGCGGATCGTCGCGGGCCTCGGCAATATTTATGTCTGCGAGGCGCTGCATCTGGCCGGTATCGCGCCGGGCCGGGCGGCCGGGCGGATCGGCCGGGCTCGACTCGATCGGCTTGCCGATGCGGTGAAGGCAGTGCTGGTCGCTGCAATCGCCGCCGGTGGCTCCACCCTCCGCGACTACGCCCGTCCCGACGGCGAGCTCGGCTATTTCGCGAAGGACTGGCGCGTCTACGGGCGCGAGGGCGAGCCCTGCCTGTGCGGCGGAACGGTGCGCCGCCGCGTCGATAGCGGACGATCGACATTTTACTGCCCGCGGTGCCAGCATTGACACCGCGGCGGGTTGACCTTCCGGCGGTCTCTCAGTAGAGAGCGCGCCGAGCGGGTGCGGCCGATAGCCGCGCCCTTTTCATTTCAGACGATCGAGGACCAGAATGGCGAACACGCCGCAAGCCAAGAAGCGCATCCGTCGCAACCAAGCCCGCGCCATCGTCAACGGCGCGCGCGTCAGCCGCATCCGCACCTTCATCAAGCAGGTCGAATCGGCCCTCACCGCGGGCGACAAGGATGCCGCCAAGGCGGCCATGACCAAGGTGCAGCCGGAGCTGGCACGCGGCGTCGCCAAGGGCGTCGTCCACAAGAATACCGCGGCGCGCAAGATGTCGCGCCTGACCAAGCGGGTCGCCGCGCTCGGTTGATCCTCGCTTCGGCGGAACAAAAAGAGGCCCGCTGGACGCGCGTTCCGCGGGCCTTTTTCGTGGCGCAAACGCAACGGTTAATGAATCCAAGCATTTCCCGCGATTCGCGATTCCGTTGCGACATCGTAATAATTGTAAATGACTGAAACTAAAGCGATTTGACCCAAAGCGCGCATTTCCGCTGTCAATCGCTTTATTTCACTTAAATTACATTTTCGGCCCTTGATACGCGCCGCCTTGCCTCCCTACAAAACCACTCCTTCGCCGGAGAATCGCTGGGGGAGGGGGTAAGCAGAGCTGGAGAGTCGCTCGAATCGGATCGCGCTATGCGCTTTCCGGCATGGGCAGCGCTTTGCTTCGGAAACGGACTGCCAAGGTCCGCGAGGGAGAGGTGTAGGGTGGCGAAGGCGGGCGGCGGACATTCGGCAGGGGACGAAAGCGCCGTCGCAATCGCGTGGGAATCGATCCGCACCGGTTTGCGCCGTGATTGCGGCGCCCGCACCTTCGACGGCTGGCTGCGCCCGATCACGCTTGGCGCTTTCGACGATTATAGCGGTACACTGACGCTCGAGCTGCCCTCGCAGTTCATGGCGGACTGGGTGCGCTCGCATTTCGCCGAACGGCTCGCGCTCGCGTGGCGCGCGACGCTGCCCGCGGTTCGGCACGTCCAGGTTTCGGTCAGCGCAAGCGCGCCCAAGACTGCAGCTTCCGCCGAGATACCGGCGCCAGAGCCCGAAGCGCCGCGCGGGCCCGCGCAGGACGGCCTGTTCGCGCTGTCGCTGGAGCCGCGCTACCGCTTCGAAGGCTTCGTCGTCGGCAAGGCCAATGAAGTCGCGTTCAACGCGGCCAAGACGCTGGCGACTGCGGAGAATGTCGCGTTCAACCCGCTGTTCCTCCACGGCGGCACGGGGCGCGGCAAGACGCATCTCCTCCACGCGATCGGCCACGAATTCCGCGCGCGGCGGCCGGACGCGAAGATCGTCTACATGTCGGCCGAGAAGTTCATGGTCGAATTCGTCGCGGCGCTGCGCGCCAACGACACGATCCGCTTCAAGCAGCAGCTCCGCTCGGCCGATCTCCTCATGATCGACGACGTCCAGTTCATCGCCGGCAAGGAATCGACCCAGGAAGAATTCTTCCACACGATGAACGAGATCATCTCCGCCGGACGGAGGCTGGTGATCAGCTCGGACCGCGCGCCACAGGATCTCGACGGGATCGAGCCGCGTATCCTGTCGCGGCTGTCGTGGGGCCTCGTCGCCGATATCAACGCTGCCGATTTCGAGCTGCGCTACAATATCATCCTCAGGAAGCTGGAGACGCTGCCGGACGTGACCGTGCCGGCCGAGGTGGTGAACTTCCTCGCCAAGCGGATCAGCTCCAACGTCCGCGAGCTGGAAGGCGCGCTCAACCGCATCGCCGCTTATGCCGCGATGCAGAACCGCACGATCGACCTCGATTTCGTCGAGGAAGTGCTCGCCAATATCCTGCGCGCCAACCAGCGCCGCATCTCGATCGACGAGATCCAGGGCAAGGTTTCGGATCATTACCGCATCCGTAAGGCCGAGATGACCTCGGCGCGGCGGGCGCGCGAGGTGGCGCGGCCACGGCAGGTGGCGATGTATCTCTCGAAGCAGCTCACCCCGCGCTCGCTGCCCGAGATCGGCCGTCGTTTCGGCGGGCGCGATCACACCACAGTGATCCACGCGGTCCGCCAGATCGAGAAATTGCGCGCGCAGGATGCCGAGCTTGATGCCGACATCCGCTTGCTGATGCGCCAGCTCGAAAGCTAGCGGAGCGCCGCGATCATCTCCGCCTCGCGCGCCGCGGTCACCCCGATCCCCGCCGCCGCATAATCATAAACCTTGCCGCGGCGCAGCCGGTGGTCGATCCAATTGTCGCGGATCGTCTCCTCGATCGGCCGGAGGCGTAGGCCGGCGGCGAGCGCCCGCTGGTTGCGCATCGTCGCGTGGCCGGGGACGTGGCGGTAGGGCGGGATCATCGGCATGGAATTGATCCCGTCCGGAAAGTCGCCCGCGAACACCAGCTCCGCCTCGCGCCCGACGGCACGGGCGCAGGCGGCGAGATAGGCTCTGGCGTCGATCGGTTCGGCGGGGCCGACCAGATTGTAGGCGCCGGGCAGGCGCCGCTCCGCCGCGAGCACGGTGAAATCGCCGGTGTCGCCAACGTCGATGAGCTGGACGCGGTCGCTGCCGTCGCCCGGCACCAGCACCGTGCCGCCGCGATAAAGGCGTTCCGCCCAATAAGCGCCGGAACCGTCGTTGTTCGCGCCGCCGCAGATCGGGCCGGGTCGAAGGATCGTGTGGCGGCCGGGGAAATGGCGCGCGACCGCCGCTTCCGACAAAGCCTTGCGCGCGCCGTAGGTCGGCCAGTCGCCCTCGACCAGATCGGGCGATTCGACATATTCGCGCCGGAGCGCGCGGAGCGGAGCGGATTCGTCGACGTCGGGCGTCGCGAAGCTGCGGTAGGCGCTGATGCTCGACACGTAGACGTAATGTCCGACGCGATCGGCGAGGCGCGAGGCGCTGGCCTCGACGACTCGGGGATACTGGCCGGACAGGTCGATTGCCACGTCCCACTCCCGCTGGCCGAGCGGAGCGAGGCCGACGCCGATATCGGGGTAACGGTCGCCCTTCAGCTTTTCGACGCCGGGGAAGAGCCAGGGCTGCGTCACCCCGCGGTTGAAGAGGGTGATCTCATGGCCGCGCGCCGCTGCTGCGGTCACAACGGCGGGGCCGAGGTAGCGCGTGCCGCCCAGCACCAGGATGCGCAACGGACGGCCGGACGTCTCGCTTTCCGCAACGGCGCGGGCCGCCGTCGCCGGCGCTGTGGCCGCGCCGGCGAGCATTGCGGCGCCGCCGAGTATCGTCCTGCGGGTCGCGAGCATCTCTTTCCTCCCTCTGTCAGCGCCGTCGCGGATGGGGATGACAGAGACGAGTGCCAACCGGCACGGGACGAAGCGGCGGAGGGGTGACGCGAACGGGAGCGGGGATCAGAGAGCGGCGGGGAGCCGCTCGATCAGCGCGCGGCGATGTTTGCGTGTCAGCTTCACCTCACGGCCGGATTTGAGCACCAGCGTCAGGTCTCCGTTGCGCGTCGGGTTGCGGGTCGCGGCGACCGCGTGCGGGGCAACCAGCGCGGACCGGCTGGCGCGCACCAATTGCGGGGCAAGGCCGGTCTCGAGCCTGCCGAGCGTCGCGCGGAGCATATATTCCTCGCCGCCGCTGTGGAGGATCGCATAATTACCCGCAGCCTCGACCCAGTCGATCCGGCCGGTCTCGACGAGGATGGTGCGGTCCCCCTTCTGGACTGCGATCCGGCCCGGCGGCGACGCCGCGATGGCGGTTTCGGTCGCGGCGGACTGGCGCTGCCAGAGTGCGCGGAAGGCGAGTGCGTGGCCGAGCGCCACGAGACCGGCCAATATGGCGAAATCAATCGCCCAGCGCTTGCGCAGCAGGTTGGAGGCGGTGAGCCGTAACGGCTCGCCGGGCGTCACCCGGTCGAGCGTGCGCTCGGCGAGGGTGACGATCAGCAGATGCAGCGCCAGCGTCGCGACGAACAGCGCGACGTAGAGAGCGATGGTGACGGGCGAGAGCGGCAGCAACGACCGGCGCGCGACGAACAGCAGGATCGCCGGAGCGAGCAGGGCCCAGGCCCACCATTGGACGAGCGCGATGGTGAGGTTGCGCGGCCAGACCAGCGATCCATAAGGACCGCCCACCACCCAATTTTGCGCGGCGAAGAGAAAGGCGGCGAGCGTGCAGGCGACGAATACGCCTAGACTCGCGCGAATCAACGCCGACGTGTCCGGACTGATCGTCGGCTGTGTTGTCGCGCACTCTTCCCCGCCCATGCCGCCGGTCTAGCGGCTAGGGCAGAGAGGCTGCAACTGCTTCGATCAGCCGCGTTCGCGCGGCGGCGGGACGGTGATCCGCACGGTCTCGCCCGAATTGCCGGGGAAGCCGGTGAACATCGCTTCGACCAGATTCGGCACCAACGTGGTCAGATCGTCGGTGCGCGAGCGGGCGCGGGCAGTGCCTTCGAACAGCGACTGGCCATCGGCGGTGCGCTTGATGTCCATGTCGACGAAGCTTTCGTAAACGACGTAGCTGCGGACCTCCGGATAATCCCAGGGCGAATCCCAGAACGGATCGGACCAGCCATAATAGAAGGGATAGGGCCGCGCGCCGAAATAGCCCCAGCGTGAGAAATAAGGCCGGTGGATCGCGCCGCCGAAGCCGGGCGTGGTGACGATCTTTGTACGACCGCCGTCGACGCCATAATCGAGCGAGACGACAAAGGTCGCGGCCGAAGCCGACGGCGCCTCGCTATAACCCTCGGCAATCAGATTGCGGCGGACGAGATCGGCATATTGCGAGAATTCGAGGCTGCCCTGCAGATCGGGCGCGACAGGCTGGATGACGAAACTCTGCCCCGCGGGCGCCGGCATCGCTTGAAAACGGGAGACCTGGGTGGGCAAGCCGGTGGCGCAGCCGGCGAGCGTCAGGAGCGCCAGCGGCGCGGCGAGCGTCAGCAGTTTCTTCTGGATGGACATGGCGAGGAACCTCGGAACCGCGGGAAATCTTGCATACACAACGGTTTGAGCATGCAAAAGGTCCGATGAACCGACGCTGAAGTGCGGCAGCCGGAACAGGCTTGTTTGCCGCGACTTAGCGGTTGGGAAGCCCCAGCGCACGATACGCTCCGTCGAGCGTCGGTGCGGCAAGCTCGGCCGCCTTCGCCGCGCCGTCGGCGAGTATCGCGTCGATCGCCTCAGGATGAGCAAGGAGGTCGCGGAAGCGCGCGGTGATCGGGCTGATCACCGCGACCATCAGATCGGCGAGCACGGGCTTGAACCGGCCGAAGCCATGGCCCGCGAACTCGGCGAGCACGTCGTCGGCGCTGCGCTCGGCAAGCACCGCGTAGATTTGCACGAGATTGCGCGCCTCGGCGCGGCCTTCGAGTTCTGCCCAAGTCGCGGGCAGCAGCTCGGCGTCGCTCTTCGCCTTCTTCACCTTCTGCGCGATCGTATCGCTATCGTCGGTGAGGTTGATGCGGCTCATGTCCGAGGGGTCGGATTTGGACATCTTGGCGCCACCGTCGCGCAGCGACATGATCCGCGCACCTGCCGCGCCGATATGCGGCTCGGGCACGGTGAACAGCTCGACGCCGTAATCGGTGTTGAACTTGATCGCGACGTCTCGCGCCAGCTCGAGATGCTGCTTCTGGTCCTCGCCCACCGGCACGTGCGTCGCCTGATAGAGCAGCACGTCGGCGGCCTGGAGGACGGGGTAGGCGAACAGACCGACGCTCGCGCCTTCGCGGTTCTTGCCCGACTTCTCCTTGAACTGGGTCATCCGGTTGAGCCAGCCGATCCGCGCGGTGCCGTTGAGCAGCCACGCCATCTCGGGATGCGCGGGGACGCGCGCCTGGTTGAACAGGATCGAGCGCTCCGCATCGACGCCGCAGGCGATCAGCGCCGCCGCCATCGCACGGATGTTGGCGGTAAGCTCCGCGGGATCATTGTAGGCCGTGATCGCGTGGAGATCGGCGAGGAAGAAGATGCACTCCGCCTCGTCCTGCATCTTCACCCAGCGCTGGATCGCGCCGAGATAATTGCCGAGGTGGAGATTGCCGGTCGGCTGGATGCCGGAGACGACGCGCATCATGATGGCTGCACCCGCTTGCGCCTGAGGAGGAGGTAGAGGTCTTCCTTGTCCATCGCACCGATGAACCAGGCGACCGGGAAATAGACCGCGACGCCGGCACCGACGATGGTGACGACGGCGATCATCCGCTCGATCACCGATCCCGAGAACCAGCCGGCGAAGACATAGCGCAGCGCTACCAGCACCCCGACCATCAGCAGGCCGGCGAAGAGCTGTCGCGCGATCCGTCCCCACAGCCAGCCTTCGATCCGGAAATGGCCGCGACGCGACAGGATGACGTAGAGCATCAGGCAGTTGAGCCACGAGCAGAAGGCGATGACGAATGCCAGGCCGTAGATGCCGAAGAAGGGAATCAGTGCGAAATTAAGCGCGACGTTGGCGACGAGCACGATCACCGCGGTCTTGACCGGCGTCTTGGTGTCCTCACGCGCGTAGAAGCCCGGCGTGATGACTTTCACCATCACATAAGCGGGCAGGCCAGCGACGATGATCGCGAGCACGTTGCCGGTGATATAGGCGTCCTCCGCGGTGAAGCGGCCGCCCTGGAACAGCGCGGAGACCAGCGGCACCGCGGCGACGCCCAGCGCCAGCGCGGCGGGGAGGCAGAGCAGCATCGACAGCTCGACCGCCTTGCCCTGCACCTTCGCCGCCTCGCCCGGATCGCCCTTGGCGATGAAGCGGCTGATCTGCGGCAGGATCGCGGTGCCGAGCGCGGTGCCGATAACCGACAAGGGAAGCTGGTTCAGCCGGTCCGAATAGTTAAGGTAGGACATCGATCCTTCGGGCAGCCGCGTCGCGAAGAATGTGTCGATGAACTGGCTGATCTGATAGACGCCCGCGCCGAGCGTCGCCGGGATGACCACGACGAAGAACTGCTTCACCCCTGGCGTGATGCGCGGGCGGCGGAGGCGGAGCGAAACGCCGGCCTTGCGCGCGCTGTTCCA
Source organism: Allosphingosinicella indica (assembly GCF_900177405.1). NCBI lineage: Bacteria > Pseudomonadati > Pseudomonadota > Alphaproteobacteria > Sphingomonadales > Sphingomicrobiaceae > Allosphingosinicella > Allosphingosinicella indica. Next base: position 239,828 of record NZ_LT840185.1, on the reverse strand, counting down.
GAGCAATGCGAGCTGCAGGAAGCCGCCGACGGTGACGCCGATGGCGAGCGCGGTCGCGGTCCTGGCGCCGCCGTCGGGGACGATCAGCAGCGCGCCGAGCATCGCGATGTTGAGCAGCGCCGGCGCGAAGGCGGCGGTTGCGAACTTGGTCAGCGAGTTGAGCACGCCCGAGAAGAGAGAGACCAGGCTGATCAGCAACAGATAGGGAAAGGTGATGCGAGTGAGGAAGACGGTAAAGTCGAATTTCGCAGGCTCATCGGCGTAGCCCGACGCGATCGCCCAGACGAAGAGGGGCATCGCCAGCTCGAACACCAAAGTGAATAGGAAAAGCGTCGGCAGGAACACCGCCAGCACTTCCTCCGAGAATTTCTTGGCGTCCTGTATACCGCCCGATCCGTGCAGCCGCTGGCTGAACAGCGGCACGAAGCCGGCGGAGAAGGCGCCTTCGCCGAACAGGCGGCGGAAGGTGTTGGGGAGGCGGAACGCGACCAGGAAGGCATCGGCGGCGCCCGATGCGCCCATGATGCGCGACATCAGCATCTCCCGCAGGAAGCCGAAGACGCGGCTGACCATGGTCAGCCCGCCGATCGTGCCGATGGCCTTGGAAAGGTTCATGGCCGGGAATCCACCCCCGTAGCCTGGCTCAGGCCTGGCCGGTGATCCCGCCGATCGCCCCTTCCGCCGTGCTGCCCTGCGCTTCGCCGGCACGCTGCAGATAGAGTGCGTGGAAGTCGATCGGGTCGATCATCAGCGGCGGGAAGCCGCCGTCGCGCACCGCATCGGCAATGACGCGGCGGGCGAACGGGAACAGCAGGCGCGGCGCTTCGGCGAGGAGGAAGGGCTGCATCTGTTCCTGATCGAGGTTGCGGATGCCGAACAGGCCGGCATAGGCGATCTCGACCTGGAAGGCGGTGTTGCCCTCGGCGCGCGCATTGATCTCGGTCTTTAGCGTGACCTCGTGAAGCTCCTCGCCGACGGTCTGGACCGAGATGTTGAACTGCACGTCGATCTGCGGCTGCGACTGCCACTGGAACACCGCCGGCGCGTTCGGATTTTCGAACGACAAGTCCTTCACATATTGGGAAATCAGGCCGACCTGCGGGAAATTGTCCGCGCCGTTCGCCTGCACATCGGCTGCGCCCTGTTCTTCGGCCATCGCTTGCACCTTTTTCGGGAATATGGGACGTGACGGCCAGTGGACCGCACTTCGCGGCGGCGGGTAGCAGCCGCGCGCGGTCCGCGCAACATTTGCCCCCTCGCGCCAGCGCAACATTTTACTGCGCCGGACGTAAAGCGTATGGGCGTTTGAAAGATGCTGCCTGCGGGCCTATGTAGGCGGGACCGGATTTTCGGAGAATTTTGTTGACGGTCGAGATTGTCCTGCTGGCGATGGTCGCCCTGTTCGTCGGGCTTCGGCTCTACGCCGTGCTTGGCCGCCGCACGGGGCACGAGCAGCAGCCGGTCACGCGGCCCGAGGCGGTGCCCGGCGCCACGGCGCCCGCCGCCGAACCTGCGCGCGACCGCGGCGAGGCCGCCGGAATGGCGTTCGAAGAATCCGCTGCGGCTGGCGTACGCCAGGTCATCGCCGCCGATCCGTCTTTCGATGTGGCGCGTTTTCTTGAAGGCGCGCAGGCCGCCTACCGCATGATCCTCGAAGCCTTCTGGAAGGGCGATCGCGAGGAATTGCGCGCGCTGGTCGCCGACGACGTCCGCGAATCGTTCGAAGCGGCGATCACCCAGCGTGAGGCGGATGGCCATGTGCTCAACAATCGTCTGGTTGCGATCGAGCGCGCGGTGATCGAGCGCGCGGAGCTGGTGGGCCATGACGCCCGCGTCACCGTGCGGTTCGATGCCGACATCGCGGCCGTGACACGCGACAAGGACGGCGGTGTCGTCGCCGGATCGCTGACCGATGCGGTCGAAACCCACGATCTATGGACCTTCCAGCGTTCGCTCGCTTCGGACGATCCCAACTGGCTGCTCGTCGAAACCGACGAGGCCTGATCCTATGCGCCGGGGGGCGATCACCGCTCTATCGCTGGCAATGATGCTCCTCGCATCGTGCGTTCCCAAGCCGTCCGTAGCGCCGCCCGGCCAGGCGCAGCGCCCGTCTGCAACCCCGACGCCGAGCGCGACGATTCCCTATAATGCCGTCGCCGCCGGCGTCCGTCCGGCCGCGCTGCCGGCGATCGACGAGAGCCGCGCGCAGCAGGTGATCGACGCGTTTCGGACAAGCTGCCCGCAGCTTCTGAAGCGCACCGACGCCACCGGCATGACGCAGCCAGCCGACTGGTCCGCCGCCTGCGCCTTCGCCTCCGATCCCGCCAATCGTGGGACCATCAGCCTGTCCGGCTTCATTCAGCGCTTCTTCGAGCCGGTGCAGGTCGGCAGCGGCGAGGCATTCGCCACCGGCTATTTCGAGCCGCAGATCCGGGGTTCGCGCACGCCGGGGCCCGGTTACCCCGCGCCGGTCTACGCCAAGCCCCCCGATCTGCTCGAGACCAATCCTCTGACCGGAGAGAAAGGTCGCGGGCGGATCGACGAGCGCGGGGCCTACGTCCTCTACTATGACCGCGGCGCCATCTACGACGGCGCGCTCGCCAACCGCGGGCTGGAGATCGGCTGGGCGGCGGACCCGATCGAACTGTTCTTCCTGCAGATTCAGGGCTCCGGCCGTCTGCTGCTGCCTGACGGCGGCGTGATGCGGATCGGCTATGCCGGGCAGAACGGGCGCGAATATGTCGCCATCGGCCGGACGCTGCGCGAGCGCGGGCTGCTCCAGCCCGGCCAGGCCAACATGCAGGGCATCATCGCCTGGCTCCGCGCCAATCCGGAGGAAGGCCGCGCGATCATGCGCGAGAACAAGAGTTATATCTTCTTCCGCGAGCTGACCGGGCCGGGGCCGCTCGGTGCGCTCGGCGTGCCGGTCAGTCCGCGCGTCACGGTCGCTGCCGATCCTGCCTTCGTGCCGCTTGGCGCGATGGTGCTGCTGGCGATGGACAGGCCCGAGGCTAGCGGACCGTGGGTGGCGCAGGACACCGGTGGCGCGATCAAGGGCACCAACCGCTTCGACACCTTCTGGGGCGCGGGCGAGGACGCCGCGCGGATCGCCGGCGGCATGCAGGCGGGCGGCAGCGCGGTCGTGCTGGTGCCGCGCGGAACGCTGGCGCGTCTCGGCGTCCGCTGAGCGGCCATGCGCCGCCTGTCCGACGCGGAATCCGCGCTCTGGGCGAAGGTCATCGCTTCGGTGCGGCCGATCCATGGCGCGGCGCCTCGCGCCGGGAGCGACCCGCCTGCGCGTGAGCCGGTCACGACCACGCCGCCGCGGCTACCCGCCCGGCCGGTTGCACCTTCGATTACGCAGCCGGCGCGTCCGCAGCCGGGGGTCACGCTCGATGGAAGCTGGGACAAACGGCTGTCGCGCGGGCTGGTTTCGCCGGATTTCAGCGTCGATCTGCACGGCCACAATCTCGCGACGGCCTATTCTCTCCTGGATGCGCGGCTGGAGCAGGCGATCGCCACCGGTGCGCGCGTGCTGCTGCTGGTGACCGGAAAGCCGCCAACGAGCCGCGACCGCCCCGTTGGCCGCGGAGCGATCCGCGCCGCTGTCGCAGACTGGCTCGCGGCATCGCGTCATGCCGGTTCGATCGCCGCGGTGCGCGGCGCTCATCCCCGTCATGGTGGCCTTGGCGCATTGTATATCGTGTTGAGGCGGCGGCGGAGTTGACCAAAAGTTAAGGCTGATCCCGGTATTCCCGGTGTCTGCCGGTTGCGCGATTCCGCGCTGCGGCATGAGCGTGCGGGACGAACAAAGTGGCGATGCGCCCAGCCCTGTCTCAATGTGGAAGCCTGCTGTTCTCGCTCACCGCGGGGCTGGCATCCTTCCTGTTCACGCTCGCTGGCTTCGTCATGCTGGTGGGACTGGGCGAGCAGGTCGCCGCCGCCGCCGGTATCGGCCTCTTCGCGTTGACCGTCGTGTGGATCGCCTCGGAGCGCCCGAACGCTGCGCAGGCGCGCGCCAATCGCGAGCTCGTCAATCGCCTGCTCGCGGTGAAAACCGGCGATCTCCATTCGCCTGCGCCTGCCGCCGTCCGCGCCGAGATGCCCGGCGTCGCGGCCGCGGTGGACAGCCTGTTCGAGCAGGTGCGCTCCAACCTCGACGACGTGGCCGCGCTGGCACTTTACGATCCGGTTACCGCGCTCCCCAACCGCATCCATTTCCGCCACGAGGCAGAGCGGCTGCTCGCCGAGGACGCGGCGCCGATGGCGCTGCTGTTCGTCGATCTCGACGGCTTCAAGGACGTCAACGACAGCCTCGGCCACGCGCAGGGCGACAAGCTGCTGGCGATCGTCGCGACGCGGCTGCGCGTCGTGCTCAATACCGAGACGCGCACCGACGCGCCCGCGCCGGTGCTGGCGCGCCTCGCCGGCGACGAATTCACCATGCTGCTACCGGGCGCGGGAACGCGTGAGGAAGCGGCTCGGATCGCGCGCAAGGCACTGGCCGTCATCTCGGCGCCTTATGAAGTCGGCGGGCGCCGCGTCCGCATCGGCGCCTCGATCGGCATCGCGATCAGCCCCGACGACGGCACCGAATTGCCCGATCTGATGCGTGCCGCGGACATCGCGATGTACGACGCCAAGGCGGGCGGCGGCGGGAGCGCGACCAACTTCCGGCCCGAACTCGCGACCGCCTTCGATCTCAGAAGCGAGGTTCTGCCCTTCTCGCGCAGCGCCTAGCCGCCCAGCGCGGCCCCGATGACGCGGGCATAGATACGCGTCAGCGCGTGCAAATCGTCCACCGCCGCGGCCTCGTCGAGCTTGTGCATCGTCGCGTTGGGCAGGCCGAAATCGACCACCGGGCATAGCGCGATGAGGAAGCGCCCGTCGGACGTACCGCCGCTCGTTGACAGCTTCGGCTCGATACCCGTCTCGGCGCGGATCGCTTCGGTGACGATGTCGTAGAGTCGGCCCGGCGGCGTCAGGAACGCCTCGCCCGACACGCGCGCATCGACCCGCGACCCCGGCGCCTCCTGTTCAACCGTGCGGCGTACCAGATCGACCAGATCATCACCGCGATGCAGGTTATTGAAGCGAATGTTCAGCCGCGCGCGGGCCTCGCCGGGAATGACGTTCCCCGCCGGGTTCGCGGTCTCGACGTCGGTGACTTCCAGGTTCGAAGGCTGGAACGCGTCGGTTCCGTCGTCGAGATGCAGCGCGTCGAGCGCGGTCAGCACGCGGCCGAGCTTGGTGATCGGATTGTCGGCGCGGTGCGGATAGGCGACATGGCCCTGCACGCCAGGGATGACGATGTCCATGTTGACCGATCCGCGGCGGCCGATCTTGACCACATCGCCCAGCCGGGCCTCGGACGTAGGCTCGCCGATCAGGATCATCTCGGGGCGGATGCCGCGCTCCGCCATCCAGTCCATGATCGCGCGGGTTCCGTGGATCGCCGGGCCTTCCTCGTCGCCGGTGATGAGCAGGCTGAGCGTTCCTGGATGCTCGCGCACCTGTGCCGCCGCGGCGACGAACGCCGCGATACCGCCTTTCATATCGACTGCGCCGCGCCCGTAGAGAATGCCGCCGCGCACTTCGGGCGCGAACGGATCGCTCGTCCAGCCCGGTCCGGGCGGCACGACATCGACGTGGCCGGCAAAGGCGAAATGCGGCCCGCCGCTGCCCCGCGTCGCGACCATATTCTCGACCGGTCCGTCCGGTGCATCGCCCGAAAGAAAGCGATGGCAGGTGAAGCCCAGCGGCTCCAGCGCGTTGGCAAGCACGGTGACCGCACCGCCCTCACGCGGGGTGATGCTGGGGCAGGCGATGAGCCGCGCGGCAAGATCGACGGGATCGATTGCGATGGTCATGGCGATGGGCGTAGCAACGCCGCACCAGCTTGCCCAGCGGAGACGCAGCGATGCCCAAGATCGACCTCGACGCCACCCCCGAGACCAACCGGACGTCCTATCCTGAGCCCTATGCCACGGCCATGGCGCGACGGCATTTCCGTCGTCTGGCGCCGGCCGCCGGCCTGTCCACGATCGGCGCCAGCCTGGTGCGGGTCGAGCCGGGCGGCGTCTCCAGCCAGCGTCACTGGCACGACGCGATCGACGAATTGGTGGTCGTGCTGGAAGGCGAGGGCGTGCTGATCGAGGAGGGTGGCGAGATCGTCTTGAAGGCCGGCGACTGCGCGGCCTTCCCGATGGGCGCCGCCAACGGCCACCATATCGTCAACCGCGGCGATGCCGATTGCCTGTTCCTCGCCGTTAGCGGGCCGGAGGCGGGCGACTGCCATTATCCCGACGCCGATCTGCATTGGGACGCGGCGGGAAACCGCTACACGCGGAAGGATGGCACGCCTTACGGCTGATCGGGCTCCTGCACCCGCGTCGACTGGATGTGGACCGCCCTCCATTCGCCATCGACGCGGCGGAAGGTGTCGGCGAAGCGGATGCGGCTGGCGAAGGGTTGCCCGTCCGAGGTGCCGCTCAGCACCACATCGCCGCCGACGAGACCGGCGTCTGGGCCGAGCGGTATGAAGACACGATCCTTGATCGCGATTGGATCGAAGGTCACGTCGGGATCGGTGTAGCCAGCGATGAAGCCCCGCTTGTCCTGGCGTTGCCCGTCGCTGCCGACGAACACCAAATCGTCTGCGACCAGCACTTCGAGCGCGGCCGCGTCCTTGTTGATCTGCGCGGCATCGAAGCGATCGCCGATCCGGCGCAGCGTCTCGATGCTGACATCGGCTTGCGGCGCGGCGGCGGGCTGCTGCGGTTGCTCGGCGGTCGGCGCGGCTGGCGGCTGCTCGCAGCCGGCGAGGAGCAGCAAGGCGAACAGCGGCGCGATCCGCATCAGCTATCCTCCAGCTCGTATTGCTCGATCACCCACGGCTCGTCCTGCGCAGCCTGGATCCATTCGCGCATCCACGGGTGGCTGAGGATCGTATCGACATAGGCCGCCGCGAAGCGGGGCAGCGGGACCGAATAGGTGACGAAGCGTGTCGCCACCGGCGCGAACATGATGTCCGCCGCGCTGAACGACCCGAAGAGATAGGGGCCGCCCGCGCCATGCCGCGCGCGCGCCTGCGCCCACAGCTCGAAGATGCGCAGGATCTCCTGCTTCACCTCGTCCGACAGGTCGCGCGGCGGGAAGGTCTTGCGCACGTTCATGCCGAGATCGCGGCGCAGGTTCGGGTAGCTCGAATGCATCTCGGCCGCCATCGACCGCGCCATGCCACGCGCCGCCTCGTCCTTGGGCCAGAAACGGTCGCGCCCGCATTTGTCGGATAGCCATTCGACGATCGCGAGGCTGTCCCAGATCACGGTCTGGTCGTCCCACAGGATCGGCACCTTGCCACCCGATGGCGCGAACTCGTCACCGTGCGTCCGCGCGTTCCACGTTTCGTCGAACATGGGGACGGTGATTTCCTCGAACGCGAGGCCGGACTGTTTCACCGCCAGCCATCCCCGCAGCGACCAGGAGGAATAGGCCTTGTTGCCGATAATGAGCTTTAGCATCGGGGATGGTTAGACGGGGGCAGCGGAGAGGGCAACCGCGGCCCGGCTACCCGATCGCTTCGACCACCGCCCCGCGTAGCGCGGCCAGCCCCATGCCTTTTTCACTCGAGGTCGTGATGATGTCCGGGTGGGCAGCGGGTCGCTTGGCGGCTTCCTCGGCGGTGCGTGCGGTGACGGCGGCGAGTTCGCTCGCCTTGATCTTGTCCGCCTTTGTGAGCACCAGCCGGTAGCTGACGGCGGCATCGTCGAGCATCTTCAAGATCTCGCGATCGACATCCTTGATGCCGTGGCGCGCGTCGATCAGCACCAGCGCGCGTTTCAGCACCTGCCGGCCGCGCAGATAATCGTTCACCAGGAAGCGCCACTGGCGGACGACATCCTTGGGCGCCTTGGCAAAGCCGTAGCCGGGCATATCGACCAGCCGGAACAGCAGCGGCTCGCCGACATCGAAGAAGTTGAGCTCCTGCGTCCGCCCCGGCGTGTTCGACGTACGCGCCAGTGCCTTACGGTTGGTGAGCGCGTTGATCAGCGACGACTTGCCGACGTTGGAGCGGCCTGCGAAAGCGACCTCCGGCGCCGCGGCATCGGGCAGGAACTTGAGCGTCGGCGCCGATTTCAGGAAAGCGATCGGGCCTGCAAAGATCTTGCGCGCGGCTTCTTCCGCCTCTGCAGTCTCAGCGGCGCCGGGGGTTTCGTCCCCGCTCACGTCTTCGCCTCGGCCTCGCTTGCCTCCTTCATCCCCGGAAAGCGGCTGTAGAGCCACTTCTGCTGGGCGATGGTGAGGATGTTCGAGACGGTCCAGTAAAGCTGAAGCCCCGCTGCGAACGGCGCCATGATGAACATGAACACCCACGGCATGAAGCCGAACACCTGCTTCTGGATCGGGTCCATCGGCGCCGGGTTGAGCTTGAACTGCAGCCACATGGTGATGCCGAGCAAAATCGGGAGGACGCCGATCGCGAGGAATGCGGGCGGGGTGAACGACAGGAAGCCGAACAGATTGACCGGGGTCAGCGGATCGGGCGCGGACAGATCCTTGATCCACAGCGCGAACGGCTGATGCCGCATTTCCACCGAGAGCAGCAGCACCTTGTAGAGCGCATAGAAGACCGGGATCTGGAGCAGGATCGGCAGACAGCCCGCGAACGGATTGACCTTCTCCGCCTGATACATCTTCAGCATCTCCTGCTGAAGGCGCGGCTTGTCGTCCTTGAAGCGCTCCTGCAGCGCCTTCATCTTCGGCTGCAGCACGCGCATTTTCGCCATCGACGCGAACTGGCGCTGCGCGATCGGATACATCACGAGCCGGACGATGAAAGTGAGGCAGATGATCGCAACGCCGAAATTGCCAATCGTCACGAACAGCCAGTGGAGCAGGTAAAAGATCGGCTTCTCGAACCAGTAGAACCAGCCCCAGTCGATCGCCTTATCGAACTGCGCAATGCCGAGCTGGTCCTCATAGCGGTCGAGCAGCTCGACTTCTTTGGCGCCGGCAAACAGGCGCGAAGTGGCGCGCACTGCCTTGCCCGGCGCAACGATCGCGGGCTGGACGGTGAAATCGGCCTGATAGCTGTCGCCGCCGCCGCGGCGGAACGCGGCGTCGATCGATGCGGCCTGATCGGGCACCAGCGCGGTCAGCCAATATTTGTCGCCGAAGCCGAGCCAACCACCGCGCGAAGAGAAGCGCGACACCGGCTCCTTGTCGAGATCCTTGAAATCGACGCCATATTCGGCCGCGCCGTTGAACACGCCGATCGGGCCGGTGTGGACCGTCCAGCTGTCCGGATCGGGCGATTTGCCGACACGGCTGATGAGGGCGTAGGGCCGCGCCGCGATTGCGCCCGGCCCGGTGTTGGTGACCGTCTGGTCGACCTTGAACATGAACTTGCCGTCAATGCTGAGCGCGATGTCGAAGCGCTGGCCGGTCGGGTTGGTCCAGGAGAGCGTCACCGGCGCGCCGGGTGCGAGCCGGTTGCCGCTCGCGGTCCACATCGTTTCGGGGCCGGGGAGCGCGACGCCGTCACCGGTCCAGCCGAAGCTCGCGAAATAGGCGTTGGGCGCGCCAGCCGGCGACAGCAGGCGAACGGGCGGCGAATTGGCCGCCATCGTCTGGCTGTAGGTGGTGAGCACCAGATCGTCGACGTTGGCGCCACGCAGGTTGATCGAGCCCTTGAGATAAGGCGTTTCGATCGCGACGCGGGGGCTTTCGCCGAGCACCACGTTGCGGCTGCGGATGGCGGCGGGGGTGCGCGCGGCGGGGCCGGCGCTCGGCTGCTGCACCGCGACCTGTTTGCCATCGACGAACTTGGTCGACGCCTTGTCCGCAGTCGGGAAATAGCGCTCCGTCACGAAACCCCATCCGAACAGGACGATGGCGGACAGGATGACCGCAAGGATCATGTTGCGGTGGTCGGTCACTCGGCTTTCCTCATGCAGCGAAAGTCACGGAACGGGATCATGGCCGCAGCCGCCCCAGGGGTGGCAGCGAAGCAGGCGTTTGAGCGCAAGCCACCCCCCGCGCAGCGCCCCATAGCGCGACAAGGCGGTGATTGCATAGGCGGAGCAGCTGGGGCTGTACCGGCAGCTTGGCGGAAGGATGCGCGACGGGCCGATCTGCCAGCCGCGCGCGACCAGGATAAGCGCCTTCGCGATCACCGCCGGGGCTGCGGCTGGCGGCGGACGGCGCTTTCGCCCCGTGCGACCCGCTCCAGCGCCTTCGCGAGATCGGCGCGCAGATCATTGAAGGGGCGTTCGATCCCGCTATTGCGGCCGATGAAAACATGATCCGCCCCCGCGATTCCGCTCGCCGGCAGCATCTCGCGCGCCAACGCGCGAAAGCGCCGCTTCATGCGGTTGCGCACTACGGCGTTGCCGATCTTCTTGGTGACGGTAATGCCGAATCGCATGGCGGTATCGCCATCGGCACGGTCGCGGACCAGCAGCACGAAGCCGGTGGTCGGTGCGCGCAGACCCCGGTTAGCGGCGAGGAAATCCGCCCGCCGCCGGAGGATCGTCAGGCCGACAGCTTCTTGCGGCCGCGGGCGCGGCGCGCCGCCAGAACCTTGCGGCCGCCCACTGTCGCCGAGCGGGTCCGGAAGCCGTGACGCCGCTTGCGCACGAGATTGCTGGGCTGGAAGGTGCGCTTCATCGCTCATACCTTGTGAAATCGAATGAAAAGGGCCGCGTAGCACGAGGGCCGCGACCGTTGCCGGCGCCGATACGGCGGAGGGGCGCGAAAGTCAATCGCCCGGCAGCGCGGTTTCCACTTCTTCCGCCTTTCGGATGCGCTCGCGGCGGCGGGCGCTGCGGCGCCTCAGGCCCCAGTCAGCCCATTCGCCCTTCTTGGGATGGCGGCGCTTGAAGGCAACGTAGCGGCGCTTCGCCCATTCGCTGTATTTCAGCACCAGCGCGAGCCCAGCGCCGAACACGATGACGCCGCCGGGCCCGGGCACGATCCCGACGATCGGCGAGGCGGCGATCAGCAGCAGGCCGAGCACGAACAGGCCCGTCCGGACGGCGGGCTTGCGGCCGAGCGATATCCAGGTTGCGCGTGCGTCCATACTGGCGATGTGGTTGGCGCCGAACGGCCTGCCAAGGCTCGACTTATCGCATTCGTCGCTCCAAGGTGGCGGCTCATCGCCGGGGGGCTTCGTTTATGGTCGCGCATGTCGCCACGGTCGCGTTTCTGGGACTGGAGGCGCGCGCGGTCGAAGTGCAGGTTCAGGTCGCGAGCGGGTTGCCCAAATTCCTCATGGTCGGGCTTCCCGACAAGGCGGTGAACGAGAGCCGTGAGCGCGTCCACGCCGCGCTCGCCTCGATCGGCTTGTCGCTGCCGCCCAAGCGGATCACGGTGAACCTGTCGCCCGCCGATCTCCCCAAGGAGGGATCGCATTACGATCTGCCGGTGGCGCTCGGCCTGCTGGCCGCGATGGGCGCGCTCGATGCTGAGACGCTGGCGGGCTATGTCGCGGTCGGTGAGCTCGGGCTCGACGGGCGGCTGATGCCGTCCCCCGGCGTGCTGCTCGCGGCGCTCCATGCATCGGAGCGCGGGCTGGGGCTGATCTGCCCCGCGGCGCAAGGGCCGGAAGCGGCGTGGGCGGGCGATGTCGAGGTGGTCGCCGCTCCCGATCTCATTGCGCTCACCAATCACCTGCGCGGCGGCGCAGCGCTGTCGCCGCCGCAACCCGGTCCCGCCGATCCGCCTCCGGCCGGCCCCGATCTCGCGCAGGTCAAAGGACAGGAGACCGCCAAGCGCGCGCTCGAGATTGCCGCGGCGGGTGGCCACAATCTGCTGATGACCGGGCCGCCGGGCGCGGGCAAATCGCTGCTCGCGGCCTGCCTGCCAGGCATCCTACCCGAGCTGACGCCCTCCGAGGCGCTGGAGGTGTCGATGGTCGCGAGCGTCGCGGGTGCGCTCGACGGCGGCCGGCTGGTCCGCGCCCGCCCGTTCCGCGCGCCGCACCATTCGGCGTCAATGCCCGCGCTGGTCGGCGGCGGGCTCAAGGTCCGCCCCGGCGAGGTCAGTCTTGCACATCTCGGCGTGCTGTTCCTCGACGAGCTGCCGGAGTTCCAGCGGCCCGTGCTCGATTCGCTGCGCCAGCCGCTCGAGACCGGCAATGTCAGCGTCGCACGCGCCAATGCCCATGTCGTCTTTCCGGCGCGGGTGCAGCTGATCGCGGCGATGAACCCCTGCCGCTGCGGCCATCTCGGCGATCCCGCGCTCGCCTGCTCGCGCGCGCCCAAATGTGCGGCGGATTATCAGGCCAAGGTGAGCGGCCCGCTGCTGGACCGGATCGATCTTCATGTCGAAGTCGCGGCGGTCAGCGCCGCCGATCTGGTGCTCCCGCCTCCCGCCGAAGGATCGGCCGAGGTCGCTGCGCGCGTCGCCGCAGCCCGCGCGGTGCAGACGGCGCGCTACAAAGGGCAGGGGCCGCGCACCAATGCCGAGGCGGACGGCGATCTGCTCGATGCGGTTGCGACGCCCGACGAGCCCGGCCGCAAGCTCCTCGCGCAAGCGGCGGACGCGATGCGCCTCTCCGCCCGGTGGCTTCCACCGCGTCCTCCGCGTCGCCCGCACCATCGCCGATCTCGCCGCCAGCGAAGGCATCGGCCGCGTCCACATCGCCGAAGCCCTCAGCTATCGCCGCCAGGCGCCGCGGAGCTAAAGGATCGCTAGCGAGCGTCGACGCGGAAGATGTCGCCGTCGAAGTCCAGAATGTAAATGATTCCGTTGGCGTCGGCTTTCAGCGCGCGAGGGCCATTGATCACACCTTGATCTGGCGCAAAATCCGCGGTGCGTCTCTCTGCCGCGGCCAGTCCCAATGTTTGCCCTAGCTTGATGGCCGCAAGCGGCAGCGCGAATATCGCGCCACGCTGATCGGCGAACAGGAAACGATCGCGCAATGAGATGATCGGACCGGCGCTTACCGCTCCTCCCACGATCTGTCCGTCCGGCGACAAGTCTCCGTTCGCCTCATATGCCAGAATCGGATCGACGAGATTCGCTGGCGGCGACGGCTTAAGCAGTAGGCTGCCATCCTTGTAAGGCCAGCCAAGATTGGCGGGCGGCTGACGCGGATCCACAAGGTTGACCTCGGCCCAGACATTGCCGCGGTCTGTGAGGAGGACACGACCATCTGCCAACAGCGCGCCCCCCTGCGGGCTAAGCAAGCCCTTCGCGAGCTGAGTGGACAAGTAGAAAGGCCCGACGGCGGCGCCCGCATACGGGTCTGGTTTCAGTCTCAATCTGAATAGTTTTCCGAAAGGCAGGCGACCCGATTGGGCCTCACTCTCCATGGTCAAACTGCGGCCGTCTCCCATCGCTGCGAACAAGTCGCCATCGTCAGCGACATGGAGCCATCCGCGCTCCGCGCGATAGCTGCTAAATGCCTCGCCTACGGTAAGAACCGGATTGAAGCTGGCCAACGCCGTTGCGCCCGAACTGTTGCGGGCATATTTTTCGATCCTCGTTAGGGGGTTGCTGTACAGCAGGTAGAATGACCCGTCATTTGCGTAGGTTTTCGAAGCGGCAATGGCATGCAATTCCAGTGATCCAAGACTATCTGGAATGCGAATCAGCAGGGTTTTCCGGCCGCTCGGGACATCGAACGCAAAGACGTTCCCGTCCCTTTCTGCCACGAGCAAGGTGGACGCGTTGACGATCGACACATCTACCGGATCGGCGAAGCCGGTTGCGATCCGGCGGACGAAGACGCCTTCCGGGTCGTTGGTTACCGTTACGGCAAGATCCAGTACGCTCGAAGCGCGGCCATCGCTCGCGGCTAAGGTCACGCGATAGACATTGTCCTTATCGGCGTCATCCGGAAGCTCGTAATTCGGCGGCGTCTTGAAGCTGAGCTGACCTGCGGTCGTAATATTGAAGCGCGATACGTCCGGGCCACCCGCGATCGAGAATGTGATGGCGTTACCCTCAGGGTCTGTGGCGGCCGCCAGATAGATCGCCCCAGCGCTGTTTTCCGACACGCTCGCCGCATTGATCGATGTAAACGAGGGCGCCTGGTTGGACGGGGAAGGCGAAGGGGTTGGCGCTCCCCCACCTCCGCCTCCGCCGCAAGATGTTGCCGTAGTCAGCGCTATGGCCAATACCGACGCGCGCACAAAACCAATCGGGCTTAAAGCCCGACAACCATCTTTGAACGCCACTCCGACTACCCCCGAATAAATCCCCTGACACATGACGTATAGTCAGAATTCGGCATTCTCAATAACTTTGAGTCTCCGCCGAAAGATTATACCGCGGTAAAGGAATCGGTATTTTCCGCGAGCAGTATTTGGCTCTATCACGGGTTCGTTGCTAAAGAGCTGGGCGTTGCTGCTCGTGTGCGCTTGGCTAGCCTCTATCGCTCGCCATATTGCTCCGCCTTCTACGCTCGGCTAGGCAGCGTCGCCGTGCCCCTGTGGTGGAATTGGTAGACGCGCTCGACTCAAAATCGAGTTCCGCAAGGAGTGTCGGTTCGAGTCCGACCAGGGGCACCATTTGTTCTTTTCATGACATCTCATATCGATCGACAAAACGGCAGAAATCTGCCACTTTCTAGCTTGTGCTGTCCCAATCGGTCTCATTTCGTTCTAGATCATCTGGAGGAAAGTGGGGCCACCGATGGGGCCATAAATGGGGCCATGGGATCGATGCCCATACGCATCGATCCAAGGGCTCGCGAGTTCAGGCCGATTCATCTGAATGGCCAGCTCGCTTTGCTAGGAAGGGAAGGCGATGGCCCTAAGAGATATCGAGATACGAGCACTTCGGCCGCAGGCGCGCGTCTATAAGCGAGCAGATGCGAATGGGCTCTTCCTAGAGATACATCCGAGCGGGTCGAAGCTGTGGCGCTTCAAGTATCGCCAGCACGACAAGGATAAGCGCATTGCCCTTGGACGCTATCCGGAGGTGGGACTGTCGGAAGCGCGCCGTCTTCGCGACGAGGTTCGACGAAAGGTGTGGGAGGGTGGAGACCCAGTGACCGAACGGCGCCACGCAAAGCTGGTCGCCAAGTTCAATGCAGCGAATACCTTCGGCGAGGTCGCGACGGAATATATCGACAAGACCGTTGCCGAAGGTCGGGCGGTCGCCACGATCTGCAAAGCGAACTGGCTCCTGGAACAGCTGTCGCCGCTAGCGAATTGCGCCATTGCCGATCTCAAACCCGTTGAAGTGCTAGCCGCATTGAAGCGCATCGATGCGTCGGGTCGGCACGAAACGGCGGCGCGTTGCCGGTCCTTTGCCAGCCGGGTTTTCAGATATGCTGTTGCAACGGGTCGAGGCGAAACCGATCCGACATCTGTGCTGCGGGGGGCCTTGACGGCTCCGAAGGCATGCCATCACGCTGCAATCGTCGATCCTGTAGTGCTTGGTGCGCTGCTTCGCGAAGTGGACAGATACGGCGGAAGTCCGGTCACGCGACTCGCCATGCAGATATTGCCGCATGTCATGTCGCGGCCTGGCGAATTGCGCTTCGCGCAATGGCGCGAATTCGACCTGGAGGCAGCAGTCTGGAAGATCCCGCAGGAACGGATGAAGATGCGCAGACCACATGCCGTACCGCTCTCGCGGCAGGTTCTGGCGCGCCTCGACGAACTTCGTCAGCTGACCGGGGAGGCGGGCTTTGCCTTCCCAGCTTATCACTCGTCTCGAAAGCCGCAGTGCGAGAACACGATCAACCAGGCATTTCGACGAATGGGGTTCGCGAAGGGCGTGGTGACGGCGCACGGTCTGCGCACGACTGCGTCGACGCTGCTCAACGAGAGCGGCCGGTGGAGCGCGGATGCGATCGAACGTTCGCTGGCTCATGCCGACGCCAATGCCGTGCGAGGTATCTATAATCGTGGGTCGTATTGGGACGAGCGCGTCTCCATGCACCAGTGGTGGAGCGACTATCTCGACGATGTCCGGGACGATGACGCGAGCGCTTCACCGCCGGGATAGAGCTATCGTTTCATCATCCAAACCCCTCGGGTAGACGCCTCTTTACGAAGACAATGCAGTATGCGTCCAAGCAAGCAGGCTCGGTTCGCTCATTGCCTAGGCTGAGTCGTCAATCGATCCCACCGAGCTGAAGCACTTTTGTGGACGCCAGTCAGTCACTTGGGGTGGTCTCCACTCGAAAACTTTGACTGCGTTCGCGGGAACGGCCGAAGCAGTCGTGGCGTTTAGGCGATATCAAATGAAGGGAGCGAGCCATGGCGACAACTACCCGTTCGCGGAGCAATTCGGCGCGCGTTTCCGACAACAAGACGAGCTTTCTCCTCGGTGCATTGGCCGCAGGCGCCGCGGCCGGCATCGCAGCCGTGGTGGCGCGGAAGGGCGCGGCGCAGGCGCCTAGCTACTTTGCCGGAGAATGGGACGAGGCCCTCAAGGCAGAGCATGACGCGGTCCGCGCAATTTTCGACGCGCTCGAGGAAAGCGGCGATGATGCTAAGATCAAGCGGACGGCGTTGCTGGCCAAGCTCAAATATGCGCTGACCA
Source organism: Allosphingosinicella indica (assembly GCF_900177405.1). Lineage (NCBI taxonomy): Bacteria > Pseudomonadati > Pseudomonadota > Alphaproteobacteria > Sphingomonadales > Sphingomicrobiaceae > Allosphingosinicella > Allosphingosinicella indica. The sequence continues at coordinate 223,322 of NZ_LT840185.1, read as the reverse complement.
AACATGCGATCGAAGAGGAAAATGTGATCTATCCGGCGCTTCGGGAGAGCGGCCGTTCGGAAGAGGCCGACGAGCTGAATCGCGAGCATGGATATGTGAAGCAATTCCTGTTTGAGCTGTCGAACACGCCGGCGAATTCACCGAAGTTTCTCGAGACCGTCCGGCGCTTCCGCGCCGACATCGAGGATCATATGCGCGAGGAGGAAGAGAAGCTGTTTCCCCAATTGCGCGCACAGCTAGGAAACGAGCGCAATCGGGAGCTGACCCGGACCATTAACCTTGAAGGCTTCAAGGTCGCATGATTGCAGACGGCCGTAAATCGCCCGAAGCGCAGGAGCGCGGCCGGAAGCCGTGGATCGAACCGAATGGGGAGGTCCACGGTAGCGGCTCTGGCGCTGGCGGCGGCAACCCGGGGGAGGATTTCGATGACGACCTTGGGCCGATTAATCCGGCCCCGGACGAGGCGCCCGATGCCCGCTAGCCGCCATCCGCTTCCAGCTTCCGACGAGGCAAATATCGATGAGGTGCCGGCATCGGCAAAACGCGCAAAAGGAAAAGGAAGTGACGACGCCGAGCGTTCGCGGGATGATGCCGTCACTCCGTCGGGACGACCCTATCCTCCGGGCGCCGCAGGCAATTGCAAATCCTGATCTGAGTGAATGGTAGTCGTCGCTTGCTGCGTTACGGCGCGGGCAAGGAGATTTGCCCATGCTCACCGTGGCTACCGAATTGCGGCCAAGCGTCATTCACGGAATAGGAGTTTTTCTTCTGGAGCCGGTGAGGGCGGGCCAGCTCGTGTGGCAGTTCGATAGCAGAATCGATCGCGTGTACGCAGACTACGAGTTGGCGCAGTTGCCGGAAGGCTTGGGAAGCTTTCTGAGAACCTATTCGACATTGCACGCGGCTACGCGCCTCTGGGTGCTGTGCGGAGACAATGGACGCCATTTCAATCATTCGGAAACGCCCAATACGCTGTCCAAAGGCATCGCCTTCGGGGACGACGTGGCGGCGCGGGACCTTCGGGCTGGCGAGGAGCTGACCTCCGACTATCGAACGATTTGCGATACGTTCGCGGATGGTGCTCCTATCTTCCCCAGCTGATCAGATGAGGCCGAGTGACTGGACGCGTTCGAGATCGCTCCGGATCAGCTTATCGCCGATATCTTCGCGGTAACGCATGTCCGAGATGGCCAGCGCCTCCAGATGTTCATAGGCCGCGGACGCGGCGGAAACTACAGTCGGACCCGTGCCGGTGACGACCGCGGACCAGCCATACAGGCCGCTCGTGACCATCATGTCGTGCGACATCCCGACCTCGCCCCAGTGAATGTGTGCGCGATCCGCAGCGTGCAGCTTCTTGTCGATCCAGACCGGGAGACCGACCGGAGCCTCGACCTCCTTGCGCGAATAGGGAAAGGGCGGCGTCGTAACGACGACGCCGGCCGAAAAATCTGCGCTTGTTTCGAAATAGGTGCTCTCCGGATCGCTCATGCGAGCGAACAGATCCCCCCAACCACGGGTCTGAAGAGGATCGAGGACGGCGAAACCGGGGTAGCCGAAGCGACAGGTGAATTCGAGCGGGAAGATGCCGCTCTCGTTCACGATGGTGTTGAGATTGACGTAGCCGACATGCCCGTGCGCGCGCAGCGCCGGCTCGATCCGCTCCAATGTCTGGCGAAAGAATTCGCCATTGGAGCGATAGGTGGCGATCGTCCCCATCTCACCGGTCAGTTCGCCCAGATCGCCGGGAAAGAACCGCTTGTGCTCCCAGTCGAGACAGGTCGGCCGGAGAAAGCGTGCGCCGTTGAAATAGCCGCCGATGCCCATCTCGACGCCCGCCACAAAATCCATGAGTACGAAAGGCGGGAGCGATGCCCCACGCGCCGCACGCAGCACCGCCGCGACATCGGCTCCGTCGTCGCGCACGCCGACGAAGTTGCGCGCACTTCCGTCACCTGCTCCGTGGAACTTCAACGCGTAGCGATGCGGACGCTCCGCGATGTAGGCGTGGCCCGCCGCGGCATCGTCGAAGCGCCGCTGGGGCGCGGTTGCGAAACCGAGTTCTTCCAGCAGGCCGAACGCGAAATCGCGGTCATTCTCCAGACGATCGCCGAACGCGCTGCCGCCGATGACGCTATAGCCCTGCGCGCGAAGATCGTCCTCGAGCGCGCCCAAGCCTTCGGACACCGCTTCGAACAGGATCGCGCTTCCTCGGCCGCCGGCGCGCACCCAATCGAGCTCGGCGCGCCAATCTTCCGTTCTGGGCACCAGACCGCGCATCGTGCCATCGGCAAGCGGCTCGCTCACCGAGACGCGGACTTCATGCCCCTCCTCGATCAACCGAAGATAGAGCGAGCCGAGGTCGCAGGTTTCCGAAACACCAAGAAATCGCATCCGCCAATTACGCGCGACACTGAGATTCGACACGGAACTATTTGCATAACGCATGTAAAGGTATGGCAATTCTGCCGGAACAAGCGTGCGTCGCCCTCGTCTCTCCCTCATCAGATGGGGACAACATATTTTGGCGACGCAACTCAAATTCTCGAGCGCACCTGTGCTGGGCGACTATCGGGCCGACACACCGCAGCGCCGACTGGCGGCCTGGAACCGAATGCGGCTGGAACCGGGATTTCCGGCCCACGACTGGCGAGGCGCTCTTGCGCGTGACCAGGCAATGGCCTGCGAAGAAGCAGAATTCTTGGAGGCGCTTCGTGTCGAAGTTGCCGCTGAAGCGGCTTGCGTCCCGCGCGATCCTGCGGGGTTCGTCCGCTGGTTCGAGGCACTCGAGATCAACGGCCCCGGCCAGGGAGATCCGTTGTTCGATTGGCTGGCGACCGAAGCCGATGTCGAGCAATTTCGCTGGTTCATGACGCAGGAGGCGGCAGGCGAGGCAGGCTTCGACGATCTCGTGGCGCTCGCCCAGATCAAGATGCCGGTCCGCCCCAAACTGGAACTTGCCCGCAATTACTGGGATGAGATGGGCCGCGGCAACCGCAAGGGAATGCACGGGCCGATGCTGGATGCGTTGGTCGAACGCCTCGCACTGACGCCCGAGATCGACACGACCGTCTGGGAAAGCCTCTGTCTTGCGAATGCCATGACGGCGATGGCGACGTCGCGGCGACACGCCTTTCACGCGGTCGGCGCCCTTGGCGCAATCGAGCTTACCGCGCCGGGTCGTGCAGCCAAGGTCGCGCAAGGTTTGCGGCGGCTCGCCTTCACGGGCCGGGAACGGCACTATTTCGAGCTTCACGCGGTGCTGGACGTCAAGCACAGCGAGGCGTGGAACGCCGAAGTCATCGAGCCGCTGGTTGCCGAGGATCCCGATCGGGCGCTTGCGATCGCAGAGGGCGCGTTGATCCGCCTGCATTGCGGTGCACGCTGCTTCGAGCGGTATCGCCAGCATTTATGGAGCTGAGACCTCCGGCTGCCGCGGATCAGGTGCTTGCCGAATTGCTCGATCGGCTGGTAGCTCTCGATTATAATTTCGTCACGCCGACACCGGCGACGCATCAGCGGTACCTGCAGCGAAATCGGCGGCGCGCTCGGTCGTTGCGCGATATCTTCGGGTGGTCGCTGCCCTTCTCGCCCGCCGACATCGATGCTGATCTGCTGGCGCTCCTCGAGCGCGGCGCGTTTATCGAGCCGCAAGGCCACTGGCTTCGGCCGCTGATCCGCGTGTCGTCCTTGGGCGGGGCGCTGTTCGTTCATTCTGCATTCCCGACGCTGGAGCGGGACGCCGTTTTCTTCGGGCCTGACACGTATCGCTTCGCTGCCTTCATTATGCGCGAACTGCCCGCTTCGGACGGACATATTCTCGACATCGGCGCCGGGAGTGGCGCGGGTGGAATCAGCGCCGTGCGCGCCGGAAAGGCAGCGCGCGCGACATTGCTGGACATCAACGCGAGGGCTCTCTGGATGGCCGGGCATAACGCCCGGGCTGCGAATATCGCCGCGGAAACGACAATGGCCGACCTTACGGCTTTGCCGGACCAGACCTATGACGCCGTCGTCATGAACCCGCCCTACATGGTGGACGGCGAACATCGCCAATATCGCGACGGCGGCGAGGACCGGGGATTGGATCTGGCCGTAAGCTGGACGCTCGCGGCGACCCACCTCGTCAAGCCGGGCGGCCAGATCCTGGTGTATTGCGGAAGCCCCGTCGTGGAGGGCGAGGTGTTGCTCGCAGCCCGGCTCATGGGAGAATTGGGACCGGAGTGGCGGATGGAGGCGAGCGAAATCGACCCGGACATCTTCGGCGAAGAGCTCGACCGCGAAGAATATCGCGATGTCGAGCGCATCGCGGCTTTGGGCATCAGGATCGAAGGCGGTTGAACAAGGGTCAGCCGCCTTTGGCAGGCGCATTCGGATTGTCGGGGCCAGCATCCTGATCGCCGAGTTGTCCAGAGCCGTGATATGCGATCTCGCTCTGGCCGCCATGTTTCGAAGCGCCCTTTCGTCTGCGGCGGGGAGCTGGATAGGAACCGCCCGCGCTTTCGCCGCCGCCTTCCCATTTTTCCGCGCTGATCTCGGGTGGCTTTTTCAATTCTGTCATTGGCTTCTTCCTCAATCGGAATTCGAGGGCATGCAAGGCTCACCCTCGTCTGGACGACTCCAGGGGTCGACGGTTGCAGATCCCGCTATCTTTTCCGCGAGATATCGCGCGCCCGCTCATGCGGGCGGATGGGACCGGCAGCGCTGGGGGCGTGGGCAATGTGGGATCCAACCCGTGCTTTGGCATAAGGCTCAACGCGCGCGAGCGCTTCTTGGTGCGCAGGGACCTGCTGCCGCAGATACGCGTTGTCGAACCCGGCTCCGTTGGCCTTCCGCGGAGCGACGAAATTGCCCCGCTGCTTCGCATCCATTCGCGCAGCGAGGTCAACCGGGGGGCGCATTTCTTTGACCTCGCGCATCAGCCGCTCGATACATCCTGTGATTATTCTCGATCATGCCGACGAGGTTGCGCACCTCCGATTTCCGCCGCGATCCGCACCGCTTCGATCTCGTACCGGTCGCTGGCCGCCGCGCGTGCGGCATATTCGGCCGGTGCGACCCCAGCGCGCTGACCACGTTTCGCTACCATCCGCTGCGGGCCGGTTTGAGCATGCGCCGGGACTGCAAGCCAGCTGGAGCCGGCAATCATGGTGCAGAGACCGATTTTTGGGACATGTCGCAGCATTGGCCTCTCCCATCGAACCCGCAGAATCAGAAACTATTTGCCTTGGTTCCGTCAAATCAAATCTACAATACTAATTTTGAGGAACAGGATGATTTGTAACATAAGATAAATTTATCAAAAATTGATCTACGTAAATAATAATCTTTCCAGGTCTTCGGAACATTGCTGGGCTCTACTTGCTTATATCCTCATCAGGAGGCGGCATAATGTTCATTCACAACAAACGACTGCAATATACGGTACGTGTGGCGGAGCCCGATCCCGTTCTGGCGTCCTACATGCTGGAACAATTCGGTGGCCCGGATGGCGAGCTGGCCGCCGCCATGAGATATTTTACGCAAGGTCTCGGCGACGAGGATCCGGGCCGAAAGGACCTGTTGCTCGACATCGCGACGGAGGAGCTGAGCCACTTGGAAGTGATCGGATCGATCGTCGCGATGTTGAACAAGGGTGTAAAAGCCCGGATTTCCGAAGGTGCGATGGAGGAAGCGGAACTCTACATGTCGCTCAATCGCGGCGGCAACAGTCACACGCAGGCGATCCTATACGGAGGTGGCCCGTCGCTCACCAACTCCGCAGGAGTGCCGTGGACCGCGGCCTATATCGACAGTCGCGGCGATCCGACGTGTGATCTGCGATCGAACATCGCCGCCGAAAGCCGGGCGAAGATCGTCTACGAGCGGCTTATCAACGTGACCGACGACCCGGGCGTCAAGGACGCGCTCGGCTTTCTGATGACCCGCGAGATCGCCCACCAGAAGAGCTTCGAGAAGGCGCTATATGCGATCGAGGACAATTTTCCGCCGGGTAAGCTTCCAGGTGTCGAGCGCTACGCCAACGTCTACGTCAATACGTCGCAAGGCGAGGGAGACATGGATGGCCCTTGGAACAGCGGCGAGCAATGGGAGCGTGTCGACGATGTCACGAGCGAACTCCCGGTCGACGGCGGTGATGGCCTGGCGACCGTGGGACTCGGTGACGAGGACGGCGCAACGCTTGCCGCGCTTGCGAGCCGGACGAAGTCGCACGCGGGCGGCGATCCCGCGACCGGCGTCGAACTCGGTGCCGGCCCCGGTGCCGGCAAGGTGACGGGCGCGGATCACGGGGGCGCCGAGGATATCGACGATGCCCGGACCATGGCGCAATCGCTCACACCGTCCCGCTAAACCCCGATCCAGGAGATTTCCTATGCCTTCCCAAAAGGAAGTAATGCGCGACATCTTTGTCGTCGGGCTGCGCGACGCGCACGCTTTGGAGCATCAGGCGCTTGCTCTCATGAACCGGCAGGTGGACCGCCTCGCCAATTACCCCGAGATCGAAGCGCGTCTGCGCAGCCATATCGAGGAAACGCACGGACAAGTGGAGCGAATCGAGGAAATACTTGCCTCGCTGGACGAGAGCCACTCGTCCATCAAGGATGCCGGATTGGCAGTCGCGGGAAACCTCGCTGCCATTGGTCATGTCTTCGCCGGGGACGAGATCATCAAGAACAGCTTTGCCAATCACGCTTTCGAGAACTTCGAAGTGGCGAGCTACACCGGGCTTATCACACTTGCAGAGGATGGCGGCTTCACGTCGGCGATCACTGGCCTGAAGCAGTCGCTTGGCGAGGAGCAGGCCATGGCGGAATTCGTGCTCAGCGGCATTCCGGACATCACCCGAAAATTCGTTGCGCGGCGTGCCGCCGGCGAAACCGCCAGCCACTGAAAAAGGAAGATCCACCGAGAAGCTCAGGCGTTGCTTTGGGCCTCACCTTTTTCGGCCGGGCGTGGCCGAAGATCGGTTCGGCCCGGATGTCGCTGATGCCTGGTGAAGACGCTCGACCATCGCTCAGCGATCGGTGGTCGATAGAGCCGCAACGGCGCACCGCATTCTCGCGACCCCCGTCGGGTTGGGGAGCCGCGCAGCCCGGTGACGTACTTAACTTTTTTGGCGCTCCTGGAAAGCCTTCCCGGCGACCACTCAGACAGCCCACGAGTTGGGACGTGATCGCCTTTCGTTCTCGCTGCCGCCGTCGGCGTCCCCGTCGCATTGTGCATCGTTCGGGAAGCGCCGACGGCTGACTGCTGCGGGCTTGATTCAAATCAAAGACGTGCACGCTAACCTGCTGCAAGGGTCGGCAGCCGTTGCATTGAGGACTAGGGAATGCCGCGTTACTTCCTGCATGTGCTGAACGGCGACGGTTTGACCGAGGACGAAGAGGGCCTAGATCTTCCGGATATGGAAGCGGCAATCGAGGAAGCAAAGCAGAGTATTCGTTTCATCGTGGCGGAAGAGGCGCGGGCGGGTCATCTCCACCTTCGGGGATCGATACGGATCGACTCTCCATTAGGAGAGCGGCAGTGCGAGGTAGATTTCGCGGACGCGTTCGAGGCTCAGCAGCCGGGTGAGGCATCGTGATCGAGACATTGCTTGCACGGATTGAGGCACGGGACCCGCTTGCCGACCGCGAGCGGGACGCCCTTGTCGATGCGTTCGACTCTCCCACGTTGGTCGGCAGCGGCAGGGTCTTTATCCGCCAGGGCCAGCGGCTCGATCGTTCGACCTTGCTGCTTTCGGGGCTGGTGGGCCGTTTTAAGGACCTGTCGCGAGGCGAGCGCCAGATAAGCGCCCTGCATATTCCCGGCGATTTCGTCGACCTCCATAGTTTTTCGTTGAAGGCGTTGGATCACAACGTCGTCGCGCTCGCGCCCTGCATGGTGGCGGCCATCCCGCACACGCGTCTGGAAAACCTGACGCGCGAACATCCCCATCTCACGCGGCTTCTCTGGTTTCTGACCAATGTCGATGCCGCAATGCACCGCGAATGGGAACTGTCGCTGGGGCGCCGCGATGCAGTGGCCCGAATTGCCCATCTTTTTTGTGAGTTGCGGGCTCGGCTCGAGATCGTCGGCCTCGTCGACGAAGGGGGCTATACGCTTCCGCTATCGCAAGCCGCACTGGCCGAATGCACGGGGCTGACGCCGGTACACGTCAACCGGACGCTGAAGCAGCTACGCGAGCGGGACCTGGTCGAGTTCCGGCAAAAGTGGGTTTGTATCAAGGATTTCCAGGGCCTGCAGCAGGTCGCCGAATTCGATCCTGCCTATCTCTATCTCCGGCCCGAGTGTCAGTAGCGAGCTGCAGATCATAATCGACATTAGTGAAAGGCCGGTGTTGGTCGTCTTTGAGGCTCGCTCCGCCTCATTACTGATCTGATTTAATGACGAAAACTTTGCTGCGCGGGAGGCGGGCCACTGCGTTGCTGTGCCCGAACGAACCTCCAGACGGAGCTCCCCTTGGCTAAACTAATCGATTCCGCCGCCGCCGGCGGCGCCGCGCCGTGCGCTCCGCAATTGCCGGACTGCATGCTGCTATGCTTCTCGCACCTTCGTTGGAACTTCGTGTTCCAGCGGCCGCAGCATCTGATGAGCCGGTTCGCGCGCGAACGGCAGGTCGTATATTGGGAGGAGCCTTTCGAGGGGAAGGCCGGGGATGCGCCGCATCTCGTCGTGCGCGATTGTTCGGAGACGGGCGTGCGGGTCGTGACGCCGGGGCTGCCGCAGGGGCTGTCGGAGGACGGCCGCGACGCGGCGCTGCGTCACCTGCTGGCGGACTTTCTTGCCCAGCAAAGCAAGCCGGTTCTCGCCTGGTTTTATACGCCGATGATGCTGTCGTTCAGCCGCGACATGGACGCACTGGGCATCGTCTATGATTGCATGGACGAGCTCGCCAACTTTCGCTTCGCGCCGCCGACGCTCCTTCACTTGGAAGCCGAACTGTTCGAGCGCGCGGACATCGTCTTCACCGGGGGCTACAGTCTCTACGAAGCCAAGAAGGATCGCCACGCCAGCATCCACCCCTTTCCCTCCAGCGTCGATCGCGAGCATTTCGCAAAGGCTCGTTCTCCACAGGTGCAGCCTGGGGACCAGACCGGGATTGCGACGCCGCGCGTCGGCTATTTCGGGGTCATCGACGAACGCATGGACCTGGAACTTCTGGCCACGCTTGCCGACGCTCGTCCGGACTGGTCGATCATCATGGTCGGCCCCGTGGTCAAGATCGATGCGGAGAGTCTGCCGCGCCGCCCGAACATTCATTACCTCGGCGGGAAATCCTATGAAGAGCTCCCAGGCTATCTCGCCGGCTGGGATGTCGCGCTCATGCCGTTCGCGCAGAACGAGTCGACGCGTTTCATTTCGCCGACCAAGACTCCCGAATATCTGAGCGGCGGGAAGCCGGTGGTTTCGACACCGGTCATCGATGTCGTTCGCCATTACGGCTCGCTCGAAGCGGTGAAAATCGCAGCCGGCCCGGATGCGTTCGTCGGGGCGTGCGAGGAAGCGCTCGAACTGACACGCGACTGCGGCGCTTGGCTGGAGGAAGCCGACGCGCACCTTGCCGACATGAGTTGGGACCGGACCCATGCCGAGATGTCCGCGCTGATCGCGCTGTCGCTGGCGCCGCCGGCGGCCCCGGCCATCCACACCGGCCGGCGCAAGCGTTACGACCATGTCATCGTCGGTGCCGGCTTCGCGGGTTCGGTGCTTGCCGAGCGGCTTGCCAGCCAGCACGATGCGAAGGTGCTGATCATCGACCGCCGCGACCATGTCGGCGGCAATGCCTATGACCGGCTGGATGACGCCGGCGTGCTGATCCATCAATATGGTCCGCACATCTTCCATACCAATTCGGACGAAATCGTCGCCTATCTGTCGCAATTCACTAAGTGGCGATCTTACGAGCACCGGGTGCTCGCCGAGGTCCGGGGCATGCTGGTGCCCATCCCCATCAACCGCACGACGCTCAACCGGCTGTTTGACCTCGCCCTCGGCAGCGACGAGGACGCCGCCCGCTATCTTGCGGGGCGCTCCGAGCCCGTCGACGACATACGCACGTCCGAGGATGTCGTCGTGAATGCGGTCGGACGGGAACTCTATGAGATGTTCTTTCGCGGCTACACGCGCAAGCAATGGGGCATGGATCCCAGTGAGCTCGACCGGGCGGTTACCGCTCGCATCCCCACCCGGACCGGGACCGACGACCGCTACTTCGGCGATGTGCATCAGATAATGCCGGCCGACGGCTATACCGCCATGTTCGAGCGCATGCTCGACCATCCCAATATCGAGCGCGCGCTGGGGACCGACTGGCGCGACGTGCGCGATACTGTCGACGCCGCGCATCTCGTCTACACCGGCCCGATCGACGAATATTTCGATCACCGGTTCGGCAAGCTTCCCTACCGCAGCTTGCGGTTCGAGCACCGCACGGTAGAGGCCGAGCAATTTCAGCCGGTGGCTGTGATCAACTATCCGGATGAGGCGGTGCCGTACACCCGCGTCACCGAATATAAGCATCTCACCGGCCAGCAGCACCCTGCGACCAGCCTGACCTACGAGTATCCGGCCGCTGGCGGAGACCCCTTCTATCCAATTCCCCGACCCGAAAATCAGGTTCTATTCAAGAAATACGAAGCGCTGGCGGACGCGACGCCCGACGTCTCCTTCGTCGGGCGGCTTGCCACTTACCGCTACTACAATATGGACCAAGTCGTGGGACAGGCGCTGGCAACCTTCCGGCGGCTCGATCGGGCGAGAGAAGAGGCACGCCAGAACCTGATGGCGGCCGCAAGCTGAGCGGTGAGTAACGCCGCGCCGCCCTTCGCTAGCTATTACATGGCAGGCTTCGAGGCGGCATCGCACCGGAGACGGGACGGTCGACGGCTCGACCTGATCCGGGCGACCGCTCACGACAGCCATGTCCGTAGCGATTACGCCCAGTGCCGCGAGGCCGGTCTCGGCACGATCCGCGACGCTCTGCGCTGGCATTTGATCGATGCTTCGGCGGATCGGCGCGATTGGAGCAGCTGGCTGCCGATGCTTGAGGCGGGAGTGGCGGAGGGTGTCCAGGTCATCTGGACGCTTTTCCATTATGGGACGCCGGATCGGCTCGATCCGATGGCACCGGACTTTCCCGCCGCCTTCGCGGACTACGCGCGGGCAGCAGCGCAGCTGCAGCGCAGCGTCACGGGACAATCCGGTTTGTTCTGCCCGATCAATGAAATGTCGTTCTTCGCCTGGGCGGTGGGGAAGCGCTATTTCCTTTCAGCCTCCCGCACATCGGGAGCTGCCTTCAAGCGCCAGCTGGTCCTTGCGGCGATTGCCGCCGCCCGCGCCATCCGTGACGCTGACCCCGACAGCCACATCTTATGGGCCGAGCCTCTCGTTCACATCGCGCCGCGCGACCGTTCTTCGCAGGAGGTGCGGAGCGCGGAACGGCGCCGCCTGGCGCAATTTGAAGCCGCCGACATGCTGCTTGGCGTGACGCATCCGGAACTCGGCGGTCGTCCGGACCTCGCGGATTGGCTTGGGCTGAACTTCTATCCGCACAACCAATGGTATTATCGCGGCGCGACCATCCCGCTCGGTCACCATGAATATCGCCCGCTCGCCGACATGCTTGTCGAAGCCCAAGCGCGCTACGCGAAGCCCTTGCTCATTGCGGAGACAGGCGCGGAGGGCTCCGCGCGTCCGGCTTGGCTCCACTACGTGTGCGATGAGGTACGCGAGGCGAGGCGCCGCGGCGCGCGCGTGGAGGGCATCTGCCTCTATCCAGTAACCGCCTACCCGGGATGGGACAACGAGCGGCATGCCGAGGCCGGCTTGTTTTCGAGTATCATGTCTGATGGCCGCCGCCGGCTGTATGGCCCGCTTGCCGAGGAACTGAGCCGACAGGCGTTGTCAGGCTAACCTGCGCGGACCGGGCACTTCCGTGCTCGGGCGGCGAGCCGTCGCAGCCATCGCTGCGGGCACCTTCGCTTACCCTCGTTCGCCGGTTGGGAGCGTCAGTCAGGTCTCTGCCAACTCGGCGCGTTCGGCGCCATGGCGGGCCACGAGCCGCATCGGCCGTCCTCGCACCCAAAGCCTCTCGACCTCGATCGACCGCCATCCCTCCGGCAGAATGATCGGGCGGCGGGGCCAGCGATCGGGCGCTCCGCCGTCGATCGTCATGCCGCTAAACCCGTAGAGCAAGCCGGTGAGCATACCGCCGATATTGGCGAAAAATGGTCCCGCCGGCACTTCCGAATCCGGAAAGTCGGGTCGATACTCGAGACACTGGTGGAAGCGTCCATGGTCGTAGGCGGCATAGCCCTCCTCAAAGAGTTGAAGGGCAAGCCGCCTGTCGCCCGCCATGGCCGCCCATATTGGGTAGAGCGCGGGCAACATCGGCGATCCGACATAAGCGCGCCAGCGGGGGAGAAAAAGCGCGAGCGTCGCCGTCCTTTCCTCTTGGGACAAGGGATATTCCAGCGGGAAAAGGCCTGCGAGCGGCGAGGGCGTCGTTCCCTTGTCCTCGTCGATGCGAAAGTCGTCGTGCGACGCGATCGCACCGTCGCTGCGCCTGGGTAGGTAAAGACCGGCGAGCGCCTTCTGCCAGTCCGGCGGGCAAGGCCCGCCGAGACGCGCGGCCGCGTCGATCGCGCGCCGCAGCACGTCGTGCATCGCCATGAGCGTGAAGGCGTCATTGTTGGGCGGCACCGGCACCTCTGCCGGTCCCATTGCCCGGCAGAGCTCATACCCTCGCTCCGTTCTCGTGAGGCGGCTGACCGCCCAGTCCGCGGCGCCGGCGAGTATCGGCCAGGCCTTTTCGCGCAGATAGCGGAGGTCGGGGACGCTGTCGGCCAACATGGAGGCCGCGCGCGCCACGTGCAGGGTGACATGATCCTCGGTAGCAGCAGCGTCGCCGCCGCCGGGCGCGGACTCGTCGCCGGACGCCGGGCCGGACTGCCATGGGAACTGGACACCGCGGCGCCCTTCGAGGCGAGCCTTTCGCCGGGCGACATCCAACGTCCGGATTCGGAAGGACATCAGACCGCGCGCCGCTTCCGGCTGGAGCAGGGTCAGCGGCGGGACGCAGAAAGCGTCGATGTCCCACATCACATGGCCATAGTAATAATGATAATCCGGCCAGCTCGCGAGACCGAAGATCGATGTCGCCGCGGGCGAGGCCGGATGAACCGAGCTGTTAAGGTAGAAGAAACCGGCATCGATCAACGCCTGATGCTGTACGCTCGCGCCGTCGACCATGATGCGGGACTTCCACAGCTCCAACCAGGCCTCCCGATTCCGCGCGCGCAACAGATCGAACCCGAGCCTGCCCGCTTCGGCGACGCGGCGGACTGCTTCTTCGTGCGGCCGGTCATGGACGATGGAGGGGATGAGCGCGGCTATCTGGCGCAGACGCAGCGGTCGGCCAGGCCGCGCATCGGCGCCGTAGCGCGTTTGGAGAGGGCCCCGGGCGTCCCAATCGGCGACGCTGCGATCGGCCTCAGTGCCGTCCAGTGTGCTGAGCAGCGCAATCCCGCATCGGCTGAGCGCCCCGTGGCTTTCCCAATGCAGGCTACCGTCGCAAACGGCGCTCTTCTCGCCCGGTGTCCCGGTCCGGCGTTCGCGAATAATACCGCGCGCGGCTTTCGGATCGACCGCCGCAACAAGTTCGATTCGGCACGGCGCATCCACCGTCAGCGCGACCTCCTGCAGCACGAGCGGCGCATGCGATCTGCTAGCGAATGTCAGAATCTCCACCGTTGCGCGGCGGTCTCCCGCGCCAAAGGCGAAGCGGCTCGTAAGTTCGCCTGTTGCGAAATCATAGCTTTGGGCCAGGTCTTGGGCCGCCCAGGGCTCATCGCTGAGCCGCACGCCGTCGATCGCGATGTCGCCGGCAAGCGGGTAGGGGACTGGAGCCGCGGCCTCGATGCGGCGTTCGCAATGTTCGCCTGCGACGCCGCTCACGATGGCGCTCCCCGCGACAAGGGGAATTTCACGCACCCGCAGCCCAACGAGCCCGTTGCTCACGTAAGCAGGGAGCGCTCCCCCTCGGGTTCCTGAGCAGGACGGTGGACTGATCGGACCGGGCATGATGTTGGCCTCCGGGGGTCGAACCGTCACGCGCCCGATCGCGTTCCCCCGAAAATCCGGGCCAAGGCGCCCTCGATGGCTCGGAACCACTCGCGCGGGTCGCGCGCTGGCCCGGTACAGTCTGGAGTGCTCATGTCCCCACAAGAAATCTGCCCTGTCGAAGATCAGGTCCTCCTCATCACCGGCGCAACCTCGGGCATCGGGCTGGCAACGGCGCAAATGGCCGGGGGGCGGGGCGCGAAGCTTTTCCTCGTGGCCCGAGGGGAAGCGGCGCTCGCGCAGGTCGCGCGCGACGTGCGGTTACGAGGCGGCGAAGCCGACTATGCAGTTGCCGATGTTGCGGATGTCGCAGCTGTCGAAGCAGCCGCCGACGCAGCCCTCGTGCGCTACGGCCGGATCGACACCTGGGTGAATTGCGCGGGCGTCGCGATCTATGCGAAACTGCTCGAGCTGCCTGATGCCGAGCACCGGAGGCTCTTCGACACCAATTATTTCGGAGTGGTCAACGGTGCGCGCGCCGCTGCGCGCCGGATGAGGCGCGGCACAATCATCACCGTCGCATCGATCGCATCCGACTTTCCATCGCCGATCCTCGGCGCCTACGCCGCCTCCAAGCATGCGGTGGCGGGGTTCATCGGCTCGCTGCGCATAGAATTGGAATCTGAGGGATCTCCGCTCAGGCTGAGCCTCGTCAAACCTTCCGGCATGGCGACGCCGATCGCCGATCATGCGGTCAACCACCGGCCCGGCCGCGCACGCGTGCCGCCCCCGGCTTACGATCCCGACCTTGCGGCCAGCACGATCCTGGCCTGCGCAGAGCGATATCGCCGCGAGGTGACGGTCGGCGGGTTCGGGCGCGCGCAGACTCTCTTTGCCGCACATTTTCCCACGATTGCGGATCGCATTTCGGCGCTGATCATACCCTGGTTGTCGCGTGGTCCGCGCATCGATGCGCGGGATTCCTTGTTCCTGCCCGTCGAGAGGGTTCGTGTTCGTGCGCACAATGAGACCGGCCGGCGGGCCAGCGTCTATGGCACCCTCGACCGGCTCCGGGCGCCCGTTCTGCTGGCCACAGCCGGGGCGTCTGGCCTCCTCCTATGGCGCACATTCCGGTCGCGACGGCTCGCTACCTCCGAATAGACCGTACCGCCCAAGTGAACGGACCCACCCTTTCTCATGCACCGCGCGCGCCATTGGCGACGGGAGCCGCTACCGGCGTTACGCGCCATATCGTGTTGGAGAGATCGTCGGCGACAATCAACGCGCCGCGCGGATCGAGGGTGACGCCGACCGGGCGACCGCGGGTCTTCCCGTCCGTTCCCATGAACCCGCTCACGAAGTCGACAGGGGGACCGGCAGGGCGACCGCCGCGAAAGGGGACGAACACCACCTTGTAGCCGACCGGCTTGCGGCGGTTCCAGCTCCCGTGCTGGCCGACGAACGCGCCGTCGGCGAAGCGCGTGCCCATCGCCGCGCTGGAGAAGGCTATGCCGAGCGGCGCGACATGCGAACCGATGCTGTAGTCCGGCGTGATCGCGGTTGCGACTTTGTCCGGACGCTGAGGCATGACCCGTGGATCGACGTGACGGCCCCAATAGCTGTAGGGCCAGCCGTAAAATCCGCCATCTCGCACCGCGGTGATATAATCTGGCGCGAGGTTGGGGCCGATCTCGTCGCGCTCGTTGACTGCGGCCCAAAGCGCGCCGCTACCCGGCTGGACGGTAAGCGCGCTCGGATTGCGGATACCGCTCGCGTAGATGCGGTGCATGCCGGTGGTGCGATCGATCTGCCAGATCGTGGCGCGATCCTCCTCGATCTCCATGCCGCGCTCGCCGACATTCGAATTGGAGCCGTTGCCCACGTAGAGGAAGCGGCCGTCCAGGCTGGCGGCCATCGCCTTGGTCCAATGATGGTTCACCTTAGCGGGAAGATCGGTGACCTTGACCTGCGGGCCTTCCTGCCGGGTTTGTCCTTCGCGATAGGACAGACGAATGAGAGCGTCCTGATTGGCGACGTAGATGGCGTTGTCGACGAAGGCGAGGCCATAAGGCGCGTTGAGCCCCTCCGCGAAAACGGTGCGGCCCTCGTAGACGCCGTCGCCATCCGCGTCACGCAGCAGGGTCAGCCGGTCGCCGCCCTTTACCGACGTCTTGCCGCGGCTCTTGATGATGTTGGCGATGACATCCTTGGGTCTCAGGCGTGGCGCGGATGCTCCTGATCCTTCCGCGACGAGAATGTCGCCATTGGGCAGCACGAGCGTCTGCCGAGGCACTTTCAGATCGGTGGCGATCGCGGAGATGGTGTAGCCGTCTGGCACGGTCGGACGCGCATCCCCCCATTCCGCCGGATTCGCCACCGTCATGTGGGGCAGCAAGCTCTTCTCGGCTGCGGGAATGTCCGGCGAGGCGCCATATTGGGCCGGGTCGGGATCGCTGCCGCAGCTCGCAAGAAGGAGCGCTGCGCCGCTGGCGAACATCGGGAGGCGGCTCATGCTTCTGCTCCTTCGCTTCCCGCGTAGCCGATCCACGAGGCCACGAATGCGAGCAGGACGGTGACGATCGAGAGCACGAGCCCGGTCGGCATCATCGCCCAGCCATCGCGCGCATGGACCAGTGCGTTGATGAGGCCGATGACCCACATCGCCAGCAAGAGCATCGCGTAGATGCCGGCGCGGCCCTGTATCCGCTTCGTTCGGACGACGTCGACGAGCGCCCAGAGCACCGCAAAGGCGCTGAACAGCAACGCTCCGGCGATGAGCCAGGCGGCGAAATTCGCCCATTGGATCTGGTAGCTGTTGGCATAAGCGATGTCGCTGACGAGAGCGCCCAGAAACAGAGGGAAGGCGAACGACAACAGCATGGCATGAAGCGGATGGGGCGCACGCCTGACCCGCCGTGCTGCTGCGATGGTCGCCATAGTCCCGTTCCCCTCATCTTTGTGGTATCCTTGCTGAACGCGAGCGCGCCGGGGCGGTTGCATTCTGGGACGCGCTTAGCGAAACGCCCAGCGCAGGGTGCCGGCCAAACCGAAAGCGCCAGTTCGCACCAGGGGTTTCAGCAGGCGCGGCATGGCCAGCCCGTGCATCCGCGCCGCCCAGCGTGGCAGGAGATCGACGGCTGCGGCGCCCGCGATCCGTTGCGCGGGGAGGAGATGGACCGGCGTCTGCGGTGGCGAGAGGATGAGACGCGCGACCTCTTTGCTACGATCCGTGGCGATCAGCTCGGGCCTGAAACTCGCCACCAGCGCGATGGCTTCGCCGCGGTTCCGGGGGATCGGGTCGGCGCCCAGCGCGGCTGCGATGACGCCGAACTGAGTGAAATAATCGCTTTCTTCGCGAGTGGTCAGGCGCCGGTCGCCATAGCGCTGCCAGGCATCGAGGAAGCAGAGCCCCTCGGTGACGTGCACCCAGGCGAGCAGAGCGGGATCGCGTGCGGAATAGGGAATGCCGTCCGGCCGGGCTCCATGAACGTGACCATGCGCGGCATTGACCGACGCAATGGCTGCCTCAGCCTCGCTTCGCTGCGCATAAGTGGTGACGGCGATGAAACGCGCGGTACGACGGAGCCGTCCCAGCATGTCGCCTCGGAATCGCGAATGGTCCCAGATGCCGGCCAGCGCTGATGGATGGAGCATCTGCATCAGCAGAGCCGCGATGCCGCCGATTATCATGCTGGTCACGTCGGCGTGCACGCGGCGTATCGCCGTCTCGGGACCGAACAGCGCATCGTCGGAAGGGGCGACTGGCGTTTCGCCGCGCGCGGAATCGTTGAAGATCGCCCTCACGTCGCTGGCGAGGCCTTGCTTGAGATGGGTTGCGATGCTGGGCATGGGTCGACCGTCCAATGACCGGACCGCCCGGAGGTTGCGTCGCCCGCGTCCGGACTGTCGGAACCGCTGTGACACCCGTAGGTTCGTTGGGCAGATGCGGGAGGAGGCGGGCCGATGATTCCGGTAACGTCAGGATGGACACCCTATTGCGGCGCCGCGCCCGGCCCGGCGGAATTGCTCTCCCGCTGGAATGCCGATCCTGTCTTGCTGGCGGCGTTGGCCGCTGCGGCATTCTGGGCGGCGCGTCTGCCATCCGATCGCCGGCACTTCGGGATCGGCGCGGTTGCACTCGCGACCCTGCTGTTCGCATCGCCTTTCTGCGCACTGACATCTGCGCTGTTTTCCGCGCGCGCCGTCCACCACGTCGCGCTGGTCGTCGGACTGGCGCCGCTGATCGCGCTGACCCTGCGGACCCGCACATTGCTGTCCATCGTGCCAGCGACGATAGCCGGCGCAGCAATTTTCTGGATGTGGCATGCGCCCACCGTCTATGGCTGGGCGCTGTCGAGCGATCCCGCTTATTGGCTGATGCAGCTGTCGCTGACGGCAAGTGCGGCTATCTTCTGGCAGGCGGTCTTTCGGGCGCCGCCGCTGGCAGGCGTCGGCGCCTTGCTCGCGACCATGGTGCAGATGGGATTGCTCGGCGCGCTGATCACCGTTGCGCCGGGTCCGCTCTATGCACCGCATGCTTTTGGGCCGCAGCTCTGGGGTGTTTCGCCGCTGGAGGATCAGCAGCTCGCCGGCCTGATCATGTGGGCGCCGGCTGCGGCTCTCTATCTCGCAGCGGCGCTGCTGATCGCGGGCCGCTGGCTGCGCGGTGCTCGGCAGACGATATGAGCGTGGCGGGCATCCGCGCCTGGGCGGCACGTCATGCCGAGCGACGGCGCTATTCGCCGGTCGGCATCGCCTTCCACTGGATCATGGCCGCACTCGTGATCTTCCAGCTGGGCTGGGGCTGGTATGCCGGACGGCTGATGGCCGGGGGCGACAAGCTTCATGCTTATGAAGTGCACAGCGCGGTCGGACTTCCGATCCTGATCCTCGCGATAGGCCGGCTGGTCTGGCGCATCGTCATTCCCGGCCCCGAAAACGATGCCGACCGGCAGGGCGTGCAGACCCAGATCGCTTATGCCATCCACTATATCTTCTATCTCTGCTTTTTCGGCTTGCCCTTGAGCGGCTGGGCGATGTGGTCGTCGGTCGCAGAGCCCGGGCCGCTCTATCTGGCAGGCGTGCTTCCCTGGCCACAGCTACCGTTTCACGATCTGCCGCTGGAGACACGCTGGCAGATCATGAGCGCCGCGGAAAGCGTGCATCATGTGCTGGTGCTCGTCCTCTTCGTTACGGTTCCGCTTCATGTGGGCGCCGCGCTGAAACATCATTTCTGGGATCGGCACGACGTGCTCCGGGGGATGCTGCCAGAGATCCCGGACGATGTGGACCCCCGGCCAGCGTCCGAGCATAAGCCGCGAGATCCCGGGATTCTCGGGACGTAAGCGCGCGCGAGATTGCGAGCATCACGCCGTCTGGATCGGTGCGGCGATCGCTCGCGCGCCACGCGGCGATCTGCGCGTCGAGATAGAGCGGCGGCTGGCCGGCGAGCGGCGGATTGGCCGGACCTATCCCTTCGCCCTCGACCCCATGGCAATCGGCGCATGCGGCAATCCCGCGCGCGGGATCACCGCTTGTCCACAATATCGGCGGCAGCACACTGGCGGTTGGCGATGCCGCGAACGGCATCGCCGCATAATAAGCCGACACCGCAGCGCGTTGTTCGGGCGTCAGAGCTTTGGCAATCGCTTGCATCTGCGGATGAAGACGAAGGTTTGCCGCATAGCCCTCCATCTGCCGCTGCAAATAGCCGGCATCGATGCCGGCAAGCCGCGGCGTGCTGCCGCCGTCGCCGCGCCCCTCGAGCCCATGGCAAGTAAAGCAGGCGGCTGCAGCGCCCGCATCCCCGCCGCTCATCGCGACCAGCTTTCCGGTTTCGGTGAAGCGGTCGGCCGACGTCCGGTCGACCGCGCCGCAGCCCGCGCAGAGCAACGCGACGACGGCGAAGAAGACAGCAGAAGGCCGGAATCCCATCTGGCCGGGAACCGCTGCAACGCGGCGATGGTTCCGGTATCGACATGATCGACGATGAATGCGCACCAAGGGGGATCAAGATGTGCCGGCTGTTTCGTTCGTCCTCGTCCTGATGCTGTTTCTCGCGGCCTGCAAACCGCCGCCCGACGCCGGCACCGAGATGACGGGAGCGGATCCCGCGCGCGGCCTGGCCGCGATCGAGCGGGCGGGCTGCGCTGCCTGCCATAGCATTCCCGGGATTCGCTGGCCCGCCGGAAGGGTCGCGCCAACGCTGGAGGCATTCGGCAACCGCACACTCATCGCCGGGCGCCTGCCCAACCGGCCGGACCTGCTCGCGGCTTTCGTCCGCGATGCCCCGTCGACATTGCCCGGAACCACCATGCCGGCGATGCCGCTCGGCGAGACGGAGGCGCGCGATGTCGCAGCCTACCTCTACTCCCTCCGGTCTCGCTGACGCCCTGTCGGGCTGGCCGCCGCCGGTGTTCGATCCGGCGGGGCCGTTCGCCGGACCGGTGACCACGCTCGGCTGGACCCTGCTCGCCATGGCGGTCTTCGTGCTCGCCGTCGTCCTGTTCGGCCTGTGGGTCGCGTTGGCCGGGGGCGAACGGCTGCGCGCCCGCTTCGGCGGCACGCGCGCGGTGTGGATCGGAGGGATAATCTTCCCGGTCGTCGTGCTCACCTTGCTGCTGATCTGGGGCCTGTCGCTGACCCGCCATCTGACCGAGCCGATCCGAGGCGACGAGATGCGGGTGCGCATCACTGGCGAGATGTGGTGGTGGCGGGTCGATTATCTTGGCGCCGACGGCGGCATCGTCATGACCGACGCCAATGAGCTGCATATTCCGACGGGCGAGCCGGTGGTGCTCGATCTGCGCTCCAACGACGTCATCCACAGCTTCTGGGTGCCGCGCCTCTCCGGCAAGCTCGACATGATCCCCGGCCGCAGCAACCTCATGCGCATCCAGGCCGACCGCCCCGGCGTCTATGGCGGACAATGTGCCGAATATTGCGGCGGGCCGCATGCCCTGATGGGATTCGTCGTCGTCGCGCACAGCCCGCAGGATTTCGCGCGGCTGATGGTCGAGCGGCGAGCTGCTGCTGCTCCACCTCCGCCGCAGGCCGCACAAGGCGCCGTGCTTTTCGAAAGCGCGGGCTGCGCGGCCTGTCATCGCATCGCGGGCACCGCCGCAAACGGACTTGCCGGGCCCGACCTTACCTACATCGCGTCACGCCGCAGCCTGGGGGCGGGCATCCTGCCCAACAATCGCGGCACGATGATGGGCTGGATCGGCGACAGCCAGGCGATCAAGCCCGGCAACCGCATGCCGCCCTACAAAGTGCTAAGCGCCGCCGAGCTCACCGCGCTCGCCGCTTATATGGAAGCGCAGCGGTGACATCGGAGACGGGCTTCGATCCCGCGCTCTACGATCGCTTTCCTACCAAGGAACCGCGGCCCGAAGCCGAGCGCGAGGAGCTGGAGCGCATCTGGTGCGCACCCAAGGGCTGGCGGCTGCTGACCGTCGTCAACAACAATTATGTCGGCACTTATTATGTCGGCGCCGCCTTCCTGTTCTTCGTGTTCGCGGGTGTGCTCGCGCTGGTGATGCGCGCGCAGCTCGCACTGCCGCTGCAGGGCATATTGCCGCAGGAAACCTACAATCAGTTCTTCACCATGCACGGCACAGTGATGATGTTCCTGTTCGCCGTGCCGATGGTCGAGGCGCTCGGCGTGCTGCTGTTGCCGCAGATGCTCGCGGCACGCGATCTGCCGTTTCCGCGGCTTTCGGCCTACGCCTTCTGGGCCTATTTCGTCGGCGGTTTATGTTTCTTCGCGTCGCTCTTCTTCGGTCTGGCACCCGACGGCGGCTGGTTCATGTATCCGCCGCTTACCAGCCGCACCTATTCGCCCGGCATCAACGCCGATTTCTGGCTGCTCGGCATCGGCTTTATCGAGATATCGGCGATCGCCGGCGCGATAGAGATCCTCGTCGGCGTGCTGCGCACGCGCGCACCCGGCATGACCCTCGACAAGATGCCGATCTTCGCCTGGGCGATGCTCGCTTTCGCGGTGATGATCATCATCGCTTTTCCGGCGGTCATCCTCGGCACCTTGCTGCTCGAGCTCGAGCGGGCGCTGAACTGGCCCTTCTTCGACGCGACCCGTGGCGGTGATCCGGTCCTCTGGCAGCACCTCTTCTGGTTCTTCGGTCACCCGGAAGTCTACATCATCTTCCTCCCCGCGGCGGGCCTCGTCTCGATGATGGCGGCAGCGCTCTCCCGCACCCCGATCGTCGGTTACGAGCTCATCGTGCTGGCGATCGTCGCCACCGCCTTCATCAGCTTCGGCGTCTGGTCGCACCACATGTTCACGACCGGCATGCCTTTGCTGTCGGTCAGCTTCTTCTCGGCGGCCAGTATGGCGGTGAGCGTACCCGCCGGCATCCAGGTGTTCGCCTGGATCGCCACGTTCGCGACCGGCAGGCCGGTGATGAACACGCCTACGCTTTTCCTCCTGGGCGGTCTCGTCACCTTCGTCATCGGCGGCCTTACCGGCGTGATGGTCGCGCTGGTGCCTTTCGACTGGCAAGCGCACGACAGCTATTTCATCGTCGCGCACCTGCACTACGTGCTTATCGGCGGCATGGTCTTTCCGATGTTCGCGGCGCTATATTACTGGACGCCGATGATGAGCCGCAATGCGCTGTCCGAACGCGCGGGCAAATGGGTGTTCTGGCTGACGTTCTCAGGGATGCAGATAGCGTTCCTGCCGATGCACCTCACCGGTCTCATGGGCATGCCGCGCCGGGTCTACACCTATCTCCCCGGCCGCGATTGGGAGATCCCTAACATGATCTCGACGGTCGGTGCGTTCATGATCGGCGCCGGCGTACTACTCTTCGTGGTCGACCTTGCGCGACGGTTCCGTTTCGCGACGGACGGCAATGCCGGCAATATTTATGGCGGCGGCACGCTCGAATGGCTGCCCAACGGACTCTATTCCGCGCGCAGCATTCCGGTGATCCGCAGCCGCGAGCCGCTGTGGGACGATCCCGGGCTCGCCGACGACGTCGACGAGGGCCGCTATTTCCTGCCGGGCTCGGCGACCGGCCATCGCGAAACGGTCGTCACCAGCCCGATCCGCGCCGAGCCGCAATATCTGCAGATCATGCCCGAGCCTTCGGTTTGGCCGCTGATGGCCGCGGTGTTCACCGCGGGCTTCTTCATCCTTCTCACTATCCAGGCCTATGTGCCGTCGGTCGTCAGCGGCCTGCTCGCGCTGGCGGCGATGATCCGCTGGCTCTGGGAAACCGACCGGCCAGTCGCGGATTCGAGCGCCGACATCGGCGCCGGCATCCGCGTGCCTACCTACGTCACTGGCTCGGGCTCGCACGGCTGGTGGGCGATGGTGATCCTGCTGATCGTGATCGGCATGGTCTTCATCATGGCGCTGTTCAGTTACGTCTATCTGCTCGGCATCCATCCGGACGTCTGGCGCGCCCCGCCGGCCCCTGCCTGGCTGGCGCCGATCATCGGTGCAAACATAGGCGCGGCCGGTCTCGCGCTACTGGCGCGCCGCCTTCTGGCACGCGATAAAGTCACGCGCTGGACGCCCGCGACAATGATATTGCTTGCCGCTGCAGCGCTCGTGGTTGGGTCCGGTGCAGACTGGTCGAGCTGGCGTGCCACCGGTCTCGCCGGCCCCGACAGCGGGCAGGGCGCGACCGTTCATGCGCTGATGTCGCTGCAGTCGCTGCTCGTCGCCATTGCCGCTCTCATGGCGCTCTATCTCGCCGCCCGGACGGCGCGAGGCCTCGTGACGAAGCCGAGCAATTCGACGCTCGATCTGGCGGTGCTCTTCACCGTCTACACCGCGGCTCAGGGGAGCGTCGCGGCGCTCGTCACGCGCCTGGTACCGGGGGGTTGAGCGGGATGCGCACCTGGGCTTTCTTCCTGGGCGGCCTGATCATCTGGGCGGCGCACTTCTTCGCGCTTTATGCGATCGCCAGCCTGTTCCTCACCAGCCCCATCGCTCGCTGGCTGACGCTCGCCGCAACGCTGGTCTGCGCCGCCGCGGCCTCGGGATTGCTGATCGTCGCGCGCCAGAAGAGCGCCGGGTCCGATACCGATAACTGGCTGGCCCAGCTTTCGACCCTCTTCGCGGGAGGCGCGTTGATAGCGGTTCTCTGGCAGGGCCTTCCCGCGCTCATCATTTGATGATGTCTGGGCTTCGTTCGATCAGTTCCTGGCGCTGTTCAGCTCCACAAAGGCCATGGGATCGGCAAGCCATGTGTCGATGGCCGACTCTCTCCAACCCGAACAGCGGTGACTGAGTTGGACCTGGCGCGGGAAAGAACCTTCCTTGATCTTCCGATAGACTGTCGATCGACTGAGTCCGGTACGGTGCATGACGGCACCGAGACGAAGAATTCTGTCGTTGCCCGGCATCACGCGCTGTCCGCCCTGCGTTGCACGCCCGTCACGCCTGCCAACTGCGCTTTGCGCCAAGCCGAAAAGCCGCGATCGTTCGCCATGAACGCGGTCAGCATGGCAGGGGCAAGCAACGAGAGTGGCTCGTTCGCGTCATAGGTCTGGGCGTAGAATTCCTGATAAGTCTCCAGATCGCGTGCCAATTCGGGCGGGAGGCTGAGCGACAGCCTGATCGGGGTGCGGTCGGGCAGGCGTGCGAGCTTTATAGTCATTGCGGACTCCAGGGTTCGAGGAAGAGATCGGTCTCGACGAGCAGGCGTATCGGCGTTCCGGGGTCAATGGCGATCGTCGGCATTATGTCCAGGTTTCGCTGTACTAGCCTGTCGCCCGCACGTGATGTGCTGTCTTGCATGCCGCGTCGCAGCGCACCGACGAGTGCGCCGCCGCTGCCCAGCGAGAGTTCGGCGCCGACCCCGAGCACGGTCGCGATGGCGGCGCCTTTCAAAAGCATGCCGGTGTGAAGATCGACCTCGCCCTCGAGTCCGGCATTGCCTGCGGCATCGGTGGCGCGGGCGCCATCGATGAGGACGGTGGTGCCATCCGGAAGCAGCAACCGCTGCCAGCGCACGTTCAGGCGGCGCTGCCCGAAGCTGCCGACGCTGTCATAGTCTCCGAGCAGCCGCGTCCCTTGCGGGATGAGCAGAACCTGTCCTGTCGGGCTGTCATAGGCCGGACTGGTGACTTGGCCAATGACCATGCCGGGGACATCCGAACGGATCCCGGTCAGGAGGCTGGCGCTGACGACGGTGCCCGCGGACAGCAGAAGCTTGCCATCGTCTACGCCGGCGCCGGGCCGGATCGCGCCGGCCTCGAGCCGTTCCGCTGAGACGTCCCCAGCTATCGTGGCGGGGGCGCTGGCACGCTGCACGAGGAGCGGCGCCGCGGCCGCGGCCCGCCGTTCGTCAAGCAGTCGCTCGCGCTCGGCCGAGCGGCGCTGGGCGTCTTCGTCGCGGCCGCCTGCGGCCGCTTCTTGCGCGCGCTGTCGGGCAAGGATCGGTCTCCCGAGGTCGCCTGGAAGCGGCGGCCCGAGCTGCGGCACGTCCGCATAGCTCGACGGGAGATCGTTCAGTGCCGCATCGGGGCGCGCCTCCGGCGCGCGCGACGCTTCCGCTCGCAAATTGCCGGAGAGCGCCGGACGGAACGCGAGCCAGGCGACGAGGGTCAGCGCGAGCGCGGCTGCGGCGGCGATTGCGATGATCAGGTTTCGCCGGAATCGGATCGCGCGGACGGGGCGGCCACGCAGCGCGAGGCTTTCGGGCGGCATCTTGGGTGGCGGGCTATCGTCCTCCATGGTCATTTCCGGCCTCGACGTTCCGCTGCGGATGCTCCGGCGCGGGAGATGCGGACGACCTTCGGCTTGCGGCTCCCCAAGCGAAGCTCGGCGGCATCGAAGATGCGATCGACGACATAATAGCGGCCGCGCATGCGGTAGTTCACGAGCTCGGGACCGTCGGGGCCGAGCGCGAACAGCGGCGGCGCATCGGTCGCGGTTATGCCATCAGGGAAAAGGATATAGGTCTGACGCCCGTCGTCGAATGCCAGGATCGGTCGCCACGGCACGCGGTCGCCCTCGATCGCATAGTCGAAGCGCAGCCGGTCCATCGTCAGCGTGTCCAACTCGGTTCTGGGAGCGGCCGGCGGTGCCGGCCGCGAGAGGGATAGGAGGGCGGTCTCGGGATAGATCCAGGATATTGCTATCGCCGGATCCTTCGCTCTGCTCTTGAGCGCGAGGTGATAGACGCGGCGGTCGGTGGTCACGACAAGGTTGGTGGCGAGGCCGGCCGCAACGGGCTTCACAAGGATGTGCGCACGCGCGCCGGGGCCGTTGCCGCTCGTCGTGTCGCCGATCACCCATCGCACGGTGTCGCCGCTGGCCACCGCGATGAGCCTCTCACCCGGCTCCAGCGCGATGTCGGTGATGGCGCCCGGCGCCGCGCTGACCGCATAGACCGTTCCCGGGTGATAGACTCGATGGCCAGGCCCGTGTGCCGCGATCGGCGCGAGCGGATGCGGTGCGACGGGCGCTGCGCCACGTTGCGGAAGGGGTTGCGCAGCATGCGCGGTCGCCGTCACGAGCGCGAGCGACATTGCTAAGACAATCATGGGCGGAGCTCCTCGGTTGGACGGGACAATTCTGGGTCGAGCGGCGAGCCGAGCGGGAGGCTGGTCTCGCCTTCGGCGTCGCGGAAAGGCAGCCGCGCGCGCGATGTCGCGGGGCGCGGCGCTGGCGGCTCGAGCTCGCGGCTCCAGTCGATCGCGTCGACGTAAAGTCCGAGCGGATTCTTGCGCAGCGTCTCGGCATCGCGCGGCGGACGTAACTCGAGAGTCAGCAATGCCGTCCAGTGACTGGTGCCTGCCGGACTGCCGCGCTCGAACGCATTCTCGATCCATTTGACCTGGAACGAGCGGTCCGACGCGCGAACCACGCTGGTCACCTGCACCGCGACGCTACGCTCGCCGACCTGCGCGAAGGGATCCGCTGACCGCGCATGCGCGGTCAGGAAGGCGCCCCCGCGCGGAGTCGCATGCGCATAAGCGACGAGCCAGTCGCGGCGCATGAGCACGGGATCGAGCGATATGGTGCGCACCTGCTCGATGAAGCGCGAGAGATGCCAAGCGATTTCGGCATCGCCGGGGCGATGGTCGGCTTCGGCCGGGCCGACGGCGATCGGTGCGCCCAATCGGTCTACCGCGACGACATAGGGGACGACGCGGCTCCGGCCCGCCGACCAGACCAGCGCCGCCGACAGGCCCATGGCGAGCAGCATCGCGCCGAATGCCATCAGCCGCCAGTTGCGCGCCTGGACGCGCGCCGATCCGATCCGCTCGTCCCATAGCTGCCCGGCGCGCTGATAGGGCGTCGCCGGCTCGGGGGTGGTGCCGTAACGCTGGACGCTTCGCTTGAAGATCATGGGCGGTCCCTTTCGCTGATGTCGGGCGCGATCCCGCCGCCGCCGCTTGGGCCGTCCTTGAGCGTCTGCATTGCAAGCTGGCGGCGGTGGCGCATGGTCTGTTCGTTGCGGATGGCGCGCGCCCAGCCGGGCGCCTGTCCCGCTTGCGGCGCGCCACCCGACGGTGTGGCGTTGAGCCCGTCCCAAGCGGCGGCACGGCCGCGGCTGGCCGCGTCGCCAAGGCCGGTCGCCGAGGCGGCTCGTTGACGGGCAGTGCCCGCGGCGGCGCGGGCGACGCCGCCGAGGCCTGCCCCGAGGCTCTTGCTGCCGGCCGCCTCTTGCCCAAGCCCGTAGGCGGCTTTCGCGCCCGCACCCATCGCGGTCCCTGCGCGGATCGCGCCCAATCCTGCGCCGGCCGCGGCGCGCGCGGCGCCAATCCCGGCCGCTCCGGCAAGAAGGGTCATGCCCGCGGCGCCCGCGGCCGCGCCGGCCGCAGCGCCGGCGCCGAGCTGCGGTGCGCCGGCGACCAGTCCCGTCGCGATGGCCGGCCCGAAGATGCCAAGCCCGAACAGCGCGATGCTCGCGAGCACGAGGCTCATCGCCTGGCCGATGTCGGGCTCGGCGCCGTCGAGCGCCGCCGTGAACTCGGCGAAGAAACCCGATCCGATTCCGACGATGACGGCGAGCACCATCACCTTGATGCCCGACGAGACGACGTTGCCGAGCACGCGCTCGGCAAGGAAGGCGGTGCGGTTCCAGAGGGCGAAGGGGACGAGGATGAAGCCCGCAAGCGCGGTCAGCTTGAACTCGACGATGGTGACGAACATCTGCACCGCAAGCAGGAAGAAGGCCGCGATGACCACCGACCAGGCGAAGAGCAAAATGGCGATGGTCAGCACATTGTCGAAGAAGCTCGCGATGCCGGTCATCTCGGCGGCCTGGTCGAGCAGCGGCCAGGCCGCCTCGAAGCCGATGCCGGCAAGCCGTCCTGGCCGGAGCAGATCCTCGGCCGCGAGCGTGCCGCCGCCCGCGGTGAGCCCGGCCTGCGCAAACGAGCGAAAGATGATGTCGGCGAGGCTCGCGAAATTGGTGAGGAGGAAGGCGAAGGCTCCGACGTAGAGGATCTTGCGCAGGAGCTTGGCGATCACGTCGTCCTCGCCGCCGAGCGCCCAGAAGAGGCCGGCAAGCGTGATGTCGATGCCGATCAGCGTCGCTGTAAGGAAGGCGACGTCGGGCCCCAGCAGCCCGAACCCGCTGTCGATGTAGCGGGTGAAGGCGTCGAGAAACCGGTCGATAACGTTGAGATCGTTCAATTCGTTTCCATCCCGGTTGCCGCGGGGCGCGGCGGTGGGCTTTGACACCGCGCCCCGCGGGCGCGGCGGCGGCCAGGGGGCAGCCGCCGCCGCATCGCGGATCAGTCGGGCCGGTAGGCGCGGCCGGATCCCAGAAATCGGCGGGTCGCCGCGCGCGCTTCGGCCTCGCCCTGGGCCTGGCGCGCGGCGTCGAGGCTGCGCGCCCGGTCCTGCGCCGCGAGCAGGGTCTGGACCTGGAGCTGCTGCTTGGCGGCGAGTGCGAGGAGCTGGTTGGTGGCCTGGCTCGCCTGGAGCTGGCCTTCGGCCCCCTGACTGCGTCCGACGATCGCGCCGAGCGCGTCGGCGTCGCGCGCCACTTCCTTCGCGATCCGCGCCTGGAGCCGAAGCGCCTGGCGATGGGCCGCGATCGCCGCCTCGAGGCGCGCAGCGCCGCCGCGCGCCGCGGCGCCAGAAGTTCCGGCGACCGCACCGATATCCGGAACCAGCGTCGTCATCTCGCGCTCGAGCGTGGCGGGATCGAAGCCGAGGCCGCGCGCTTCGCGCAGCAGCGCGCCGGTTTCGGCGATGTTCGCGCGGAGCTTGGCGAGCTCGGGAAAATCGATGCGGCTGAGGTTGCGCGCCTGGTTGAGCAATCCCGTCGATTCGTTCTGCAGCGAGCGCACCTGGTTGTTGATCTGCTCGAGGGTGCGCGCCGCGGTCAGCACACTCTGGCCGTAGGTGCTCGGATCGAAGACGGTGAGCTGCGCAGCCGCCGGTGCCGGCAGCGCGGCGGCGAGCGCTGCGGCGAGCGCCGGTATCGCTACGATCGCCCTTGTGCGGTGCGGCCTACGCGGGCGTCGTCCGGTGCCGGTTGCGCGCGGGCGAAGGGTGCGGCGGATCATTGGTCTGTCTCCTGGCTGGCGGGGTGGAAGTCGGCGGCAAGCGCGGCGGCCCAGTCGAGACCCGCGCGGCGCAGCAGACCGCCGGCGAGGTCCTCGGGACCGTGGTCGGCGAGCAGTGCATCGATCGCGCGCTGCGCGTCAGGATCGGAGGCGGCGGCGAAGGCGAGCGCGACGGGTCCGAGGTCGAGCTCGAACATCCGGTTGCCGCGCGCCGACTGGAGATAATATTGGCGCTTGGGAGTCGCCTCGCCGATCAGCGCGATCTGGCGGGGATTGAGCCCGAAGCACTGATAGGCTTCGCGCGCCTGCGGCTCGACGGCGCGGTCGTTGGGCAGGAAGATGCGTTGCGGGCAGCTTTCGACGATCGCCGGCGCGGCGCTGCTCGCGGCGATGTCGGCGAGGCTCTGCGTCGCGAACAGCACCGCGACATTCTTCTTGCGCAGTACCTTCAGCCACTCGCGGATGCGCGCCGCGAACAGCGGATGGTCGAGGAAGATCCAGGCTTCGTCGAGGATGAGTAGCGTCGGCTGCCCGGTGAAGCGCGCCTCGAGCCGGTGGAAGAGATAGGTCAGCACCGGCGCTGCGGCGGGCTGATCGATCAGCGCCTCGGTCTCGAAACATTGGAGGTCGCCGAGCGCGAGGCTCTCGTCGGCGGCGTCGAGCAGCCGGCCGTGCGGCCCCGAGAGCGTGTAAGGCGCGAGCGCCGCGCGCAGCGCGTTGGACTGCAGCAGCAGCGACAGGCCGGTGAGCGTGCGCTCGGCCTGCGGCGCCTCCGCAAGGCTCGCGAGCGCGGCCCAGAGCATGTCCTTGGTTTCAGGCGTTGGCGGTGCGCCCTCGTGCGCGAGGAGGCCGGCAAGCCAGTTCGCGGCCCAGCCGCGCTCGGCCGGATCGTCGATGCGCGCGAGCGGCTGGAAGGCGAGACTGCCGGCCTCCGCGTCGCCATGGCCGAGCGCGTGATGCGCGCCGCCCATCGCCAGCACCGCGGCGCGGGCCGACCAGCCCTTGTCGAAGATATAAATCTGCGCGCCGGGATAACGGCGGAACTGGAGCGCGATGAGCGCCAGCAGCACGGACTTTCCGGCGCCCGTCGGCCCCACCACCATCATATGGCCGACGTCGCCGACATGTGTCGAAAGGCGAAAAGGGGTCGCGCCGCGGGTCTCGGCATGGAGCAGCGGCGGGCCGCCGAGATGGGCGTTGGCGGCGGGTCCTGCCCACCGCCCGTGCAGCGGCATCAGATGCGCGAGATTGAGGGTATGGACGAGCGGCTGCCGGACATTGGCATAGGCATGGCCGGGGAGCGATCCGAGCCAGGCCTCGACGGCGTTGATCCGCTCGCGAATGGTGGTGAAGCCGAGCCCGTTGATCACCCGCTCGACGGCGCGGAACTGGCGCTCGGCTTCGTCGCGGTCTTCGTCGGCGACGGTCACCGAAATGGTGAGATAGCCGAACGCTACATGATCGCCGCCGAGCGCCTGGAGCGCGAGATCGGCGTCGGCGACCTTGTTGTCGGCATCTGAGTCGAGGAGCTGCGCCGGCTGGCTGGTCAGCATCTCGCGGAACAGCGCGGTGATCGATTTGCGCTTGTTGAACCATTGTCGGCGGATCGCGGTCAGCGCGCGCTCGGCCTGCGGCTTGTCGAGCGGCAGGAAGCGTGTCGTCCAGCGGTAGGCGAAGCCGAGCGCGTCGAGCGCTTCGAGGATGCCGGGGCGGCTCGCTTCGGGAAAGCCCAGGATGCTGAGCGTGCGCAGATGCCTGTCGCCGAGCATCGGCTCGAGGCCGCCGACGAGTTCGGTGTCGGCGAGGATGGCGTCGAGATGGACCGGCGTCGCGGGTGCCGCCACCGGATGACGACGGGTCGAGATGCAGCCGTGGAGATAGGTCAGCGTCGCCTCGTCGTCGAGCGCACGGGCCTCGGGCATGAAAGCGGCCAGGAGGTCGATCGCGCGATCGGTCTCGGTAACGAAATCGGCGAGCTCGGCGCGCCAGTTGCGTCCGGGCCTGGCCTCGGGCGCATCGACGAGTGCGCGGCCCGCCGCCGCCGCGGTGTCGGGGCGGGACAGCCGGCAGAGCGTCAGATGATGGACGGTCTCGAAGTGCTGGCCTGCGGCGCGGAACGCGGCGCGGCGCTCGCGCTCGACCAGCCAGCTCGCGACGTCGGGGAACGCGCTGTCGGGATAGGAAGAGACGGCGCGCCGTTCGGCCTCGCAGAACAAGGCCCAGCCCGAGCCGAAGCGGCGAAAGATATTGTTGGCGCGTGCCGCGACCGCGACCAGTTCGGCCGGGGTCGCGCTTTCGAGATCGGGACCGCGAAAGCGGATCGTACGCTGGAAGCTCCCGTCCTTGTTGAGGACGACACCGGCGGCGACCAGCGTCGCCCAGGGGAGATGATCGGCGAGCCGGTCCGCGCGCCGGCGATATTCGTGGAGCATCAGCATGAAAGATGCGCCTTCTGGCGGAGGTGGCGGAGCGTCACCGCGAGAAAGTCGGGGTCCCGGCGCGCCGCCGCGACCGCCAGGCTGTGGCAGAGCGCCCAGAGGATGATGCCCGCCAGCCATTGCTGCAGCCCGAGACCGATCGCTGCACCCGCGGTGCCGATGGTGATGGCGAGCGCACGCGGGGCGCCGCCGAGCAGGATCGGCGCGCCGAGGCTCGCATGGATGGGCACGATGAAGCCCGGCACGTCTTCGCTCCCCGCACTCATCCGACCAGCGCTCCGCCCGCGAAGCTGAAGAAGCTCAGGAAGAAGGAGGATGCGGCGAAGGCGATCGAGAGGCCGAAGACGATCTGGATGAGACGCCGGAAGCCGCCCGCGGTTTCGCCGAACGCAAGCGTGAGGCCGGTGACGATGATGATGATCACCGCAACGATCTTGGCGACCGGTCCTTGGACCGATTGCAGCACCTGCTCGAGCGGCTGCTCCCACGGCATGCCCGAGCCGGCGGCCTGCGCGGCGGCGTGCTGCATCAGGGAGGTCGCAGCCATCGCGCTGGTGGCGAGCCGGGCCGTGATGTTGCGACACCGGCCGCGGCTCGGTTGCACGCAGCAGGGGCGGGAGCGGGGGCGAAGACGATGCGCGAGGTCTCGAAGATGCGGCGTTCTTGCGGTCATGATCAGGGCTCCTGGAAGTGCGGATCGTCGCCGAGTGGTTCGGTCCGGTAGCGGCCGTCGGGCAGCAGCCCGTCGATCCGAAGAATGGTCTCGACTCGGCGGGCAGGGCCGCGGCCGGCGATGAAGGCGACGACATCGATCGCCTCGGCGATGAGCGCGCGCGGCACGGTCGCGACCGCCTCCTGGACGAGCTGCTCGAGCCGGAAGAGCGCGGCGAGCGCGCTGTTGGCGTGGATGGTCGCGATGCCGCCGGGGTGACCGGTGTTCCAAGCCTTCAGCATGTCGAGCGCTTCGGGACCGCGCAC
Organism: Allosphingosinicella indica; assembly: GCF_900177405.1. Taxonomy (NCBI): domain Bacteria; kingdom Pseudomonadati; phylum Pseudomonadota; class Alphaproteobacteria; order Sphingomonadales; family Sphingomicrobiaceae; genus Allosphingosinicella; species Allosphingosinicella indica. Next base: position 190,335 of record NZ_LT840185.1, on the reverse strand, counting down.
CTCGCCGATGATGATCCGGTCGGGACGAAGACGGAGCGTCGAGCGGACGAGATCGGCCATCGCGACCCGGCCGGTGCGGGTGCGCAGCGCCACCAGGTCGGGCGCAGCGCATTGCAGTTCCCGGATATCCTCGATGAGGATCACCCGCTCGTCGCGGGTGGCGAGCTCGACGAGCAGCGCATTGGCGAGCGTGGTCTTGCCCGAGCTCGTGCCGCCGGCGAGGAGGATGTTGCGACGTCCCGCGACGGCCAGCGATAGCCGCCGCGCATCTTCTGCGGCAAGGATGCCGTCGGCGACATAGTCGGCGAGGCTGTGGATCCGCCGCGCGGGCTTGCGGATCGCGAAGCAGGGTGCGCTCGCCACCGGCGGGAGCAGCCCTTCGAACCGTTCGCCCGCAGCGTCGTCTGCGCGCGGCGGCAGCTCGGCCGAGACGATCGGCGCATCGGCATGCGCTTCGCCGCGGACATGCGCCGCGACCAGGCGGATGATGCGCTCGACATCGGCGCGCGCCATCCGGATGCCGGTATCGGCACGGCCCTCGCCCAATATGTCAAGGCGCAGCGCGCCGTCGGGATTGACCATGATCTCTGCGACGCGCGGATCGGCGAGCGCCGCGGCGATCGCAGGACCCATTGCGGTCGCGAGCATCGCCCGGGCCCGCGCGCTCGACTGGTCCGCGGCGCTGAGCGCAGGCGGGAGCGAGGCGGCGGGGGCGGGGGCGGAGGCGGGCCCGGGGACGGTGCGCTGGCCGCTCATGTCTCGCCGTCCGATCCGGCATCGAGCGTCCGCTTGCCGCCGGCGATGCTGCGGCCGACCTGGGTGATGAAGGCCTCGAACCGTCGGCGTGCCTGCGCGCGGCCGGCGGCATCCTCCTCGGCGAGCGGCGCGCGAACCGAAAGCTCGTAGCGGATGAAGAGCGCGAGCGATTCGAGGAGAATGTGGAGGTCGCGCTCGATGCGGCCGAGACTGCGCGACAGCGTGTCGAGCCGGGGTCCGAAGCGATCGTCGATCTCCGACGCGCCTTCCAGCTTGAGCATGCGGTCGAGCGCTTCGGCGAGCAGCGCCGATTTGGTCACGCCCGGCGCTGCAGCGAGCGCTTCCAGACGGTCGCTGAGCGGCTTGCCCAGAAACAATTGATGGCGGATGCGCTCTGCCATCTCAGAAACCCGGGAGCATCTGCTGGGACGGCGCCAGCGCCTGGTCGACGCCGAAGGCGCGCGTTGCGCTCAGCGCCCGGAAGCGCGCGAGTTCGCCGTCGCCGGCCGCGTCGAGTTCCTCCTCACCGAGCCCGAGCGGGTCGGCGGCCGGCTCCGGGGCGGGCGCGGCCGGCAAGTCGAGCGGCGGCATCCGCGACTGCTCGAGACCGCCGTCTGCTCCGTTGGCGGCGACGGGTTCGGCCGCTGCGCATGGCTGGCCTGCCGGCGCGGCCGTCCAGTCGTGGCCGCGCCGCGGCGGCAGGTCGGCAGAGCGGCCCGGGACGGGCGGGTCGACGACGCGGCGCGCCAGTGCGGGTTCTTCATAGTAGCGTAGCTTGTGTGCGCGGACCGGCGGCGCTCCCGCTGCGAAGATGATTTCGGCGTCTGCCGGGAGCTGCATGACTTCGCCCGGCGTCAGCAGTGCACGCGCTGTCTCCTGGCGGCTGACCATGACATGGGCGAGCCAGGGCGCGAGCCTGTGGCCGGCATAATTGCGCATTGCACGCTGCTCGGTGGTGGTGCCGAGCGTGTCCGAGATGCGCCCCGCGGTCCGCTCGTCATTGGCGGCGAAGGCGATCCTCAGGTGGCAATTGTCGAGGATAGCATTGTGCTCGCCATAGGCCTTTTCGATCTGGTTGAGCGATTGGGCGATGAGGAAGGCACGGACGCCATAGCCGGCGAGGAAGGCGAGGCTGGTCTCGAAGAAGTCGAGGCGGCCGAGCGCGGGGAATTCGTCGAGCATCAGGAGCAGGCGATGGCGCGGCGCGTCCGCGCCGGGCAGCGTCTCGGTCAGGCGCCGGCCGATCTGGTTGAGGATGAGCCGGACGAGCGGTTTGGTGCGGCTGATGTCCGAGGGCGGTACGACGAGATAGAGCGTCACCGGCGCCGCGGCTTCGACGAGATCGGCGATCCGCCAGTCGCAGTCCGAGGTTACCGCGGCTACGGTCGGGTCACGGTAGAGACCGAGGAAGCTCATCGCCGTCGAAAGCACGCCGGAGCGCTCGTTCTCGCTCTTGTTGAGGAGTTCGCGCGCCGCCGCGGCGACCACCGGGTGCGGTACCGGCGCTGCGTCGGAGCCGAGATGATTGGCCTTGAGCATCCGCTTCAGCGTCGCGGTGAAGGGCCGCTTGGGATCGGAGAGGAAGGCGGCGACGCCCGCCAGGGTCTTGTCGGCCTCCGCGTAGAGGACGTGGAGTATCGCGCCGACGAGAAGCGCGTGGCTGGTCTTCTCCCAATGGTTGCGCCGTTCGAGCGCGCCTTCCGGGTCGACCAGGATGTCGGCGATATTCTGGACGTCGCGGACTTCGAGCGCGCCGCGGCGGACCTCGAGCAGCGGATTGTAGCGCGCCGATCGCGCGTCGGTCGGATTGAAGCAGAGGCAGTGCGAGAAGCGGTTTCGCCAGCCGGCGGTGAGCTGCCAGTTTTCGCCCTTGATGTCGTGGACCACCGCCGAGCCGGTCCAGCTGAGGAGGGTAGGGACGACGAGGCCGACGCCCTTGCCCGAGCGGGTCGGCGCGAAGGCGAGGATATGCTCGGGCCCGTCGTGGCGGAGGTATTCGCCGTCGTACCGGCCGAGCATGACGCCGTCGGGTGCGAGAAGGCCGGCGCGGCGGACGTCGCGCCGGTCCGCCCAGCGCGCCGAGCCGTAGGTGGTGACGTGGCGCGCCTGGCGTGCGCGCCACAGCGACCCGGCGATCGCCGCGGCGCAACCCGCGAAGCCGCTTGCGCCGGCGATGGCGCCGCCGGTGTCGAACACCCCGGGCGCATAGGCCTCGAAGCGGAACCACCAGGGGAAGAGCGACCAGGGATGATAGACGGGCCGTTCGAACAATTCGAACCAGGCGGGTCCGAGCTCGCTTTGATGGCCAAGCGCGCCGGCAACCCATTGGGTCGCGATCCACAGGCCCGCGACGACGATCGCGAGCGTCACGAGGATCTGGCCGACAAGGAGTTTGGTGGGGGTCATCGCTTCGAGTCCGCGGCCGGCGGGGATTCGACGGCTGCGGGCTCAAGGTGGCCGATCGGGCGCCGCGCGATGAGATGCCGTACGGGGACTTTCGGGCCCGTTGCGGGACATTGGGGTCCGGCGGCCCGGCGACGTCGTCTCATGCGGGCGGCAGACGACGCCCTGCTGTCGGCGCAACGGCGACGGGAGGGGTCGAGCCGGCGCCGGCAATCGAGCCGGGCCGGTCCGCCGGACGGCCACCGCATCATGCGAGAATATGGCTGCGGCGATCCTGGAAATTTGCCGCCTTGCATGGACCTGCTTATGCAGGACGCTTGTCCCGGATAGGCAGCGAGGCGAATGGCTCTGCTTAAGGTGATGGGCCGTAAGAATCTGATCTGGCAGGTTATCGCCCTGGCGGTGGTGCCGATCTTTCTGGCGATCCTGACGCTGCTCGTTTCGCGGGGCTTCGCCGAGACCGAAGCCCTCCGCGGCGACGTCATCCGCTCGTACGAAAGCCGGTCCCGGCTCCAGCGGATCCTGTCGTTGCACCAGGATATCGAGACGGGACAGCGCGGCTTCGCGTTGACGTCCGACCGGCGCTTTCTCGAACCCTATGAGGCCGCTGGCAGCGCGCTGGATCGGGCGTTCCGCGGCCTTTCCGCGAGCGAGCTGGCAGGCGCCAGCGCCGCTGCCGATCTGTCGGCATTGCGGCAGGCGTCGCAAAGGAAGCGCGCGTTCGCCGACGATGTGGTGCGCCTGACCCAGCAGGGCCGTGCCGACCAAGCGCGGCGTCTCGTCGGCGCGGGTCGCGGCAAGGGGCTGATGGACGAGATCCGGACCGTGATCGCGCGCATGGACCGGCATGAGCAGGCCCAGCTCGCGGCGCGCACCGCCAGTGTCGTGGAGGCCCGCGACCGGCTGAAAAGCCGATCGCTGTCGCTACAGCTCATGCTCGTCCTGCTGTTGGCGCTGGCGGCGGCGATTGCCCTTCGCCAGGCGCGCGAGCGCAATGCGGCATTGCGCCGCATCGAGGATCTCGCCGCGCGCCAGGAGGCCATCTTCGACGGCGCGAAGGACGGCATGATCGTGCTCAATCCGAGTGGCGGCATCGAGAGCTTCAACCCCGCGGCCGCGCGCATGTTCGGCTATGACGACGGCGATCTCCAGCGCCGCGATGTCGGCATCCTGTTCGATGCAGCGCCGGATCGCGGCGTCGTCGAGACCTTTCTCAAGCGGCTGAGGGCCCGGCGCGGCACCGCATCGACCGAATTCCAGGAGTTCATGGGGCGCCGCAAGGACGGCGCGGTATTTCCGGCCGAAGTGTCGATCAGCCCGGTGCAGCTGCCGGACGATGTCCGGTTCCTCGCGATCCTGCGCGACATCAGCGAGCGCAAGGAGGTCGACCGCATGAAGACGGAATTCGTGTCGACCGTGAGCCACGAATTGCGGACGCCGCTGACATCGATCGCAGGCTCGCTCGGGCTCGTGGCCGGCGGGGCGGCGGGGACGGTACCGCCATCCGTCGCGCGCCTGGTAGAAATCGCCCGGTCGAACTGCGCGCGGCTCATTCGCCTCATCAACGACATTCTGGATATCGAGAAGATCGAGGCCGGACGCATGACGTTCGACCTCCGTCCGCTCGCGCTGGCGCCGTTGCTCGCGCAGGCCGTCGAGGCGAACAAGGCTTATGCCGCCGAGCAGGATGCCACCCTGTTTCTCGGGCCGGTCCGCGAGGATGCCGTCGTGCTCGGCGATGAGGACCGGTTGATGCAGGTCCTCACCAATCTCCTGTCGAATGCTGCGAAATTCTCGCCGCCCGGCGGCGCGGTGCGGATCGCGGTGACTCCGAACGGCACGTTCTGGCGGGTCAGCATCACCGACGAGGGACCAGGCATCCCTGAAGCGTTCCAGTCGCGCATCTTCACGAAATTCGCGCAAGCCGACTCGTCCGATACCCGGCAGAAAGGGGGCACGGGCCTCGGCCTCAGCATCGTGCGCGAGATCGTCGCTCGGCTTGGCGGCTCGGTGCAGTTCGAGACGCAGGCAGGGCAGGGCACGACATTCCATGTCGATTTGCCGCCGCCCGTCGCTGCGCGCCCGGCGAAGGTGGACGAGCCGCTGGGCCGCCTCGACGGCAAGGGCCTGCCTTTGATCCTCCATGTCGACGACGATCCCGATATGCTCCGGGTGGTCGCGGAGCTGTTCGAGGGACGCGGCCAGGTCCATTCGACACCGAGCATGGTCGAGGCCCGGGCATCGCTGCGCCGCTATGTCTTCGATGCCGTGATCCTCGACATCGGCATGGAGGACGGCAACGGCCTCGATCTCATTCCGGCCGTTCGCGAGAATGGCGACAGCGCCGTCATCGTGTTCACGGCACAGGAAACGGAGTCGCCGCGGCTGGGCGAAGCAGACGCGGTGCTGATCAAGTCGCGCGTCGCGCTGGAACGGCTCGTCGAGGATGTGCTGCGGCTGGCGCGAGACGGACAGGCGACGGAAGGTCGGATGTGATGCGCATATTATATGTCGACGACGAGGCGGACATCCGCGAGGTGGCAGCCATGGCGCTGGAGCTGGAGCCCGGTTTCGAGGTCAGAAGCTGCGCCTCCGGCGCCGAGGCGCTTGCAGTCGTGACGGAATGGCATCCCGACCTGATCCTGCTCGACGTGATGATGCCGCAGATGGACGGACCCGCCGTGCTGGCGCGGCTTCGCCAGCGTCCCGCAACTGCCGATACGCCCGTGCTGTTCGTCACCGCCCGCACTCAGCAGCAGGAGGTGGCGCAACTTCGTGCGCTCGGGGCTCAAGGCGTGATCGCCAAGCCATTCGATCCCATGACTCTCGGGCGCCAGGCGCGGGATGCGCTCGGATGACGGACTTCGAGGCGAAAATGGCGGCCCTGAAGATGCGTTTCGCGGCGCGCGCCGCCGAGGACGCGGCCGGGCTTGAGCGCGCCGCCGGCGCGGGCGACTGGGACGCGGTGCGCGAACGAGCGCACGGACTTGCCGGCCGCGCCGGCATGTTCGGCCATCCCGGGATCGGCGACGCCGCCCGTTCGATCGAGGAAGAGATCGACGCCGGGGGGAGCCCGGTCGGTGCTGTCGTCGCGCTTGCAGCCCTTCTGCGCGGGATCGATCAGGGGCTTTGAAAGCCCTTGCGTGTCATCTCGCCCCAGCCCTGCTGCTTGCGTAGGAATTGCCAGTAACCCTTCACGCGCCAGAGATTGTTGATCTGGCGATAGCCGAAATTCTCCAGCACAGCGACGAAGGTGAGGATGGCGAGATCGCGTGCGCGGGGCAGTCGGCGCAGCTGCACTTCCTCCAGCACAAGCGCCGCCACGCTGACGAAGACACCGAAGGAAAACACGACGGCGGCGAACGCCAGGACATAGTCGAAGGCGATGAGTCCGAGGGCCCAGAGCAAGGGTATCAGAAGATAGCCCGCGACCTCGACGAGGGGGCCGATCACGTCGACGACGAGCACTTGCCCCATACCCAGGAAACCAATGCGGCCGTAGCGGGGGTTGAAGCACATGTCGCGATGCTTGAAGAAGGTCTCCAGGCTGCCGCGCTGCCAGCGCGCGCGCTGGCCGCCAAGGATCTTCAGGGTTTCGGGTGCTTCGGTCCAGCTCACTGGGTCGGGGATGTAGGTGACGCGATAATCCTGCTTCCGGTCGCGCAAGTGGCGGTGCAGCTTCACCACCAGCTCGAAATCCTCGCCGACCGTGTTCTGGCTGAACCCGCCGACGTCCACGGCCGTGCTGCGACGGAACAGTCCGAAGGCGCCCGATATGATCATCAGCGCCTGCATCTGGCTGAGCCCGAGCCGCGCCATCAGGAAGGCGCGCAAATATTCGACCGTCTGGACGAGCGCGAGAAAATTGCGCGGCAGCCGCCCTTCGATCACGCGGCCATCTTCGACGCGGCAGCCGTTCGCGATGCGGATCGTGCCGCCCACCGCGACGGTCTTGACGGGCTCCTCGACGAACGGCCGGACCGCGCGGATCAAGGCGTCCGGCTCCAGCAGGGTATCGGCGTCGATGACACAGATGATCGGCGCGCGGGCGACATTGATGCCCGCGTTCATCGCATCGGCCTTACCTCCGTTCTCCTTATCGACCACGATCAGCCTGGGAATGTCGGGGTTGGCATAGATGCCGCGGATCGTCCGGCATTGGACGGCCGTGTCATGGTAGCGCCGCACGGGGCGCACGCCAAAGGCGTCCATCATCACGTCCAGCGTGCGGTCCTTCGATCCGTCGTTGACGACGATGACTTCGAAGTCGGGATAATGAAGCGCGAGCAGCGCCTTGGTGCTCTCCACGATCGTCAGCGCTTCATTATAGGCGGGGGCGATGATCGCGATCGGGGGCGCCAGATCGGCGTAGCGCTGCCAAAGATCCGCGGTCGACACGGTGGGCGGGCGCTTGTGTAGGGCCCAGCCTGCCATGGCGAGCTGGATGACGTAGAGCGTCACCTGAATGAGTCCGGCAAGGATGATCAGCAGCGCGATGACCTCGGCGGCGGCCATCGTCCAGGCCGGAAGCTCCGGGGTCATCGTGCCTCGCCCCGTTCCGCCAGCACCGTGGCGGCGGCATCCCGCGCGACGATCGATCCGAGACAGGCCGCCTCGCGAAGCCGCGTCGCCCCGGATTTGCCGAACGCCATGAGCGCCTCGGCCGCGCGGAACCGCACCCACCACTCGCGATCGTCGAGAAGCGCCGTCAGCCGGTCGGCGGCCTCCTCGAGGCCGATCTTTCCCGCCGCGGCCGCTGCTGCGGCGCGGGCGCTCACCGATCGGCGTTGCAGGCCGTCCAGGATCGCGTCGCGCGCCGCGGGATGACCGAGCAGGCCAAGTGCGCGCAGATAGCGCGGCAGTTCCTCCGAATCGTCCGGCGCGTCGAGTGCGAGCCGGGCGATCGCGGGGACGAGCGAATAATCGCCAGTCGTGGCGAGCGCCTCGATTGCGGCAAGGCGTGCCTGACGGTTGGTGCGGTCATCGAGCACCAGCGCCTTGATCTCGTCAGGCCGATCTTCGGCGATGATGCGGAAGAGCGTCACCATCATCATCGAATCCTGGCCGTCGCCAAGGCCGAGCCGGCCGATCAGCGCATGGATGTCGTCGGCCTCGCCCGCCTCGGCAAGCGACAGGGCCGCGGCGAGACGAACATCCTGGTTGTGATCTTCGAGCGATGCATGAAGCCGCCGAAGGCTTTCCTCGTCGTGGAACTGCGCGAGCGACTGTACCGCGACCAGCCGCCGCCGCGCCGAGGCCGAGCGGGTCAGCCGGCCGAGATGCTCGGCAACGCCAAGCTGTTGCGCCTGCGCGACGAAGGATGCGCGCTCGTCGCCGCGAACGAGCCGGATCAGGTCTAGAAATGTCTCGGCGACGAGGTTGCGGGGCAAAGCCTTCAGCTCTTGCGCGGAAAGGGGGGCGCCCCGCATCAGATTGTGCGCCAGCTGACGGCCATGACGCCGCCGCTTCTCGTCCCGGCGCTGGGTGACGACGCGCGCGATCATGAGCGCGATCATCATGGCCAGCGCGGTCCCGGCCAGCAGCAGCGAAAGCTCCCAGATGAGGAGCAGCTCGGTCAAAAGCGAAGACCCAGCCCCAGACCGATCTGGGTGCGGTCCGCACCGGTGTCGCGATCCTCATGGGCGAGCGACAGGCGCAGCGTGGTGGTCGAACTGACATCGAAGCTCACGCCGCCGAAAAAGCTGCGCGTGTCGATGACGAGACCTTCGGACGTGTCGGGCGCATCGCTCAGCCCGGCGAAAAGGCGGAGGCGGTCGGTGGCCTGGCCATCGGCCCGGACGAGATAGCCCGACTGATGCCTGCCCGTCTCGTCGAACAGATGGATCCAGCGAGCGGTCAGCCAGAGGCGCCCCCCGGCGAAATATTGCTCGATCCCGGGCGCGAGCGTCTGAACATCGCCGCCCGCGAATTCGGCCTGGCGCGCATCGAGGGTCAGGGCGGTCGCGTCGCCGCCGTCCGAAATGCGGACCGATCCTCCGGCGCCGATCTGGTAGCGGGGACGGAAATCCGCCCCCGGCGTGCCTCCCAGGGTGAGATAGATGCGAGCGCGGTCCGACAAACGGTGATCAAGGCCGAGTTCGGCGTAGACATCGCTGTTTCCGAAGCGGCGCGCGATCTCCGCGCGGCCGTGAAGACCGGTCCGGCCGTTCGCCTGGCGGCGGATCTGCAAACTCCCCTCACGCCAATCGGGCTGCGGATCCTCGACAAAGCTGTAGCCTCCGTCGATGTCGAGCGACCAGAGATAGGCCTCGCCCGGGGCGCGCAGCTGCGCGCGCAGCGCCTCGGCGTCTGCATTGTCCCGGCCGACGGGCGAAAGCGCGCGCAGCGCTGCGGCGCGATCGCCCCGGCGCTGTGCGATCCGGGCCTGGCCGATGTGCGCGTCGGCATAGCCGGGCGCCGCCGCGAGCGCCGACTGGAAGGCCCGTTCCGCATCGTCGGTGCGGTCGAGCGCCAGGAGGGCATAGCCCAGCTGGACCTGCGCATCCGCGTTCGCGGGGTCCGCAGCGACGAGGGGTCCCAGCAGATCCACGGCGCGCTGCGCGTCGCCGCTCTGCCGCGCCGCGACGGCCTCGCGATAGGCAAGTTCGGGCGTGAGGGTCTGCGCAGGGAGCGGCGCGGCCATCAACGCGGCCGCGAGCGGCAGGATCGCCGCTCTCATGCCTTGGCCTCTATCACCCGGTTGAGGCGCGTGATCAGTTCTTCGGGAATGAACGGCTTCACGAGATAATCCCGGGCTCCGAGCTCCAGTGCGCTCAATATGTCCTTCTCCTGCTTGCGCGCGGTCAGCATGATCACGGGGATCGACGCCGTCTCCTCGCGCCTGCCCAAGCGGCGGAGCACCTCATGGCCGTCGAGCACGGGCATCATCGCGTCGAGCACGATCGCATCCGGTCTTTCACTGCTGGCAGCCGCGACCGCTTCGCCACCATCGCGCGCCACGATCACTTCGAAGCCCCGCGCGCCAAGCCGGTGCTCGAGCAGATCGACGAGCAGATCGTCGTCGTCGCAGACAAGGATTTTTCGGTCGCCCACAATTCTCAATCCGCTACCCGGGTGCTCACCCATATTGAGGACATCAATACCTCTTTCGACGTTTCGTTGCGTAAGCGTGCCGGGTGAGGCGGGGGTTAACCACGATTTCCGATCCGAGGGTGCAAAGGAGCATCCCGCGCCGGGGTCGCTGGTGCGCGGCAAAGCGCAAGCTTCAGCCCAGCGCGGGCCTGCCCCGCTTGCGGCCGTCCGACCAGGCGAGGCCACCGTCGCTTCGCACCCTGGCGCTGATGTGCTGCCCGAGCTTACGCTCGAGTGACGGCTTCCAGGGCAGCAGCGTGAAGTCGTGGGCACGCTCGACGAGCGCATAGCTTCCGCCCGGATGATCGATGCGCCGGGTGAGACGGCCTTCGACCGGCATGTCGCGGCCGGCCGGCGTGTGTGGTTTGCCGAGGGCGGCGGCGATCGGCGCCGCCGCGGCGCGAAGGCTTTGTCGCTCCAGCTGGCGGATCGCATCCGCGCGCAGATGTACGGTGCCGCCGGTCTCGATGGCGAGCTGGCGGGCGACGAGCCACCGCCGGCGCAGCTCCAGCGCATTGCGGAGCTCGTGTCCGAACCCCGTGTCGCGAACGATGAGCGGCGCTTTTGCAGCAAGCGTGCGATCGAGCCAGGTCGCGCCTTCCGCGCCGGCAAGCTGGGCGAGATCGCCGGTCGCAAGCAGAGTGACGCGGTCCGCGGTCTGACGGCGGGCGCCGTCCCCGGCGGGCGCAGGAGGTGCCCGGACCTGGACGATAGCATTCTCGGGCGTCGGCGCGTTCGCGTCGCCGCGACCGATGTCGACGTGATGGAGGCGGCCATCCACGCCGTCGATCAAGAGATAATGGCGGTCGCGGTGCTCGTCGGCGAGACCGCGGGCAAGCACCCGTCCGATGATCGTGCCGCGCTCTCCGATCGCAATGTCGGCCGTGCGGACGTCCCGGCCCTTGGCGGTCAGAGCGCGCTGCATCGTGCGGACGATGTCGCCGCGCTCGCCCATCGTGCGGAGCGTCGCGTCGAGGCCCTCGGCGAGCCGATAGCGGCCGCCGCCGATATCCTCGGCGAGACCCAGCGCGATCAAGGTCTTGAGGCGGCCGGCGTTCAGCGAGCGCCGAAACGGATCGCGGTCGTTCGCCGTCACGATCCGGTCCGCGCCGGCACGGGCGAGGAGGCTCCGGTCCGTTGGCGTCAGCCGTTCTGCGCCCATGTCGCGGCGCAGCCGCTGCTCGATCTCGAGCGTGGCGCGGGGACCGAGATCGCGCGTAACGATGTCCGATGCCCGTGCGCGAAGGCCATGCGCGATATAGTCGCGGGCGATGACCAGATTGGCGCCATTCTGGTCGACGCCGCGCAGTAGGATATGGCTGTGCGGCTGCCCGGTGTCGCGATGATCGACCGCGATCCAGTCGAGCCGCGTGCCCAGATCCGTGCTGGCCTCGGCCATGAGCGTGCGAACGAAAGGCTTGAGGTCCGGATATGCCGCGCCGTCCTCGGCCGAGACGATGAAGCGGAACTGGTGCCGGTCGGCGGAGGCGCGTGCCAGGAATGGTTCGGCAGGCGCGTGATCGCTGTCCGGGCCATAAGGCGTACCCGTCTCCCCGGGACTGGAGACGCCATCGCGCTGGATGTAGCGGAGATGCGCCCGCGCGGCGGCAAGGCCCGGACCGGCGAGCCGGACGAGACTGGTCTTGATGATTACCCGGCGCGCGCGGAAGCGCGCGAGCCTGTCGCGGGAACCAAGAAAGCGCGCGGTGCCCGCACCGCGGCCGATGCGGCTGCCGTCGAAACGGACGGCGCGCTTGGGCGCGCCCGAACGCGCCAGCCTGACTGCGGCGGCGACGCGGCTCTTGAAGCCCCGACCTTTGCCCTTGCTGCCGATCCTGCCCAGGCGGGGTTCGAAATCGTCGTCGGCCATCGCGACGCTCGCCCTGCAGGCATCAGCGAACGGGCCGGATCACGAACAGCGGGTCGGGCGCGTCGACTCCGCCAGTCTCGTCAGCGTCCAGGCGGGGCGATCGCTGCAGAACCACGAGCAGCCGATCCGGAGGTTGAGTAGTGGTCGGGGCCCCGGCCGCGGCGCCGGCACGGACGCCACGCCCGGATCCGCTGGCGTCCGGCGCTACCGCAGCGAGATAGGCCCGCGTCTCGGCCGGAAGCGGAGCGCCCGTTGCGAGATGGCGCGCATAACGGTCCGGGCCGGCATTATAGGCCGCGAACAGGCCGGGATAGCCGAACCGCCGATACATCTCCGCCAGATAGGCCGCACCGGCAGCGACATTGTCGGGCGGATGGTCGGGATCGGGACCGAGCGTGTGGCGGTCCCGGAGCTCCGCCCAGGTGCCGGGCATCAGCTGCATGAGGCCCATGGCGCCCTTGCGCGACCGTATCGGCGCGCCGCCGTGCGTTGTCCGGCCGCGGCTTTCGGCCAGCATCACCCGCTCGATCCAGGCTTCGGGAACGCCGAAGCGCGCCGAGGCGGCCGCTATTTCGACATGCCAGCGGACAATGGCGGGATGGCGCGACCGGGCTTCGCCCGCCGCGGCCGGACGACCATGACTGTGCGAAACTGGCGGATCGGTAATCGGTATCGCCGGGTCGGCTTCGGTTGCGCCGGCTCCGCCATTCGCAACCTGGGCCAAAACGCCGAAGACTGCGCCGACCCAAGCGCGGACCCACCGTCGTCGGCCGATGGCTGGGCCGACCGGCGATGCCGCGCTCGCGGGCATCACCATTTGCGGGCCAGTCCAATGATGTCCCGGCGATGGCTGGGACCGAAATAGCGTCCGTCGAAGGAATGGGACGCCGGTGCCAGCAACAACAGTTCGTCCGGGGCGAGCCGACGACAACCCTGCCAGTGCGGCAAGGCACGGCCCGCGCGATCCGCGCTGCGGCGAAGCGCGACGAGTGCGCCGTTCACGAACAATCTGTCGCTTCGTGCACAGAGATGGTCGGGGGATATGGCGGCCACACGCTTGAGCGCGGGCAGTCCAGCCGGGAGATAGTTGCGCGCGCTGGCGAGCGTGCGCGACGCAGCGGGCAACCGGGCCGCGACGAGATCTCCTTTCCGCCATCCTGCGCGCTTGGTGACGACATAGAGGCCCGTCGGCACGCTGGCGCTCGCGTTCCAGAGCAAGCCGGGTGAAGGCGTCAAGACCGACGGTACCGAAAGAGCCGCCATCGCGGCTGTGGCGACTACGAGGAGGCGTCGCCGCCGGGCGCGCGAGAGGCGGCTCGAGCGTAATGCCCGCCCCCACGCGTTCAGCGGCCGGTCGCAGACCTGGGCGCGCCACTCACTCGCCATGCTGTCCGCTTGCGTCCGACCAGGCCGTCAGGTCGTCGATATGATAGCGGACGACGCGGCCGTGCCGCCGGAAGTGTGGCCCTTCCGCGCGACGGCGCATCCGCTTCAGGAGTTTCGCCGACACCTTGAGCCAGGCCGCTGCCTGCTCGGTGTTTAGGAATGGCGAGCCGCGCTTCGCCGCCTGCGCACGCATGATGCTGTCGTCGGTACCGGCCACGCCTCGTCGTCCCGTCAGTGTCGCTGGACGGTCTTCGGCGGCGTTGCTGCCATCGGTAAGGCTCGCATTTGGCGAGCGGCATTTTCGAGCCCCCCCGCGGCGTGGCGATCAGGGGGGAAAACGCGCGGCCGCTCAGTCGCGCGGCTCGCGGCGCGTCGCGTCGGTCACTTCGCGGTCATGGCCGCTCTTGTCGCTGAAGAAGGCGGCGGCGAACAGGCCGCAACCGAGCAGTACCGAGACGAAGATGCCGGCGATCGCCGCCACCACCATGTGCAGTCGGAGCGGACCGTACAGGGACAGGTAGCAAAGCGAGGCGATGACCATCAGGGCACCGGCCAGCGCGATCCATCCCATCATGCGGCGGAATTCCGAGGCGGCACGCTCTCTGTCGGGCTGCATAGTCACGATCCTTTGCTGCGCGGTGAATACCCCTTCGCTGCTTCGCTCCGCCAACGGGATCATGTCGTCGCACTGATCGGATCTGTCACTAAGACCGGCGAGCTTCCGGCGAATAGCCGATCCACCATTCGGCGAGATCAGAGAGGAGGGAGCGCGGGCGGACCGAACCGGTGCGGCGATGGTGCGGTGCCGAGCGCGGAGACGCATCATGGCCAGTGTGCCCCTCCTGACGGATAACGGTTTCACGTCATCTGCCCCTCATGTCGAAGCGGCCTATCGGCTTCGCGACCTGCTTAAAGCCCGCAAATCTCTTGACCGGCGTGATCTTAGCGCCGTCCTGGCGGCTGTCGCCGGTGCGAGCGATGCAGACGCCGCGTACAATCTTCGGGAGGCCTATGATGCTCTCGAGCTTGGAGTCGCGCTCCTGCTGGCGTCTCCGGAATTTATCTCTGCGAGCCAGCAGCCGCGGGATGTGCTGGCAACGCTTCGCGCGTTCGCCTCCAAGCTACCGGTGCAGAGCTTTCGCAGCGAGCGCCAAGTGGCGCTCCAGCAATTCTCGACGCCGCTCGGGCTCGCCTATCTGGCATCGCGGGCGGCAAGGTTGCACGCCGCGGATCTCGTCCTTGAGCCCTCCGCGGGCAACGGCCTTCTCGCTTGGCCGGCCCACCACGCGGGCTGCAATCTGCTGCTCAACGAGATTTGCCCCCGGCGGACGGCAGGGCTGCGGGCGGCTTTTCCTGAGGCGAAGGTCTTCCCGCATGACGCGGAGCTCATCGACGACCTCCTTGATCCGGTATTGAGGCCGGACGTCGTCCTCATGAACCCGCCCTTCGCGCGCAGCCTCGGCCGGGGGGCGGATCGTCATGCCGCCGCGCGGCACCTCGTCTCGGCCTTTGCACGGCTTCGGGAGGGAGGCCGGCTAGTCGCAATCATGCCGGAGAACTACAGGCAAGATGGCGACTGCATAGCGGCTAGCGAGGCGTTCGGCGTTAAGGCTACGACGCGGCTCGATGCGCTGATCGCGCGTGGCCCTTTCCTGAGACATGGCACCGGCGTCGCGGTCCGGCTGCTCGTCATCGACAAGGCGGCTGCCGGCGCCAACGCTTCCCCGATCGCGGCCGATAGCCTCGATCATCTCTGCGAATTGATCGAGGCCCTGCCGGCGCGCGAGCGCGCGGTCCAAAGCAATGAGCCTCGACCGACCGCACGCAGCTGCAGGCGCTTGCCGACATTTTGCGCCAGCGCTCCAAAGCCGCAGGCCGCCCCGAGCCGCGCCATCGCAGGCGGCGACGTGGAAGCCCTGCGATATTCGGTGTTGGTCAGTGCGGCGGCCGCGGCCGATGCCGTCGGCCAGTATCTACCCTACAGGCCAAGCCGCATCCGCTTCGCGGGCGCTGCAGCGCATCCGACGCCGCTCGTCGAGTCCCTGGCCATGGGCGCCATATCGGCGCCCCCGCCCGCTTACGTCCCGCATCTGCCTCGCCGGCTCGTCGCAGAAGGACTGCTCTCCGACGCGCAGCTCGAAACGCTGATCTATGCGGGAACCGCTTTCGATCGTGACCTTCCGGGCACTTTCGCGTGTGACGACGGCTGCACCCTGCAACCCGACGCGGCCGGTCAGACCTACCGGCTCGGCTTCTTCCTGGGGGACGGAACGGGCGCGGGAAAGGGGCGTCAGGTCGCCGGCGTCATTCTCGATCGATGGCTTCGCGGGGAGTCGAAACATATCTGGATCAGCAAGAATGAGGCGCTGCTCGAAGATGCCCGGCGCGACTGGTCCGCGCTCGGCGGCCTGCCGATGGACATCCAGCCGCTTTCGGCATGGAAAATCGGCGCCACCATCCATCACTCGGGCATTCTCTTCGTCACCTACCCGACGCTCCGATCGGGGCGCGGGGACGCGACGCGTCTGGCGCAGATCCTGGAATGGGCAGGGACCAGCTTCGAAGGCGTGATCGCCTTCGACGAAGCTCATGCCATGGCCAATGCGGCGGGCGGCGAAGGCAAGCGTGGTGCCGTCAAAGGATCGGAGCAGGGCATTGCAGGCATCCGGCTCCAGAATTCGCTAGCTCGCGCGCGTGTCCTTTATGCATCGGCGACCGGCGCGTCGGACATCAACAACTTGGCCTATGCCGCCAGGCTCGGTCTGTGGGGGGCCGAGACGGCGTTCGCAGACAGGGCGCAATTTGTCGCGTCGATCCGCTCCGGCGGTATCGCGGCCATGGAGTTGGTGGCGCGGGACCTGAAGGCCCTGGGCCTCTACACCGCGCGCGCACTCTCCTTTGCCGGGGTCGAATATGATGTCCTCGAACACCGGCTGACTGGATCGCAAATCGCCGTCTACGATGCTTACGCCGACGCCTGGGCGATCATTCACAATCATCTTGATGCCGCCTTGGCGGCGACGCGCGTCGTCGATGCAGCGACGGGCGACACGCTCAATCCGCAGGCCAGGTCCGCAGCAATCTCGCGCTTCGAAAGCGTCAAGCAGCGCTTCTTCGCGCAGCTGCTGCTCGCGATGAAGCTGCCGACGCTGCTGAGCGCCATCGACGCCGACCTCGCTGCCGGCAACAGCGTCGTCATCCAGCTCGTCTCCACCGGCGAGGCAATGCTCGCGAGGCGCCTGGCCGACCTCGACCCTGCCGAGCGGGCGTCGCTTGCGATCGACCCGTCGCCTCGGGAATATGTGATCGACTATCTCGCGGCCGCCTTTCCGACCCGCCTGATGAACGTCTTCACGGATGCCGAGGGAAATCAGCGCTCCGAACCGATGTCCGATGCCGAAGGCCGACCGGTCCATTGCCAGGCGGCGGTCCGGTCCCGGGACGATCTCATCGAGCGCCTGTGCGCGCTGCCGCCGATTGCAACGGCGCTCGATCGCCTCGTCGAGATATATGGGACCGCACAGGTTGCCGAAGTCACGGGCCGCACGCAGCGGCTCATTATCGGCAGTGATGGCGCCCAGAAGGTCGAGCGCCGCGGCGCCGGTGTCAACCTTGCCGAGGCGCAGGCCTTCATGCGCGGCGACAAGCGCATCCTCGTATTCTCCGACGCTGGCGGGACAGGCCGCAGCTATCATGCCGATCTTGATGCCGCGAACCAGCAGCGCCGCATCCATTATCTGCTGGAACCGGGCTGGCGGGCCGATGCCGCGATTCAGGGGCTCGGTCGCACCCATCGCACGCGCCAAGCCGCCGCGCCCTTGTTCCGGCCGGTGACCACCGACGTTCGCGGCGAACGCCGTTTCATCTCGACGATCGCGCGGCGGCTCGATGCGATGGGCGCGCTTACCCGCGGGCAACGTCAGACCGGGGGGCAGAATCTGTTCGACCCCGCCGACAATCTCGAAAGCCCCTATGCGCGCGAGGCGTTGCTTGGCTGGTATCGCTTGCTCCACCGCGGCAAGCTCCGCTCGATCGCGCTGACCGCCTTCGAGGCGGCCTCGGGCCTGCGCCTCACGATCGAGGGTGGGGCGTTGCGCGAGGACCTCCCGCCCATCCAGCGCTGGCTGAACCGCCTGCTGGCTTTTCGCATCACGCTCCAGAACGCCATCTTCGACGAGTTTCTTTCACTCGTCGAAGCAAGGGTGGCTGCAGCGCGCGGGGCGGGCACGCTCGATATCGGTGTGGAAACGCTCGCGGTCGAGGATTTCCACGTCCTGGACGACCGGCTCTTACGCACCGACGCCAAGTCCGGCGCCACCACCCACCTGCTCCGCCTCGAGGCAAGGTTCCGGCAACGGCCTGTCGGCCTTGCCGGACTGGAACGGGACCATGGGACCCGCGCCGGCATGCAGCGCTTGGTGAACAGCCGGTCGGGAAAGGCTGCCCTTCGGATTCCGGCGCGAAGCTTCCTGTCGGACGAAGGCACGGCAATATCTCGCGTCGCGCTCATCCGGCCTCTAAAGCGCGAATATCTCACGTCCCAGCAACTCGCGGAATCCTGTTGGGAGCCAGCGTCGGACGAGCGCTTCGCCACCGCCTGGGCCGCCGAAGCCGAAGCCATCGCCGCCACGCCTCGAACGGAGGTCCTGCATCTTGCCACGGGACTGCTGCTTCCCGTCTGGGACAAGCTGCCCGAAGATCATCTGCAGGTGATCCGTATTGCCGCCGACGATGGTAGATCTCTGCTCGGCCGCGCCGTGCCGGAAGCAGCGCTGGCGCAGCTCGCAGCGCGGCTCGGGCTCGATCTGCCCGAGAGCCAGGATGCGGCAAGCATCGTAAGAAGCGTGCTCGCGGGGGGCGCGCCGCTGCCGCTTCAGGCTGGCAGCGCGCTCGTCGTGAAGCGGAGCCGCGTCAACGACAATTACCGGCTGGAGCTCACCGGCTTCGATGCGGCACGCCTCGGCTGGTTCAAGGCGCAGGGCTGCTTCACCGAGATCATCCGCTACCAGACGCGGCTCTTCGTGCCCGTCACGGGCGCGGACGCGGTCCTGACGCGCCTGGCCGCCTGACAGCGAGGCTTTCACAGCGGCGAGCCGCCACCGGGCAAGAGAGAGGAGGGAGGCGGGCGGTGGGTGAGCCGAAGGCGCAGGAGTGGCTTGCGCCGGGCTCATGAAGGAGTGCCACCGATGATCGTCTCGCTTCCTCTCGATACGCTATGTCCGTCGCCCCGCAATGTCCGGCAATCGGCCGACGCGGCCGCCGACCTCCAGCTCAAGGCCGACATCGCCGGCCGCGGACTCATTCAGAATCTGGTGGTCAGCAAGGCCAAGAAGCCCAAGGGCCGCTATCATGTCGAGGCGGGCAACCGGCGGCTCGCCGCGCTGCAGGCGCTGGCCGCGGAAGGCGCGATCGCACCCGACACGGGTGTGCCCTGCCTCGTCGTCGAGTCCGATCCGGTCGCAATGCGCGAAGCCGGTCTTGCGGAGAATTTTCAGCGGCTCTCGATGACCGCTGCCGACGAGTGCCGCGCCTTCGGTCAGCTGATCGCCGACGGGGCCGATGTCGAGGGTGTCGCACGGCGCTTCGGTCTTACGGTCCGCTTCGTCGAGGGCCGCCTTCGCCTGTCCGATCTCGCGTCCCCCGTGTTCGATGCGCTCTCGCGCGGCGCAATCACGCTCGATGTCGCCAAGGCCTATGCCGTCAGCGCCGATCGTGAGCGGCAAGCCTACGTGTACGAGCAGCTGGCCAACGGTTATGGCGCCACCAGCCCGGACACGATCCGCCGGATGATGACGGAGGCCAGCATCCGGGCCGGCGATCGCCGCGCACTCTTCGTCGGCGAGGACGCCTATGTCGCGGCGGGCGGGCGCATCGAACGAGATCTGTTTGCCGACGAGACGGAGGCCCGCTGGCTCGATATCGCGCTCGTCGATCGTCTTGCCGGCGAGAAGCTCGCCGCGCTGGCCGATGCAGCCGCCTCCGAACAGGAATTGGCGTTCGTCCGGCCGATCCTCGATCCCTGGGTCAATGGCGACCATGTCGCGGGCCTCCAGCGGATCGATGTGGCGCCGATGCCCTTGACCGATGCGGAGGTGCAGCGGATCGATGCCCTGGAGGCCGAGATCGCCGATCAGATCGCGATCCTCGAGGACGAGCGCAGCAGCGAAAGCGAGCTAGTGAAAGCCGAGGCCGCGGTGCAGGACGCATCGCAGGCCCTTCGCGCGATTACCGACCGGCCGCCTGTGCTCGATCCGGAGCTGCAGTCACAAGCAGGCACATTCCTGCTGATCGACGAAACCGGCACGGCGGCCCTTCATCGCAGCTACTTCCGGATTGCTCCTTCGTCCGCCGACGAGGCGGAGGAGGGCAATGATCGCGTGAGTGATACTGTCGATGCCGCGCCCGGGCGCGGCCTGTCGCAGCGGCTGATCGACGAACTCACGATGCAGCGACGCGATATCCTCGCCGTCCATATCGCTGCCGATCCCGCGCTCGCGCTCGATCTTGCGATCTTCCTCGCAGTCGTCAAGGCAGAGACACGGACGCTGGAACAGACGGGCTTCGCGCTTCGCGCAGGGCCGGTGGCCGATCCGATCGGCGACTTCGCGACGCCGGATGCGGCGGCAAGCATCGCGCGGTCTCAGGCTGCCGATGGGCTGGATCGAAGCTGGTTGGCGGGCGACACGCTCGCCGAACGGTTCGACGCCTTCCGAAGGCTCGACGAGCCGGCGCGCGGCGCGTGGCTCGGCCACGCCGTCGCATCGACCCTGGACGCCAGTCTTGGCGGAACGGCGCACCGCTGCGCTTTCCACGATCATCTCGGTGGCCTTCTCGGAATCGATGTCGCCGCCTGGTGGCGCCCCACCGGCGCGAATTATTTCGACCGTGTGCCCAAAGCCGTAGCCTTGAGCGCACTGGCTGCCGTTGGCGGCGACGAGCTTGCGCGTCGGTACGACAAGGCGAAGAAGGCGGAGCTCGCCCAGTCCTGCGAGCGTATCTTCGCGGGTGACTTCATCGCCGACGTCGCGGTCAAGGAAGCCGCGCTTGCGTGGCTGCCCGACGCGATGCGTTTCCAGCCGCCGGCGCATCTCGTCGAGATCTTGGACGAGAGTGACCTTGCGGACGGCCCCGATGGCGAAACGGGTGACGGCCCTGCGCGGCGTCCTGCAGGCGAGATCGCATCGGGCGGCTCATGCGACGGTGCGCCTGAGTGCGAAGCCGCCTGAGCGAATTTGTCCCCATATCGGCGGCCGCTCGGTTTCGAGCGGCCGCCGCTTTCCCGGCACTGGCCGGGAGCGGTGACCGGACCTTGTGAGAAGTGGCCACTGGAAGCGTCCAACGGAACATGCAGGCGCCTTCCAACTTTCCGCCGCGATCGACCCCGGTCACAGGACCTAGCTGAGATGCCTCACTGAACAGCTGGAGGGTGCCCGTCCGGACGGGCCTCCGGCGCTTCACAGGAGATTGGCGCCGATGGTCCGACGGCCGGAATGGATCGCCGCCCGGAGTTCTCACCGCTCCCAACCTGTGCCGGTGGACGTCCTCTCCCTCCTCGCGATGCGCCGACCGGCGCCAGAGGGTCGCCCTGCACGCCTCGCCGCCGCCGCCCGCAACCCGCCGACCTGCGGCCCGTGTTGCCCTTGCGGGCTGCCCGCGCCGGCCTTGGCCGGGGGTGTCCCGGCGCGCCTGGCGCGCCGGTGCGGGAGGGCACCGCCGCCGTGCCTGGTGGCACCCGTCGCCGGACGGTCCGGCGCATCCTTGAAGGAGACGAAGCCATGCACACGACGCTCGCAGCCCAGCTCGCCCAACTCGAGCTCGGCCATATCCATATCGCGCGGATCGAAATTGCCGCCACCGATGTCCTCCCGGATCCCGGCGCCGTGGAGCAGACCGTCGCGGCCATCTGGTCCGATCTGTTCGCGCTCTTTCCAGGAACCGCGCTCGAGGAGGATGTCGAGGAGCTCGCCTGGGGTCTCGTCAATCTCTTCCACCGCGCCGCGTCCAAGCGCTCGGGCCAGCTCGATCGCGCGACCGACGAAATCCGATGCCTGCTCGCCAGTGCCGACGGCTCCGAAGTCCATACCGGCGAACTCGAGAAGCAGATCGACCGCGCACGCGGCGCCGAGGCCGCGATGGTCGGTCTCGAGAGCTTTCGCGAAGCCGCGGCCTTGCTCTACACCCGCGAGACCGGATCGTCCTGGCGTCCGGCAGGTAGCTCGCGCTTCAATCATGGCGAGGGTCTGACATCCGCCGTGGTCGATGGGCGTGCGTTTCTCAAGGCACGCGCCGAAAGCCGCCGTCGCGCCGCGATGCCCGAAGGCACGCCGATCGTCTTCGGTGGCGGACGACAGACCTTTGCGACTACGGACGAAGCCAAAGCCTATGGCGACGCGATCTGGGCGACGCTCGACAAGGTCTATGACCGCGTTCCTGACATGGTCCTCGTCCATGGCGGCGACACCAAGGGCGCGGACGGTCTGGCCGCTTCGTGGGCCGAGCAGCGCAAGGTGTCGCAGATCGCTTTTTCCCTCGACCGGCGTCTGGGCGCCCGCGCGGGCTTCCGCCGGAACGAGCAGATGCTGGCGCTCGACCCGCGCTACGTCGTCGCCTTCTCGGGCAATGGCGTGCTCGAGCGGCTGGTGATCGACGCTAAGGCAAAGCGCATCGCGGTGGTCGACCGGCGCGGGCCGGGCGGCACCAATCCCAAGCAGGCGGCGCGCGCTGCGGCTGCGGTCTGACCGCGAGTCGCGCCGGGCCGGTCTCATCCGGTCCGGTGCGATCGCGCTTTTTGCTTGTCCTTTCATCCCTCGGAGGCGAGTCTCATCCCATGCGAAGCGGCACCGATTTCCTGCCGGACGGCAAGCAGCGCGAGCTCGCGTTCGTGGTCGATGCGATCCGCGAGGGTTTCGACTTCGCGATTGCGCGCCGGACGATGCCCAGATTGCGCGGCGGCAAGCTCCTCAAGATCATCCTCTTCGGAAGTTATGCGCGCGGCGACTGGGTCGAGGATCCGGTCGGCCGCTATTTTTCGGACTATGATCTGCTCGTCGTCGTCGATCGCGAGGAACTGACCGACGTTCCCGAATTCTGGGCGAAGACCGAAGAGCGATTGCTCGCCGAACTGGCCGGTGGGACGACGCTGCGCACGCCGGTCAGCATCGTCTATCACAGCCTCGACGACGTGAACGAGAAGCTCGCGCTCGGCCGCTATTTCTTCATCGACATCCTGCGCGACGGGACGGCCCTGTTCGAGGAGCCGGGTCATCCATTCGCCGAACCGCGGCCGCTTTCGCCCGCCGAAGCGCTGAAGGAAACGCAGGATTATTTCGACGAATGGTTCGAGAGTGCACGAGATTTCGAAGAGAGCGCGCGGGACGCAATTGGAAGGGGCAAGAGTAAGCTGGCGGCGTTTCTGCTCCACCAAGCGAGCGAGCGATACTATCATTGCCTTTTTTTGGTGCGCACGTTGTACAGCCCGAAGACGCACAATCTGAACCAGCTGCGGCAGCTCGCCGAGGACATTGAGCCGCGGTTGAAGCAGGTGTGGCCGCGCGAGACCAAGTTCGAGCGGCGCTGCTATGAGCTGCTCCGCGAGGCCTATGTGAAGGCACGCTATTCACGCCATTACCGGATCAGCGCCGAGCAGCTCGAGTGGCTGTCTGCGCGGGTCGCTTTGCTCCACCAGATCGTGCGCGAAGCTTGCGAGGCGCGGATCGCAACCTTGGCGGAGGCCGCCTAGGGCTTTTCTAGCGCAACGAGTGCGATGGGTTGAGGTGTTTGCTTCTGCGGTCGCGGACCACCCCGTTCCTGATTTCCAGCCCGGTGTGCCGCGGCGTCGCCGGTCCGCAACCCGCGGCCCTGCGGCCCGTGTTGCCCTGACGGGCTGCCCGCGCCGGCCTTGGGCCGGGGTTCCCCTGCGGTGCGGTCCGGCGCCCTTGCCGCGGCTCTCGTCGGGCTGTCGCTCGGGACGGTCCGGCGACTTGCAGGAGAGCTACCATGACCAACATCGTCCTTCTCGTCGGCAATCTCGGCGCCGACCCCGACCTCCGGTCCACCAATGGCGGCACCGATGTCGCGAGCTTCAGTCTCGGCACGAGCCGGCCGAAGCGCGACAGCGAAGGCAAGACCTTCAAGGATGCGAGCGGCTTCACGGCCAAGGAGACCGAGTGGCATCGCGTCACCTGCTTCAACGGTCTCGGACGGATCGTCGCGCAATATGCAACCAAGGGACAGCTCGTCTCGGTCCGTGGACGCATCCACAACAGCAAGTGGACCGACCGCGAGGGCATCGAGCGCTACGGCTACGAGGTCATTGCCGACGACGTTCAGTTTCTCGGCGGCCGCTCGGGCAACCGCGACGACGATCCGCCGGAGGCCGGTAACGACGTCGATTGATCTGATGGCCCCGGTGGAAACGCCGGGGCCATTGCTTTGCTTGAGTGCGGCAGAGGGGAGGGGGCGGGAGAGGGTCGTCACGTGGAGGCCCAGCGTGGCGGCCGGCGCTGCGGCTCTCAAGGATGCGCGGTCCCCCCAATTTGCTGGCGCAAATCGGCTCCCCCACGCCCCGCTGCGCGGCGCGCTGCGCGCGTCCCTGACAGCCGCATCGCCGACCGCCTGCGAAGGGTCATCTTCAATCCCGAAGATCGAGGAGAGGGCAATGACCACGATGGCGATGATTTCGAAAACCGGCGAACGGATGGATGCGATGCGTGTGGAGTTCGGTGCGATCCTGGCCGACAGGATCCTCGAAACCGAGCTTCTGGACTTTCTGTGGGAGGCGCGGATCGGCGAGCGATATCTGGGTCAGCATTTCAGCGAGGATTGGATCTGTGATGGTGATGGCGAGGAGCTGTCGCGCGTGGCCATTATGAGCGTGTTGAACGGTCGGTTCCAAATCGCGGCCTGCGTGGTGGACGGCGAGGGGGTGCCGAGCGAGCTGATCTGGCGGCGCGATTGCCACGGATCGGATGAAGCAAATTCGATGTTCGCGACAGCGCATTGAGCGAGCGACTTTGGGGGCGGTGCAGGTGCATCGCCTCCGCTTCGTTTTTGCGGCAGACGGGAAGTGGGGAGGGAGACAGTTAGGAGACCGGAGGGCAAGATAAAGGCAGAGTCTCTCGATCGCGCCTAGCACGCTGCGATAGCAGGGAAATTTAGAGAGACATAGACTCGACGAGCGAGACAAATTGTCTCTTTATTTTTGGGAAGCTCTGACACTGTCGCTTTTAAATATTTTTCGCATTGGTGTGCCCGGAATGGCGGCTTTGCGCCCTAATCTCGGTCCTTTAGTATGCCATCCGACTTCCCTAAAATTAGCCGTTTGCCTGAACGTTCCCGACTTTGGCCCCGATGGCATCGGTCGGAGGTGCGCCGCCGCCCAATCTGATCGAGTGGTTGCGATAATTGCCTCAATGTCTATCCCGTGCGGGAGGGTGGCAACTTCATGTCGATGAGTGTGAGGCAGCAGAAATGGAGGGAAACGGCTGAAAGCTGTCTGCTCGACTTGGTCGCGCATTTCGAATCCGGGGGATCAGCGGTCGAGGTCAACTTCCGACAGCTCGTCAGTTCGGATGGCGGCACGAGTAAGAGCGCGCACGCGATTCATCCCTATCCTGCTAAGCTGCTCGTAAACATCCCGCAGTTTTTCCTTGCCGCACTACCAACTGTGGCAGGAAGCGCGCTGCTCGATCCTTTCTGTGGCTCGGGGACAGTGCTCTACGAGGGCGCGCTGGCTGGCATGCGTCCCGTTGGCTCGGACTCAAATCCATTGGCCCGGCTGATCACTAGGGCCAAGCTTACGCCGTTGGATCGAGAGGTCGCCCGACGGCAACTCGACGAGGTGATGGCGGCTTATCCCTCGGCATCGCCGACGATTCCGGATGTCGTGAACCGCGACTATTGGTTCTCGGCGAGGATCTCTGATTGTCTAGGGAGGTTGAAGACAGCGATCGAGCGAAGCGTACCTGCACCGCATCGGCCGGTGTTCGATGTCAGTTTCTCAGCGACGGTAAGGCGCGTCAGCTACGCTGATCCGAGATTGTCGGTCCCGGTCAAAATCAATCCGGACCGAAGCGCTAGATACGGGGCGAAGGGCGACGAGGTCATCCGCCGCCTCGGACGTCTCGCCAAGATCGACGTGGGAGCGGTGTTCTGGAGCATCGCCAACCAAAAC
This sequence comes from Allosphingosinicella indica, assembly GCF_900177405.1. NCBI lineage: Bacteria > Pseudomonadati > Pseudomonadota > Alphaproteobacteria > Sphingomonadales > Sphingomicrobiaceae > Allosphingosinicella > Allosphingosinicella indica. The sequence goes on along the minus strand of NZ_LT840185.1, from coordinate 164,656 downwards.
ATCCAGCGTTGCCCCGAACTAGGACAAGGGTTCCCGGTCGGTCAGCCGGAAATTTTCTCCGATGCGCGGTCACTCAGGCTTGGAGAGGCCTCGGTGGGCCTCGCCATCACCTCACCGCCCTACGTTGGGGCTCAGAAGTACGTGCGGGCGTCCAGCCTTTCGCTTGGATGGCTCGGCCTGACTCCGGATTGCAAGCTGCGTCCCATAGAGCAGCAATCGATCGGGCGCGAACACCTCGCGGCTCAAGATGCGCTCGAGCCTTCTGGGACGGGCTTGGCCGAGGCCGATCGCCTCCTAGACGAGATCGTCGAGCGTAACCCGCTTCGTGCACGAATTGCACAGCGCTACCTGCTCGAGATGCGAGACGCCTTGTCTGAGCTTTCGCGCACGATGAGGCATGATGGCAGCCTGATCCTCGTGGTGGGGCCAAACCTTGTCGCCGGCCTCGAGTTTCCAACGCCGTTCTTCCTGCAACGGATCGCTGAGAGTCTTGGCTTCTCCACCCAGCTTCATCTCACGGACTCCATAGATTCGCGGGGCCTGATGACGAAGCGCAACCGCACAGCGGGGGTGATCCAGCAGGAGTCCGTCTTTCTCTTGAAGCGGGTGCGCACCGGTGCGTAGCGGTCCCCGCCATGATCCCATCACTGACGAGCTGCAGTCAAAGATCAAGACTCTGCACAGCTCCATTTGGGAGCGAAGGGCGGACTGGCCCGAGGTGCTCAACTGGCTCGGCCAGTTTGAAGAGCACGACGATCCCGACGCCGATGAGCAGCTTCAGGTGCTCCGGCTGCTTTCAAGCTTCATGTATTTCGGGGTGAACGAGATTCGAGCTCTGCTCCGCTCTCTCTTTCGCGACACTTTCCGCCCGCAGGTCGCCAAGGAGGTGCGCTCAGGACTGCATTCCTCGACTACCCTTGGCATAGTCGGCAGCATGGTCGACGTCGAGCTGCGGCGCACCCGCTTCGTGCCGCTTGGCAACCCGTCTGAGAGCAGCGCGCTTCTTATGTACTACTTCCGGCAGGAGAACGCCCTGCCGAAAAACCTCTTCCTGCACGGTTCGGACATATTCGATCTTTCGGCCGTCGGGTCCGGTGGCGGCCTGAAGGTTCGCGATACCGATATCACCCGCTACGTCTTCATCGACGATCTGTGCGGCTCAGGACATCAGGGCCGGGAGTACTCCGATCGGGTCGTGAAGCCCCTCAAGAGCATCAGCCCGGGCGTGAAGACCTACTACTATCCGATTTTCGGGCTGTCCGATGGGATCGAACATCTCCGCACGCACTCGGCCTTCGATGAGGTCTATCCTGTGGTCGAACTCGACCCAACATTTCGGGCCTTCGCAACGGATTCCCGCCTCTACGTCGAGCCGAAAATTGCCCCACTTCGGTTGCCGACGGAGGCCACCTGCCGGCGCTACGGACGCGAACTAGTGCCCGCGCATCCGCTGGGTTGGGAAGACGGCCAGCTTTACATAGGCTTCGCGCATAATACGCCGGACAACAGCCTCCCGATATTCTGGTGCGACCATACCGGTCCACGACCATGGCGGCCGATCTTCCGCCGATACCCTAAGGTTTCCTGGTGATGTCCGGTTTAATATCAAGCAACCCGTTCAGCCTCACGAAGGCTAACGACCTGAGCGACGACCAAATTCAGGAGCTTTGGGTGGATATCGCCCCGCCCGACAGCCCGGACTCACTGTTTAGCGCTGGTAGGTTCGCATCGCCGATGCCGACGTTCATCCTGGGCAGCAAGGGTAGCGGCAAGACCCACCTCATGCGCTACGCTTCGTTTCCCTTGCAGAAGAAGCGGTTCGAAAGGGATAAACAGAGGCCTCTCGTCGGTGCTCGGGTAGACGGCTACGTGGGTATATACACCCTCTGCAGCGGGCTCGAAACCGGCCGTTTCCAAGGCAAGTGTCAGTCCGGCGAGGCTTGGCTCGAGGTGTTCTCCTACTATCTCGAGCTTTCGCTCGGGATCGCGGCGCTCGCGGTAATAGACGATCTGCTGGACGGAGACGTCCAAAATAATATCGAGCCGATGTTTTGTGCGGCGGTCGGCCGGCTTTTCGATTCCGATCCGCCCGCCGCCAGTGACGTGGGCGCTTTGATCGACGAACTCGAGCGGCGCAGACGCGAGCTCGACTACCAGGTCAACAACGCCGCGTTCACGGGTGAGCTGTTCCCGAACGTCACAGCTAGCCGCGGCAAGCTAATCTTCGGCATTCCCCAGGCCTTCCAGGACTGCTCCAGCGACCTCGGCGGATTCCTCTTCGCCTATCAGCTGGACGAGCTTGAGAATCTGACCGAGGCCCAGCAGAAGCATGTGAACACGCTCGTGCGCGATCGCCGCGGGCCGGCCACCCTCAAGATCGGTGCACGGCAGTTCGGGATTAAGACCCACGCGACGATGAGCGCGGGCGAGGAGAACATCAGGGACTCCGAGTTTGAGGAGTTGCGGCTGGATCTCCGGTTCCGGCGGAATGAGAAGACGTACAGGGATCTCGTGGCTTTACTGGTCGAACGCCGGCTTCAGAACTTCTGGCCACAGTCGTCGACTGGCGCGGCCGGCCGGGGCCGCCGTCTCACAGACTGGTTCGAGGAGCCTAAGCGCGATCCCTTCGATCCGTTCTTCATGAAACTGGTTAAGGGCGCGCCATCCCCGGAGAGGCCACATATGGCCCATCTGCGGGACGCACTGGCGGGCCAGCTTTCGCGCGGCGGCATTCGTGGGGTCCGGAACGACGAGGATATCCAGGCCATCATGAACGCGATTACCGTTCCCGATGCGCCTCTACTGGAGAAGCTGAACACCTTCCTCATGTTCAATGCATGGGCAAAGGGCTTGGACCTCGCACAGACGGCGACGTCGATCAGATCTGACTGTGAGGCGTTCGTCAGCTCGAAAGGCGTTGGACGGTATCGGCAGAAGCTTGACCACTACAAGTCGGACCTGATCGCCCAGATGTTTAGGGACGCCTCCTTCAGACACAACTACGGCGGTCTCGACGAATTCACTCGCATGTCCGAGGGACAGCCTAGGGCGCTGATCACATTGCTGAAGCAGACCTTTGACTGGGCCACCTTTCAGGGTGAGCGACCTTTCGAGGCCGGCAGCATCAGTCTTGATGCGGAAAGCAAGGGCGCGCTCGCCGCGGCGGACTGGTTCTACAACAACATGAGGAAGGCCGGTGGCGAGGGGCAAGCGATCCTTATCGCCGTGGATCGGTTGGCGGAACTCTTTCGAATCAACAGGTTCGCGGACAATCCAATCGAGTGCTCGCTCATCGGCTTTAGCGTGAGCGCACGCGTTGGTTCCGAGACGTCCCAAAGGAACCTGCGGCTTGCTCTCGACCACTCTTTCCTTGTCGAGATTCTCGGGGGGCAGTCCGAGCGGAACTCCGAGCAGGTGACGGGCAAGTTTCAGCTCAACAGGATGCTGGTGCCCAAATGGGGGCTCGCGACAGGACGCAGGGGCATTAAGCCCCTGAGCGAGGTGGAAATGAACGCGATCTTCGATCCGGAGATGGGTGAGACTTTCGAGAAGGTGAAGGCTGACTGGGCGAGTCGGATGAATGCTCCCTTCGAGCGGGCGCGCCGTGCGTCCAAGGATTTCGCCAACAGCAGCACCGGCGACAGCCAAGACGACCTTTTTGGCGACTGAGCTCATGGCGCACGACTACGGACTTTACCTGCGCGAGGAAATCTTCGGTGCCCGGGGCTGGCAGGCAACTGACAGCTACGACCTGTTTCTCTCTGCGTTCAACCTCGGCGAACGGACCGTCGAGGTATACGGCCGCATTGGGGCGACCGAGAAGATCTGGCTTATACACGAGGAATACGGGCTCTCCGGCGGCGAAGTGCCAGATGGGCAGAAGTTCCAACTCGCGGGCTCGGACGAGGCGATCTACTGCAACGCCCTAATCGACAGTTTGCTCGCGAATGGTCAGCTCGACGTTGCGCGGACAAGGCTCTGCATAGACATCACCGGAATTCTCCGACCCCATCTGCTGTTCATCACGCTCTACTTGAAGCGTCTCGGTGTCCGCGTCGTCGACATGCTGTATGCGGAGCCCAAGCACTACGCGCTCAAGGAGAAGACGCCTTTCTCGACAGGATCGATTCTTGAGGTGCGCCCTGTTCGGGGTTTCGAGGGGGCTTCGAGCATGCGCGGTGGCGAGGACTTTCTCGTGATCGGGATGGGATACGATGATCGCCTGCTCGCCGCGGTCGCCGAAAACAAGGACAAGGCTGAGAAGCACCAGCTGTTCGGCCTCCCGTCGCTGCGGGCCGACATGTATCAGGAAAGCGTGCTGAGATCGCGCCGGGCGGCCGACGAGCTCGGCGACTCCAACTTCTCCGAGACGCATCGTTCGTTCGCACCCGCGAACGACCCGTTCGGGACGGCATCGGTGCTAGGCGAAATCATCGAGCAGAGACTGGCCCGACAACCCGACACCAGCTTGATGCTATGCCCGCTGGGCACGAAGGCGCAGGTGCTCGGCTTCGCGCTCTATCACATCTTCGAGGGCGGCCTACTCGGCGCACGCATCGTTTTCCCTTTCAGCGAGGGTTACTCGCCCAAGACAGGGACCGATATGGCGCGTGCTTGGCTCTATCGCGTCGAGCTTTGACCACGCCGTCGGCTGTCGAAGATGGCGGCAGCCATTCTGAGCTGACAAGTTACCAGACGCCGCAGGGCGCATCGTCAGCTAACGGTAGTCTTTTTAGAAGTCACCAGTCGGCAGACGACCCAATTTCGGTCGTTTGCTACTGAGCCTCATCAACTGGCAGCTTTTGGGGCGGAAGCAGGCAATCCGCCTTTAGATTGTAAGCTGAATTCGCGGACGTCCGCCGGTTTAGCAGCATTATAACGCAATCGATCTATTGCGGCCATTAATGCCCGCTGACACGATGCACTCATGGATCGCTCACATCTCTCATTGGCCTCGCTTTTTTTGCTGCGAGTGAATTCGGCGCCCCTAATCCAGGTGAACCCGTGGGAACTGTTTGATCACGTCCCGGCATCGCCGGCGCGGGAGCGCTGACCGTGGGGCCCTTCGACATCACGAAAGAGATGGTTGCCGACCTGTCCGATGAAAGCCTGCGCGAACTCCTGCGGCATCTGCTCGAAACGGAGGCGAAGGCGCGCGGGATCGCGGCGGCCGGGATCTCCGTCGGTGGCAATCAGACCGCAGGGGACGGCGGCGTTGACGCGTCTATCGTCTGGACCGGCGATCCCAAGCCGCAGGGCTGGCTGCCCCGCCGGATGAACGTCTTCCAGTCCAAGGCCGAGGCCATGGGTCCTGCCAAAATCAAGAAGGAGACGCGGCGCCGGGACAAGCCACGCCCGATCTTCACCGAACTGGCGAGGACGCGCGGTTCCTACATCATCTTCTCGACCGACGATCCGTCGGCGTCGGCCTACGACGCGCGGATCACCGCGATGCGCGAGGCAGTCGCGGACGTGCCGAACAACGACCGTATCGCACTCGACTTTTACGGTGCGGACAAGATCGCTCGGTGGGCCAACGAGCACGTCGGCATCGCCGGCTGGCTAACCGGGAAGCTTGGGCGGCCGCGTGGCGGCTGGGAACCTTACGGGAACTGGTCGAGGGCGGCCGATCTCGGCGGTAGATACGTCCTTGACGACACGAGCCGCGCCAAGGTCGGCGGGGCATACGTACCGGTCGCCGAAGCGATATCCCGCATACGGACGCATCTCGCGGTGCCGGGAAACGCGGTTCGGCTGATCGGGCTCTCGGGAATGGGCAAGACGCGCTTCGCGGAGGCGCTGTTCGACAAACGCTTGCAGGGCGGTTCCGAACTGCCACCTTCCTCCGCGATCTACGCCGACGCGGGTCTCCAACCCGAGGTATCCCCCGCACTGCTGACGGAGCAGCTCGCGGCCAGCCGCACTCCGGCGATCATCGTCGTCGACAACTGCTCGCAAAAGCTGCACGGGCAGCTTGCGGAGCTCGTGAAGCGCGACACGAGCCAGACAAGCCTGCTCACGATCGACTACGACGTGGACGGCGAGGGCACGGCCGGGCTGCTCGTGTCGCTCGCCAACAACAGTGAGGTCGTACTTGTCGATCTGCTCGGGCAGCGCTTTCCAAAGCTCAGCCGGGCCGAGCGGGCCCACCTCGCCAAATTCTCTGGCGGCAACGCCCGCATCGCATTGAAGATCGCGGAAGCCAGTCGGCCCGGCGTTGACGTCTCCAAGCTGAATGACTCCGAGCTATTGGACCGCCTGTTCCAAGTCGAGCGCGAGGGCGCCGACGACGATGCACGGCTGTGCGCCGCCGTCGCGTCGCTCGTCTACGCCTTCTACGCGAAGGATCATGGCAACTACGCCGCGGAGTACCCGACGCTCGCCGGGATCGCGGAGACGACGGCGGCCAGGTTTCATCGCGCCGTCTCGCGCTTCCTCGATTGGGGCATCGTGCAAATGCGCGGACCTCAGCGTGCCGTAATGCCTCAACCCCTCGCCAATATGCTGGCGGCCCCCTTCATCCGCCAAAGCGACCCGGCGGTCCTCATCGCAGCATTTAGCTCCGGCCCGCGTCGACTCTTCGCGTCCTTTGCCCGTCGGATCGGTCAGCTGCACGACGTTCCGGAGGCCGTGGAGATCGCCCGGCTCCTGCTGGACGCTGCCGCCCCGTTGGGTCGCCCCGGTCTCCTCGACGACGTGGACAGCGGCGCCTTTGTGCACATCGCGCCGTGCAACCCGGAGTCCGCGCTCGCGGCGATCGAGCGCGAGCTCGCGGGGCCGGACCGAGACCGCCTGCTCATCCCGGATGAGCGGCGGCGCGACTTCACGCAACTGCTTGTACAGATCGCGCACGACGCCCGCTTCTTCCAACGCGTCTTGGCCGTCCTGACAGAATTCACGCTCGCCGACGGGGACGTGCGGGAGGAACTGCGCGCCCGCAACCATCTGCTCGAACGGTTCTGGCCGATCTTCTCCTTTACGCACGCCAAACAGGCGCAACGGCTGTCGACCCTCGACGAGATGCTTGCCAGCAAAGACGACAGGGTCGTGTCGCTCGGTGTGGAAGCGCTGGACCACATGATGGACTCGAGGCACTTCAGCTCGTCGTTGAACCTCGAGTTTGGCGCACGCGCCCTGCTGAGCGAATGGCGACCGTACAACGGTGACGGTTACGGACCCTGGTTCAAGGCAGCGTACGACCGTCTCGTAGCGGCTTCCCGCGGTAAGGGCGCACTCGCCGACAGAGCGCGTCAAGTGATCGCGCAGCACTTTCGCGAGCACGTCTCCGCCAACTTCGCTGATCTCGCCATGGAGGCGATGCGCCAAGTCGGCGGCAACGACTTCTGGGAGGAGGGCTGGCGCAACGTGAACGACGCGCTCCACTTCCAGAAACGGCGTGACGGCAAGGCAGACAGGGCCGACCTGATCCGCCTGGAGCAAGACATGCGTCCCCGCACGATCGACGACCTTTTCAAGGCCTTCGTGCTCGGAGAACCGTGGAGACACTGGCACCCGAGTGGCCGCGAGAGGTCCTCGATCCGCAAGGTTGGGTTGCTCGCTCGCGCCATGGGCAAGTGCCTCGTCCGTGATGAGGTCGAGCTGGGCCCCTACATAGCGCGCGCAACGAGCCGCGGAGGCTTCAACAGTGCCAGGCAGTTCGGCGTCGGCTTGGCGCGTGCGACGCGCGATCCGGAAGCCCTATGGCGTCAGGCTTACGGGGTGCTCGAGAGGCACGAGCCGGAGGAGCGCGATCCATCGATACTGGATGGCATGTTGCAGGGCTCGCGACTGCACAGTCCAGGCTGGGTGTCTGGCAAGCTGGACGAGATCATCGACGACCCCTTGCTCGGTCAGCATCTCGTCGAACTCCACACTGCAGTACCCTTGGACGAGGCGGCCGTCGAACGCTTCCGGACCGCGCTGAAGCAGCGCCGGGTCGCGCCGGACCGGTTCGCGTTCCTTATGTCCGGCGGGGTGACCCAGACCATCCCCGCTCCGGCACTGGCGCGATTCCTGCGGGAACTGTTTGACCACGAGGGCGGCCAGCTTCCCGCGATGCAGGTGCTCCACATGCGCATCTACGGCGACCGCAGCGACGGACTGGAGGTCGATAAAGCGCTCATCGACCTCGGACGCGACCTTCTCGCCCGACCGGAGATTTACTCGGAAAAGTTCGCACGGCAAGACCACGGCATCGACGTCATCGCCAATGTTGCATTGCGTGGAGATAGTGCCGCCGAGGCTGCACGCAGAATCTGCCGCGCCATGGTCAGCGCAGCCACAAACAAGCCATATTCCTATCCGGACCTCGGCTCGACCTGCCAGACGCTCATGCGGCTCCATCCCAGGGTTGTCCTCGAAGAAATCGTCGCCCGGTCCGACAACGACCACCTAATCGAGGGCTTTTTCGGCGGTTGGCGCCGGAACGATGAAGATTTTGAGCCGAACGAGATCGAGATAGACATGGAGGTCGTGTTCGACTGGCTCCGTGAGGATCCGGCAGAACGCTCGGTCAAACTAGCCAACTTCATCCCGTACACTACAAAGCACGCAGACGGCTCAAGCCTTGGCTGGTCGCCGATGGCCCTCGAGCTCCTAACGCTAAGTCCCGACCGGGTGGCGGTGCTGCTCACGTACGAGAACCGCTTCTTCTCGGGCGGCGGCAGTGGATCCTTCGCGCTGCGCTTCGTTCGACGTAGGCCGCTCGTCGCCGCGATGGCGAAGCACGAAAGCGACGCAGTGCGGGGATGGGCCGCGGCGGCTTCGGAGCGCCTCGAGGCGACCATCGTGCGGTGGGATGAGCGAGAGGCCGCCGACGACAGCCTCTTTGAATGAGCAACGACCCTCCGGTCGGATGCTCAAGGCTGCTGTCGCAACGCGCCAGCGTGCGAAAACGTGCAGATTGATTACGCCGCTGCCTAAGGCTCCGCCACACCCAAATAGTCGAATACCTCGCCTAAAAGCGCGCCCAGACGGTCGAACTCCGCCCGAACACGTGCTTCGGCGAGCCTAGCCACGTGGTTAGCCACGTCGACTTTCGTACCCGCGCGGAACCGCCGCGTAACGTACATTCTGTAGGCTTCATCGACCTCGACGTTTCCGGCGCCGCCTTTCAGGATTTCCTCGACCATCACAGCCGGATAGGTGTCAGCAAGCAACCTATCCTCGAGCATTCCGCGTGCTTCCGCCCACTGCCAAACATCGAGACTGTAAAGCACTTCCAGGGTTACCGGCAGACGGAAGCCGGCTCGGAGCGCTGCGATCGCATGATCCGGCTTGGGATAGCAGAAGCATTTTGCCGACGCGGTATTTCCGACACCCGCGTTCCATTCATTCTTCGTCTTGATCGCGTCCACGTCCAGAATACCTGCAGCCCGCGGGCCGTCCTGGTGATGCTTGTGCTGGCAACGCCAGCCGTTGAGCATATCGATGACGTAGCTGTGTCCCGCACCTTCTCGTTTGGTTTCAATGTCCACGAAGCCCGCCCGCGCCGCGTGAAAGACCGTTGCGCAGCGTCCGAGCACAATCTTGTCACTTTCTCCCTCAACGAATATCTTCGGCCGGTTCTGCCGGGCGAGGACTTCGGCGCTGTGCCTAGCTTCAACCTGCTCCCGAACGTTAAGCACAAGCTGCTTTACGCGGGGCGCCAGCAGGGCCATGGTGCCCATCTTCTCGTCAACGGCGCAGCCACTCTCGCTGACGGACGTACCTTCGTCGTCAGTGTCCCGATAGACGTGCGCACAGGCGACGCCTTCAGGACATGTATCTCCAAGATCGTAGAAAACAGGGGAGTGAGTGGTGAGCAGGATCTGGGCAACGCCACGGGAGGCGAAGTCGGCAAGCTGCACAGCGAGTTCGACGGCACTTGAAAATTCGAGGTTGTTCTCCGGCTCCTCATAAGCCCAAATGTAGCTGTACGGTGCCGCCCCCCGCACCTGCAGCGATCGTTTTTTCTCGGCCATGAACTTCAGAATCAGCGGGATATGCCGCGTCTTGATCCCGTCTCCCCTGTGATCGAGCGAAATACCTTTCGCACCGCTCAGGAAGTCGAGCCGTTGGAAGATGTGGCTTAGATCGCGCGGCAACGCGAGACGGGTTTCAATGCCGAGACTGTGGCCGATTCCCGTGGTTAGGTCTGCCAGATGTTCTCCAATCGAGTCTTCAAACGCGGTGCTGGAGGTGCGGAAGGTCCGCGCCGCAACTTCGGCAATTATGCTGTAAATCCGCCCGCGGAGGTCATCGAAGTAGCCGGAGTCCTTGATGGCAGGCACATATTCGAATTCAATTTGCCTGAGCAGGCCGTGCGCGTTCGACCTTTCCGGTATATCGACCTGCGTCCGGACTTCCCGTCCGCGGCGGTTTGTCGACAAGCGATAGCCCCAGTAATGATTCACGTGTAGTCCACCGCTTCGCCATCGTTTCTCCCACACAATGATCTCGCCGTTCGTTGAGTAGTAAGACGAGGGGATGTTGAGCTCGAGGCGGACGACTACCTCTTTTGCCGTCTTAGCTCGCTCGGGAACGAAAAGGTTGTAGTCGTCCTCGAAGTCGAAAGACTTGCCGGCGTTGGTCACCTCATTAAAAAAAAGATTTAGGGCGCGGAGGATGTTAGATTTTCCGCTGTCGTTTTTGCCTACCAAAACGGAGAGCTTGTCCGCAGGTATAGTCAGGCGCTGGATGGAGCGAAAATTCTCGATGTGAATCTGGCGAATGGTAACGCTCATCAAGACCCCCTCGCCGCGGCTGCTCCGCGCGGAAGTCAGTTAATTATCATGTATTTCGCCGTCGCCAAGGAGTTCCGACCACCGGCGCCTAAGGTGCTGCTCCATGCTCACGGATGCTGCCTGCACGAGGCGATTACGCTCACTGTGCCCGTGCGTGAACTTCCCGTGAATTCTTCATAAGGGCCTAGGCCGGAATAAGTGTGAGAGGCTGGCGCGAAGGAGACGTGCGATCACCGACCAAATGCGTCGGTAAATAGGGCGCAGCGCGGTCAAGCCGGAGCAGCCAAGAATGTGGAACTGACCAGTCGAATTTGGATGTTGAAAGTCTCACGTCGATCCGTGATGGCTCATACGAGCTCGCTAAAGCGCAAACAAAGTGTGGGACGAGTTGTGGGGTCGGACTCTGACGGTTGCGCCGTTTTCGGCGGAACTCAGCCATTTTCCGGCTTGACTTTGGTGACCCCTACGGTCGCCCAACCTACGTGTCAGATTGTGCCAGAAACTGCCTGTCGCATGCGTATTTTGGATGATCGCGCGGTGTTGCGTGCCCGTACGTCGCGGTACGGCTCGCTCGAGCGCTGCAAAAGTGTGGGACCGATTGAGGCTGGCAAGTGCATCGCCGAAGGCAATTCGCGTGTGTTCGGGGAGGTAGAACTGAACGATTATCGCTTTGACCGGGTCACCGTCGCGGATCTTCCGATGATCGATCGCTGGCTGCAGACGCCGGCGGTTCGGGAATGGTGGATCGATGCCGAAGGGAACCCCGCGGATCCCATCGGAGCAAGCGATCTTGGTCAGAGAGACGTCGATATGTGGATCGTGTCTTGGAAGGGGCTCCCGTTCGCTTTCATGCAGGATTATGATCCGCATGCCTGCGAAGGACATCATTTCGCGTACCTGCCGGCGGGCTCGCGCGGCATCGATCAATTCATCGGTGACGCGGCGATGCTGGATCGGGGACATGGGTCCTCATTCATCAAGGCGCGTATCGCTACCCTGTTTGCGTCTGGCGTGCCCGCCGTCGGTACTGATCCGCATCCGAGGAACGCGCGAGCTATCCGCGCCTATGAGAAGTCGGGCTTTGTTGCGAAAGAGATATGCTCGACCGCCTGGGGCATGTGTCTCCTGATGGAAGTTCAGGCTGGTCGGTCATGAAGCGTCGTTCGGCCACTGTCTGGCCGCTGTTCGCTTAGTTGGGCAGACGCTCGGTACCGACGCTCGCTTGCCTCAGGCGAGAACGCTGAGACTGGCGACGGGGATTGGCGCGCGTTCGAAGGCGAGAAACGCAGGGTCGACTTCGGGATCGTCCGGCAATGCGGTGCCGGTCACCGCGCGAGCGATCATCGCACCGATTGCCGGTGCGAGCTTGAAGCCGTGCCCGCTGCAGCCGTTCGCAACGAAATAGCCTGGAACCGGCGTTGCGCCGACGATCGGATGAACGTCCGCGCGGTTCATGGTGTAGAGGCCGCTATAGCCCCTAACCCCTCGGATCGTCGTCAGTTGCGGCAGGCGATGCTGAAGCGCGTGGAGCTTGGCCGCTGCGAAGCCGGCATCCAGCGTTCGGTCGAAACGGTCCGGATCGACCGCCTCGCGCTCGTCCTCCTCCAGAACGGACCCGACGATCAGCTCGCGGCCGTTGTTGCCGGTTCGAAAATAGATGCCGCCGGCGGGATCCCCGCATACCGGTATCATTCCCGCCAGATCGCCCGGTCGTTCGATCTGGACAATCTGGATCCGCGTCGGCTTCAGCGGCCAGGGGTTGGTGAGGCCGACCATCGCGTCCAGTTCGCGGCACCAGGGACCGGCTGCGTTGATGACCGCGCCGCAGGCAATGTCGCCTTCGCTGCTTACTATCAGCAAGGCGCCGCCCTCCGGCCTGACATCTTGCACCGTCGTACCGAAGCGAAACTCCACACCCAATGTGCGCAGCGCGCGGACGAGGTCGGCCGCCGCGTCCATCGGCTCGACGTAACCGGCCTCGGTTTCCAGCAGATGCCCGCCGCCGCCGTCGCAGATATGCGGCTCGCCGTGGACCAGGTCGGGCGCGATGGGGCAGGGGTTTATCGCCGGAAACAGGGCCTTGAGTTGCACATCGTCGAGGACTTCGACAGGCCATTGCAGCGCGCGCAGACGCTCCGCGTCGCGCCGGGCGCGAGGTGCGTCGCCGTCGCCGATCCACAGGTTGCCATGGCGATGATAGCGCGCCGCGGGGTCGCTCAGTCCGACGAAGTCGGGCCAGTTGCGATACGCGCGGATGCCCTCCCGGGCCAAGACGACGGTCTCTGCAAGGCTATATTTGGCGCGGCAGACGGCGGAGGATGCTCCGGTCGAACCGGCGCCGATGCCCGGCGCGCGCTCCAGGACGGTCACCTTGCAGCGCGCGCGTCGTGCGATCTGGAGCGCGGAGCACAAGCCGATGATGCCGGCGCCTATGATCACGACATCCCGGATGTGCTTCATTGCCAGCCGCCCGCTCCATTCACTCATCGCCGCATGGCCGTTCGCATATGTGCCAAGGCACGAACCTTCGGATACATCACTGTTCTTGATGGCCGCCTCATTCAGGCCCGTCGTCAAGGCAGCCGATCAAAATCTCCAGACGTCCTTTACTGTGTTCCACGATACACACATGTATTGTAATGCGTCAATTGCGGCGTTATGGATCGGTCGGAGATCATCGGGAGGGACATATGCGCAGGCGGGTCGCGAGGGACGTGTTGGTCGGGCTTGCGTTGGGCGGCACAGCGCTATCCACCCCGGCATATGCGCAAGCGGGCGACGTCGATGCGGCCATGCCCGGTCCCGCCGTCGCGGACGCCACGGCCGGAGACATCATCGTCACCGCAAGGCGGCGTGAAGAACGGCTCCTCGACGTGCCGGCGTCGGTCTCGGCTTTCTCGAATGCCGACATCCAGAACCGGGGCGTGACGACCCTGAACGAGTTGCAGACGTCGGTGCCGGCGTTGCGGATCGTCGATATCGGCCCGGGATCCCAGCGCATCCAGCTGCGGGGCATTTCGCAATATCTGGGGCTGCCGACCGTCGGCAACTATATCGACGAATTCTCGGTCAACAACGAAGGCGCTTCGGGATCGGCCGAAATCCGCCTGCTCGACATGGAACGCGTCGAGGTGCTGCGCGGACCGCAACCGGCCTTGTACGGCGAAGGGTCGATGGGCGGCACGATCCGCTACGTCACAGCCAGTCCCGACCTGACCGCCTGGAGCGGTACCGCATTGGCGGAGCTCAGCACCGTCCGGGACGGGAAGGCAGGTTATCGGGTCGAAGGCGTGCTCAACGTCCCGATCGTTGCCGACGTCGCCGGCCTCAGGCTGGCTGCGGCGCAGGAACGGCTACCCGGGTGGACCGACGGCATCCTCGGCCGCAATCTCAACGACCAGAATATCACCACGCTGCGCGGCAAGCTTCTCGTCGAGCCCAGCCCGCAGCTCAGCATCTCGCTGCTCGGCTTGTATCACAAGACCGGACAGGACGTGAAAAGCTACTCGCTCGAGGACCGGACGACCGAACAGACCGTGCCGTCGGTCGCCCGCCAGGATTATTATCTCGGCAATCTGGTCGTCAGCTACGACGCGGGCCCCGTGACGCTGCTCAGCTCGACCGGCTATCTCGACCAGGACGGCCGCAGCGTCGACGACAGCGTGAAATTCTACAACGTGCTGTTCGGCGCGCCGCTGCTTGCCAGCGCGATCACCGACACGACCGGCACCTTCAGACGCTGGGCGCAGGAATTCCGCCTGAGCTCCAACGGATCCGGCCCGCTGCAGTATCTGGTGGGTGCGAGCTATTCGGAGGCGCGTAACCGCGGCCTGATCGACGCTTATGGCGAATCCCTCGTGCCCGGTCTTCCCGCCGAGGCGCTCGGCGTGGTCTTCGAACAGACGTCGCGTGTCACCTCTAAGGTCCTGGCCCTGTTCGGCAACGTCAGCTACGAATTCGCGGACCGGCTAACGGTCGATGCGGGCGGCCGCTATTTTCGCGACCGCCGTTCGGTCGCGAGCGGTCTCACCCTCATCGGGTTGCCGGTGCCTCCGTCGCAGCTCGACGACAGCGCGGTGTTCGACAGCTTCAATCCGCGCGTGAACCTCTCGCTCAAGACCGGGACGAGCGGCGTGCTCTACGCCAATGCGGCGAAGGGATTCCGGAGCGGCGGTTTCAATCTCAGCGTCGATCCCGCAACGCCTCCGACCTTCGGACCCGAGAAATTGTGGAGCTACGAGGTCGGCACGCGCCAGAGCCTGATCGGAAGCACTCTCATCGTCGAGGCGGCGGTCTATTATAACGACTATAAGGACATCCAGGCGACCATCGTGCAGGCGAGCACGGGTGCGGTGGTGGCCGGCACGCGCAATGCCGGCAAGGCGCGCGGCTTCGGCGCCGACCTCACCTTGCTGGCGCGACCAAGCCGCGACTTGAGCATCACCGGCACGCTGGGCTGGAACAAGGTCGAGTATAAGACGCTGTCGCCCGACCGGTTTCCCGGCGACCCGCTTGACCTGGTGCCCGAATGGACCTGGTCTGCTTCGGTGGATTACACGCCGCGGCTCAACGACAGCGTGGGCCTGATCCTTCACGCCGACATCGGCTTTACCGACGCCGCCCAGATCACCCTGCGCAACCTCGTCGCGCTTGGCTTCGACGCGGCGGAATTTTCGCAATCGCGCGCCGTCCTCAACCTGCGGGCGGGCGTCGATCTCGGCACGTACGACATCTACGCGTTCGCCAACAACGCGCTTGACGAAAATCGCATCGCCAACCCAAGCTTCGGTGCGTTCTTCGAAGAAATCCGTACTCGCCCTCGGACGCTGGGGCTGGGCGTGAGAGCACGCTTCTGACGGGAGTTGGTCGGCGAGATGCGCGAGCGGGCACAGGATTTGATCGAGCGGTCCTTCGTCTGGGACAATCATGCCTGCATGCCGCTGCGCTACGGGGACGAGACGTTCCTGCCCGAGCTTGCCCGCGCCAAGGAGAGCGGTTTTTCGGCGGTCACGTTGAACCTGGGGTTCGGCGATCAGGCGCCCGAAGAGCATCTGCGCATGGCCGCGTGGTTTCGCCGGTGGCTAAGGCAGCACAACCGGGATTTCATGCTGGTGACGTCGGCGCAGGAGCTGGACAAAGCCCGCCGCACCGGCCGCGTCGCAGTCTTGTTCGACATAGAAGGCGCCGTGGCGATCGGCGACCAGCTCAGCCTGATCGAAATGTATCGCGATCTGGGGGTGACCTGGATGCTTCTGGTCTACAACCGGTCGAACAGCGTCGGGTCCGGATGCATGGACGAACATGATGGCGGTCTGACCGCGTTCGGACGGGAAGTCGTCGCCGAGATGAACCGGGTCGGGATGACCCTGTGCCTTTCGCATACCGGCGAGCGCACCGCGCGCGAGGCATTGGATGCATCCGCCCGGCCAATGATCTTTTCGCACTCGAATTGCGGGGCGGTTTTCCCGCATCCGCGCAACATTTCGGACGACATGATAAAGGCCTGCGCTGCGCGGGGCGGCGTGGTGGGGATCAACGGCCTCGGTAATTTCCTCGGGGAGGATGGCGCGCCGCTGGTGCCCGCGATCCTGCGTCATATCGATCATGCGGTGCAGCTCGTCGGGCCAAGGCATGTCGGGCTTGGGCTCGACTATGTCTACGATCAGGAGGAGCTACGCGAATATCTCCGCTCCAAGCCGGAATTGTTCCCAGGCGGCCTGCCGGACAGCCTCCCGTTCGTGGCGCCGGAGGCGTTGCCGGACATCGTCGAAGGCATGCTCGCGCTTGGCTATTCCGACGACGACGTCGCTCTTGTCCTCGGCGGGAACTGGCTACGGGTGCTGGGCGGGAACTGGACGGCGACGCACCCGGATTGACGTTCTAGAATCCGCAGAGGATCCGGTCGTAAAGCGGAGCGAGAGTTCGCCGCCTTTCGCGCGTCTCGCGAATACCGAGCGCATAATAGCCGATCTGGTGGAAGTAGACGATCCGGGCGCGGATCATCGCTTCGTCCTCTTCCTGGCCCGCATCCAGAAAGACGCGCCGCAGCGCGTCGATCCGCTGGTCGTCCGCCTCGCGAACTTTATCCGCGATGGCGGGGTCGATCCCGCCCCATTGCCGGATTGCGGCATCGAGGGCCGGATCGAATTCGCGCTCCTCGATAAACATGCGCACCATCCGGCGATATCGTTCCTGCGGCGTGCCGGAGCGCTGAAGTGCAAGAAGGAAATGGCGGGTATTGCTGTTCTGCCAGTCGGCGAGCAGGTGATCGAGCAAATCCTGCCGGTTGCGAAACCGCCAGTAGAAGCCGCCGCGCGTGACCCCCAGGCGCTGGGCGAGCGGATTTATCTGGACCGCGGCCACTCCGCCTTCGATCAGCATCGTGCGGGCGGCAGCTATCCAGTCCGCTTCCAGCGGCGTCGCCTGCTCGTCCTTGTCGGCAGCGGAGCGCGTCTTTGTCTGTTTGCTAGCCATGCGGGGGCGCGCTGCTCCTTCTCGCCATTCCTGTATCAGAAGCCGCTGCGACCGCTAAATTCTGCTGTTGTGCCAAGATGCCGGTCCAGGAAATGCCGCACAGGCGGCACGACCAGATCGGGCCTGTGCGCCACCTCATGGCCATGATGCGGGATTTCGTGTGTGGTCCAGCCTGCCGCCGCCAGCGCCGGGCGGGACGCGCGAATCCGGCTGGCGATCGGCAGCGGCACGCCCGCTTCCACCAGATCGCCGTCGCCGCCGAAATAGATCATGCGGGGGATCGGCGCGGGCCGCGTCGCCGCAGTCTCCGGCCAGCCCAGCACACTGCGGTAGAAGTTGCTCCATTGTGCATATTGCTCGTCATTGCGAAGCACGACGCGCGCGCCCTCGTCGAACTTCCCGATCTTGCGCGTCGACGCTTCGAGAGCCTCGGCATAAGGCGCGCCGAGGGCCGGCCAGCCTCCGATCACCAGCGCCGAAAGTCGATCGGTCCTCGCCGCAAGCTGAAGGCCGACCGCACCGCTCCAAGAGTATCCCCAGAAAGCGAAGCGATCGAACCCGGCTGCGTCGGCGACGCTCAAAAGGTCCTGGCAGACGCGATCGGCGGTCAAAGCGTCGGGCGCGATATCCGCGCTTCGGCCGATGCTGGGATAGTCGAGGGTGAGCACCTGGTAGACGTCGGTCAGCCGGTCGAGATAGCCCGTCAGTATCGCCGCACTTTTCGGGCCGAATATCTCGACGTGCGAGGCCATGAGGGGCAGGCCGATCATCAACGGACGGCCAGCGCCGTGAAGTTCGAAATGGACGCCGCTGCGCGGATCGACCGGCATCGCCGTCAGGCCGCCGCGCGCGACTGGTCGATCCAGTCCTGAACGAGATCGTCGAGGAGCGGCAGCGTCACCGCGCCGGCCGTCATCACTGCTTCGTGAAAGTCGCGGTGGCGAAACGCGTCCCCGAGTTCCTGTTCGGCGCGGGCACGCAGCGCGCGCATTTTCAGATTGCCGACCTGATATCCCAGCGCCTGGCCGGGCATCGCGGCATAGCGATCGACCTCCGCCGCTATCGTGTCCCGCGATAAGGCGAGGCGGCTGTCCATATAGTCAATCGCGGTTTCGCGGCTCCAGTCATACCAGTGGATGCCGGTGTCGACGACGAGGCGCAGTGCCCGCCAAAGCTCCATTTGCAGACGCCCGAACTGCTCGGCCGGGCTCGCATACAGTCCCATCTCGTCGGCAAGCCCCTCGCAATAGAGCGCCCAGCCTTCGATGCAGGCGGTATATTTGACAGCACCATAGCGGCGGAAGGCGGGCAGCGTGTCCAGTTCCTGAAGGAGCGCGATGTGCATCAGATGGCCCGGCCAGGCCTCATGGACGGCAAGCGCCGGATGCATGAAACTCGGGCATTTATCGGGCAGGCCGCTCACCCAGAACATGCCGGGCGCCGATCCGTCGGCGGGACCAGGCTGGGCATAAGCCGGCGGCAGCGCGGACGAGGATGCCGCCGGGATCGCGGCCACGCCGTACGTTGCGCGCGGCACGCGTCCGAACCATGTCGGGATGAGGCCGTCGATACGCTTGCAGAGCGCCCGAATGGAGTCGAGCAGGGCATCCGAGGACGGCGAGATGAAGCTTCGATCGGCTACAAGTGCGGCGCGATAATCGCTCACCGACTGGCCCGATGCGGCCGCGATTTCCGCCAGTGCCTTTTCGATGCGCGCGACTTCTGCGAGTCCGAGCTGATGAATCTCGTCCGGCCCCTGATCCGTGGTCGTGAAATAGCGCACCATCGTCCGGTAGAAATTCGCTCCACCGGGGGCGTCCACACAGGATAGATTTTCGCGCGCGCCTTGGCTGAGGGGCCCGGCGAGCAACGCCGCGTAACGGCCGAGCGCCGGCAGCAGCCGATCTTTGATTACTCTTAGCCCCTCCGCCGCGGCCGCCTCCAGCGAGGGACCGCTCGCGGCGGCGCGGACGAAAGGGCCATGATAAGCCGACTGGGCCGGATCCGCGGCCGCGGCCGCCGCGGCGCTCGCGGCGGCGGCCTTGAGCACGACTGCGGGGAAGCGGATACCCTTGGCATGGCCGGCCCGCAGATTGTCAGCGAGATCGTCGACGGCCGCGGCAAGGCTCGCCAGCCGCCGCACATATCTGTGCGCCGCGCCGGCATCGCTCAGCACGGTCGAGTTTGCGAAAAAGGCGATGTTGAATTCAGGACCGCCAGGCAGCAGCCAAGGCCGCAGATGGAGGTCGGCGGCGTGCAGATCGATGACCGCCGTAAGCTCCCGCTCGAGCAGTTTCAGCGTTGCGCGGTCCTGCGACGCGAGATCTTCCCCCGAGATCCCGAGTACCTGCGCCAGAAGCAAGCGAGCCCGCACAATTCGGCGTTCATGGTCCGCTGCGGATTCGCGAAGCACCGCATCGCCCGCCACCGGTTGACCGGCGAGGATCGCGCCGAATGGCGTTTCTTCTCGCTCGAAGTCCCAGTAGCGCTCCGCCAGATCGGCCAGTCTCGATGTCGCCGCGTCATCGCGCATTCCCGCCAATCTCCTGGTCCTCGGCCTTTCCAAACCGCCGTCCGGCCACCTGTCGCTGGACAGCCACTGATCAGTACAATACACTAATGTATCGGATAGGAAAGGCTGGGGAGCGGCATGAGCGACTGGGTGCTGGGGTTGCTGAGCCATGATGCTGCAGGTCTGCTCTTGGCGGCAATCATGCTCCTGCCGGGACTCGCACTGATTAAGTCAGGGCGAAGGCGCGTGGAACGGCGCGGGCGATGGGCAGCTTTTGCGGTCGGCTTTTCGATGTCCCTCCTAAGCGGGCTGATGGTGATCGGCGCGCTGGTGCATCTCGCTCAGACCCGGCAAGTCGCAGCCAAATATCCGCCGCCGGGCCGGTTCGTCGATGTCGGCGGGCATCGCGTCCATATTCTCGCCGAGGGTGAGGCGCGTGGACGTCCTACGCTCGTCTGGTTCGCGGGCGGGCACACCGGCGGCTATGCGATCCACAACCTGCATCGCCGGATGGTGGGCCAGTTCCGCTCGATCCTGATCGACCGGCCGGGCACTGGCTGGAGCGACGTCGGCACCTTCCCTCGCACCACAGCGAAGGAAGCGGACGAAATGTGGGCAGCCCTGGACGCCGCGGGAGAGAAGGGACCGTTCGTACTGGTCGGCCATTCGTTCGGCGGATTGCTGTCCGCCAATATGGCGCGTCGTCATCCCGAGCGGGTAAAGGCGCTGATCCTTCTCGATGCGACTCCCCCCGACACGATCGTCTACGGTCCCGTGCTGGGCGCGTTGGGAGACATGCGGCGCGATGCTTTGTTCGGCGGCCTGCTCGGTCTGTTCGCGATCGACTATGAGAAATTGAAGGGTACGCCGCCGCCGCCGCCGCCGGTCGCGAAGCTGTTGGCGACGATCGACCGCGAGCTCGGCGCACCGGGGGAAGCGGTTCGCGAACTGGAGAAATCGCCGGCCGCACACATGGCTTCCTATTCCATCTACCGGGAACTGTCTCCCGCCGGGCTCGCCAGCGTGGCGTGGAACACCGTGGTCTATGATGGCGATCTTAGTCCTTTGCCGGTCTTTCTGGTTGCTCCGGGCGACCTCAAGGAATTCGGCACGCTGAACGAAGCGGCCAACGCCGAACAGCGTGAGGCGATGCGTATGCAGCGGTTCTTCGCCGCGACGCGAGAACGCTATCTGGCGACGTCCGTCAACAGCGAGCGGGTCGTTGCGCCCGAGGGCACCGGGCACAACTTTCCCTATGAGGCACCCGCCTTCGTCGTGGCGACGGTCGCCCGGGCGGCGCTGCAATGAAATGGGCCGCCGTGATGGCCGGTCTGATGGCATGGGCCGGCGCGGGGCCCGCGGGCGCCGCCGTCGTTCCCCCCGCGCTGACGGCGCCGTGGGGCGGCGCGCACGGTCTTCCCCGGGTGCGGGGGGTGACGGCCGCCCAGCTCGAAACCGAATACGCCGCGGCGATCGAAACGATGCGGAGCGAAATCCGGGCGATCGCGAACAACCCGGCGCCCCCAAGCTTCGAGAATAGCGTTCTGGCGCTGGAACGCAGCGGCGACGCGCTGGAGCGCGTGCACGCCGTCTATTCGATCTATACGGCCACCAAATCGGACGACTCCATTCGCGCCGTAGCCGCGAAGATCGCGCCGCTGCGTCAGGCTCTCGACGACGAGGTGGCGCTCGATCCGGTGCTGTTCGCAAGAGTGGAGGCGGTCTATCGTCAGTTACCCAATCTGGACCTGTCACCAGACGCCCGGCGCCTGACCGAAGTTATCCGCGACCGGATGCTGCGCCGGGGTGCGCGGCTCGATCCTGCGGCAAAGTCCGAACTGTCGCGTATCAATGCCGAGCTGGCGGGCCTGCAGCAGCGCTTCGCCGCGAACGTTGCCAAAGACGAGGCGACGCGGTTCGTCGAGGTTCGCGACGAGGACCGGCTCGCCGGCATGGACGAGGCGGACAGGCGCGCCGCGAAAGCCGCGGCGATCGAGTTCGGCAAATCCGATAGCTGGGTGATCCGCAATAGCCGGCCAGCGGTCTGGTCCGTCGCGAAGCGGGCGAACGATCCAAGTCTACGCGCGGACGTCTGGCGGATGTGGATGAGCCGCGGCACGCACCAGGGTGAAACCGACAATGCTCCGGTGGCGTCGGCGATCCTGAAACTTCGCGGCCAGAAGGCGAAGCTGTTCGGAAAGGCGAACTATGCCGAGCTCGCCTTCGAAGGCCGGATGGTGCCAGGTCCCCGCGCCGCGCTCGATCTGCTGACGGATGCCTGGGAGCCGGTAGCGTCGGAAACCGGGCGACGGCTGGCAGCCATGTCGGAGATCGCCCGCGCGGACGGCCTGCCCGGTCCCATCGCGGCGTCCGACTATCTCTATTACGCCGAGAAGCTGAAACAGGCCCGCTTCGGCTTCGACAGCAAGAGCGTCGAGCCCTATTTGCAGGTCGCCAGATTGCTCGATGCAATGATGTGGGCGGCCGAGCGTACCTATGGCGTCTCGTTCAAACCGCTGCCGGACGTCGATGTCGTCAGTCCCGATATCCGCGTTTTCGAAGTCAAACGCGATGACCGAGCCATCGGCTTTCTCTACGTCGACCTGTTTCGCCGAGACGGCAAACAGCGCGGATCCTGGGCCTCGCAATATCGGGCCGGACGGTCGGGATCCGTGCTTCCGGTCGTGGCGTTGCATTCCAATGCCGAGCCCGGCCTCGAGGGCGCGCCGGCGACAGTCGATTACGAAGTCGCGAATGTCCTGTTCCACGAGTTCGGCCATGCACTGCACTTTCTCGCCAACAGCTCGCCCTATGCCGCGACTGGCCCGCTGGCCCTGCCATGGGATTTTGTCGAGACCCCGTCGCTGCTGAACGAGCGCTGGCTTCTCGAGCCTGCCACCCTGTCGCGCTTGGCGATCCATAGTGACACTGGCGAGCCGATGCCGGTCGCTCTGGCGGAAAAACTGCGCCGGGTCGTTCGGTTCGATCGCGTGTTCAGTGTCAATCTCGACTATCTCGCGACCGCGCTTACCGACCTGCGTCTGCACATGATGGCAGACGGCCGCGAGATCGATGTCGCCGCCGAAGAAGCCAAGCTGCTCGCGCAGATGCGGCTGCCGGGCACGGTGGACCCGGTGATGCGCGCATTGCAAAGTTTCCATAGCTTCGCCGCCAGCGAATATGCGGCGGGCGTCTACACCTATCTCTGGTCGGATATGCTTGCCGCCGATCTGGCCGAAGCGTTCGTTCGCGCACCCGGCGGCTTCTTCGACGAGAAGGTCGCGAAGCGATATTATGACACGATAATGTCGCGCGGCGCACGGGTCCCGGCCAGCCAGGCGTTCAGAGATTTTCGTGGGCGCGATCCGGAGGCGAGAGCCTTGATGCGCCGGTTCGATCTGGGCTCCGGCGAGACGCGCGGTGACTGACATCCTCCCAGATCACCGGGTCAGCAGGGCGGGCCGTCCGTCGGCGGGTGCCTGGTATGCGCTGATCGTCCTGGTGATGATCGGCTTCATGTACAATCTGTCGCGCCAGGTGATCGTCCTCGTGACCGAACCTCTGAAGCGCGATCTGCTGCTGAGCGACACGCAGATCGGCATGCTCAACGGCCTGGCCCTGTCGCTGGTCGCTGCGCTCGCGGTCTTTCCGCTTGGGTGGCTGTGCGATCGCGCCGACCGAAAGATCCTGCTGGCGGTCTGTATCGCGATCTGGCTCGTCGGGACGGCGGGATTCGGTCTGGCGCAGAGCTTCGGCGCCCTGTTCGCATTCGCGATGGGGATCGCGGTGCTCGAGGCAATTCTCGGGCCGATCACATATTCGATCATCCCGGATCTGTTTCCCCGCGAGCGCTGGATCAGCGTGAACTATCTGTTCTACGTTTTGAGCGTGGTCGGCGTGTCGGTCGGGCTGACGGCAGCAGGCGCGGTTATGGCGGCAGCGGACGGCGGCAGGAGCCTGATGCCCGAGGTGGCCGGCACTCTGGCGTCGTGGCGCCTCGCGCTAATCGTCGTTGCCGCCGTGGCCCCTGTGGCGATCCTGTCGGTACTGCTGATGCCTCTCAGTCGCCCGGCGCGCCCGGCGGGGGCAACCCGACAGGCGCCGGTCGGGCTCCTTGCCTATTTCCGGACCCACGCCCGCTCCCTCATCGGCGTCTTCTTCGGTTTCGGTATCGTCTATTCCGCGAATGGCGTCCTGATGATCTGGCTTCCGCCCGCGATCAGCCGCGTGTTCGGGGTCCCGCCGAGCGAAGTCGGCATGGTGCTCGGCCTGGTGCTTTCGATATGCGTGCTCGCCGGCGTGATCCTGTCGGCGGCGCTGGTGCGTTGGCTTCGCTTGCGCCACGGTGCCATAGCGCCCCTCCACGTGGCCCAGTTGAGCGTCGCGCTCGCCGCCATATCGACGCTCGCCTTCGCCTTCGCACCGTCGCCCACTTGGCTCTATGCCGCGGCGGGCCTCAAAACGGTTTTCGTGACAGCGTGCCTCTCACTCTCCCCGGCTATCCTTCAGTTTATCGCGCCTGGGCACATGCGCGGCCGCGTGATTGCGCTCGGCGGGCTGGTCTCGATCTTGTTCATGGCGCTGAGCCCGGCAGTGGTCGGTTTCGTGTCCGACAGGTTCTTTCCCCAGCCGCATCTGCTGCTGCGCGCGATCGTGGTGGTCAGCGTTCCCTGTTTTCTTACCGGAATTCTCCTGCTGCGCTTCGGGTCCGCCACGCTGCCGGCGACATTTACGGCAGCCGACGAGAGCTAGGTGCCTAGCCGCTGCTGACGTTCGCCGAGCAGCCTTGACCGCTTTGAACCCTTCCCGGTCGTTCGAGCCCGGCTAGCAGCGATGCAGGAGCAGCCCCGGGGCTGACCAGATTGGCGGGACGCGGCGGCGCTCAGCCAGCGAGCTGTGCCTGCAGCATGGAGAGAAAGCGCGGATGACCGAGCATCACGGAAGCTGCCATTGCGGGCGGATTGCCCTGACACTCCGCGAAACCCCGACGGACGTGGGCGAATGCAATTGCTCGATAGGCCGGCGTACCGGCGGTCTGTGGCACCAGTGCCCTCCTGAAGCCGTTACCGTTGTCGGCGAAGGCATTTCCTACCAGCAGGGCGATCGCGCGCTCGATCTGTGGCACTGCCCGACCTGCGGCTGCACGACGCACTGGTCGCCGACCGATCCCGCCTATCCGCGCATGGCGGTGAACCTGAGGATGTTCGATTCGGCGCTCTGGCGCGATCTGCCGCGCCGCCTGATCGACGGCGCGCGCTACTAGCGCCTCGTCTGGCGGTCCGCTTTCCACCTACCAGCAGTCGTTGTCTGCCCACCCGAATGCACGGCTGCTCTCGGGATTATAAGCAAACGTCCGACCGGCCGAAATTCGGATGCTAGGCCGAATGACTGAGACCGGGCCGGGAGCTGGCCAGTCGGCTTGCGTCGAGAGCCTAGAAAGACGGGAGGCCCGGACCGACTGGTGAGGGAGGAGCGGAACCCGGGGGGTCCATCACCGGTTCAGGAGCGGAACCGGCACGGGGCATTCATGACTTTCTCGATCGTCGCCAAATGCCCCCAGACCGGCCAAATTGGGATTGGAGCCGCCACCGCAGTGCCGGCCGTGGGCAAGCTCCTCACCCATGCGTCCGCTGGCGTTGGCGCGGTTGCGACGCAGGCCAAGCTCAATCCTTATCTCGGGATCGACGGGCTCCGGCTTCTGCAGCAAGGGCGCTCCGCAACCGAAGTGCGCGACATCCTTGCGCGGGATGATCCCCGGGCGCAGCACCGTCAATTCGCGATACTGGACCGGGACGGTTCCACGGCCGTGTGGACCGGAGAGGCTTGCATCTCTTGGGCCGGGGCCCGGTCATCGGAGAATCTCTCGGTGCAGGGCAATCGGCTCGCTGGACCGCACGTCGTCGACGCGGCCTGGCACTGCTTCCGCGCGAGCTCGGGTAAGCCGATCGACGAGCGATTGATGGAAGCGCTGGAAGCAGCGGACCGCGCGGGTGGGGACAAGCATGGCGAGCACAGCGCTACCATCTACATCGTCGATAAAGAGGAATATCCTTTGTGGGACATTCGCGTCGATGCGCATGATCAGCCTTTTGCAGAGTTGCGCAGGCTGCACGATATTTTCAGCCGCTCCGTCATACCCGAAATCCTGAGCATGCCGACGCGCGCCTGTCCGGGCGGGGAGGAAGCCGAGGACGACGCGTGAAATGCTGCGGCCGACTATAGCAGCAGAATGCGTTTCAGGACGAGAGATGTGTAAGTCGCGCCAGTGCGTTGCTGATGCATCTAAACGCACAGGTAGCACGGATCTTACTTGACCGATGCCATCAGCAGGGCTGACACGCTGGTACGCGATCGGCGCGGACCGGATCCTATTCGGCTGGCTGGTCGACCGGCTGGTGTCACGCTCATATGCTGTTTCGGCGGCCGCTGCGCGCGCGTCTCGCGCTGCGGCGCATCATGGCGGCGAGCCCGATCGCCGCTAGGATCGCGACGAGATCGACACCGATCACTCGCATGTCGGGGTACCAGAACGAACCCGCGGTAAGACTTGCTAGCGGGATGAGCAGCATGGCCAGCACGGAGGCGCCGAGTTGCTCGCTGGCGGCGCGCCGCGGAGCAGGGCCCAACCGATGAAGGCGAGAAACAGCGCGCAGGAGATCATGCTGTGCAGTCCGTACGTGGCGGCCGTCCCGGCGATCTTCGCGGCAGCGACAATGATGGAAATCCCGCCGACGCAGCCAAGGGAACCGCCGATGGTGCCGCGAGTCCGCTCACATGCTCAGCGGCGGTCGGTTGGTGCAATGCTTGCCGGAAAGTTCGCGCACCCGTTCGAAATGGAGCGAAGACAACCGCAGGTGGGCACGGGCGGCCTCCATGGACTGACAGATCAAGCCCTTGTCTAGCTCCGAGATCGCACGCTTCGAATGATAGTCGATGTCGTCCTGATCACCGTACACATCCCCCTCGCAGACGTTCTGAGAGCCTGATCCGCCAACCGGACAGCAAGCGCATTTAACTCGGTTAACGTACTTGGAAATCGAGCTAATCTAGGTCAGCAGCTACGCGAGTAGCTCGTAAGTCCGGAACATCTCACTGTGGGTGCCGTTGCTTTGCGGCGCATCAACTGGAACAGAGCTATGACCGTTTGTCGGGTGATGATTATCGGCGGCGGCTTCGGCGGCCTGGAAACGGCGAAGGCGCTGGCGCGCGAGCCCGTGGATGTCACCCTGATTGACCGCCAGAACCACCATTGCTTCCAGCCGCTGCTTTACCAGGTGGCCACCGCGACGCTCAGCCCGGCCGACGTGGCATGGCCGATTCGGGGAATCCTCTCCAGGCAGGCCAATGCCAGGGTCCTTATCGCCAATGTCGAAGCCGTCGACACCGAGCAGCGCTTGGTGCGGACCGATGGCGGCGACTATGCATATGACCAGCTCGTAGTCGCCACCGGCGCCACGCATGCATATTTCGGAAACGAGGAGTGGGCGCGCCACGCCCCGGGCCTCAAACGCATCGAGGACGCGACCGAGATCAGGCGACGCGTGCTCTCCGCATTCGAGCGGGCGGAATTGGCCGATGATGCCGCGCATAGGGATGCGCTCACCACGTTCATCGTCGTAGGCGGCGGGCCGACAGGCGTGGAGATGGCGGGCGCGATGGCCGACATGGCACGCGAGGCCCTGTCCAACGATTTTCGCAATGTCGACCCCGCGCGAGCGCGCGTTCTTCTGGTGGAGGCAGGGCCCCGCGTGCTGGCCGCCTTCCCGGAGGCTCTGAGCGCCTACACGCATGACGCGCTCGCGCGACGTGGCGTCGAAGTCCTCACCGACACAACCGTCACGGACATAGGTCATGACACCGTCTCAATCGGGGAGAAAAAGATTCCCGCTGGCGCGGTGGTTTGGGCCGCCGGCGTCGCCGCCTCATCGGCCGGCAACTGGCTGGGCGCCGACTGCGACCGTGCGGGTCGCGTGAAGGTGCTGCCCGACCTCGCCGTGCCGGGCCGTCCCGACATCTTCGTAATCGGGGATACAGCTGCAGTTGCGGACGAGACAGGCACGCCAGTACCAGGCATCGCCCCTGCCGCGAAACAAATGGGTCGGTACGTCGCCTCCGTCATCAAGGCCCGGCTCGCCCACGAACCCGCGCCGGCGGCTTTCCGTTACCGGCATCATGGTGACCTGGCGACCATCGACCGAGGCGCCGCCGTTGTGAAGTTGAGCCGGCTCACATTGAAGGGATTCCCGGCGTGGGCGTTCTGGGGCATCGCGCATATCTATTTCCTGATCGGCATGCGCAACCGGATCGCCGTCGCCTTCAGCTGGTTATGGGATTACGTCACCTTTGGCCGACGCGCCCGCCTGATTACCCAGCCGGCAATGCTTGGCCCGGACGCCATGGGAACCTCCCCCTTCAGACCTCCATCACCGACGTGCGGGCCGCGCGCCCAAGCATCGAACCATCCCGCGGTGTGACTTTCCGGCGGCGCGTTCAAACGTGTCCAAGCCTGGCTTGATTTCCTGATCCGAACCTTATCCAGGTCGGGCGCTTGCTGACCTTTGCGTGCTGACGCTGTTCAGCGCTGGTGTCGATCCTGGCCGCAGGCGACTGTGA
The DNA here is from genome assembly GCF_900177405.1 of Allosphingosinicella indica. Lineage (NCBI taxonomy): Bacteria > Pseudomonadati > Pseudomonadota > Alphaproteobacteria > Sphingomonadales > Sphingomicrobiaceae > Allosphingosinicella > Allosphingosinicella indica. The sequence goes on along the minus strand of NZ_LT840185.1, from coordinate 136,333 downwards.
GGCGCGAACGCTACCGCCCAGCCGGAGAGCTTATGTCCGCTTCTTCCGCTCTTCTTCCGATTAATCGCGGGGCGCTGCCTCGCTGTGGAGGGTGCTGCTGCTCGACACCATTGCCTTTCGCTTGTCCGATATGAAATCCAAGAGCGCTAGCGTGATTTCCTTCATGCGACGGGCATTGTGATGCTTCGGTCGGCTCGTCCCACTGCAGTGGGCTTGCATCCATCGATCGCCCAAAGAATGTAGCAGGCGTCGATCGCGCACAGATCGTTAGACCCCCGGTCATGTCGCGGGCATGGCGGACGCATGCGAAACCTCGGTCTCAGACCGCAGGGCACAGCCGCAGGCGATCGAGTCCGGGCCGCCTGGTCCGACCCCAGATTCGATTTTCCCTCCCTACCTCCTGCGTAATCGCATGCTTGGCGCGGCCGTGGCATGGATCGTAGCCCGACTTGCCGTGGGTCCCGCAGCCAGCCGCGAAGACCTGGTCCGGCTCGGTTATCTCTTCGAAGGGGGCATCATCCCAGCATTGAGCGACCTGCTAAACCACCCGTTACGTTCGCGGCGTTCGAACCTTGATCGGGGCGTCGCTATCTTCCCCGGCTGTCTTGGAGGTTTCATGAGACGCTTAAATTCGGCCTGGCTTTCTGCTTTGGTTGCCATGTCCGCCTGGCCGCCCGCCCCGGGCAACGCAACGCCATACCCTCAGCAGCCCCGCGCGGACGTACACGCTCTTGATCGGGCCATTTCAGGAAAGGACCGGGTCCTCGAGCGCATCGTCGCTGACGACTTCATTTGGGTGCGGGGCAGTGGCGAGACCGGGGGCAAGGCCGATTTCATCGACGCGCTCACGCGCTCAGACCTCAGCATCCTTCCCTACCAGTCGTCCGACACCCTGCTCTATTCGAGCGAAACGCTGGAACTGTGGACGGACACAAATGTCCTGCGCGGCAAGGATGCTGGCTTGGAGTTCGTCGATCGACACCATTTCGCGGATCTGTGGGAAAAGCGCGACGGTCGCTGGGTGCTCGTCTACGTCCAGGTCACGCGCGTGCTGTCTCAGCCTGCCGACTGACCGTCGCGGCGCCCTCATGTTCGGGATGCGGCGGATCCGATCGCCCAGTCTTGCATGCACCGGCAGGCATGGCCCGTCAGTAGCGGCGCACCTGCACGGTGCCTACAATTCCGGAAAGGGAAAGGACAGGCCCTCCGGAGCCGACGCGGACTTTATGCTGGTGGGTGCCTCCGACGGCCCTGATGTCTGGAGAAAGGGTGCGAACCCTGCCCATCAGGCCGCTGACATTGACGTCGGCATCTATCCCGTTTCCAAAGGCAAGGTCGACCGTACCGGTGATGCCGGATATGTCGGTGCTCCATGGCCCGGGTCTTTGGAGCCTAACCGACAGTGGCCCGGCGATTCCCGAGATTTTCGCCGAACGCGCGCTCGCGAGGCTGGTCTGGCCTGCGATGCCTTCCAGCTGCACCATTCCGTCCATCGCGCCGATATCGACGGGACCGGCAATGCTCGACAGATGGACGTCGGCCGCCTTCGGCAATTTCAGCGTTACTTGCTGCCGCGCCTCGATCATCGCGCAGCCGGGTCTGTCCTTCAATTGCACGGTTACGATATCGATGCGTTGGGGGCTCGCATCGACATCGACGCGATAGCAGCCGAGCTCGCGCTGAGACGCTGCCAACCGCGCGACATGGATTTCGGCCTTTCCGGAGTTTGAGGGCTGGACCGAGACGGCGCCCGCGATGGATTTGATCCTCACCCGAGCGCCCGATGCGAGCGCGACTGTTTGACGCTTGTCCTCGCGGGCCGCCATGCGACCCTTGCTCTTCATTGCCGCCCCGCTGGTCGCTATCTCCCGGTCTGCGAACCCTGCGGCGCCAGCAAGGCTCGCGGCGCCTGCGAGCGTTCCGATGGCTGCTGTCACTGTTATCGTAAGGCGAGGACGCTTTGGCATTTTGATTGGCTCCCTTGCCGTCGAGGTAGCAAGGGTTGTGCCATCGCTAGAGGACCCGGAGGACGTAGGGATTCTTCGCGCTCATCTGGCGTGACGACCGGGATGAAATGTCCGAAAGCGTTCAGCTGTACGGTTTCGGACGCCGCGCTGGCCTGTCAACCTAACCGGAGTGGCGGACTTTCGTGCCTCGGCGCCGCAGCGTTGCGTTGAGGGCGCCGACCGCGCAGCTTCGCTGCATCCACAGAATTTCAATGAGCATCCCTCTGCCGCGCTCTCACGCTTGTTAGCGCGCCGGCCCGGCCTGTTGCGATGCGATGGCGCACCTCCCATGAGGAAAGAGATCCAGCGACCGGGAAGCAGAATATTGCCTGTCCTCGCTCGGTGAGTACGATGACATGCGTCGCTTGCCGCGTTTCCATCAGATCCTGCGCATGGATCTTCGCCTCGGAAAGGAGATTTCCGCGGCTCGGAGTGAGATCCAGCGCCTCGTCTCCGCGAAATGGAAGGAGTGTGTAGGGCATATACAGCTCCACGACCGACGGGAGCTGAAACTACCGGCCCTCAGGCGATTGGCGTGTCGGGAATGGGAGCCAATGCTCCATCCGTAACCGGCAGCGAGGCAATATCGTTCCGCCGCGGGTCAGAAGGTGATGCGCTCCCGTTGCCACTTTAGGGACGGAAGGGCACAAGTCGGGCAGCGCCTATGCCGTTAGCGAGGCGGGGTCGATGTGAGATCGGCATCAATTTGTTGATGAGCCGAACGAGACAGCGCCGGAAGATGCTCGAAATAATGCGCGCGTCACTCCGGATATCCTGGACATGGCCTTATGCTCCGGCGCCGCCGATCTGCACCGTAAAACGGCGCGCCAATTCGGTCGGGCGGCACCGAGCAGGAACTGTCGGTCCATCATTTGTCCGAGCTCGTCATTCGAGCAGATGCGCGAACGCCGCAACGAGCGCCTTGCAATCGCTTTCGTCGGCCCAGGGTTCGTCGGTGGCCAGCACGAAGCGGGCGAGGAGATAGCCGAGGTTCGTCGAGAAGAAGAGTCCGGCAAGCGTGGTCGCCGAAATCTTGCCAGAAAGATGTCCGGCCTCGATCATGGCGGCGAATTGCGCGGCCATCGGCTCGAAGACCGCCGCCCTCCAGCGTTGCTTGAACAGCGAGCGGAAATGGGCATCGCGGAAAAGCTCGCGAAACAAGATGAGATAATTTTCCGGCCGCGCCTTTCCCTGCTCGAGGCGGTTGGACAGGAATGAGATGTGCCACTCGGCGAAGGATGCGCGGGTGAGGGGCTCCGGCTCGAGCACGCGGGGAAATACCGAACGGTCGAGCAAGCCGATCACGGCATGGTCGATTACCGCGCGGACGAGGCCTTCCTTGCTGCCGAAATGTTTGAACAAGGTCCGCTCCGAGGCGCCGGCGCGCGCTGCGACCTCGCGCGTGGTCATCGCATCGACGCCTGCCTCCGACAGGATCGCGACAGCCGCGGCTACCATCGCCTGGCGCCGCTCCGGCGAGGGCGGCCGGCCGGGCTTCGCCCGTATCGCTGCCGTGGTGCCTGCGGGGGCAGGATCGGACACCGTATTCGCTCCTTGCTGCCGGATATATATCTCGTGCCGGCCTGATCGATGCCAGCCCTATCGGCGTCAAGCTTGCATCGAGAGCCCGATCTTTCCGGTCACAACTCCGGCCTCGCACGCCCGGTGCGCGGCCGCCACCTGCTCGAGCGGATAGCTGCGGCCGATATGAGGAACGAGGCGCCCGTCAGCCATCCAGTCGGCAATGCGCTGCAGCGCCCGCCGGTCGCAAAGCTCCCCCATCAAGCCCCCGACGAAGCGGTAACGTCCGCTCCATCGTCGCACGGAAAGGCGGGCGAGCAGCTTTAGGGCGGCGAGCGTGCCGAGATCCTCGCCCGCTCGGGCCGGATGCAACGCGGGCACTGCGACGGCGACGAAGAGGCCGTCGGGACGGAGCAGGCGAGGGGCCAGCGATGTCCAATAGGCGTCCCGTCCGACAAGATCGACGATGAGATCGAAGCTTCCCGGCCAATCGCGCGCGTATGTCAGGATATCGATAGGATCCGCCAGCCGATCGTGCGCGATCGCGACATGCGCTCCGCAAGCGCGAAGAAAGCCGGAATTGCGGGCGCCGGCTATGCCGACGACGAGCGCAGCGTTCAGGCAGTGGCGCGCGATCTGGACGGCGAGGTGGCCGACGCCACCCGACGCGCCGACGATCAGCACCCGTCTGCCGGCAAGCGATCTCCTGCCAAGTGCCTTGAACGCGGTGAGCCCTGCCCAGGGCACCACGCCCGCCGAACTTGCGCTGATCCCGAGCGGCCGGTGAACGACGACCGCTCGCGCCGGATCGACGAGGGCGAAGTCGGCATAGGTGCCACCATAAGGACGGATACCCATCACCGCGTCGCCATTCCGCCAGCCGCGGCAATTCTCGCCGAGCGCGGCCACCGTTCCGGCGAAATCAATGCCCAGGACGCGCTGGCGTCCGATCCGCCATCGCCACAGCCAGCGCGGCGCGCCCATGCCCTCGCGCATCTTCCACTCGATGGGGTTCACGCTGCTCGCTACGATACGAACCAGCATCTGGCTGCTGCCGGGCGAGAGATATTCGCCCGGCATCGGCGCGCATGCCAGCTGCTCGGGGCCCCCGAAACCCTTCAAAACGATCATCCGCGGATCAGAATGCAATGGCGTCGTCCCAGTGCTGGCCGCGAACTTCATGTCGCAAGACCGTGGGATATCTAACGCACAAGCTGGCATATGTAAAGCATCCGCTTTACATATGCCAGCAGGCCGCGTAGTGGCGTGCCGCGCCAACTGGACAGGAAGCTGCTACATGATCTTTCACCTTTCGCTGCCGGCCCGGCGGCCTCAGCATGCCGCGTGCGTCGTTGCGGATCTCTGGGGCGGCCAGGCGCTGCCATTCCCTCCGGTGATGAATGCCTGGATCGCGATGGCGGACGATGAACGTCGAAGCGCGATCGAATTCTATCCGGACGGGATGGCGCTGTTTCCGGCCTTCGGCGCCCGGGACGCGGAAGGCCGTCGCATCGCCGCCGTCCCGTCTGGCCACCATGCCGGACATGCTGCGATCGCCACTCCGCTCGAGGAAAAGGCCGTGCATGACATCGCCCGGCGGGAGGGCTGGACCGCCAAGACTTTGAACCGCGGCGGTCTCTTCCGGGTGGTCGAATTCTGGGTGGAGGACCGGACATTGCTGGAGGTGCTCACTGCGGAAATGCAATCCGAATATCTCGCGACCATGACCTCCGCCCATTGGGCGGCGTTTCTAGACGACCATGGCGGTGCGGCCTGACCGGATTTTGTCGAGCGTGTCGCTGGCCCTGGTCCGCCGGGCCTCGCCGGAGCGGATCCCGAATAGCGCTTTCGACGCCGTCCCTCAGGTGCCGACTGCAAGGAAGTTTCGCACAATGGCAAAGTCCATGCCTCCGCTTATTCCCCGTGCAAACGGCGAGGGCATCCTGTCTTCGCTGAAGATGACCCGTGCCTATCTTCGCGATCCGCCTGGCGTGATGCAGCGCCTCTACGAGCGCCACGGACCCGTCGTTGAGATCGGCCTGTTCGGGATGCGGGCAATCGTGCTGCTCGGTCCAGACGCGAACGAGCTCGTGCTCCTGAACCGCGACGGCGCCTTCTCCTCCGAACTCGGCTGGGACCCGGTCATCGGGAGTACGTTCCCGCGGGGTCTGATCTCGATTGACGATGGCCACCATCGCGACCATCGCAGATTGATCGGGGCGGCGTTCAAGGCTGAGCCGATGCAAGCCTATCTCGACGGCATGCGCGCGGGTATCGGGCGAGACCTGGAGAACTGGCCGCTCGCGCTCGCTTTTTATCCCGAGATCAAGCGGCTCACCCTCGACCTCGCGGCGCAGTGCCTGCTCGGGCTACCGCTCGGTACGCGAGCCACGCAAGTCGGACGCGACTTCATAACGATGCTCGGAGCGTCGACGGCCCTGATCCGGCGTCCGATCATCGGGGGCGGGCTTTGGCGCGGAATGCGGGCGCGTCGGCGATTGCATCGGACGCTGCTCGCGGAAATCCCGCAGCGTCGGCGATCGCCGGGTCCGGATATCTTTAGCGCCATCTGCATAGCGGTCGACGAGCATGGCGCCCATCTCGGCGAAGAGGCGATCGTTGACCATATGAGCCTGCTGCTCATGGCGGCGCACGACACGACGTCCTCCGCGCTGACCTCCGTCGCATTTCTGCTTGGTCGGCATCCCGAGTGGCAGGAGCGTGTCCGCGCCGAATTGCGCGTCTGGACCCGCGACAATCGCGGGCGTGTCACTCTTGCGAGTCTTCGCCAGCTCGAGCTTTGCGAAATGGTGATCAGCGAAGCCTTGCGACTCATGCCCCCCGTTCCGTCATTGCCGCGAGGCCTGACCCGGGACGTCGAGTTCGCCGGCCACAGGCTGCCAAAAGGCGCATCGGTTGGCATCCACATTCTCCATACCCATCGAATGGAAGAACTTTGGCCGGACCCGGAACGCTTCGATCCCATGCGTTTCACGGCGGAAGAGGTTCGACGCCGACACAGATATGCCTGGCTTCCGTTCGGCGGCGGGGCGCACATGTGTCTGGGCCTGCATTTCGCCACCGTACAGATGAAACTGTTCCTCGCCGAACTCCTTGGCCACCGTCGCATCGTCCTGCGCGAGAACTATTCACCCGAGATGCTGTGGCTGCCCATTGCGCATCCCAAGGATGGGCTGAACCTACTGCTGGAAAAGATCTGATGCTTGCAACCAACTCGCGCGAATGAGGATGTCGTGCCCGTTTCCCGGCTTGCCGCTGGCAGAGAGCAGGACGGCTTCCTCGTCTCCAGGCGAAGGCCCACAGCGCTACCACTCGCCGGTCACCTCCATAGCGCTGGCACTGGACGGACCATAAGGAGGGCAAGAATTCCGTCCCGCGCGATCCGGTATGGCGCGCTCGATGGCTACGGCGCGCCCGCATGCGGATGCTTCGCAGCAAACGCGTTGGCCAGCGCTCACAAGAGCCGGAGGTCTCGCATTGTCGCGTTCGCGAACGCCGGGGGGAGATCAAGCCTGTAAACGCCGGTGCCGATCGCGAAGGCCCGGCGGCGTCCGCCCTCTCCGACAAACCGGATCTTGTTGACGGCCTGGCCCATCTCGACCGGAGACCAGGTCGTGCCGCCGTCGCGTGTCTCGAGGCCGCCGATATTGCCGCCGACCCAGCCGAGCGTTTCGGACGCGAAGCCGACGCCGAAGCTGCGCCAGCGTGCGTTGCGTACGAGGGGCATCTCTTTCCAGGAACGCCCGCCGTCCGTCGTTTTCGCTACGAAGCGTTGAACATTTGCCGGGTCGCTGTCGTAGCTCTGGATCGTGCCGAAGCCGACACTTGTGGACGGGAAGTGAAGCTTCCAGACGGTCTCAACGTCGCGAGTGCTCCGAAACACCTCGCGCCAGCTTGCGCCGCCATCGTCGGTGCGGAGGATCAGCCCGCGGGCCCTGGCAAGGTCGCCATCGCTGCTTCCAGCCAGAAAGCCGATCGACGGGGAGATGAATTTCACGTCGAAGATCGCCGCGGTAAGCGCACCGAGATTGGTCGACGACCAGCTCCTTCCACGGTCTAGCGATCTGAGATAATGGGCCGGACCGCCGACCCGACCCGCGGCATGGATCGTCAGCCGCTCAGCGCGCTCCCCGCGATCGATAAAGGGCGCGCGCACGATCTCGATCGCGCAAATGCCTTGCGGCCTCTCACCGTCGATCGACGCTGCGGTCCAGCTGACGCCGCCGTCTTCGGTCCAATATAGAGGAACAGGGTCGCTGACGCCGGGGAATGAGCCGATCCCGACATTGCCGAACACGCCTTCATTCTCGTTCCAGAAGCCCAGTGCGCGAACGAATGTGCCCGGCTTTTCGCAGACCCTCGCCCAGCTGTCGCCGCCATCGTCGGTGCGGTAGATCAGTCCCTTGCCATTTCCATACCATCCCCGCCTGTCCGAGGCGAACGCGATGTCGTCCTGCTTCCCGTCATAGGGCTCTGCCGCAAGCTTTTCCCACAGGAGCGGTGCGCGCTCCTGCGATGCCGTGACACAGGACGGCAGCAATCCCAGAGCCGCTCCCCCGATCAGGCTCTGGCGGCGCGTGAAGCCGATCTCGTTCATGCCGGTCCTTTGGAGGTGGCTCCAGCGGTTGGCTGCGCCTTCGCATCGAGCGCAGCCTTTTCAAGCATGGCGTCGAGCGACGCCCGATCGAAAGTCCTGCCGGCTGCGATCACGATTTCGGGTCTCGCCAGCGTCGCGAGATCGCGCGAGGGATCTCTCCTGAGCAGGATGAGGTCGGCACGCGCGCCCTTCGTGACCGTGCCGAATTCGGGCTTCCACCCGAGGCCTGACCCGCCGTTTGGAAGCCCGCGCATATAATCGCGCGGAACGACGGTCGCGCTCCGTAGCGCGTCGATCGGCGCCAGACCCGCGGCACCCAGCGACTGGATCTCTTGGATCAGGCCCGGCCCCCAGATGTGGAAGGACTGCGCCGTGTCGGAGCCCGCCATCAATGGAACGCCGGTGCGGTGTAGGGCGGCAGTGATCCGCTGGCGAAGCGCACGAAAGCGCTCGCCGTCGGAGGAGGTGAAACCCGCCTTCTGCATTTGACCGCGCTGTTCGGACCATTGCTGTAGGGCCGCGTCCGGCACGTAGCGCATGTCGGGGTGGCTCAGCAGCACCGAGACAGGACGCTCAAGCTCGGTGATGCGTTCGAACAGCGCCAGTGTCGGAACATGATGGCCTTTCGCTTGCGCGGCGATTTCTGCGATCCGGAGGTCGCTGGCGGCGGCGGCAGCCTGGATTATGGAGGACGGCGGGATCTGCCCGAATTCGACCGATCGGAGCGGCGAGCCTTCGGGAAGTAGCGCCAGCACGAAGCCGTCGAGATGCTCGATTTGCTGGCCCGCCGCCAGCGCGCGCGCAAGCCCTACCGGATTGGTCACATGCCCCGCCGTCGGCAGACCCAGTTTCCGCGCCTCTTCCTGCACCGCCTCCCAGATGCCGGGATCGACAATATGGTGCGCCTTGATGAGGTCGTAGCCGTCCGCCTTCGCCTGACGCACCTTTTCCCGGGCCGCATCGGCATCATCGGCATTCTGTAAATGGATCCCCGGTGCGGCGACATAGAAGCGCGGACCCGTGAGCCGACCGCGTTCGATCGCGTCGCGGACCTGCAGATTGGCTGGAGAGCCAGCCATGCCGCGCGCGGTTGTAATGCCATGCGCGAGCATGACCGCGAGTGCCCGTTGCGCTGCATCACCATCGACACCGGCTACGGGGGCGAGGTGAACGTGCATATCGACGAGACCGGGCATGAGGGTCATGCCATGCGCGTCCAGCCGCTTCGCTCCGGCAGGAATGCGCACGGACCGTCGCGGTCCGACTTCTATGATCCTGTCGCCCGCGACGATGACGGTCTGATCGAGCAGTCGTTCGCGATCCGTCATCGGGAGGACGTCCGCGCCGACGACAGCGGTGATATCGGCAATCGGCTCAGCCGCCGCCGGCGCCGCGACAATCAACGACACCCACAGCAGTCGCAGCAATGCGAACATGTGACCTCCCGAAAGATTTATACCTAGCTTAGCTGTTGCGCTGCCGGCGATGTTGACGATGCCTGCGCTATTGGGAGTGCTTGGAACGGACCGGAAAAGCGGGAGGGCTCCGCATCCTCGGCTCGCTGCGCTGTCCGGTCTGCGATGACCGGTTCTAGTCCGCAAACTCAGATAGGGTGGGGCCGTCCCGAAATGGCTGTCTTCAGAAGGTGCGGCACCATGTAAAGGCTGATGAGCCAGAAGGGTGCGACCAGGATCGTGACCACCAGCATGTAGACGAGATTCGACGGAGCGAGCGCGGCGACGGCGGCCGACAACGGCGTGAGCAGATCCTGTAGCTCGAAAGCAATGGCCAGGTTGTTCGCAACGGCCATGGTACGGACCATGAGCAGGCTGATCGCTATCGCGATCCAGTGGAAGACCGCACGCGGCTGATTGGCTGGCTTGAAGGGGTTGAGGTAGGTCAGCCAGCTGAGCGCAGCCTTCCACGGCGCGGCGAGATAGGATGGATCGGCACGTTCCGCGCGCGCCATTGCCCAGCCGAACATCCCGACAGTGACCATTCCAAGCAATGCATTCAGGCCCACGAACCGCTCGACGTCGATGCGTCCGGAAACCGCGAGTGCGGGATTGAATTCGGTCGCTCCCGCCAGCCAGTGGCCCAACAGGCTGGACGTAAGGTCTGCCAAGGCAAGTAGCGCAAAAAGCGAAGCGTAGATCACGATGTATAGACGAACGTGCATCACTATCTCCTGCCGCATTTCTTCCACGGCAGGATTGGTGGTGCTATCGAAATTTATGAGCCCGGCGCAAAATAGCAGGAGACGTCAAGAGGCGAGAACGGCCGTGAGACGCTCTTGCCCCCACCTACGCGATATACCCCATGAACTCGTGAAATGAGCGCATGCTGGCGCGTATTGGACATTCTACCGGCCGAGTCCGTTCTGGCGGGATACGCTGGTCACGATGCCTGGTGGATCGTCGGCTTATCCTCGGTGGAAGATCAAACATCCGTTACCGGTCGGGCTAATTTACATTGGTCGCGGTCTTATGCGGGGTCCGGCATGACTTCAGACGCATGACGGCGCTGAACTTCGCGAATTTGCTGGCGGTGAGTTTCATCATCGAGTGACAGCGCGGCCCCTTCAGGGCGGGGGAGGACGCCGGCCGGACACCTATCGGGACGTGACCACAATTAGATAGGTCTTCGGCTGAGGTTGGAGCACGCGGGCCATCCGAACCGACCCGCGCGCTCCGCCGGTGCTTCCGAGCAGTGGAGCGCCGACAGTATGAGTTCAGCGTAAGTTGCTCGATAGATCAATATTGGAATTTGCCTGTGCCGCTAAGAGCCATCCGGGCTCCGCCACGGTGTGGAGACTTGCGCCGTACCTCTCCTGGCAATGCTGGGCTGAATTCGTTCCGGCTTCGCATTTCTCGGCGGGGGGCGAGCTGCCACCTATCGGCGGGCGATGCGTTGTCCGGGGTGAAGGAAATGCCGTCACTTCGGCATTGGCAAGTGGAGAGTGAAATGTCCGACAGTAATCGTAGCGATCATCGCGACATGCATCGTCGCGAGGATCGCCAATCGGAAACCGACCGTCCCAATGAGTATGAGCCCAATGATTCCCGTAATGTGACGGGAATGGCACACACCAAGGATGGCCGTTGGAGCGGCGACGCCCAGGGACCGCATGGCGGTGAATATGAGCCGGAGGATTCTCGCAATGTAACCGGCGTGGCGCAGACGCGCGGCGATCGCTGGGCCCGGAAGAACGATAAGGAGGGCGACGACAACTCGGCCGGCAGTCCGGAGGGCACTGGCTAGCAGACGCGGTACCGATCGTTTGTCCAGGGTAGCACGCGGGAAAGCTTCCGCGGCGCGGCGACGCCGGCACTATGCCCCGACGGAAGAATTCCTGCATTTGACGGTGGCTGCGGCCGGCCGCTGCTTGCTTCGCGATTCCACTATCCTTTCCCTCTTGCGGGTCCTTGCAGCGAAAGCCCTTGCCTACGGCTACTGCAGTGTCTGTCCTTCGCGACCGCCGCCGGTCGCGCGCAAGTCTCCCCCCTTCACCTTAATCGCGTCGGCAAAATGCACGGTGAAGAGATATTTTCGGTTCTCATCGTCCACTTCGATGAAAGCGGACAGGTCGAGCGTGCCGGTTCTCAGGTCGCTCGCCATGATGCTTCGCGCTTCGCTGATGGCGGTCTGGCGCGCCACCGCGGCGTCGGTGAGCTCACTACCCTCGTCGTCCTTCAGGAAATCGCCGCTGTCGCAAAGGTGGAGGTAGAAACGAGGCATGCTGGATAAAGCCGGGTCTGCACGCGGGGTTTCGTGTCCGTGATGCAGGTTATGTCGAATTTGCGGGAATGCGCGTCGCTTCGCCGTGGCGCAACGTACGCACGTCACTGCGCCCGCCACGCCTCCATGGCTCGTTCAAAAGTCGTTCGCGCTCGATCGATTGCGCGCTCAAGTTTTGCTTTTTCTCGTTCCTGTCGTGCCTCGAGCGCACGTATCTCGCGATCGATCTCGGCTCGCTTTCTTCGGAGCCTGGAAAGGTCCGCCTGGTGCGATGTCCCGGCAACGGCCAGCGCCGCTTCGGCTCTGTCGAGCGCTGCGCGGCTGGGGCGAGGCTTTGGCTTGGCTGGCTTGGGCGACGCCTCTGTTTTGCTGTTGGCCTTCTTTGTTCGTGGCGAGCGCTCGGGCGATCGACTCGCCTCGGGAAGGGCCGCGACATGCTCTGCCAAAGTGCCGCGGACGCGCCGTATCACCTTCCCGGGATTGGCGAGCGGTTCCGCCATGAGTGCTGGATCGTCCACCCGATCCGCGATGCCGGCTGTGAAAAGATTGCTGTCCGCGCCCCACGCCTCGAGCGCGGCCTTTTGGCTTGGCGCGGCGACGAAGGCGTCATGAAAGCCGATAGGCGTGCGGAAGACCTTCAACTTCTTGGGAGGCGGCATGCGATCTTGCTCGATGATGCTGGTCGTCTGCCCCGATCATGGCCTGTTTGCCGGCTCACGTTAAGTCCGGGCAAACTTGCTGGCCACGCCGTCTTCGCGCACGCTGCGCACGGCGTGGCCAGGCCACGTAATCCTGCACTTAAGTCGAAGGAATATCCTCTTCGGTGAAAGCGTTCATGACTGCGCCCGAGGGGATCACTGCCGACCGGCCCGTGACGACCCATGAAGCCAGCAAAGCGGCCGCTGTATTGCCGCGGCCTTCCTGCCGATGCTTGCCCTTGAGCAGATAGGCTTTGCCGCCAACGGTCACTTCCTCGAACTCGATCTCGAATTTTGCCGACTTGCCGACGATGCCTTTGCCGGTGCGCCAGATGATCTTGCCTTTCACCGGCGCACCACGCGGTATGATGACCTTGCCGTTTTGGGCAACGTCAGTAGCGATCTGGAGCATGTGCTGATCGCCCTCCTTCATGTCGATTGACGTGATCTCGTTGACTGCGGCAACCTGGACGATCGTGTCCTTCGGCAGCATGATCGCGCCGCAGCTTCCCGGCTGGCTGCAATCGCTCGCCGTCGGAACGGCTGGCACCGTGTTCGCATCGACTATGGCAGGCGGTGCCGGTGCCGGCGCTGCGCTGCTCGTGAGATTGTCCTGGGCGTGCGCAGCGCGCGCCATCGAGGCCGCAAGCGCGACCGCCCCCATAATAGGCATCTATATTCTCCCCGTTTCGCCTGATTCGGCGAACAAGAAAGCTAGCGGCAAGTCGTTTGTAGAAAAGAGGAAATTCGCGTCTTGTCATGCTAGCGAGTATTTTCCTGCTCGACTGTCGAGAGCCGGAGGTGATGTTCGTTGATCCTCCTCGCCGTGACTTTCGGGCGCAGTCGTCCGCCGTCGCTGCGGTTTATGGCCAAAGAGACGCCTTGCTCGCAATCCAGTCAATTGAGCTACATTTCATCCCCAACTACGGCGTCGATCGCTGCGGCTTCGATGACGACGAGCGACAGTCCGCTGTCTCGCCAGCGGGTCGGGTCTCCAGCAGGCGTCCGCCCGTCCGGAGCTGTCTTACGATGCCATTATAGGCGGCATGCAGACCTTGGCTGCGGCCGATGTCGTGGCCGGAGCCGGCCGCGTCCCAGAAAGCGCAGAGCCACTCGTCCGGGCATCGGCCGCGCAACACCCATAAGGCGAGGGCAACGCCGCGTGTCTGCGTGCGGTCCTTTGCGGCGGTGGCTTCGCGAAGTACGTTGAGCGCACGCTCGGTGGTGCCGGCGTCGCGCGTTGCTGCCCTAATGGAAGTCATGGCTGCGGATCGGCACGATCGCGTCCGGCATGCCTGTCCGATAAGGCGCGGAGGCGAGAGTGCGGCCATTCGGGAAGGCGGGGTCGCGCGGATCCGGACCGCCCCCGTGCGCGGCGCCGTCGCCGCGCCCCTGGGTCAGCGCGAAATCCATGTTGCCGATCGAGCGCAGCATCGCGTCATGATCGACGATACGGTCGCAGATGATGTGTACGACCTCGCCTTCCTTCTGAAGACGGCCCCGCATCGCGATCATCGAGGCGGACATGATCTGCCGGCGGTAGGTCTCGAACGTGTCGGGCCACAAAATGCCCTGCGCAACGCCGGTCTCGTCCTCGATCGTCACGAACAGTACGCCCTTTGCCGAGCCGGGGCGCTGCCGAACGAGAATGACGCCGGCGACTTCGACATTGCGGCCGTCTCGGATCGATCGCAGATCGGCGCACCGGACGATGTTGCGCCGCTCGAGCGCGGCACGCAGGAACTGGAGCGGATGACCGCGCAGCGAGAGCTGCAGCGCGCGGTAATCCTCGACCACCTCCCGACCTTCGCTCATCGGACGAAGCACCACGTCCGGCTCGCGGCCCTCGGGTGAAAATGCCCGTTCGCGCTCGTCCGCCGCTGCGAAAAGAGGAAGCGGCGCTTCGCCTAGGCCCTGCGCCTTCCACAGACCCTGGCGCCGGCTTTCGGCGAGACAATGGAAAGCGTCCGCTTCGGCGAGCCGCTCGATCGCCGCGCGGGGAACGCCGGCGCGGCGCCAGACATCTTCAACGCTGTCATAGGGCGTGCCTGCCCGGGCACCGACAATCGCGGCGCCGTGACGGTTGGCGAGGCCGCGGGCCTGGCGGAAACCGAGCCGGACCGCCATGCGGCGGCCACCGGCCGGTTCGAGCGTGCAGTCCCAGTGACTATCGTTGATCGACACCGGGCGCACTTCGACGCCATGGTCGCGCGCGTCGCGGACGATCTGGGCGGGTGCGTAGAAGCCCATCGGCTGCGCGTTGAGCAACGCCGCACAGAAGACGTCGGGATGATGGAACTTCATCCAGCAGGACGCGTAAGCGATCTTTGCGAAGGAGGCCGCGTGGCTCTCCGGAAAGCCATAGGAGCCGAAGCCTTCGATCTGCTTGAAGGTGCGCTCGGCGAAGTCCTGCGGGTAGCCGCGGGCGACCATGCCGCCGACGAGCTTGTCGTAGAAATGGCTGACCCCGCCGGTCAGCTTGAAGGTCGCCATCGCCCGGCGCAGCTGGTCGGCCTCGACCGGGGTGAAGCCGGCACCGACGATGGCGACCTTCATCGCCTGCTCCTGGAACAGCGGCACGCCGAGCGTCTTCTCGAGAACGGCGCGAAGCTCGGGCTTGGGATATTCCGGCGTCTCGCGCCCCTCGCGGCGCCTCAGATAAGGGTGGACCATGTCGCCCTGGATCGGCCCGGGCCGGACGATCGCGACCTCGATGACCAGATCGTAGAATTCCCGGGGCTTCATGCGGGGCAGCATCGACATCTGCGCTCGGCTCTCGATCTGGAATGTGCCGAGCGTGTCGGCCTTCTGGATCATGCCATAGACCTCCGGATCGTCGTCCTGGAGATCGGCCATGGTCACGCGGATGCCCTTCTTGTCCTCGAGCAGATTGAAGGCTCGATTCATGCAGCCCAGCATGCCCAGGCCCAGCACATCGACTTTCATGAATTTGAGCGCGTCGATGTCGTCCTTGTCCCATTCGATGATCTGGCGGTCCTCCATCCGCGCCGGCTCGATCGGCACGAGATCGTCGAGCCTTTCCTGGGTCAGCACGAACCCTCCCGGATGCTGCGAGAGATGACGCGGCGTCCCGATCAATTGCCGGGCAAGGTCGAGGGTCAGGCGGAGCCGGTGATCCTGGGCATTGAGGTTGAGACTTTCGACCTGCTCGGCAGGTATGCCGTCCATCGACCAGCCCCAGACAAGACCGGTCAGCATCTTGGTGAGGTCGCGTGGCAGGCCCAGTGCCTTCCCCACCTCGGCGACAGCGCCGCGCGTCCGGTAGCGCGTCACAACCGCAGTCAGCGCCGAGCGGTCGCGCCCGTAGGTCTCGTAGATCCACTGGATGATTTCCTCGCGCCGCTCGTGTTCGAAGTCGACGTCGATGTCAGGCGGCTCGCGGCGCTCGCCGGAAACGAAACGCTCGAACAAGAGCTCATGCTGGATGGGATCGATCGACGTGACGCCGAGCAGGAAGCAGACGCAGCTGTTCGCCGCCGAACCGCGGCCCTGGCACAGAATACCGCGTCGCCGGCTCTCCGCGACAATGGCGTTAACGGTTAGGAAATAGGGAGCGTAACCCAACGCACCGATGAGCTTGAGCTCATGATCGATCTGGTTCCGGTAGCGGCGGGGCACGCCATTCGGGAAACGGCTGCGGGCGGCCTCCTCGGTAAGTGATGCCAGCGCCTGTTGCGCGGTCCGGCCGGCCATCACTTCCTCATAGGGATATTGGTAGCGGATCTCGCCCAGATCGAACCGGCATGCCTCCGCGATGTCGGCGCTCGCCTGGATGGCATCGGGGAAATCAGCGAAGCGGCGCTCCATCTCGGCCGGCGCCTTCAAATCGCGATCGAGATGACGCTCGCGCCGGAAGCCAAGCTGGTCGATCGAGCATTTCTCGCGGATCGCGCTTACCAGGTCCTGGAGCGGCCGGCGGTCATGACTGTGATAGAGGACGTCGCCGGTTGCGACGCTGCGGACGCCCGCCGCGCGCGCCTCGGCGTCGAGCCGGTGGAGACGCTCGGCATCGTCCGGGCGCCGCCTGAACGAGAGCGCGCAATATCCCCTGTCACCGAACGCATCGGCCAGGTCGCGCAGGCGGGCCGCATGGCATTCGCCAGGCATGTCGGCAATCAGGATCGCGATCATATTCGCGCAATGCTGCAAGACGTCCCGCCACTCGAGGATGCAGCAGCCCTTGCCGCCGCGCGCTTTCCCGATCGACAGGAGCCGGGTGAGTTGCGACCAGCCGGCGCGGGCCTGGGGATAGAGAAGCAGCGCGCGACCATCGGCAAGATCGACGCGGCTGCCGGCAATCATCCGGACGCCCGTCGTCTTCTGGCCATCCCAGCCGCGGACGACGCCGGCGACGGTGTTCCGGTCGGCGAGCCCGAGCGCAGTCGCGCCCTGCAGCGCTGCGGCCGCGAACAGTTCCTCTGGAGACGACGCACCGCGCAGGAAGGAGAAGTGGCTGGTAACCTGCAGTTCGACATAGGTCGGCATCAGCCGAACAGCCCGTGCAGATACCAGCTGAGATCGCCGCTGGCCGCAGTGACGCCATCGCCGCGCCGGAACAACCAGAAGCGAGCGCCCTGTTCCGACTCCACGCGGAAATAATCGCGCACCGCCCACATCTCGCGATCATTGCGCCACCATTCGCCATGAACCCGCTCCGGACCATCCCCCGCGATCACGCGGAAGCTCCGCGCCCGCCAGGTGAAACGACGGGGTGGATGATCGGGCATCAAGGCAACGACGTTGAAGAGCGGCTCGGGTCGTCGCAGCATTCGCACAGGCCGCTTCCACTGCGGCCAGCCGTGCGGGGCGACGAGCGGAGGCGTGCATTGCACAGCGCGCTCGGGCACGTCGCTTTCGACCGACGTGACCCGGAAGAGCGACTCCGGTCCGGCACGCGTGGCTAACCGGTCGACCAGGGGTGCAAGATCCGCGCGCCTCGAGCCGCCAGCGATCAGCGTGCCAGCCGCTTCGGCGGCAAGCGGTTCATCGCGGATCACGGTGAGCGTTACAGCCTCGATGCCGAGGCCAGGGTCGAGCTCCGGCAGCTTCAAGGTGAACATGCGGACAAGGTGCCGGGCGTCGCGGGTTGGCCGCGACGCTCCGATGGCAAGATGCAGGCGTTCGCCATCGACCCGGTTGGCTGCAAGGACGACGAGCCGTACGCCGCGGCCGCGTTCGCGCATCAATGCAACGAGATCGGCGGCCAGATCCTCCACGACTTTGGCAATTGATTCCGCAGTCCCGATGGGCTCGACGAGGCGCCGGCGGACCTGCGGTGTGTCCGGCGGGACGAGGGGTGTGATCGGCTCGGCGACATCGCCGCGCGCCTGGTCGAGCCGCTCGATGGCGGCCAGCCCAAGCCGCCGTGCAAGCGGGCCGCGCGGCATGGCGTAGAGGTCGCCGATACGATCGATCCCGAAACGCGCGGCTGCGTCCAAAGCATCGGGCGTGAGCCGAAGGGCTGCGAGCGGCAGATCGAAGATCGCGCGGCCTTCCGCGCCCGGCGCGATCCGAATGACGTCGGCCTCGCCATGTCGGGCAAGCGCGTGAGCGGCCCCCGGCGTCCCGGCAATGGCGATGCGCGCGGTGAAGCCGAGGCGCGCCAGGAAGGCGATTACCCTTCTGCAAAAGCGCGCCTCGCCGCCGAAGAGATGCGTCGTGCCGGCAAGGTCGAGCCAAAGGCCATCCATGCCCGATACGCTGGCAATCGGTGTCCAATGCTGCGCGGCGTGAAGCGCGAGACGATCGAGCAGCTTCTTGTCAGCTTCGGGCGCGGCCTCCCGGACGTCGAGCCCGCTCACCAATGCACGGGCGTGCGCGGCGGCCATTCCCGGCGCGATGCCGAGCGCGAGCGCCGCCGGGCAGGCCGCTGTGATGATGTCGCGCTGGCCCGACCGCCGAACGATGATAGTCGGACGGCCGCAGCCGGCCGCTGTGACCGGGATCGGAAAGCGGCCGCCGCCCTTGCTGGACGGACTCGTCCGGAACGGATGTCCGGCATGCTCGCTGCGCCGCCCCATTTCCCGCATCGTCGGGCGCCGGTGCGCTGGCAGGGCATCCATATGCGGCTGCTGCGGGGCGTGACGCCCAGGGTCCTGCGCCCAGCGCGCGCCGGGTCGCCAGCCTCCGCCGCGCGGAACCGAGCAGGCGCCCGGATGGTCGTGGGGTGAAGCTGCAAATCGCGGCCCCGGCGGAAACGCCGGTTCAGGCGGCGCGACGAACTGCTCGTTCCGCCGCAGTCGCTCGATCGGCAGCTGCGGCAGGAAGAGCGAGGCGACCCTCGGCATCGCACGCCTCCAGTTCGAGAGAGAAGGGCGCGCCGTTCCGCTGGCGAACCAGTTCGACCCGCCAGCGCGGACGGCCGACACCCGACCAGGGGAGCGGCGCCGAGGCTGTCGAACCGATACGCCAGCGCGTCATCGCGGCAGACGGCGTCTCCAGCGGGCAGCGACCGCGCGACCTGTGCCGGCGAAACAGCAAAAGTGGCGTTTCGCTGTCCGCGGCGGCAAGCTGCAGCCGTCGGGTCGCGGTCATATCGGCCGAGCTGACTTCGGCGACCACACAGCCGAGTGCGCCATCACGCAATGCGTCCTCTGCAATCGCAAGAATGTCGACATTCCTGCGACCCTGCGCGAAAAATACCTTCGTAGGCGACAGCCCCGCCTGTTCGACACCCGGTGCATACAGGTCGAACGCGGTGACCGCCCACAGCACCTGACGGTCCCGTCCGCCGAACCGGCTGGCAACCCCCGCGAGGAAAAGGGTGGCCGCGGCGTCGTCCCAAAGTTCCGCACTCGCCGCCGCGAATTCATGCAGACCGCCACGCGCCAACCCGCCTCCGGCGAGTCGGTCATCGAGGGACGCGAGGCCGAACGAAAGAACGTCAGTTGGCCTGCAATGCGCGCCGGTGATTTCGGAGCGCAAAGCCTCGAGCCTATCGGCGACGGGCTGGGGCGAGGAATTTTGGGCTACGGACATCGGGAACAAGACTCACACGTTCCCTTTATGTTCCTTATTCATGCGCGTCGCGTCAAGATCGCGAATCTCGGTGGACCATGTCGATGGGCGAGAATCCTCTTGCCGCGCAGCCCTTACCAACTCGCCGCGAAGGCAGGAGCGGCGATGAAGCTTGCGGGCTGCGGCGAGGTGGGCGGTGGGTCGCAGACCCCTTCGACGATATAATTCATCGCGGCCATCAGCCCGCTGCGCGAAAAGGGCTTGGGTATGACACCATGCGCTTCGCAGAAATCGTCGGGTATCTTCTTGGGATTGGCCGTCACAAAGACGATGAAGGCGTCACTCCATCGCTCGCGGATCAGCCGGCAGACGTCGAGGCCGCTTGTGCCTTCGGCAAGCTGAATATCGACAAGCGCAAGGTCGAGCTTCAAATCTCGCCCTAGCTGCTCGACGTCGTACAGCGACGCAGCTTCCGCCACGACGCGATGCCCGGCGTCCTCGAGCATGGCTTCGATATCCATCGCAAGAAGGGCTTCGTCCTCGACCACGAGGATGTCGAGAGGCGGCGATGGACGTTCCATCACGATTGGACCGGAAAGCGCAAGGTTACGCAGGTGCCGGGCGCGAGACAGTCCCATTCGACGCTTGCCCCGATCTGTTTTGAAAGCCTTTTGATGAGCATTGCACCCAAGCCGCCCGCGGGCGGCGCTCCATCAAGACCCGGACCATCGTCGCATATCGTCACGCGAGCCGTCGAACCCTCGCTGCGCGCTGCGATGCTGATCTTTCCCGGCCGCCCGTTGGCAAAACCGTGCTTGATCGCATTGGTAAGAATTTCGTTGAGAATGAGGCCGAGGGCTGCGGCATTTGCGGACCGTATCTCGATAGGCTCGATATCCGTCCCGATTGCTATGTCCGACCGCCCGCTGGCACCGACGACGTCGAGAACGAGATTCTGCGCGAAGGCGCCGACGTCGAAATGCAGGACGTCATCGGATTGATACAGCCGCCTGTGCACCGTCGCGAGCGCATCGACGCGCTCGAGCATCGCTTCGAGTTTACCCGTAACGGCAGGATCGCCGATCGTCCGCGCCTGGAGCCGGAGCAGAGAACCGATCATCGTAAGATTGTTTTTCACGCGGTGATCGACCTCGTGAAGCAGGAGCGTCTTGGCCTCGAGCGCCTGCTGGAGGGCGATGGTCCGGCGCTCCACCTCGCGTTCGACCGCCGCCTTTTGCTCCGCGATCTTCGATTGCTCGAGAATGCGGTCGGTGATGTCGAGCTGGGAGGCGAAGAAGAATTGGATGGCGCCGCTTTCTCCCCTGACCGGGCTTAGATAAAGCGCGTTCCAGAAAGTCGACCCGTCCTTCCTATAGTTGAGCAGTTCGATAGCGACATCCTCGCCGGCGGCGATGGCCTCGTGGATGCGGCGGACCGCCGCCGGATCGGTGTCGGGGCCCTGGAGGAAGCGGCAGTTGCGGCCGATGATCTCCGGCCGCGAATAGCCGGTCAGCGACTGGAAGGCGGCGTTGCAGAAGATGATGGGATTGTCGGGCTTCGCCGGATCGGTGATCACCATCGGCATCCGCGTCGCACGAACCGCTGCTGCGAATGGATCGCCCGAGCCGGCTTCATGCTTGATATCGTCCGTCAGGTGCCAGTCGTCGCGATCGTCCATCTGTTTTCCTCGGAGGCGCAATTCCAGCGCGTCCCTGCCCAAAACATCTTTTGCGCGGGCGCGTTCCAGCCCCTGGCTAAGCGGCCGCCTCTGGCATTATGGCCCGGGCGCCGGAGCGCCCGGGCCGGGGCATCATCAGGCGGCTTCGCGTTCCGGCTCTACGGTGCTCAGCTGCGGATTGGCACCTGCGATCGGAATCTTGCGCGGCTTCATGGCCTCGGGGATCTCGCGTTCCAGCAAGATCGTGAGGAGGCCGTTTGCGAACTCCGCCGAGCGAACCTCGACGAAGTCGGCCAGCTCGAAGCGGCGCTCGAACGGCCGGGCCGCGATCCCGCGATGGAGATAGTCGCCGTTGCCGCGGTCTTCGGTCTTGCGGCCCGTGACGAGGAGTTCACCCTGCTTCGCGACGATCTCGATATCGTCCGGACCGAAGCCTGCGACCGCGAGCGTGATGCGATAGCGGTCGTCGCTGAGCTTCTCCAGATCGAAGGGCGGGTAGTTGTCGCCCGCTTCGGCGCGCATGCGACCTTCAAGAATGTCGAAGAGACGGTCGAAGCCGATGGTGGAGCGGCGATATGCGGTCAGGTCGAAGTCGTTTCTCATTTCCAAATCCTCCTGTTGAAGCAATTTGGGCGTGAGATGCGCCGGTGAGAGCCGGCGCCCTCCTGTCCCAGCCAGGCCCCCGAGGGGCACCCGGCGGTCGAAAAATTAGGAAGGAGATTTCCTTGTTCAAGGGGGACAAAATGAACCTTTGGTCGAAAATATTCTCGCTGAAACAATCCGCCAGGCGAACGGCGTACCAGACGGTTGTGTTGGGGATCCGTCGGCCGGATGAGCAATCCTATTAATCCATATCAGCTCTCATCACGCCTCCTAAGGCATTTTCCGCAAAGAATTTTATCGTCGGTGGCACTTGCCGGGCATTTGGTCGTTCGACGGCAATGCGGGGTCCTGGCGAAGTGCGACGATTAACGGCTCGGCCCTCCCGAAGACGCATCGCGCTGTTGAATCGACTGCTTGAATGCAGCTGGAGCCAGGGCTGGAGCAAGGTGCCCAGCCTGGAGCCGGAAGCTCTTGTGCGGAAGGCGGTGTCTCGCGCGGGAGTCGCGGCCGACATCGATATGGTCGGATGGCGCGACCGGCTTACGATCCTGTGCAGCGATCTCCATGAACATGCGCGGCTCTCTCCGCTCGGACGGACGATAGCGCACGGACAATTGGTCGGCACGCTAGTCAGCCGTTTCCGGGCCCACGCATTACGACGCCGCTACGCCGAGATAGATGAAGTTCCAATCACCGCTCCGATCATCCTTCTGGGACAAATGCGGTCCGGCTCGACGCGCATGCAACGGTTGCTTGCATGCGACCCTTCTCTGGATTCCACCCGCTTTTACGAAAGCTGGAACCCGGTTTCAGCCGGTTGGCCCCTGCTCGGGATGGACGATCGCAAGTTGCGCGGGTGGGCGGGGATGGCCAGCGCCCGGCTGCTCAATCCCGAATTCGATACCATTCATCCGACCGGCTGGAATGTGCCGGACGAGGAGATCGGACTGCACAACCTGTCGATCTTCGGTACGGCCTTCGAGGCGCAGTGGCGCGTGCCCAATTATGCGGCCAAAGTAGAGGAGGGCGACAGCAGGGGCGTCTATAAGGAGTTCCGCCGCTTCCTGCAGATCATCCGATGGTCGCGTCGCGACCGACGCGACCGGCCCTGGGTGTTGAAGGTGCCGCAATTTGCGCAGGATGTCAGCTCGCTCGCCGAAGCATTTCCTGACGCACGCTTCCTCTATCTCGCTCGCGACCCGGCTCAAGTCATCGCCTCGTCGGCGTCCCTGGTGTGCAACCAGATGATGATTCAGTCGAACGAGGTCGATCCGCGCTGGGTCGCCCGGGAATGGTTTCGAAAGGTGATGCTCAGGAGTGAGCGGCTATCCGCGTCCAAAGCCTTGCTCCGCCCGGCGCTCGAGATTGGCTTCGAGGAAGTCGCGAACGACTGGAGGCAACAAATTAAGCGTGTCTATCACATGCTCGGGCGAGACCCACAGCCCCAGGCTCTATTCGCAATGGAACGATACATGCGTGCGTCTGCGGCGCATGGCAAAGGCCATCGCTACGTTCAGCCGGACATCGACCCTTCCGTCCTGGCGAACGTTGGTAGGGCTGCGCTGCAATCGGCATGACCTAAGTGCGATCTACGCCGGGCCTCTGCACCGACATTGCCATGGCCGGCGGGAGCTGGAAACACACGGGCTCCAGCTCTATCCAGCAAGATCGCAGAATGTTTCAGGCCTCCTGCAAGAGCTTCACGGTAGCTCGCAGAAGCTCACCGGATGCCGCGGCCACCAAGCAGCCATCAGCAAAATCATGCTCGCCCCGCCAGTTGCTGACCGCTCCCCCAGCCGCGCGTACGACGGGGATTAGAGCGTTTCGGTCATGTGGTTCGAGACCAGATTCGAGGACGAGATCGATGTCGCCGGTCGCAAGGCGAGCGTAGGCGAAGCCGTCGTGTCCGAAGCGGGTCAACAGCGCTGCCCTGCGCACGCGATCGAACGCATTTCGTTCTTGATCCGAGAAAAGATAGGGATCCGTGGTTGAAATGCGCGCCTGCTCGAGGGTGCGGCAACCACTGGCCTTCGCGATCGCGCGCTGTTCGCCCTTCTGTCGCCAGCAATGGCTGGCCCAGCCGATGAGCCGCTCGCCAAGCATCGGAATGTCGATGACGCCAAGGACCGGCTGTTCCTGCTCGAGCAGAGCGACGAGAATGCTCCAGGAGGGGAGATTGCAGAGAAACGATCGTGTACCGTCGATCGGGTCGAGGCTCCAGCCGTAGGGGCTGCTTCCGGCCACGGCGCCCATTTCCTCCCCGTTAATTCCATGGTCGGGATAATGCCGCTCTATATAGGCGCGCATCGCGGCCTCCGTTTCCCGGTCGGCGCGGGTGACAGGATCGAAGGCGCCGTCGGCCCGCTTGTCGCGCGTCTCCAAAGCCTGCTCGCGCCAGTGGAGCGCGCTGCGCCGCCCGACGTCCGCCAGCCGCTCCGCAAAAGCGGCGAACTCACGAAGGTCGGTCACTTCGATTGGCTTTTCTTAGCATGGCGGATCTGCAGTTCGTGCACCACATCGTCCCAGCCAATGTTGCGTGCTTCGAGAAGGACGGCGACATGATATAGAAGGTCTGCCGCTTCGCTCACACACTCCGCGGCCGTGCCCGCTGCACCCGCGAGCGCGAGCTCGACACCCTCCTCGCCGACCTTCTGGGCAATGCGTTGCGGGCCGGCGGCGAGCAACCGCGCCGTGTAACTCTCCGACCCGGCGACGCGTCCTCGCGCAGCAATGATGCGGGCCAGATCAGCGAGCCAGCCCGGACCGGCATGGGGAGCCGCTGCGAAACAGCTCGCCGTGCCTTCGTGGCAGACCGGCCCGGCCGGCGTCGCCAACACCAGCAAGGCATCGCCGTCGCAATCGCAATAGACGTCGGCCCCGGAGAGGATATTGCCGCTAGTCTCACCCTTCTTCCAAAGTCGAGCCTTGGAGCGGCTCCAGAAGGTGACCTCACGAGTGGCGATCGTCGCCTCGAGGGCTGCGCGGTTCATATAGCCCGTCATCAGCACGCGGCGCGAGCCGCGATCCTGGACTGTCGCCGGCAATAGCCCGTCCATCTTTTTCCAGTCGAGCGCGGCGACCGCGCCCCGGTCTAGCGGCGCATCGGGAGACCGCATGACGCGAGATACTCCTTGAGATTTGGGATCATGATCGACCCGTCATGAAAGACGCTCGCGGCAAGCGCGCCGCTGGCGCCGGCCATGAGTACGTCGCGGAAGTGATCGGGACGTCCCGCGCCGCCAGAGGCGATGACCGGGATATCGACCGCCTCGACCACCTCGCGGCTATGGTCGATATCATAGCCTTGGCGGACGCCGTCGCGCTGCATGCAGTTGAGCACGATTTCCCCCGCACCGCGCGTACTTGCCTCTCTCGCCCAGTCGAGCGTCTCCCGGCCGCCGTCGCGCTCACGCGTCTCGGAGCCGCTATACTGTCGAACGCGCCGCCCATCCGGTGTCGCCAAACTGTCAATGCCGACCACCACGCACTGACGCCCGAAATCGCGGGCTAGTTCGTCGATCAGCGAGGGCCGCTCCAGCGCCGGAGAATTGATCGACACTTTGTCCGCGCCGGCATCGAGACAGGCTGCGGCATCGTCGCGGGTGCGTATTCCGCCGGCGACGGCAAAGGGTATGTCGAGCATGCGCGCGATGGCGCGGATCCATCCCGCGTCCAGCTTGCGTCCATCTGGGCTCGCGGTGATGTCGTAGAAGACCAGCTCGTCCGCGCCCGCGTCGCGATAGCGCGCTGCAAGCGTGAGGATATCGCCAGCATCCCGGTGATCGCGGAAGCGGACGCCTTTGACGACCCGGCCGTTGCGCACGTCTAGACAGGGAATGATCCTATGCGACAGCATCGAGCGCCTCTTCGAGCGAGAAGCGTCCTTCCCAAAGGGCGCGGCCTACGATCACCCCGGCGCTCGACAGACGTCGCAGATCGTCGAGCGAAGAGACGCCGCCGGACGCCTGCACCCGCGCTTCCGGTAACCGCTCTGCGACGTCGTCGAGCAATGTGAGATTGGGGCCCTCAAGCATGCCGTCCCGGCCGATGTCGGTGACGAGAAGATGCACGTCGGGCGGAAATTCCGCGGCGACCTCCCAAAGCGAACGGGCGGCACTTTTCGTCCAGCCAGCGGTCATCACGACGGGATTGCCGCGGACAAGCGAGACGTCGAGCGCGAGCGCCAGCTGCTCGGTGCCGAATTCCTCGAGCCAGCCGCGTACGCGGCGCGGATCGTCTGCCGCCAGGCTTCCGACGACCACCCGTGCCACTCCGGCATCGAGCAGGCGTGCGACCTCGTCGCGGCGGCGGATGCCGCCGCCGACCTGAAGAGCGAGCGACGCGCCGGACCGGACCAGGCGCATGATTGCCTGATGCTGGACCGTCGTGCCGGCATGGGCGCCGTCGAGATCGACGACGTGCGCCCATGTGGCGCCCGCCGCCGCGAAGGCCGCGAGCGCTGCGGCCGGATCGGCCGAATAGGATGTCGCATCGTCGAAGCGGCCCTGCTTCAGGCGCACCACTTCGCCGCGCATCAGGTCCATCGCAGGATAGAGGATCATTGCGACAACCAGGCCTTGAGGAAGCGGGCGCCCGGCTCCGCCGAACGCTCGGGATGGAATTGCGCGCCCCAGACATTGTTGCTGGCGACGAGCGCGGCGATCGTCCGGCCATAAACGACCTCTGCCGTCGTCGCGGCGCTGGCGTCGCAGGCGAAACTGTGCGCGAAATAGAGATGGTCGCCTGCATCGAGGCCGAAGCCGGACTCGGCGCGCGCAAGGCTGTTCCAACCCATGTGCGGGACCGGCAGGCCGCGCGCGCTCTTCAATGCGCGCACGGTGCCGGGCAGGATGCCGAGACAGGCGGTGCCGCCTTCCTCGCTTCGCTCGAAGAGCAATTGCATGCCGAGGCAGATGCCGAGCAGTGGCTGGCGTAACTGTTGGATCACTTCCGCCAGTCCCAGCGCATGGATGCGTGCCATGGCGTAGCCGGCGGCGCCCACCCCGGGCAACACGATGCGGTCGGCGGCCGCGATCGCGCCCGGATCGCAGGTCGTAACCGGCGCCAGGCCGAGACGCTCGAAGCCGGCGCGGACGGACCCGAGGTTGCCGCAGCCGAGATCGACGATCGCAAGCATCACAGGAGGCCCTTGGTGCTGGGGACGCCTCCCGCCTCGCGGCGGATCGCCTGGCGCAGCGCCCGGCCGAGCGCCTTGAAACAGGCTTCGGTCTTGTGATGGTCGTCCTCTCCCGCGACGCGCACATGGACCGTCGCGCGGAGCGCATCGGCGAACGAGCGAAAGACATGCGCGGTCATCATCGTCGGATAGGCGCCGATATGCGTCGCGGCGAAGCTGCCCTCGAACAGGCTGTACGGCCGGCCGGACAGGTCGAGCAGAATTTCGGCGCGCGCTTCGTCCATCGGCAACGAGAAGCCGTAGCGGCCGATACCGCTCCGGTCGCCCAGCGCCTTGGACAGCGCCGATCCGAATGCGATCGCGCAATCCTCGATGCAGTGATGCGCATCGACGTGAAGATCGCCCGTGCAGGTCAGCAGCAGCGAGAAGCCGCCATGGGCTGCGACCTGGTCGAGCATATGGTCGAAGAAGGGGACGCCGGTGTCGATGCGGCGCGGCGCGGCAGCATCCAGGTCGATTGCGACGGCAATGCGGGTTTCGTTGGTGTCGCGCGCGATGTCGGCGCGCCGCGATCCGACCGGACTGTCGCCGATGCCCAGCGCGGCGAGCACCGCGTCATTCTCCGCGCGCGTGCCGATCGTCAGGCGGACACCGCCGGGTGCCGCCGTTTCGCGGAAGCGGGCAAGGATGCCGGCAGCAGCGAAACTTTCCCTGAGCTTCGCGGGATCCTTCGCCTCGAGAAACAGGAAATTGCCGCCGCCGTCGCGAACCCGGTCGAGGCCGGAGGCGCGACGCAGCCGCTCAGCCATGCGCGCGCGTTCTGCGATGATGCGCGCGATGCGATCGGCATGGAGTCTGCGCCGTTCCGGCGCGAGCGCGTCGAGCGCAGCGGCGATGGAAAGGCTCGACAGCGGATAGGGCGGCAAGGCGCGTGCGGCGAGCGCGATCAACGCCCGGCTTCCGATCGCAGCTCCGATCCGTGCCCCGGCGAGGCCAAAGGCCTTGGACAGGGTCCGTAGCACAACGAGATTGGGCCGGCGGACAGCCTCGCGCGCGACGCTCTCGGCACAGGAGAATTCGATATAGGCCTCGTCGACGACGAGAATCGTCTCGGGGAGCGCGTCCGCGATCGCGCACAGGGTGTCGGCAGCGACGATTCCGCCGGTCGGATTGTCGGGCGAGCAGAGGAAGGCGAGTTTGAGGCTAGGCGTCGCGCGTGCGGCAGCGACGAAGCCTTGCGCATCCAGCGCGAAGTCGGGGCCAAGGTAATGCTCGACGACGCGGGCGCCCTGGAGCCGGGCGAAATGCGCATAGGCCGTGAAGGTCGGCGGCGCGATCAGGATCGCATCATCTCCCGGACGGCAGAAGGCGCGGATCAGCATGTCGATCGCATCGTCAGCGCCGCGCGTGACGACGAGCGCGTCGGGATCGACGCCATAGAGGCTCGCCAGCATGGCCTTCAGCCGGGCGGGCTGCGGCTCGGGATAGCGGTTGACGCTGGCGGCGAGCGCAGCGGGTCCCAGCGGCTCGAAGGGATTTTCATTAGCATCGAGCTTGATCGTGTCGCCCGGCACTGCGCGCGGCGGGATGTCGAAATCCCCCAGCGCAACGATTTCTGGCCGCGCGAGCCGTTCGGCGAGGCAGGTCATGCCGCCACCTGTTCGGCGCGCGCCTCGGCGGCGCGCGCATGGGCTTCGAGACCTTCCAGCCGGGCCAGCGCCGCGGCAGGCGCGGCGATCGCGGCGGCGGCGGCGGCATCGATCGACTGGACCGTAATCGCCTTCAGGAAGCTGTGCACCGATATGCCGCTCCAGGCGCGCGCGGCGCCGTCGGTCGGAAGGACATGGCTCGAGCCGGCGAGATAGTCGCCGAACGTCTCGGCGGCATGGCGCCCGACGAAGACCGCTCCGGCGTTGCGCACCCGTTCGAGCAACGGCGCGGGATCGGCCACGGCAAGCGCGAGATGCTCGGGCGCATAGAGATTGGCGATAGTGACGGCCTCGTCGAGATCGCGCGTCAGGAGGATGCGCCCGTTGCGAAGGGCGCTTCGGGCCGTCTCCACGCGCGGCAGCAAGGGCAGCTGGCGCTCCAGTTCGGCTGCGACGCGCGCCGCGACATCCGCGCTATCGGTGGCCAGGAGCACTTGCGCCGCGGCATCATGCTCGGCCTGGCTCAGTAGGTCGGCGGCGATCGTCGCGGGGTCGGCGCCGGCATCGGCGATGACCAGCAATTCGCTCGGGCCTGCCGGAAGGTCGATCGCCGGGCCTCCGGCCATGCTCGCCACCAGCGCCTTCGCCGCGGCGACCCATGCGTTTCCGGGGCCACAGATCTTGTCGACCCGCGGGATGTCGCCAGCGCCGAAGGCGAGCGCTGCGATCGCCTGAGCGCCGCCCACCGTCCAGATCGCGTCGATGCCGCAATACTCTGCGGCAAGGGCGATCGCGGGATCGAGGCCGCCTGTAGCCGGCGGCGCCACGACGACGAGCTCGGGCACGCCTGCCGCGCGCGCTGGAAGCGCCAGCATGAGCAGTGTCGAGAAGAGCGGTGTCGCTCCGCCCGGGATGTAGAGACCGATGCGCTCGATCGGGCGCCAGACCTTGGCGACATTGAGGCCGGGCATCGTTTCGACGGTCACGTCGCGCGGCCGGCAGGCATCATGAAAGGCGGCGATGTTGCGAGCGGCGAGCGCGATCGCGGCTTGATCCTTGTCGGCCAGCTCGCGGCGGGCGGCTTCCGCCGCGGGTCCGACGGCAAGCCGCTGCGGAGGCGTCTCGTCGATGCGGATGGCGATCTCGGCCAGCGCGTCCCATCCTCCGTCGCGGACATCCTCGACGATCGATCGCACGGCGTCACGCAGT
The DNA here is from genome assembly GCF_900177405.1 of Allosphingosinicella indica. Lineage (NCBI taxonomy): Bacteria > Pseudomonadati > Pseudomonadota > Alphaproteobacteria > Sphingomonadales > Sphingomicrobiaceae > Allosphingosinicella > Allosphingosinicella indica. The sequence continues at coordinate 106,498 of NZ_LT840185.1, read as the reverse complement.
CCAGCCTTGCTGCGCTGGGCCGGCCGCACCAGCGCGGCGGCGCGGTCCGCCGCGTCCAACCTCTCCCAGTCCAGGATCTTCACAGCATCATCTTCTCGATGGGAAGGACGAGAATGGCCGATGCGCCATTGGCCTTCAGCTTGTGGAGCGTCTCCCAGAAGACCGACTCCTGGCAGACCGCATGCACCGCGAATTGGCCCGGCCGCGCATGAAGCGGAAGGATGGTGGGTGCCTCGGCGCCGGGAAGCAGCGCGCTGATCGCCGGCAGCGCCGCTTCCGGCGCGTTGAGCATGATATATTTGGACTCCTTGGTGGCGAGGACGCCGCCGATGCGGCGGACGAGGCCGTTCATGGTCTCTTGCCGCGCTTCATCGAGCGCGCCGCGGGTGCGGACCAGTACCGCTTCGCTTTCGAACAATGTCTCGAGCGGCCGAAGCCCGTTCGCCTCGAGCGTCGCGCCGGTCGAGACGAGATCGCAGATGAACGGCGCGATGCCGAGACGCGGTGCGAGTTCGACCGCGCCGTTCATGGTGACCACGGTGGCGGCGATCTGCCGCTGCTCGAGGAAATCGCGCACGATGTGGGGATAGGACGTGGCGATGCGGGCTTCGCCTAGGTCGGCGAGGCCGTGCCAGTCGCTTGTAGCCGCGGCCGCAAGCTTGAGCGCGCAGCGTCCGAAGCCCAGCGGCGAGAGGATCTCGTACCGGCTGTCGCGCTCGGCGAGCTCGAACTCGCGCAAAACATTGCTGCCCACGATCCCGAGCTCGCAAACCCCGTCGGCGACGAAGGTCGGGATGTCATCGTCTCGGACATACATAAGGTCGGCCGGAAAATTCTCGATCCGCGCGGTGAGGGCGTTCTTACCCTCCTGCAGGCGGAGCCCCGCGTCGCGCAGCAGCCGGCGACTCTGCTCGGCGAGCCGGCCCGATTTCTGGATCGCGATGTGCAGGCGACTGTCATCGGTCCGCATCGCGGGCCTCCAGCGCGGCGATGGCATCGCGATAGCCCTGGTGGGGCTCCTGGTTGAGGAACCGGGCCACGCGAACGACCGTGGTTGTGCTGACACCAGTAGCCTCATGGATTTCCCGGTAGGACATGCCTGTGGTGAGCAGTCGCGCGACATGCCAACGCTCGGCCAGGCTGTGCACCTCCGCTGGCGTACAAAGGTCGCGCAGCAGCCGCAGCATCGCTTCCCGGTCCGCCGGGGTGAGCAGGGCGTCGCACAGATCGTCGGTAAGATCCTGCGAAGACTTGACAGAGGACACGAGCAGTCTCGTTTGTTACATCACGATAACACGGTGTCACGGTGTTACAGGCGAGTTTTCGCACATGCAAGCCCCGTCGGCGAAGCCAGGTGGGAGTGGCACACGTCGGACGGCGGCATGGCTGACGCGAACGACGTCAGGTCTCAGGATGGCTGCGCGCGAGCGTCCTGAACGTGATCGACCATCGGCAGGCTGCGATCGGGGCGATGCTATGCTCCCACTCCGTTCGCACAGGGCCGGACAGGCAGTATAGCGAGCGAGGCGGAATCGGCACGGTCGCGCGCTCGAAGCCGCGGACGCTGCGACGGCGGAAGCGGAGCGCCGCTTCGGCGCCGAGCGACACACCGAATATCTCGTCGAAGTCGGGGCGGTCGCGGTGCCACCCGATACCCGCGCCCGGATCGTAGCGCGTGAGGAGGACCTGCGCCAAGGCGTCGGCATCCCGCTTCGCGCGAGCGGCGATGCGAATTCTGAGCGCCGTCAGCCAGTCCGGGAGGGGATTTGCTGGAGCGAGGCGCTGGCGCTCGAAGTCATAGTGCCAGCCGTAAGACGCGGTAAGCCGCTTGCCGAGCCATTGCTGGAAGCGAAACGGTGCCAAGCCGCTCGCGTCGATCTCGCGCTTGAGCGCCTCTTCTTCGCCTTCCTGGATCAAGCCTTCCCACAGCTGGAAGCCGTTGGGGAAGGTGCTCCCGAAAAGGTCGGACTGTTGCGCGGACATGTTGCCGAGATGGTGCGGTCTCTCCAAAGTCCAAGCCAGGCGGCCTCGAACCGATAGGGACGCGTGCATCGGATCGCCGCGACGGGACGTTGAAGCGGCATGACATGGGACGTGAGCGCGGAATGGCAGCCGCTGGCTCTTTATGCGGTGGTCGGCGCATTGTTGCTGGCCCTCCTGTTCCGGCTTCCCTTCATCGGAGGCTTGCTGCGATCGCTGTTTTCGCTGGCGCTGCTCGGTCTATGCCTGTTTCTCCTGCTCCAACAGGCGCCCTTCGATGCCAATCTCTCCAGGCTGACGGCGCCGTTCGGCCTCGACCGGCAGCAAGTCGAGGGCGGAGAGGTTCGGATCCCCTTGTCCGGGGACGGCCACTATTGGGCGAACGTGTCGCTCGACGGCGTCGAGCGGCGCATGCTGATCGACAGCGGTGCCACCGTAACCGCGCTTTCGGAAGCGACCGCACGCGCCATGGCACTTGAGCCCGATGCCGGGCTGCTGCCTGTGGTGATGCAAACCGCAGGAGGCCTCGTCACGGTTCGGACCGCAACCCTGTCGCGGATGCAGCTCGGCCCGATCGAAGCGCGCAACCTCAAGGTCGTCATCAGCCCGGCGCTCGGTGACTTCGACGTCCTCGGCATGAATTTCCTGTCGCGTCTTGCCGGCTGGCGGGTCGAAAATTCGGTGCTGATCCTGACGGGCTCGAACGGGACGGCCGATAGCAACGCCGTGCCTTTCAGCGCCCGATCAGGCGCATGATCAGCATTACGATCCCGGAGACGATCGAGCCGACGACTGCCAGCGACAGGAGGGCTGCTTCGACCCGGATGCCGAGGGAAGAGCGTTCAGGCTCGGGATCGCGGAAGGGCATTTTTCGATGATCTGCGCGAACCACGGTTCGTGCAAGCCTCAAGAATGGAAGCGGCCGGAGCCAGAATTGCGGCAGTGGGGCGACTTCCGGTCAGCCGCAGATAGAGGGGTCGGTGTGCTCGAGCCGCCTGCGTGGCTCGTTGCCTGCCGCCAGCGACCAACGGCGCTAGCCGTCGCGATGGCCGGCGTACCAGTCCGCATAAGGCGTGCCCCCGATCAGCCTTCGATTGAGGTCGGGAGCGCCGTCGCTCCACCAGACAGGACCGCGCTCTCCCAATGAAATCTTGGCCTCGTCGACCGCCGCGCGCGCCGTGCGCTCCTGCTCCGGATCGCCGTTGCGCCGTGCGGCGCCGACTGCGCGTCGGGCCTCCATGAGTTTCGCCACGAGTGTCGCGCGACGGTCTTCGGTAAGCGACGGGTCGGACATCCGCCAGAGCCGGCCGCGCACGACGAAGTAACGGCCATCGGGCGTGACGGGATGACCTTCGTGTCCAACGCGTGTCACCGCTCCCGACTTGTGGTCGCTCAATGCGCCGGTCCGGGGGGCGCCAGCAGCTCTTCCGCCTTGGCCATGATGTTGCACCAGGTCCGGTAACCGCCGGTGTCGCCGCGGTTCAAAAGCGCGTCGGCCCTTTGTGCCGCCTGACAGAGGGCATCCTCGCCGTGCCGCTCCACCATGTGATGCGCACACGCCCAGAGCTCCCAGTCCGAAAGACGGCTCACGCGGTTGCGCGCCGTGTGACCCATGGATCGCTCGTTCGGCGCATGATGATGCTTTCAGCCGGGAAGCAACGCGCCTGGAAGGCGAGCACGTCCTGGAAGCTGCCGCGAAGCCAGGCATCATATTCGTCCCGGCGCAACAGGACCGGCATGCGGTCATGCACGGGGCGGATGGCGTCGTTGCAGTCGGTCATGACACCGGAATAAACCGAGCCCCACTCGGCACTGTCGCGCCACAGGCCCGCCCAGCCGAACAGGGGCTCATCCTGCACGCTGAACCACGTCCTCGTCTTGCTCCCCTTCACGCCTTCCGCCTCGGCGAATTCAGTGACGGGAATGATACAGCGCCATTGCGGCTTACGCGCGAAGCCGATCCACATCGCCTTGTTGAGGTCGGCAATATTGTTGACCGGCTTTGGCTGTGAACCGGGCTTCATCGTCTTGAGCCGGAGCGGAAAGCCCCAGATCATCGATTGAAGGCGACGACTGTCGCCTTCGCCGCGCACGACGAGTCCAGGCTGGCCCGGATATACGTCCGGTCCCGCGTTGCTTGCGACCGGATCGGGAACGCCGAAATGAAGGGCGATTTCAGCGGCGCTTTTCCGGACAGTGTAGAGATTGCACATGGCGCAAGCTTAATCGCGGGTTCCGAAATTCAAAGCCGCGAATGCGCGCTATGCTGCAATCAGCGATCTAGGATGTCGCGAAGACTCCGTCGCGGTGATAGACCGCGGTACGGGTCGGCTCGATCGCTTTGCGATCAGAGCGACGTAGACATCGTGGATTCGGATATCCGCGCACGGCTTCGAACCTGTCGCCGCGTCAGCACAGTCCCCGCGCTCTCAGACTCGTCCAGCCCGCGCGCGCGACGATGACGTGATCGACGAGGCGCAGGTCGAACGTTCGCGCCGCCTCCACGAGTGCGCAGGTCGCTTCGATGTCGGCGCGGCTGGGCTCCGGATCGCCACTCGGATGATTGTGAACGAGGATCAATCCGGTGGCAGCGCAGTCGAGGGCGCGCTGCAGGATCGCACGGATCGGAAGGTGGGCGCTATCTACCGCGCCCCACGCAATGACGCCCTCGTCGATCAGCCGGTTGTCGGCCGCGAGAAATAGGACGCAAAGCGTCTCGACCGTTCGAAAGCCGGCTTCGAGCTTCAGATATTGGGCGAGCGCCTCGCTGCTGCCGATGATCGGGCGGGAGAGTGCCTCATGCCGGAGGGCATGGCGATGGATCGTGGCGCAGAGGTCGAGAACGTCCTGCGCACGGCCTTCGGTCACGACCGCTGCGCGCGCATGAGCCGAGGCGGCGAGCGTTGCTCCCAGCGATCCGAAGCGGCGGAGGAGATCATGCGCAAGCTTCGACGCTTCGGATCGGGCTGCAGGCGCCAGCAGGCAGGTCAGAAGACGGGCCGCTTCCGCCCGATCCGCGTCACGATCGCAATCAGGACAAGCTGCGGATAGCTCCAGACTGCCATGACGAAGCCATAACCGTTGCGCATCATATCGGGGTCCGCGAAGCGCGCGCCGTGCGCGAGGACGGCGAGCAATTGCAGGGCGCTCAGCCATAGCGGCCAGTAGCGTTCACTGCGCAGGGCGACCGCAACGAACAGCGCGAACATGGCGAGATCGACGGCGAGGATCGCCGGCTCGACCGCGGCATAGCGCGTGGCCAGCGGCGAATTGACCGCCCAGGTCGCGACGCAACCGGTGAACATGATCAGCGCCGCGGCGCGTTCTTCGCGGGCGCCGCGCGCCAGCGCATAACCGCAGCAGGCGAGGAGCAGCACGAGAAAGATCACCATCCGCACCAAGCGAGGCAAGCATTGCCGGTCTCATCCCGTCAATACCGCTCAAGCGGCCTCGCTGTCGCTGGCCAATCTTGGCCCGAGGATCTTCCAGGAATCGGGGCATTCGGAAAGGTCGCCGGCAGCAAGTTCGCGCAGATCGAGCCCGGCCAGACCCTCATGGGCATCGATGACCAGTTCGCGCGCTCGAGCGGAGCAGGCGATAGCTTCGATGAGCTTGCCGACCGCGTCCCGGCCGGTGCGTGCCGGCACGCCGGCCGCGACGCGGCTTTCGAGCAATTCGGCCGTCAGCCGCGCCTTTGCGGCGAGCGCCGCGTCGGAGAGGCCTTCGGTCGATTTGATTTCCTCGGCGATCCGCCGCGCGGAAGCTATGATGGCATTGGACATGCGTTTCTCCCTTGCGCCGGCGCGCCGACGCCTTGTTGATGGTGTTGCGGGAAGCTCAGCCGGCGGCGCGCAGAAGATGACCGACGATGCGCACGATCCCCCACGCGATGGACACCAGGGCGCCAAGTGCCGCTGCCAGTCCGACCGCGATCGCGCCGATCCACATCAGCCTCGCCCTTGCGCTCAACCGGTTCGGCTCGCCTGGCCAGCTCGGCAGCGGCCAGCGTTGCCTGTCGCCTCGCGCAAGTCGATACGGCGCCCTTTCTTCTCTCACCTCCCATGGCGCGCCGACCCGTTCCTCCCGCCTTGGGAATGCGGGAGGCGCGCCGTCCGGGGCAAGCGGCGGCGGGTCGCATACAACGCGCTTGTAGTCGGCATAGTCTTCCAGCTCTTCGAGCAGCCGCGCTGCTTCGATGCTGGTCGCAACGCCGAGCACGCGGCGCGCGGCGCGCAGGCGTTCGTTGACCGCGAAATGGCTGATGCCGATCTCGCGCGCGATTTCCTTGGCGGACTTGCGGGTGCGGAAGCGGCGCAGCACCTCGCGCTGCGCGTCGGTGAGGCGGCGGATGCGATCCACGTCCGATGTCATGGCATCGGTCTCGGCGGTCCGACGTGGGCCTCCGTGCACAGATGCCGACGTGCGATGAGCCTCCGAGTCATGCGGGGCAATCATGCGCTGCGCGGGCGCCCAAGGCTAGCTCACAGAAGCCGGCGCCATCCCGTCCGCACGAAGTCGCGTGCATCGCGCGCCAGCCGCTGGGCGCGGAGGCGCAGGGCAGGATCCTCAGTGCGCCAGTTCGAAGGCGCCACGCGCGCGATCAGATGCTGGGCGATCTGGCGCTGGGTGGCACCGAAAGCGAGCGCGTCATGAGCCCTGAGCAGGAGTACCCATCTTCTGGCGCGGGCTTCCGCCGGAAATAACGCGCCGGTGAATGTGCCGGTGCTGGCGAAGCGAAGCCAGCGCTGGAGCGTCGCAAGCGGCGCTTTCGCGCTCGTGAGCCCGGCGATGCGATAGCCGATCCTGACGGGCCATGGTCCGGCGCGGGACGCGCTGAGGTCGAGCCGAAGCGCGTGGAGGCCGTCGGTGAAAAGAATATGGCGAACGCCGTGGCTGGCATGAACCGCGGCAGCGCCCGACCAGAGTGCTGGCGCGATATGATCGCTGGGATCATCGCAAGCGGGGAGGACGGTTGCTTCGAGAACGTGCGGATGGGCCTCGCGCCTCCAGAGCGGCGCCGCGGCTTGAAAGGCGAGCGATGGCGGCGCCGGGCAAACCAGCCCCCATCGTTCTGCCATGCCGCTCGCCCCGGCTTCGAACTCAGCGCGATAGGCGGCGTTGCGGCGGAGACCCTCCCAGGCGAAGACGGAGCGGCCGGCTCCGAGGAGATGGGCATAGGCGTCCGCATCCTGCCAGCAAGGCGCAGTGGGCGGCATCGCCGACCGCCCGGCCTAGCGGGACGCGGGATCCACCATATTCGCCATCGCATCCCGCTCCTTCCGTGACGAAGGATGGCGGCGGCTGGCACTATGGGACTATCCGCCCATTCGGGGGGATTGCTGCGGGAAGGGAATGACATGGTCGCGCAGCGCGCAGACGACAAGCTGCGCCCTGGTCGCGACGTCGTAGGCTGCGCGCGCGCGCTTCACATAGCCATGCACGGTCTCGGCGCTCAGCCCGAGGATCACGCCGATCTCCCAGTCCGATTTACCCTCCGCAATCAGCCGCACGCATTGCCGTTCGCGGCGCGAAAGCCGCGGCGGGGCAGTCCGGTCGAGCAGCCGGAGCGCTGCGCCGAAGGCGTGGACCGCGATACTTTGCGCCGCATGCCGATGATGGGCTTCGAGCATCACACCGCGCGCGCCGACGAAACTGCATGAGGCGACCGGCTCACCAGCCGCGTGAAGTGGAACGGTGATGCCATTCTGCATCCCGAACGCGCGCCCTCGGGCGAGCAGGCGGCGGTCCGCATCGGTCATCGCCACTAGGCGCGCGACGCTTCCCCATGAGAAAGCACAGGGCGTCCGCGCACAGGCGCGGTGGATCGGGTCGCCACGGACGGCGAGCCGCTCGAGCTCCTGAAGCCAGTCTTCGGGGTAGGTGTGCAATCGTATCAGTCCCGGACGGTCCTCGCGGCTGGCAGCATGATGGAGGAGCGCAAAGTATCGGAAACCGAGTTTGGACGTAGCCGCGCCCAGCAGCCGGCCAAGACTTCGAAAACTGTCGCAGCGCCCGGCGCGGGCCGCAAAGCGATCGGTCAGGCGGGCGTTTCGAGTGGACATTCGCGCGGAACAGTTGCGTGCCCGGCGGCATGCCATTTGTGCCTTGCAGTATAGTAATCGATATATGTCCGATACGGATTCATAAATATTCCCTATGAAAGGCGATGCTTTGGGTAGATCGAACTATGCTCTCCAAAGTAACGCGAACGCTATAAACGTGATACTCGCTATAAATATTTAATTTTTCTGGTAGGTTAGCCTTTTCAGGCGTCGACGGGGCCGTTTGAGACACGGCGAAGCGCGGCAGAATGGAAAGGCGACTGCGGGAATTTGCGGCTTGGATCGCATTTTCCGCGGGCGACGGGAGCGCTGTTCAGGGAATTCGACAGGATCGACGTCTTCACGCGTGAAATCGCCGCCTTGCGAAAGGATGAGGACCTTGCCCACGCACTTACGGAAATCGCGAGGGACATGGGGTTTCGCTATTTTGCCTTGACGCACCATCTTGACGTGAAAGTCGCCGCTTCGCCAAACGTTCGGTTGCACAATTACCCGCCTGACTGGGTGCGCTATTTCGACGACAATGCGCTCGGCCCTTCCGATCCGGTCCATCGCGCGACCCATATGACGAGCGTCGGTTTCCCCTGGTCCGAGCTCTCCCGCCTCATCCCGCTCTCCGCTCGCGACGAGGACATACTCGAGCGTGCCGCGGCGAGAGGTGTGGGCGAGGGCTTCACGGTGCCGGTGCACGTGCCGGGCGAAGCGCATGGTTCCTGTTCCTTCGCCACGGCGCACGGCCAGGCGCTCGACGCAGGTCAGTTTGCGGCGGCGCAACTCGTCGGGGCCTTCGCGTTCGAAGCGGCGCGGCGGATCGCCTGTATGCGGCGGCCCCTCGCCGAGCGCCCGATGCTGACCGACCGGCAACGCGATTGCGTGCTCTGGGCGGCGCGCGGCAAATCCGATTGGGAGATCGCTCAGATCCTCGGGGTCAGTCACGAGACCGTCATCCGGCATCTCAAGCTCGCCCGCGAGCGCTACGACGTGTCGCGCCGATCGCAGCTGATGGCGCATGCGCTATATGACGGCGCGATCGGGTTCGCTGACATTTTCGACCGGTAATCAATGCCCATTTCTGGGAATAGCGCGCCGTCCCGGACGGCGCGACGCTCACGGCCTTCCCGCAAGGAGGTTGCCGATGACCATGTCGACGCTCAGGGGGCACGCACCGATCGGCGGGCTTCTTCTCCACACCATGTTCGAGGCACGAAAGCGCGTCTTCGTCGACCTGCTCGGCTGGGACGTGCCGGTGATCGCCGGCCGCTACGAGATCGATCAGTTCGACGACGATCATGCGACTTATGTCATTGTCGGCGATGACGATGGCCGGCATCGCGCCTCAGCGCGGCTGCTGCCGACTACGCGGCCGCACATCCTTGGCAGCTTGTTTCCCCAGCTTTGCATCGGCGATCCGCCCCGCGGCGAGGATATCGTCGAGATCACGCGTTTCTGCCTCGATCGCTCGCTGGTGGCGTCACAACGCCGCGCCGCGCGCAATTGTCTGGTGGCGGGGCTTGCGAACCACGCACTCGAGCTCGGCATTCGCTATTATGTCGGTGTCGCCGAGATCGGGTGGCTGGAGCAGATCGTCGCGTTCGGCTGGCAGTGCCGGCCGCTCGGCTTTCCTGCCAAGTGCGGATCGCATATCCTGGCGGCGGTCGAGATCGAGATCTGCGCCGAGACCCCGGCGTTGCTCGCCGCCAACGGCATCGCGTCGGACGATGCCCCCGACGCGCTTGCGGCGTGACGCGGACATGACGACCGCCCCTCGCAACAGCTCGGCAATCGCCGCCGCGTTGCGCCGCGACGGCTTCTGCATCGTCCGGCGCGCAGTGAGCCCGGCCCTGGTCGCGAAAGTCGATCGCGCGCTGGCTCGAGACTTCGAGGCGACGGCCTTTTCGCGCGGCCCGTTCTACGGCGAGCGGACGAAGCGCTTTGGCGGTCTGCTCGCCCGCTCGCGCCACTGCGCTCGCCTTGTCCTCCAGGATGTGATCCTGGCGGCGGTCGAGGAACTGCTCTTGCCCTGGTGCGATAGCGTGCAGCTCAACCTGACGCAGGCGGTGGCGCTTCACCCGGGCGCGCTGGCACAGGCTCCGCATCGCGACCAAGACATGTGGCGCGGTACGATCGGCGAGGTCGAATATCTGGTCAACGTCATGTGGCCGTTCACTCGCTACGACGCCGACAACGGCGCGACTTTGGTCTGGCCGGAAAGTCATGGCGCCGCAGCCCTTGCGGCCGAGCCTGCCGGCGATCCGCTGGTGGCGACGATGGAGCCTGGCGATGCGTTGGTTTTCCTGGGATCTGCGCTGCATGGCGGTGGCGCCAATCGCAGCGATGCGGTCCGCCGCGGCGCGATCATCTCTTATTGTCTCGGCTGGCTGAAACCCTACGAAAATCAGTGGCTGGTCTATCCGCCCGACGTCGCGCGCGATTTCTCGCCGGAGCTCGCCGCGCTGGTCGGCTATCGCCAGCACCGGCCCAATCTCGGCAATGTCGAAGGCCGCTGTCCGTCGCTCCTTCTCCAGGAAAGAATGGAATGGGCGGGCGCCGAGGACGCGTTGCGACCGGATCAGGCGGAGATGGTGGCGGCGCATGCGGCCGAGCAGCGCGCGGCACAGAGATGAGTCCCGGGGCAATCTTCGAGCGGGTATATCTCGCGCTTCGCGACGAGCTCCGCTCGGGCCGGCACCCGCCCGGCGCGCATCTCGAACCGGCAGCGCTGGCAGATGCGCTCAATGCCAGTATCACGCCGGTGCGCGACGCGCTGCATCGCCTGGTGGGTGAGCGTCTCGTCGAAGCGCCGCGCGGTGACGGCTTTCGAACGCCGATGATCACCGAAATGGGACTGCGCCACCTTTATGACTGGATCGCCGCGCTCCTGAGGTCGGCGATACCGCACGGTGGTCTGACGGCGGATGATCCAGGCGCCGGCGGACCTGAAACGCCGGCAGACTGGCTGCGCGCCATAGCTGCCGTCGCCGCCAATCCCGAGCAGCGTGCCGCGATCGAGCAGCTGCTCGATCGACTTGCACCCTATGCGCCGGCGGAACGAAACGTCCTCGGGACGGCCGACGAAGCAGAGGCGCAGACGTGGCGGGACGCGGCGGTCGCGGTATCGCCCGTGCCGCTCAGGCGGGCGATCGCGGAACATTTCCGAAGGCGCCGCCGCGCGGCGCACCTTGTTGTCGCGGCGCTGCACGCGCTGGCGAGCGACCCGCCCTGACGAAGCCCAGTTTTGCGGATGGGACGGCCCACCGTTCAGATTTACGCTCGGCAGGTTTGGGTGAATACCGAAAGAAGAACCATCGCTTGGCGGGACTGCGTCAAGAAAGCACGCCCGGTCCATTCATATCCGGGATCGTCAACACAGCCTGTTCCAGGGCGGCGTGGAAAAAGCAGGGCACCTTCCGGCCCTTCTCGTATCGATAATCGAGGAGCATCCATCCAAGGTCGCGGTTAGCGAGGCCCGGCGGCACGGTTGGCGTTATGTCCAAGCCTGTTGCATCCACAAGGGTAGCGGGAAATTCCATCGCACCGAGATGTGGAGGGCGAAAGAAGCGTTGCTGGCGCAGCCTCCGGTGAAACATGTCGATGTGCTTGCCGGCGGCAGCGGTCGGTTCTTCGTCCTCGCCGATGTCGAGATGCGCCTCGATGAGATACTCCACATCTTCGAGCCACACGGCAGCGCTACCGCGTTCAAACATTTCGCGACCCCGCACCGCGATCGGCCGGCGCACGGCGATGCTCGACACGCGCCAGTGGATGCCGGGTTTCCAGTGAACCGCTTCGAGCAGGCCTCGCGCCGCGCTGGCTGTCATCACATCATAGGTGACACGTGCGGTTCGGAATTCAGGGCGCGCGAAGCAGGCCCGCGGTCCGGTGGCGAGGAGTTTTATCGGCATCGTCGAACCACACTATGCGGCCAGGCAGCGTCGCAACACCGGGCGGCAGACGAAAATGCCCGCCGGGCAGCTCGACCGCCGATCATTGCGACCCTCGCCCAGTCCAGTACCGATCCCACCGAGCCGCGAACCCTGAGCGTGCCATCGCCGTGCTGAGGTCGCCGGCCGTGGAATTGGAGCACCATGCGGCCGTTCTATCGCCCTTGCCCGATCCTGCCGAGCGGCAGACGAGCGTCTCGCCGGAGACGAGAATATGGCCCGTCGGCGCGCGGCCGACCGGCTTTCCGATGAGGCGGACGAGATAGTCGCGCGCGCGGATCGGGTCGGCGGCAGGGCAGGGATGTCCTTTCTTGCAGCTGCCGTCCATTTCGCGCGCGGCGATGCCCGACAGTCGGATCTTCGGACCTTCCGCGCACCATATCGGACCGTCGCCGTCCCACACATGCGTCGGCGTGCAAGCAAAGGCGAGCCCGGCGGCGATTACTTCGGCGAACATGTTTGCTTAATCTCCCCTCACGCGATGTCTCAAGGTCCGGCGAGAGCGTTTGGGCAAAGGACCTCTCGCCTTAATTGCCTTGCACGGTCGATATTTAAACTAGATTGTGAAGTGGTCCAGTTCGCGGCACTCGACATATGAACCGGTGTGTAGGCTGGCAGTCATATTATCTGCATATCGATGCAAAATTATTTCGGTATATCGAATCTTTGTTTGCATCCTGGTTTTGCTGCCCAAAGCAGCGAAAGGAGAGAATGCGATGAAGATCATGTATAGGCCGGCGCCATCCCGTGCCCTCGGTTCCGTCAGCCGTGCGACCAAGGGGTCTGGCGGCATGATGCCGGAGGCGAGCGGGCTCTGGTATCGCGCCGGGGTGACCGCCGACTGAGCGACGGGCAGGCGGGGCGCGCGGCGCGCGTCCCGCCTGCTCCAACAATCGCCAAATATCATCCGTATAAGTTTCGTGCTTCCGGATGCCGCACCTAGCCTTCTTCGAGCCGCCGCATCGATGCGGCGTGCCAAGCAAGGAGAAGATGCGATGAAAAAGAACAGCAACGCCCGCGCCGTGCCGCTCGGCGTCGTCACCACCGACACGCGTGGTGGCCCCATCGGCGTGTTCGAGGAAACCGGGCTCAAGGCGCAGAGCGGCATTTCGGCCGACTGAGCAGCCGGCGCGCGGGGCGATGCGCCGCCCCGCGCGCCACGCCATCGCTGACCGTCATGCCATACCCTCACCCTACGGGTCTCGCCATCGTCGATGGGCAGGCAGTGGTCCTCGACCTTGCCGCCGATCGCTATGTCGCGATCGGTGAGCCCGGCATGAGCGAAGAAGCGCTAACGCGGGCGCTGCGCGATCAAGGCCATCTACGCAACGGCGAACCGCTCGCGTCCCTCCAGCCGGACATTGTGCCGCCCGAAGCCGAAATCGGCGAGGGCGCTGGCGCACAGTGCCGCGCTCGCATGTTCGAGCTGCTTCTCGACCAGCTCGCAATACGCACGGCGTTGCGGCTCGGAGCGATCGCGCGGCTGGCCGCGCCACCCGCGATTGCCGTGTGCGCCGAGCGAGGCAGTTTGGAAGCCGAGGCCGCAGCCTATCGCGACGTGCGGCGCCTGATCCCGCTCCCGCCGATCTGCCTGGCCGATTCCCTGGCGATGCGGCGCTGGCTCGCCCGGCGCGGCATCGCCGTGGCGCTCGTGTTCGGCGTGAAGCTGTCGCCGTTCGCCGCGCATTGCTGGCTCCAGGCGGGGAGCCGCGTCGTCAACGACAGTCTCGACAATGTGCGGCCGTTCACGCCGATACTCGCGACATGACGGGCTGGCGCTACGCCGCAATGCTCGGGCCGCAGGATGCCGTGGCCGAACGCGCCGCCGATCGCCGCCTGCGCGATTGCGGCCTCGTGCCGGCAGCACGGCTGCCTGGAATATCCTTGTTCGTATCGCGCGACTGCCCGTGGCTTTCGAGCAGGGACGGTGTGCTCGTCGTCGGGAGGCTGCTGCGCCGTACCGATGGCCGACCGTGCGATCCGGGCGATGCGGAATGGGGTGCGGCAGCCAATGCCGCCGAACGGCTGACTCGCCGCTTCTGGGGATCTTATGTCGCCTTCATGCCCGATGGCGGAGGGCATGCCGTGCTGCGCGATCCGTCGGGCGGCGTTCCGGTCTATGGCTTCGGCCTTGGCGACGTGACAGTGTGGTGTTCGGACATAGCGGTGGCGCGGGCGCTGGAGGTCGCGCTCCATCCTGATCCCGATTTCATCGGCAGCTGGCTGCTCCATCCTTATCTTCGCGGTGCCCGTACCGGCTGCGCGGGCGTGTCCGAACTCGTGCCGGGGACCATGGTGCGCGGCGCAGCGCCACCCGTAATGATCTGGAACCCGTGGACCTTCGCGGCTCCCGAAGCCCGTATCGATGATCGGGAACAAGCGATCGAGCGGCTCGGCCGCGCGCTCCGGATGGCGATCGCCGCTCCCTTTCGCGACGAGCGGGATCTGTGGGTGCAATTGTCCGGCGGGCTCGATTCCTCGATCGTCGCGGCGGCGCTCGGCGCAGCAGGAGCCGCACCGCATGCGCTCAACTATCGCACCAGCACGCGCGATGGGGACGAGCGCGAATATGCGCGCGCCGTCGCGCAGCGGTTCGGACTTGCGCTGGACGAGCTGCTTGCGCCGGATCCCGCCCCAGGACTGCCGGATATCGGGCCTGCCGGATTCCGGCCACCACCCAATCATGCGATCCTTGCCCTCCAGGCGGCGATCCGGGATCATGCGGTCGCCCGGGGTGCGCGCTGGCTGATCGACGGCGCCGGGGGCGATAATATCTTCTGCCATTCGACCACGGTCGCGCCGCTCGCCGACGCCTGGCGCGCGGGCGGGCTTGCGGCCGCAGCACGGTGCGCCGGCGACCTGTCGCGCATCACCGGCAGTCCTATCGGACGGGTCATGACGATGGCGCTGCGTCGCGGTCTCCGCCGCCGGCGAGCCTGGAAGCAGGACCGCACCTTCCTGTCGCGCGCGTTTGCCGGCGACCGTCCTGAAGCCCACCCATGGCTAGACGCGCCCGGAAATGCCTGGGCGGGCAAGCGCGAGCATGTCGCCGCGCTGGTCAGCATCCGCCATTTTCTCGAGCGCGGCCTCGAGGAAGTAGGCCCGCACCTAGTCCATCCCCTGCTCGCCCAGCCGCTCATGGAGACGTGCGTAGCCATTCCCGCGGAAATGTGGGTCGCGGGCGGCCGCGACCGGAGCGTCGCCCGCGACGCCTTCGCCGACCTGCTGCCGCCCGCCGTGCGCGATCGGCGCGGCAAGGGGCGGCTCGAAAGCCTCTTCCTCAAGACCTACGTCCGCGACCGCCCTGCGCTGCGCACGATTTTGCTGGATGGGGAACTGGCGCAGCGCGGACTGATCGACCGGGCCGCGCTCGAGACCTATCTCGCACGTGAGGGCGAACCTGGCGACGTGCTTTACGTGCGGATCCTCCACATCGCCGCGCTCGAACTATGGCTCGCCGCGCTCGCCGCGCCAGCGTGAGGCGAGTGCTTCCCAGCGCGCAAATTGCTCTGCCTTGAGCGGGTCGGGGTCGCGCACGCCCTGCAGCCAGAAGCGGAACCAGTCGAGGTTGCGGGCATAGGCGGCCGCCTTGTGGCGTGGCTGCAGTTTGTAATGCGCCTCGTCGGGAAAGCCGTACATCTCGACCGGTGTCGGCAAGTTCGAAAGCCGCGCGTGCAGCTCGGTCGCGCCGCGCAACTCGTGCTCGGGGAGCTGGAGCAGCAACGGCGCGCGGATGCGCGCCGCGTCTAATGCGGGCGACAGCAGGCGCCAGTGCTCGGGGGTCGCCTCGGGAGCGCCCAGTCCCCAATAGTCGCGCAGGACGCCCGGATGCATGCGGCCGCGCATGGCGTTCGCCCAATAATAATGTGGCTCTGGCTGGGTCGAAGCGAGCGACAGTGCCTTGAGCAGACTGCTGTTGCGCGCCACCCACATGGTGACCTCGCTGCCGAAGCTGAAGCCGCCCATCCCGACGCGGTCGCGATCCACACGCCCGGCTTTGGATTCGCGCACCACCAACTTCTCGATTGCATCGAGCGCGTCGCGGTAACTGGTGACGCCATCGGAGTTGCCGGGCCGGTCGACCGCGTTGATGCAGACGACGGCAAAGCCGGCGTCGATCAGCGCGGCGAACGGCCACTCGTCGCCTTCGCCGCCCCGCAGATAGCCCTGGCAGCGATAATAGCTGATGAAGAGGGGACGAGGAACCGGCGGCCCGCGCGGCGTGAGCATTAGCCCATAGGCAGTGCCGCCCGCCGACGCCCATGCAAGACGTTCGACCTGCGGGAGATCGCGTGCACGCAGCGCTGCATTGGGATCATGGAGGAGGCGCGTCGATCCGGTGGCGATGTCGATCGCGACGATACGCGGCGGGGCGATGGGGCTGCTCGCCACGCAGATCAGCGCCGATGGCGCCGCGGCGCACGGCGTCTGACCGTCCCGATCGCCGGCGAGCAGACCGTCGCCGCCGGCAAGCCTGCGAACGTCACCGTCGGCGACACTCCAGCGAAAGAGTGTCTGGTCCCGGAAGCCATCGCGCATCGCGACGAGCAGCACGTCTCGGCCCGGTTGCCACGCCATCCAACTGAACCGGCCGGCGGCGCAAAGCGTTTGCGGACATTCGTGGCGCACACCGGCGACGGTCTCGACTTCCAGCCGCATGCGTCCGTCGTCCCAGATCGCCCGCGCGAAATTCCCGGTCGTGCTACGCGTCTCGAGCGGAGGCGGCGTGAACTGGATCGGCGACACGACCGGCGGCAGGGGAGGGGCCTCGGAGGACGCGTCCGCCAGCGTCTGGAGATTTAGGCTCCGCCAGGTGAGCGGCGTATCGGCGAGGAGCCCCTTACGCGCGAACCAGACACCGGTCAGCCGCTGGGTCGCCTTTCTGCCGTCGATCATCCCGCCGCCGGTCAGCGCCTGCATGAGATCGACGGAAGGGTCGATCCGGATGCCGGAGTCATATTCGGCCCGCTCGGCGCGCTGCACGGCGGCGCGGCTCGCACCCGTCGCATATCGCAGCGTTCGGCCGCCGGACTCTGCGACGACAGCCCGGATATTCCCGTCGTGGACGGCAACCGGCGCGCTCGCGCTGCCGTCCGCCGCGGTGCGCCACAGACCGATGGCACCATCGGCCAGCACTCGGTGAAAAAGTGCGGAGCCATCGGCAGACCAGACCGGCGCCGCTGCATCGATCGCGCCGGGATCGACATAGACCGGCGCTCCACCGCCGCCGACCCGGCGGTCGGCGCCGCCATCCACTTCGGCAACCCGCCATTCGAGGGCGTAGTCGTTGCGCGCCAGATCGGCGCGGTGCACGCGATAGGCGACGCGCAGTCCGTCGGGCGACACTGCCAGCCCCGTGATGTCGGCCACCTCGACGATCTCGGCAATGGTCGGCGCTGCCGCGGGGGCGGCGCTTGCTGCCGCCGCGAAAGCGAGTGCGAGCAAGCGATGCCGCGTCACCATGTTCGCCGCACCTGGAGCGACACCGAGCGGCCGCGCGCGCTCGCATTCACCGGGTCGTAGCCGATACCGCGAACCGATCCCGGATCGGGCGCGAGGAACGGCGGGTCGCGGTCGAAGGCGTTGAGCACGCTGAGCCCCAGGCGCGTGCCGCGCAGCCATTCCGGATCCCCGGTCCCAGCGCTGTAGCCGAGGAAGAGGTCGACGGTGGCGTAGCTGGATACCGGAACGCGCTCCGCCCGGCGGTTGTCATTATAAGCGCCGCTGTAGTTGACGATCGCGCTTGCCGTCCACGGACCGCCCTCCCAGGTCAGCCCGCCACGCAGCCGCCAGTCGAGCGGGCGATAGGGGGTGTCGACGGTTTCGACCGCGGGTGCGGCGGCGGTGAGCTGATCCTTGAAGCTGAGGATGTGGCTGGCGTTGAGATCGACGCTCATGCGCCCGGTCCCGAGCGCGAAGCCGTAGCGCAGGCCGACGTCGAAGCCGCGCGTCTTGGACACGGCGGTATTGTTGAACCGCGCATCGACGATCGCGATGACCTGGTCTGCGGTTGCTCCGCCCGGCGTGAAATTCGGTCCCGAGAAGTCGAGCACCTGGCCGGCCCCGGCCAGAAGATCGCGAACCAGCGCCTCGGCGGGCGACCGCGTCACCACCGGCTCGTAGGCGGGATCGCCGATCACCACCACCGACTGGACGGGAATGGCGATGCGATTGGTGAAGCGGATGGCATAATAATTGGCGGTCAGTTCCAGACCCGGCACGGCCGGGGGCCTGAAATCGCCGCCGATCGTCCAGCTGCGCGATCGTTCGGGCTGGATGGCCGGATTGCTGCCGACGAGGGCCATCGAGACACCGGGTGGCGCTTCTGCGGGATTTATGAACAGCAGTCCGGACGGATAGAGGAAGGCATTGTAGTAGCCGGTGGTTTCGGGAAGCAGCGGCGCGCGGAACGAAGTGTCGTAGGAGCTTCGGAACGCGAGTCCCTCCAACGGCGACCACAGGATCCCGACCTTGGGATCGAAGGTTGCCTTGTAGCTGTCATAATCCTCGAGCCTGCCCGCTGCCGTCACCACGAGCCGCTCGACCAGCGGCATCCGGTTTGCCGCCGACACCAGCGGGATGTTGAGCTCGCCGAACAGCGCGCGAATGACCCGGTCGCCGGTGCGGATCGTCGGGGCGTTCACCTGGGTCTCGAAATAGTCGCGATACTCTTCGCGGCGGTGCTGCGCACCGAGCGCGACCCGCAGCGGCCCGGCCGGCAATTCGAGCAGCGAGCCATCGAGCTTCGCCGCGAATTCGAGCATGGCGTTTCGCGTGTCGAAGATGTTGACGAGGCCCTGACCGGCCGACTCGTCCTGGCGCTGGCGCGTGGCATTGACGAAATAATTGCCTTCGGCGCGAAGCCGCCAGTCGCCCCCGAGGTCGGCGGTCATCGTTCCGGCAAGCCCGGTTGCCCGCGAGCGCGCCTGGACATTGGTGACGATGAGGCCGCCGCCGGTATAATAGTCGCGGTCGGTCCGCCGGTCGGAGTGCGTACCCGTCACTTCCAGCGAGATCGCGTCGCTCAGATCCTGCGCGACCACGCCGTAGACGCTGTGCCGCCGCTCCTTGGGAAAGAGGAAGAGATCCTCATTCTGCCCGATTGGAAAGTCGCGGTCGCCTGCGCGGATTTCCCCGTCGTCGCGATATTCGTAGGAGAGGAGCGCCCGGCCGCCGGACCAGTCGGTCCCGGCATTGGCGCCGAGCAGGAGCTGATTGCCGCCGCCCTGGGTCGTCGTCCCGATCTGCGCCAGCGTTTCCACTCCGGTGAAGCGGCTCTTGAGGATGAAATTCACTACCCCGCCGACCGCGTCCGAGCCGTAGATGGCCGATGCGCCGTCGGTGAGGATTTCGACGCGCTCAATCGCCGAAACCGGAACGAGCGAGATATCGACGAACGAGCCCGTGCCGCTGGGCGCGAGACGGCGGCCATTGACCAGCACCAGCGTGGCGCGCTGTCCGAGACCGCGCAGGTTGACGCCAGCGCCGTGCGAGGTGATGTCAACGATTCCGGGGCCGTTGAAATTCTCCTGGTTCACTCCGCCGCCAAAATTCTGCGGCACCTGCCGCATCAGCTGTTCGGTCGACGTGGCGCCCGACCGTTCGATCTCCTCGCGCGTCACGGTGACGATCGGCGACGTCGGCGCGCCGCCGCGGATATTCGTGCCGGTGACGACGATCGGATCGCCGTCCGAGGCGCCGGCCATCTCCACGATCGCGATCGCGTCGCCAGCCAGGCGCGCCTCCAGCCCGCTTCCGCCGAGCGCTGCGCGCACCGCCTCGAGCGGCGTCAGCCGGCCACGAACGGTCTGGGCTTTTCGACCGGCGACCAGCTCGTCCGGCGCGATGATCGTGACTCCCGCTTGGCTTCCGATCGCGCGGAGCGCGGCTCCGAGGGGCTGTGCGCCGAGTGCATATTCGAGCGGCGCGGCATCGGGCTGCGCTCCCGATGCCGCACCGCCCGGCGCCGCAGCTACAAATGCGAGCGCGGCGCTGGCTCTCAAAAGAAAGGTCTTGGTCATCGGCATCTTCCCCCTCGCTGCGCGCCCTTGGGCAGGCGCGTCTGTGGGGATTGATGCGGATGGGGATGCTTACCCCCCCCTTTGGCCGAAAATTATTCTCTGGCCCGGAGGACGATCTCGTCCGGTGTCCGCCGGATCGTCAGATCGAGCGCGGCGGCAGCGGCGCGAGCGAGACCGTCGGTGTCGCCGGCTCGGACCGTGCCGGTCAGGCGGCGTGCGCCGGCGGACGCGGCGCTCAGCCTTATCTTGACTTTGCTGTAGCGATTGGCCTCCGCAACGACTTCGGCCAAAGTCATTCCGTCGAGTTCGATCAGCCCCGAAGGCCAGTTGCGGGGCCGTGATGCAGTCACGCGGGCGAGCCGTCCGTCCGCCCTTCCGGAGGCCCCCTGGGGCGGCGAAAGACCCAAGGCGCCCGTGGGGGATTTCACGGTGAGGCGTCCTCGCAGCAGACGGACATCCACGCCTTGCTCGGTCGCCATGATGTCGAATAGGCCGCTCCCGGATATCGTGAACTGCGCGGCCCGTACCGTTTGGACATGCTCATCCGATGAGATGCGAATGCGGCCTGCATCGAGCCGGACAATGTTCTGCTCGGAATCGAGCATGGTGACCGAAGTCGCAGTGTCGAGCGACATTGTGCCACCATCCGGCAACGCAGCGCTCCGGATTTCGCCGACCGCCGTCTCGAGGGTCGCGGCAATGGCTTGCCGGTCCCCAGTGATACGCCCGGCCAAGAGCATCACGGCAAATATGGCGAACAAGGCCGAAGCAGCGACCGCGAGTCGCGGTGCAAGCCGGCGCCCGGTTTCGACTGTCGGCGCGGACCGCGGCGCGCGGTCGGCAGATTCGAACGTGCGCGACACGGCGTCGAACGCGTCGGCGTGAAGCGGGTGCGCGGCATACCAGTGCTCGAATGCTGCCCGGTCTTGGGGGCTGGGCCTGTTTCGAAGTCGCGCAAGCCAGGCGCCGGCTTCGCGGCGCAGGCGTTCCCGCTTTCCGAACCGGCCTATCCTCAATTCAGTCCCGTTCCATCAACCGATCGAGATCGGCAATCGCCTTTCCCATGATCTTCTCAACCCTCCGCTCCGATACCCCGGCGCGTTCCGCGATCTCGGCATAGCTTAGACCATGGACGCGGTGGGCGAGAAAGATGTGCCGGGAACGGGGTTTCAGCGCGA
Organism: Allosphingosinicella indica; assembly: GCF_900177405.1. NCBI lineage: Bacteria > Pseudomonadati > Pseudomonadota > Alphaproteobacteria > Sphingomonadales > Sphingomicrobiaceae > Allosphingosinicella > Allosphingosinicella indica. The sequence goes on along the minus strand of NZ_LT840185.1, from coordinate 85,316 downwards.
GCAGCGCCTTCTCGACACGGCGAAGGCGATCGCGCTGCTCGAGCTGCTGGTGATAATCGTGCGTGGTCGCCTGCTCTTCGACCAGAAGATGAGCCTTGCTCGCTCGTGCAGTTGCCGCTCGCGCCCGTTCGCGAAGCAGATTGGCGGCTGCGCGAGACATATAGGCGGGTGGATTTTCGACTTCGCTTGACTGGCGACGGCCGGCAAGACGCGCAAACAGGTCGTGCAGCAAATCACCGGCCTCATGCCGAGAGGCACGACGTCCGAAGAATGCGAGCATCCTTGCAGCATGGGCCCGGTAGAGGTTGGCGATCGGGAGCGTATGGTCCGCGCCGCCCATCTCGTCATCGCCCTCGAGAGCAAGCCAGAAAGCGATCTCCTCGTCGTCATGCGCCATGGCTCCCGTGACCTTCACGGCATGACTCGCGAGAAATAGAAATCTTGTTGCATCGCCTCTTTCCCTCGAGGCGAACCGGCAAAGAGCCGGGTGTTGAGAACGCGCTTGGACGCGCGCCGCCGTCTTTAATCGCAAGCGATCTGGACATTCACGGCGGCCACCCGGCCGAATCTCGGCTAAACAAGCGAGGTTCTCACGCCTCGACGCCGCATCGGGCGCTTCAGCACTCTAGCAGAGTGAATGGCCCGCGCAATGCTTCTACTAGTTCACTGTCCGGGGTGAGATAAAGACAGAGAGAGTATTGCCAAATTATCCCTCTGTTGCGGCCACTTATTATAAAGCGCGATATCGTTATTGGACTGATACCCAACGACAGTCCAAAATGTGGAGCCGCCGAGCCGGGAACGGCTTCACGTCGGACCGACACGCGACATCTCCCGCGTAGCTCGAAGTGGTTTGCCCGAGTGAGGAGAGGAGTGAGTCCGTCTGTCGCTCGTTTGATGAGCTCGCAGCTGCCTAGAAAATAAGGGGCCATCGATGGGGCCACGGCGCATATTTAGATCAAAAAAACCAGCAAAAACAACGAGATACAAAGCTGTTTCGAGTCCGACCGGGGGCACCATTTGTTTCGGCAGCACCGGGAATCCGGCGGGGGAGGCGCGATCCCTCAACGACGAGGCGCCCTGGAACATTGTGGGTCCCCCGGGGCCGCCGGCCACCCGGCTCACATCGCGGCGTCGATTGTGAGATCGGTTCAGAAGTCGCGGCGGCGGTTCTGCGTGCCACCGGCGAGCGGCAATCGCTCCTCGTCGATCAACTGGCCGCCCTTCATCACCCAGACGATCTTCTTGGCATTGTCGATATCGACCGTCGGATCGGCGCTGAGCAGCACCATGTCGGCGAGCTTGCCGGGCTCGATCGATCCGAGGATGTCGTCCTTGCCGAGGTGCTTGGCGCCGTTGAGCGTGGCGATGGTAACGATCCGTGCTGCGGGCACGCCGGCTGCCTGGAGCAATTCCATCTCGCGATGCACCGCCGGCCCCAGCGTCTGATCGGTGGCTATGGCGATCACCCCGCCCGCCGCGTCGATCATGCGCATATTTTCCTGCGCGATGGGCGTCATCAGCTTCATCCACCAGGTCCAGCCGCGCTCCTTCCACGCCGGCAGCGTCTTGCTACGCATCTCCCCGATCTCGGCCGCGTTGTAGGCGGCGCGGTAGAGCGGCTGGTCGAGATATTCGGGGTGCTCGACGAGGCGGCTATAGCCCTCGCCGATCGTCAGCGTGGTCGCCATGGCAACCTTCTTGGCGCCCATCAGCTTGGCGAATTCCTCGCTGATCGGGCCCTGGATGACGGGATGGGCGAGGCTGTCGATGCCGGCGAAGATCGCTTCGGTGGCGCGCAGCTCGCTGGACGTGTGCGCCGTAGTGCGGATGCCGTGGCGGTTCACCTCCAGGATGATCTCCTGCATCAGATCGAGCGGCAGCAGCGTGATCAGCGGGCGGGTCCCCCAGCCATGCTCGTCGAGCGTGAGCTTGACGATATCGGGCTTCTGCTCTTCCAGATATTTGAGGAGCTTGGGCTTGTCCTCGCTCCAATTGTCGATGGTGATCGCCATGCTGTCGCCGTGGCTGCCGGGATAGGTGACGAGATTGCCGGTCGCGAAGATGCGCGGCGACTGGATCTTGCCAGCGCGCTCGTCGGCGCGCAGGCCCAATATATGCTCGGGCACGTTACCCGCGTCATAGACCGTGGTGACGCCGGAATAGAGATAGCTCGCGAGCGCCTGGAGGCCGGCGACACGGGCCGCTTTGGCGTCGGCCTGTGCGGTCGCGGGGATGGGCGCCGACGGATTTTTCGGATCCTTGCCTACCATGCGGCGGCCGTCGCCGCCGCGGGCGCCCTGGAGATGGATGTGGACGTCCATCAACCCAGGGATGAGGTACCTGCCGGTCCCGTCGATACGCTGGCCGGACACCTTCGGCGCCACGGCGGTGGGCGTGACGAAGGTGATCTTCCCCTTGTCGATGCCGATCGACATCGCTTGCTGATTGGGCTGGCCGGTTCCGTCGATCAGCGTCACATTGTCGACGATGTAGTCCTCGGCAGCCGCCGGAGCGGCGAGAACGATCGCGATCGCGCTGGCGGCGATGCCTCCGACGAACTTTATTGCGTGCCGCTTCATTCGCTCACCCCCTTGCCAGCCTGCTTGAACACGATGCCGTCTCGCATCACGAAATCGACGTCGAGCACGGCGCGGATGTCCTGCAGCGGATCGGCGTCGAGCGCGATGATATCGGCGGCGAGCCCCGGCGCGATCTTGCCGCGATCCGGCACGCCGCCGGCCATCGCCGCGTTCACCGTGCCGGTCTTGAGCGCCTCCATCGGCGTCATGCCGGCCTCGACATATTCCAGCATTTCGTAGCCGTTTGTGCCGTGCGGGGCGATACCGTTGTCGGTGCCCAGCGCGATGTTGACGCCCAGCCTGATCGCCATCCGCACCAGCTTCTTCGGCTGGTCGCCGAGCTGGTAGAGCTTCGCCAGCGAATTGGGCGCCAAGTCCTTGAACGGCCCCTGCCGCACCTTTTCCGGCGTGTCGCCGACCCAGGTGATCGGCCACACCGTCGGGACGAGCCAGGTGCCGCGCTGCTTCATCAGCTTCAGGCTTTCCTCGTCCGCCCACATTGCATGTTCGATCGAATCATAGCCGGCGCGCACTGCGGCATCGATGCCCGCTTTGCCGTGCGCGTGGGTGGTGACCTTGCGGCCCATGGCGTGGCCGGCCTCGACGATGGCCTCCAGCTCTTCCTGGGTGAATTGCTGCCCGGTGCCGGCGTCCGATTCATCGAGGACCCCGCCGGTGACATGTACCTTGATGACGTTGGCGCCATATTTGATCGCGTTGCGGACCGCGCGCCGGCAATCGTCGGCACCATCGCAGACGCCCGGGCGGATCTGCGCTTCCATCAGGTCGCGGCGCAGGCCGTGGGCATCGGCATGGCCGTTGGTCGGGCTGATCCCTTCGCCTGCCGCGATGATCTTGGGACCGGCAACGATCCCGTCGCGGATCGCATCGCGTAGGCCGAACATCGAGTCGCCCGGCGATCCGAGGTCGCGGACGGTGGTGAAGCCCGCCATCAGTGTACGGTAGCCGTTGGCATAGGCGTTGACGGCATAATATTCCGGGCCTTGCCGCAGCCGCGTCATCGGGCTTCGCGCGGCTCCGCCGGACGATAGGTGGACGTGCATGTCCATGAAGCCCGGGAGTACGAACTTGGTCTTGAGGTCGATCACGGCGGTGTTCGCAGGCAGACCGAGCCCGGCCGCATCGAAATAGCCTTGCCGGACGGAATTGATCCGGCCGTCGCCGCCGACGATGATCGTCGCCTGCTCCATCGGCCGCTCGCCCGGCACCGCCAGCAGCTTGCCGGCATGGAGGATGCTGGGCGTTGCGGCGAATGCGGCGGGGTGGGGCGGCGTGCCCGGCACCGGCGTCGTTTCGGCGTTCGCCGCGTTACCCAGGACCATGGTCAGCGCCGCGGCGCACACCCATCGCATCTTCATCTCGCACCCCCGTCTACCGTCACAGCGGATCGCAGGCTAATCGCATGGCCGATAAAAGGGAATATGAAAATGGATATGAATATGTAGAAGCGGCGGCGAGCGAGACACTCACTCGACCCATTCGAAAAATTCGATCGTATAGCCTTCCGGATCGCGCACCTTGAACTCTACGGTGCGACCGTTGCCGCCGCGGTGCAGCTCGTGGCCGATCCCCTCGGCCTCGTGGCTCGCGATCCGCTCGTGCCACTGTTGCAGCGCGCGCGTCTGAATCGACAGGATCGCGCCCTTGTTGGTTCCGGCAAGGGGCTGCTGGCTGCCATATCCCTTCCCGACCAACGCGAGCTGGCTGCCCTCATGGATGCGGAACAGCACGAGGCCTTCGGCGATCAGGATCTTCTCGAAGCCCAGGACCCGATGATACCAGTCCGCCGCCGCCTGCAGATCGTTGTAGTAGAACATGGTGAGCACACCATCGACCGGCGGGATCGGCGTGGTCTGGCTCGGGGAGTCGGGCATGGGATCATCTAGGCGCGAAACGCCGGTCATTCATAGAGATCGATATTGCGCTCGATGCGCTGCAACGTTTTGCGCAGCGAAGACAACAGTTCCGCGTCCAGCCCCTCCAGCGCCATCTTCTCATGCCGGTAGGCGGATTCGCGGATTGCGTCGAATGCCTCCGCGCCTTTTGCGACCAGGGTGATGTCCGACATTCGCGAATCGTCGGCGGAAATCCGCCGGGTCACCATGCCGTCCTGCTCCAGTTGCACGACCACGCGGCTCACCGTCGGCTGTTCCATCAAGGTATAATCGACGATACCGCTGATGCTGAGCGTGCCGTAGGAGCGCAGCACGCTGAGCACCCGCCATTGCGACAGATTGATCCCGATCGCCTTCAGCCGGCCCTGCAACCGGACGTTCAATCGGTTGGTGACGCGATAGAGCTGATAGGGGAGGTAGTCGTCCATCCACCGGTCGCCCTTTTTGAACGCGCCCTCGGCGGCAGTCGTCGCCCTTTTCGTCGGTCCGGCCAACGCATCCCCCACGGTCATGTGCTCGTTCCTATTGCACGCTATTGAGGGAAGACGCAAAATCTATATGCAAAGGGATATATATTTGCATATAGACAAATTGCGGCTTGCGAGTGAGGGGGTGGCATGAACAAAGCGTCCGACAAGGTGGCCGGCGAAGTCTGGACGTCGAAGCTCGCTTTCCTTTTCGCGACCGCGGCGGCGGCGATCGGCCTCGGCAGCCTCTGGCGCTTCCCCTATGTCGCGGGCGCCAACGGCGGCGGCGCGTTCGTGCTCCTCTACATTCTGTTCGTGCTGGTCATCTGCGTGCCGATCATGATTGGCGAAATGGCGATGGGCCGGCGTGGCCACGGCAGCGTGATCGGCAGCATGAACCGGCTGATCCGTGCCGAAGGTGCCTGGAGCGGCTGGCGGGCGATCGGCTGGCTGAGCATCGCCATCCCCTTCTTCGGCCTCAGCTATTACAGCGTCGTCGCGGGGTGGGGCGTGGATTATGCCCGGCTGGCGATCGTGCGCGGCTTCGCGGGCATCGACGCAACCGGATCGCGCGGCGTGTTCGAGGAACTGATCGGATCGCCCTGGCGGCAGGCGGCCTTCCAGTTCGCCTTCATCGCCGGGGTGGCCATCGTCGTGGCGCTGGGCGTGCGGCGCGGCATCGAGTTCGTCTCTAAGATCAAGATGGTCGCGCTGTTCGTCGTGCTGATCGGGCTGGTCCTCTACAATGCCGTCACCGTCGGCCTCGGCCCGTCGCTCACCTTCCTCTTCTATCCGGATTTCAGCGCGCTGACGGGCGCCGGTGTGCTTACCGCGCTCGGCCAGGCCCTGTTCTCCACCGCAATCGGCGTCGGCGTGCTGATGACCTACAGTGCCTATCTGCCCAAAGGCGTCTCATTGCCCCAGTCCGCGGCGATCGTGTCGGGATCGGTGATCTTCATCGCAATGATGGCGGGGCTGGCGATCTTCCCTTCGGTGCTGTTCTACGGGCTTGAGCCGACCGAGGGGCCGAACCTGATTTTCGTGACGCTTCCGGTGGCGTTCGGCGGCATGCCGGGCGGACGGATCGTGAGCATCGCGTTCTTCAGCCTTATCGCATTGGGGGCGTTCACAACGGCGGTGGGCATGCTCGAACCGGTGGTCGCCTGGCTGATGGAGCGCACCGGCCTGCCGCGCGCGCGCCTCTCCTATCTCACCGCGCTCGCCATCTTCGGCGTCGGCCTGCCGTCCACCTTGTCGTTCAACCTGCTGAAGGACGTCCATCCGCTCGGCTTCCTGCCGCCCTTCGCGGGCAAGACCTTCTTCGACGTGCTCGATTTCGGCATCGCGGACTTGTTGCTGCCGCTGAATGCGCTGCTGCTCGCGCTGTTCGCGGGCTGGGCGATCCGGCGGACCATCACCCCGGTCGAAACCGATCTCAGCCCGTCCGCCTTCCGTATCTGGCACCTGACCGTCGCCATTGTCGCGCCGGTCGCCATCGTCGGGCTGATGATTCACATCCTGGCCTGAATCGAACCTGCCGATCCTGCCATCCTTCGGAGTATCCCTGCCGTGACCCTGATCCCCGATCTCGACGCAGTCCGGGCGCGTTTCGCCTCGCTGCCCGACCTCGCCTATTTCAGCAGCGGGTCCTACGGCCTGATCGCCGACAGCGTTAGCGGCGCATTCGAAGACTATATGGCCGATCGCATCGCCAATGGGGCGAATTGGGGCGGCTGGGTCGGCCGGCTGGAATCGGTGCGCGGCCAGGTCGCGCGGATGTTCGGCGTCGATACGGACGAAATCGCGATCACCGGCTCGGCATCGGCGGGCATCAACGCGATCGCCAGCGCGTTCGACTTCACCGGGCCGCGCAACAAGATCGTCCTCTCCAATTTCGAATTCCCGACCAGCGGGCAGATCTGGCACGCGCAGGAGCCGGCCGGCGCGCGGATCGAGCATGTCGAGGAAGCCGGGGACGGCACGATCGCGCTCGAGAATTTTGCCCAAGCCATCGACGATCGCACCGCCATCGTGGCGATTTCGCACGTCTGCTATCGCCACGGCGGCAAGATACCGGATGCCGACATCCGCGAGATCGTCCGCATCGCGCATACCCATGGCGCTATCGTGATCCTGGATTGCTACCAGTCGGTCGGTGCGGAGCGCATCGACCCGCGCGACCTTGGCGTCGACATCTGCGTCGGCGGCATGTTGAAATATCTGCTCGGCACCGCGGGCATCGGCTTTCTCTACGTGCGCGCCGATCTGACGCAGGAACTCGCGCCGCGCGCCACCGGCTGGTTCGCGCAGGACGATCCGAACGCGATGGATATTTTCGCCAATGCGCCCAGCGCGACGGCGCGGCGGTTCGAGGCGGGAACGCCGCCCGTGCCGAGCCTGTTCGCGGCGGGAGCGGGGCTCGCGCTGATCCTCGACATCGGCCTCGACGCCATCGGCGATCATGTGCGCACGATCACCCGTTACGCGCTCGATCGCTTCCAGGCCGAGGACATCCGGGTCTTCACCCCCGATGACGACGCCCGGCGCGGCCCGCTGATCGCCTTGCCGTCTCACGAGGAGGTGAAGCTGGTCGATGCGCTGGCCGCCGACAAGGTGATCACGTCCAGCCGCGACGGCAGGATCCGCGCCGGCTTCCACTTCTACAATGACGAGGCGGACGTCGAGCGACTGGTTGCCGCCCTCATCAAGAACCGCGATCTGCTGGGGCCAGTTGGCTGACGGCATCACGGGGCTGCATGCGCAGGACGGGGGAGGGCGTGAGCCCTCAGGAAGCGCGCCGCCGAGTCAGTAATTGATCCCGGGATTGTCGCCGGGGTGAATGAGGCCCACGACGTCCATGCCCTCTGGCGCTGTGCACTCCAGCGCATGAAGATGCTTGCGCGGGAAGAAGATCACGTCGCCTGCGCGCACCCGCGCCGCGCTGCCCTCGTTCCAGATGATCCCCTCGCCCGAAAGGATGACCAGCGCCTCTTCGTAGAGATGGCGGTGCATCTCGGCGCGAGAGGTCGGAATATGGCCGATGAACTGCGCAGCTGTGGTCGAGCCGATGCGTTTGTCGACCAGCATCTGGAACCAGCGCGGCCCCATCGCGGTGCGGCCAGCCTCGTCGATCGGCACCACGCGTTCCGGCCATGCCTGATCGAAATGGGGCGGCATATCGGCCTGCTCGTCCAGTGCTTCCACCGCCGGGCAAGCGGAGACATAGGCCGTCAGCGCGGTTGCGGCATGGACGCGAAATGCCTCGCCGGCGCGGACATAGACACCGCAGGGCGCGGAAAGCGCGAAGCGGCGCTCGCCGATCTCGATCTCGCCATTGCCGCTCCGCACCCACAGGATCGCATCTACGCCACGCGCCGATAGCACCGGCGAAGCGCCACTGGTCAGCCGCAGGTGGAATTGCGATTGATGCTGCGCTCCCAGCGAAGGCGCGACCAGCGTGCTCAGTTGATAACGATCACCGGAGTCAGGGGGCGACACGACGAAGCAGCAGCCATCGAGGCGGGCGAAGCCGTCGGTCCCGGCCGCGACGATTGGCGGCTGCGGCCCGGCGGCGGCGGTGTCGTCATCCTCATATCCGCCAGGCAGGTTGCTATGCGTTCCATCACAGAAGGGCGGCGTCTGGGTGTGCTTGCAATCGCAGAACAGCACCTCTTCGCCATCCGCCTTGGCAACATATTGGACGGGTTCGAAGCCCGTCCCGATATGCGAGCGGCCATCGCAGAACGGCTGCCGGGTCGAACGGCCGCAAGCGCACCAGGGATAGGTGCGTCCGGCCCTCAGCTCGCGATAATAAGGCTTGCGGTTCGCGATGCGCGGGCAATCCAGCGAGCAGTCATGGCCGGTCACGACATCTGTCCCACATGCTGAAAAAGGGGAGGGGAGCCGTCGCCCCCCTCCATGTCAACTCAGAAGCGCTTGGTCAGTTCGATCCCGACCGTCCGGGGGCGGTTGGTGATCTTCGTGGTCGGCACATTGGCTGCCGCCGCCAGGAACACGTCGCCCTGCACGTCGAAGATATTGTCCATGAACAGCGCCACGCCCAGGCCATTATCGTCATTGTTCGCGCCGATCCGGGCATTGACGAGGCTGAAGCTGCGCTGCGTGCGATAAAGGTTGAGCGCGCCCGCAGGAACGACGGGACGCAGCTCCGTACCGGACTTGCCCTTGAAGCTGTAATCGCCGCGGATGAACCCGTTCCATCCTTCGACGAGTTCGGCGCTGTACTGCGCTGAGAAGTTGGCGGTGAAGGCCGGGATGCGAGGTATCTTGTCGCCCTTCCTGCCGGGGGCCGCGATGTCGGCGCTGACCTGGTCCTCGGTCAGCTCGCGCTTCGGCAGCCAGTTGAAGCCCGCCGAAATGTCGAGCCCGTCGGCCGGGCGCGCCTGCACTTCCACTTCCATGCCCTGGATGCGGGCAGCGCCGGCATTGCCGATGAAGCCGAACGAATTGGTCGGATCGCGGCCGGTGACCTGGATATTGTCCCAGTCGATCTGGTAGATTGCCGCATTGAAGATCAGGCGGCGATCGAACCAGGTCGATTTCATGCCGAGCTCGTAATTCCACAGAGAATCCGATTCGTAACCATCCGGCACCGCCACTGCGGCGGACTGGTTGGTGCCGCCGAGGCGATACCCCTTTGCCGCGAGCGCGTAGAAGGTGAGGTCCTGGGTGGGCTTGAACGATATCTGGCCCTTCGGAATGAAGCGGTTTTCGTCCACCCGGCGATTGTAGGGAGCGGGCAATGTGCTCCCGAAGGTCGGGAACTGGAACAAGGTGGCGCCATTGTCGCGCTGCTTCGCTTCGAACCAGCGCAGGCCGGCCATCACCTCCAGGCTGTCGGTAATGTCGAACGTGCCTTCGCCGAAGATCGCCTTTTCCTTGATCCGGCGCGTGTTGATGCGGGCGAAGGCACACGGGTTGCATCCCTCGATGCCGGCGCCGGGAGCGGTGGAGAAGCCGGTGGGCGGCGTGCTCGCGACGATCACATCGCCATTCTCGTCGACCAACGGCGAGAAGCTGCGAAAATCGGAATCGCGATCGCGGTAGAATACGCCGGTGACCCACTGGAACGGCCCGCTGCCGGTCGAGTTGAGGCGCGCCTCGAAGGTCTTCTGGTTCAGATCCTGCGTCTGATCGGTGAGCTGTGGCACGAGATCGGGCCGGACGCAGGGATTGCCGCTGGGGCAGATTTCGCCTGCTGGGCCAACGCCAAGGGACCAGACGAAATTGTCGCGATAGAATTGCAGATTGCGCTTGTAGACCGACCCCGTGACGGTCAGCGCCGCGAAGCCCAGATCGCCATTGGCGGTCAGCGAGTAGAGCTCCTGCCGGTCCGGACGCGGCGATTTGACGTAGCTGCCGGAATTGAATTTCCCCGTTTCGAAATAAGCGAAGCGCGGCACCCGGTCGTTCCAGCCCGGATCGCTGCTGTCGCCGCGCTCGCGGAAGCTGTCGTACGGGCTGTATTCGCTGGCGCCATTCGTGTCGCGCCGCTGATACCAGGCCATGGCGTCGATCGACCAGTCGGGCGATGGCTCCAGCCGCAGGATCGCGCGGAAGCCGGCCGTGTTGTCCGAATTGATGTTCTTGTTGCCCAGCCGGACGTTGTCGACATAGCCGGCGGTGCGATCATAATAGCCGACGACGCGCAGGCCCAAGGTGTCCTGCACGATCGGCATGTTGATCATGCCATAGATGTCGCCGCCCTCGTTGCCGCCGGACACGATATTGGCTTCGACCTTCACCGATCCTTCGACGGTGGACAGGTTCGGCTTGTTGGTGATGAAACGGATCGCGCCCGTCTGCGAATTGGCGCCAAACGTGGTGCTCTGCGGCCCCTTCAAAACCTCGACGCGCGACATGTCGTAAAGCTGGAGGTCGCCGATCTGCGAGCCGCTGTCTCCGGTCGAGCTCTGGATGCCGGGAATGGGCACCTCGTCATAATAGACCGCGACCTGTTCCTGCCCGGCCGACTGGATGCCGCGCAAGGTGTAGCGCTTGAGACCCGGTCCCTGATTGGTGAAAGTAAGGCCAGGGACTTGATAGGCGAAATCTTCGAAGCCCGAGACACCGCGTCGCGCCAGCTCCTCGCCGCCGATGGCGCTGATCGACGCTGGAATGTCCTGCAACATCTCCTCGCCGCGCTTGCGGGCGGTGACGACGATATCGCCGCTTAGCCCCGCGTTCGACGCTGTCGGCCGCGGCGGCGCGGCGTCCGGGGCGGGCGCTGGCGCGGCCTCCTGAGCGAGCGCAGGCGCGGCGGCGGCCACGCATGCGATCAGCGATGTCGCGGTTAGAAGTCCGGTTGCGCGATGCCCCATCTCGAATCCCTTCCTCTCAGAATGTTATTTTCTCATTCAATCATTCATATTCTTTTTCATACTTTATGGTTGATTTAAGCTTGAAGCAAGTGGCCTTGACGCGAAGTGACAAGCCTTTGTTATCTATATTTAAAAACTGGAAAGGCGCTTGCTCACGCGTTCTGTGGAGCTCCATCGGATGCGTTATTCGCCGAGCCATCTCGCGATAAAGTTCCGCCTTGGCTAAACGGCCGGTGCCGTCACCACGCGGTCGGGGCCATCGTTTGATGCTTCGGCGCCAATTGCGATTGTTTTACATTGCCCGCCTGCTGCCGACTCAGGCGGTCCATCTCCCGCCCAGCGCCTTCAACAGATCAATCTGAGAACGGCTGATTTGGGCGTCTGCGAGGGCAAGTGCGGCTTCTGCGTCCGCGAAGGTCCGTTCCGCATCAATTTGGGCGAGGCTGTCGATCTGGCCTTCGCGTCGCTGCGCGCGCGTGATCCGGGCGGCTATCGCTGCCTCGTCGCGCGCCGCCAGCAACGCCTGCCACCGCTCGATCGCTTTCGCGTAGTTCGACAGTCCGGTCTCGGTTTCCTCTAGCGCCGTCAACACGATGCCGTCGAAGGCGGCGAGCGCTTCTTGCGCATCCGCCTCGGCGCCAGCAATCCTTGCGCGTGCCTGGGTGGGATTGACGGCCCAGCTGATCAACGGGCCCAGCAGCCAGTTCAGCGGCCCGGCGCCGAACAGGTTGCCGAGCCCAGAGCTGGTCGACCCGACCGATCCGCCGAGGGTGATCCGCGGATAGAGGTCGGCGGTAGCGACCCCGATCCGGGCGGTCGCCGCAGCGAGACGGCGCTCGGCGGCGCGAACGTCCGGCCGGCGCGCGAGGAGGGCAGCGCCGTCTCCGACGGGGATCGGGTCGTCGAGGCGAAGCGTCTCTTGGCGCGCGGCGGCGACCGGCGGCAGCCCCGCCGGGGTCCGTCCGGTCAGCGTCGCAAGCCGAAAGAGCGCAGCCTGCCGCTCGGCGGCGATGGCGGGCACCTCCGCCTGGCGCTGATTGCGCAGCGCTGCAACGCGCGCCGTGTCGAGGCCGGTCGTCATGCCGACCTCGGCGCGGCGCTGCGTCACCTTCAGCGATCGATCGAGAAGCGCGACGATCCGCTCGGCGACGGCGAGCCTCTCGGCGGCCGACGCGGCATCGGCATAGGCGCGCGTCGTGTCCGCGACGATCGCAACGCGCACGGCATCCGCATCCGCCTCGGCTGCGGCGACATCGCCGCGGGCGGCTTCCACGCCGCGGCTGACCCGGCCGAACAGATCGACTTCGTAGGCGACGTCGAGCCCGGCATCGACGGTCCAGTCCTCACGCGCGGCGCCCGCCGGGCGCTGGATCGCCGATGCGCGGCCATATGTCGCGCTGGCTCCGGCGGTGACCTGCGGCAGCCGGTCGCCCTTTACTTCGCGCAGGCTTGCGCGTGCCTTCATCAGGCGCGCGGCGGCGACGCGGATGTCGGTATTGGCGGCAAGCGCGTCGGCGATCAGTCCGTCGAGCACCGGATCACGATAAAGCTGCCACCAGCGGTCGTTGGCGGTCGGGGATGGGCTGACGGCGGCGCTGGCCGACACAAACGGGCCGGCGGCGCCCGTCGGGACGGCCGGAGGCGCATAATCGGGGCCGGTCGCACACGCCGCGAGCGCGAGCGCTGCGGTGGAGGACAATAGAGTGCGGATCATGGAGACATCTCCTTATTCGGCGGGCTGCAGCAGCGCCGGCGGTGCGGCGCGGCGGCGCCGCAATCGGTCGCCGAGCGCGCGGCAGACGACATAGAAAGTGGGTGTGAATACGAGGCCGAAGCCGGTGACGCCGAACATGCCGAAGACGACCGCGGTGCCCAGCGCCTGGCGGAGTTCCGCGCCGGCGCCGCTGGCGATCATCAGCGGGACGGCGCCGAGGATGAAGGCGAAGCTCGTCATCAGGATCGGGCGGAGGCGATCGCCCGCCGCGCGGATCGCCGCCTCCACCGGCGACAGCCCGTCCTCCGCTTCGGCCTGCCGCGCGAACTCGACCACCAGGATCGCATTCTTGGCGGCGAGCGCGATCAAGACGACCAGCCCGATCTGCGTCAGCACATTGTTGTCCATGCCGCGCAGATTCACGCCGATCATCGCGGCGAGCAGGCACATCGGCACGATCATGATGATCGAGAGCGGGAGGACCAGGCTTTCATATTGTGCCGCCAGTACGAGGAAGACGAACAAGACCGCGAGCGCGAACACCAGCGCTGCCGTGTTGCCCGCCAGTTGCTGCTGGAAGGCGATGTCGGTCCATTCGGTGCCATAGCCGTTGGGCAGCGTCTCGGCGGCGAGCCTTTCCATCGTCACCAGCGATTGGCCCGACGAGAAACCGGGCGCGGTGTTGCCGTCAACTTCGACCGCCGGGAACATGTTGTAGCGCACCACACGATAGGGGCCCGTCTTGTCCTCGAAGGTCGCGACCGATCCGATCGGGACCATGCCGCCGGCATCGGACCGCGTCTTGAGGCTTGCGATATCCGCCGGGGTCTGGCGGAACGGCGCGTCGGCCTGCGCGGTGACGCGGTAGGTGCGGCCGAGCAGGTTGAAATCGTTGACGAAGACCGAGCCGAGGTAGACGTGGAGCGCCTCGAAGACGCGTTCGGGCGGCACGCCCAGCATGTCGGACTTGCGCCGGTCGATGTCGACGAAGATCCGCGGCGTCGACGTGTCGAAGAAGGTGTAGGCGCCGGCCAGTCCCTCGGCCTGATTGGCCTTGGCGATCAGCGCGTTGGCTTCATTGCCGAGCGCCTGGTAGCCGTGGCCGCCCCGGTCCTGCACCATCATCCGGAAGCCGCCGGCGGCGCCGATGCCCTGAATGACGGGGGGCGGCACGATCATCAGCCGCGCCTCGGTGATGTCCGCGGTCGCCTTCTGCGCCTCCGCCATGATCTGGTCGACGTGCAGGCCCGGCCGGTCCTTGAACGCTTCGAGCGGGATGTAGGCCGCCGCCGCATTGGGCGCGAGCGTCTGCGACGGCCCGTCGAACCCGGCGAGCATCACCGCACCCTTGACGCCCTCGAGCGGCAGGATGCGGCCCGCGACCTTGCGCATCACGGCATCCGTCCGTTCGACCGAAGATCCCGACGGAAGCTGGATGACGGTCAGGAAATAGCCCTGGTCCTGCTGGGGGATGAAACCGGTCGGGGTCGTCCAAAGCATCGCGCCGGTGGCGGCGATGAAGCCGGCATAGGCGATCATCACGCGCCTCGGACGCGTGACCAGCACGCGGGTCATAGCGCCGTAGCGCGCGCTCATCGCATCGAATCCGCGGTTGAAGGCGTCACCCGCGCGGCGGACGCTGCGCATGAACCGGGAGTGCGCCGGCGCGTCCTCGGCATGATCTTTGAGCAAGAGGGCCGCGAGGGCGGGGGACAGCGTCAGCGACACGATTAGCGAGATGATGGTCGCGGTCGAGATTGTCGCCGCGAACTGCTGGTAGAAGGCGCCGGATAGGCCGGTCATGAACAGGGTCGGGATGAACACCGCGCAGAGGACCGCGACGATGGCGACCAACGCCGCCGAAACCTCCTCCATCGAGGTGAACGCCGCCTGCAGCGGCGACATGCCGCGCGCGAGGTTGCGTTCGACATTCTCGACCACCACGATGGCATCGTCGACGACGATGCCGATGGCCAGCACCAGACCGAAGAGCGACAGATTGTTGAGCGAATAGCCGGCAACGAGCAGGACCGCGAAAGTGCCGATCAGCGACACTGGTATCGCGACGACGGGAATAATCGCGGCGCGCCAACGCTGGAGGAAGACGACAATGACGAGGACGACGAGGACCACCGCCTCCAAGAGCGTCGTCATGACCGCGTCGATCGACTGGGCGATGAACTCGGTCGGATTGTAGATGACCTTGTAGGCAAGGCCCGGCGGGAAGCCCTTCTCGAGCGATTCCATCTCGGCGGTGATCGCCTCGGCGGCCGCGAGCGCGTTAGAACCTGGGCGCTGGAACACGCCGAGCAGGACGGTCGGCTCGCCCGAGAGATAGGTGTTGGTCGCATAATCGGCCGCGCCGAGCTCGACCCGTGCAACATCGGAGACGCGCACTTGGCGTCCGTCGGGATCCGAGCGGATGACGACATTGGCGAACTGCTCGGGTTCGGTCAGCCGGCCCTGCGTCTCCACATTGAGCTGGAAGGCATTGCTCTGATTGTAGGGCGGCTGGCCGAGCGTACCGGCCGCAACCTGGACGTTCTGTGCGCGCAGAGCCTGGACGATGTCGCCCGCGGTGAGGCCCAGCGCCCCGGCGCGGCCCGGATCGATCCATACCCGCATCGCATAATCGCGCGCGCCGAAAAGCTGGACATCGCCGACGCCTTCGATCCGCGCCAGCCGGTCTTTCACCTGCGTTAGCGCGTAGTTGGACAGATATTGGGTATCGTGCGAGCGGTCGGGCGAGACGAGGTTGACGACCATCAGGAAGTCCGGCGTCGTCTTCTTGGTGACGATGCCGAGGCGCTGGACTTCCTGGGGCAGGCGCGGCGTCGCGATCGCGACGCGGTTCTGAACGAGCACCTGCGCGGCGTCGAGATCCGTGCCCGACCTGAAGGTAACCGTGATCGTCACCCGCCCGTCGCCGGTCGATTGCGACGATTGGTACAGCATCCCGTCGACGCCGTTGATCTCCTGCTCGATCGGCGCGGCGACCGTTTCCGCGACCGTCTCGGCCGAGGCGCCGGGATAGGTCGCCGCGACTGTCACCGTCGGCGGCACGATGTTGGGATATTGGGAGACCGGCAGCCCGAGATAGGCGAGCGCGCCGACGATCGTGATGACGATCGCAATGACGGCGGCGAAGATCGGGCGGGTGATGAAGAAGCGCGAAAGGCGCATGGGAGGCTCCCCGTGTGGAGGATCGAGAGAAGGCGCGGGAAAAGCGGCCTAGCGGGTGGCGAAACTCGCTTCGTCGGCGGGCGGCGTTGGCGGCGGCGTGGTCCCGGCGCGGACCGTGGCGATCCGCCCGGCGCGCACCGCAACCTTGCT
The DNA here is from genome assembly GCF_900177405.1 of Allosphingosinicella indica. Taxonomy (NCBI): domain Bacteria; kingdom Pseudomonadati; phylum Pseudomonadota; class Alphaproteobacteria; order Sphingomonadales; family Sphingomicrobiaceae; genus Allosphingosinicella; species Allosphingosinicella indica. Next base: position 68,963 of record NZ_LT840185.1, on the reverse strand, counting down.
GCCTGGGCTGGCGAGTTGGGTGCCGTTGACGATGACGCGATCCGCGAGCGAAAGGCCGGTGCGCACGATCCGCAAGCCCTCGACGACCGGGCCCAGCGTGACCGGCCTTGCTGAGACAATTCCGTCGCGGCCGACTGTCAGCACGATCTTCCGCGCCTGATCGGTCTGGATTGCGGTGTCGGGCACCAGCAATGCCTGTGCGGTTGCGCCGTTGGCGAGCCGCATGTTGCCGAACATGCCGGGAGTCAGGAACAGATCTGCGTTCGACAGGACAGCGCGCGCGCGCACTGTCCCCGAGCGTGGGTTGAGACCGTTGTCGGTGAAGTCGAGACGGCCGGTGCGAGCATAATCGGTCTCGTCTTGCAGCTTGACCTCGACGCTTGCGCCGTCCGATCCCGACCGCTTCGATTTGAGAAACAGCGCTTCGGACGCGTCGAAGGTGAAGTGGATCGGATCAAGCGCGTTGATCGTCGTCAGCAGCGTTCCGCCGGTGTCGCCCGCCGACACGAGATTTCCGGCATCAATGCGCCGGTCCGAGATGCGGCCCGCGATCGGCGCCCGCACGCGGGTGAATTCAAGATCGAGCGCGCGGGCCTCGACGCGCGCGCGGCTGGCCGCGAGCGCCGCCGTCGCAGCCCGGACGCGCGCGCGGAGCTGGTCGAGATCGCTGGTCGACACTGCATCGTCGGTCACCAGCCGGTTGGCGCGGTCGAGGTTGGCCGTGGCAAGCGCGAGGTCGCTGGCCGCGCTCGCTACGCTGGCACGCGCCTCGGCGAGAGCCGCGGCATAGGGGCGGGGATCGATCGTGAAGAGGAGCTGGCCCTTCCCGACCATCGCTCCGTCCGTGAAGTGCACGGCGGTGACCGCTCCGGACACCCGCGGGCGCACCTCGACTGACTGGGATGCCTCAAACCGACCGACATAATCGTCCCATTCGATCACCGCGCGGACGAGCGGGCTAACCACTTCGACCACGGGGGGCGGCGCTGCGGCGACGGCGGGCGCTTCCCGATGCAGAAGCGCCCAAGCCGCGGCGGCTATGACAACGCCGAGCGTGATGAGGCCGGCCCAGCGCCAACGTCTCCCCAGGACCGTATCCGTGACGCTGCCGTCGGCTTGCACCTTGCTGATCATGTTCATGCCGCGGCCTTTTCCTGCGCTCGCGCCGCATCGATGCTGGCCGCCATCCGATCGAACTGGCCTGGCGTGAAGCCGACTTCGTGGAAGGCCTCACGCTCGGCGGCCGGAAGGGTGCTTCCATGATGCCAATAGAGAACGGCGATCCGGCGAAGCGCTTCCAGGCGGGGGTCGGCCAGCTGCAGGTTGTGAAGCCCGGCACGGAAGACCTTGCCGAGCGCCACCGCCAGCCGACCCGGCGTCGCGAGCGATGATAGGCGATCGAAACGAGCAAGCGCCACCACCGACCATTCGAGCGCCGTCAGCCGGGCAGCGGGCAGCGCGGCCGCAGGCTGAACGACGCCACCCAGGGCAGCAAGGGCAGGGGTTTGGGCGAAATCGACATATGCCATGGAAGTTTCCCTGAAGGCGCACGTCTGCCTCACCGCAGCTTCGAGCTGCGGCAGCGGCGCATGCAGTTTGTCTAAAGCGCGAGCTGCCGTCGCCCGCATCGGTGGCGGGACAGGGTAAGGCTCGCGCTGGATGGGTTAGTCTTGTCCGCCCGCTAAACCGCCGCGGTCCCGCTACATCGATGGACTGTTCGCTCTGTCATTTTCCGGTACCTCCCGGCACGCCGCCCTTCGCAGCCTTTCCATACCAATTGGTATAGAAAGCGGTTCAGCGGTCGTCAATGTCTTTTATACCGGTCGGTAAAAATATTTTATCGGCCCGGCCACATGAGGAGGCTGGTCTCCACCACGCGCTCCAGATCGGCGCGCGACGCGCCCGATCCGGCCTGTACCGCCATGCCTTGGAGGATTGCATAGAGATAAGCTGTGAGGCCGGCGACATCGACATGGTCGGGGAGATCGCCGTCGCGCTTGGCCTGTTCGAACCTCCCTACAAGCGCGGCCTGTGAGGACGCGCGCCGCTGGATCACATCGGCTTTGATCGATTCGGCTTCGGCGCCGCAGGCCGTTGCACTGATGACGCCGAGACAACCCTTGGGGTCGCATGCGCTGGTCTGCGCATCGATCGCGCCCCGCATGAAATGTTCGGCGACGGCACGGGCGGTCGGCTGCTTCAGCGCCTCGCGCGTATATTCGAGCTTTTCGGCCTCGTAGAGGTCCAGCGCCTTGTGGAACAGCGCCTCCTTGTTGCCGAAAGCAGCATAGAGGCTCGGCTTGGTGATGCCCATCGCCTCGGTAAGATCGGTCATCGAAGCGCCTTCATAGCCCTTTGACCAGAAGACGCCGAGCGCAGCGGCAAGCGCCTGATCCACGCAAAATTCCCGAGGGCGGCCCTTCTGAACTTTGAGCGCATTTTCCATAATGATCGGTATATAAATTCGCTTGGCGGGCCGTGCAAGGGTACGAAGGTCCGGGCGCGGGGACGCGCCCGGACCGGTCAGTCGTCAGGCGGCTTCGCGCTCGGTCTCGACGGCGCTCAGCGGCGGATTGGTGCCGGTGATCGGGATCTTGCGAGGCTTCATTGCCTCGGGAATTTCCCGTTCCAGCGAGATGGTGAGGAGGCCATTCGCGAACTCCGCAGAGCGGACCTCGACGAAATCGGCTAGCTCGAAGCGTCGCTCGAACGGCCGCGCCGCGATCCCGCGGTGCAAATAGTCGCCGTCGTCACGGTCCTCGGTCCTGCGCCCGGTGACCACGAGTTCGCCCTGTTTCGCGACGATCTCGATGTCATCCGGGCCGAAGCCGGCGACCGCGAGGGTGATGCGATAGCGATCGTCGCTGAGCTTCTCGAGATCGAATGGCGGGTAATTGTCGCCCGCCTCGGCCCGCATCCGGCCCTCGAGCATGTCGAAGAGCCGGTCGAAGCCGATCGTGGAGCGGCGATAGGCGGTCAGGTCGAAGTCGTTTCTCATTTCCAAATTCTCCTGTTGAAGCAATTTGGGCGTGAGACGCGCCGGATGAGAGCCGGCGCCCTCTTGTCCCAGCCGGGCCCCGGAAGGCAGCCGACGACCGGAAAATTGGTAACGCCTTCGCGGTGTTCAAGAGGATGATTGGCGGGGAAGTCGTGGCGTGTCGGCGGCGTTCTCACCAGGCGCCCAGTTACTGCGCATGAATTCGTGCAAGCTGCCTCTTGCGGCATAAATGTCTACCGTTTTGTGTCTAGGCGCGCCTCCGGGCCGGCCGAGATTCACACTTAAGCGTTTATGTACGCCCAAACGCGCGAAATGACGACCGAGCCTTCGCCGACCGCGGACGCCACCCGTTTTACGGAGGCCGCTCGCACGTCACCGACGGCGAAGATGCCCGCCCGCGATGTGGCGTAGGGTGAGTCCGCGCCAGCTTGGTCCCCGGTCAGCACGAAGCCCTTGCCATCAAGGGCGACAAGCCCAGAAAGCCAGCCGGTATTGGGCGCGGCTCCGACCATCACGAACATTGCGCAGGTCGATATCGGGCGCGCTTCTCCGGTTCGGGCGTTGCGCAGCGTCACTTGCTCGAGCCCGTCACCACCGTCGACTGCCACGATCTCGGCACCATATTCGATCGTGATTGCAGGGTCCGCCTCCAAGCGGTTGGTGAGATAGCTCGACATCGACTGGGCGAGGCTGTCACCACGCACGACAAGGCGCACGTGCCGTGCCGAGCGCGAGAGATACATTGCCACCTGGCCCGCCGAATTGCCCCCGCCGATGACAATCGCTTCCGCATCTCGGCAATAGCGCGCTTCGTTTTCAGTCGCGGCATAATAGACGCCGGCACCTTCGAACTCACCCAGACGATCGATCGGCAAGCGGCGATATTGCACGCCTGTCGCAACGACTACGGCGCGGGCGCGGACCCGCTGGCCGTTGTCAAAGGTGGCGCAGAAACTGCCGTCATCAAGCTCCGCGAGGTCGACGACGCGGCGGGGCATGGCGAACCGGGTGCCGAACTTCATTGCCTGCACCTCCCCGCGCCAGACGAGGTCGGCGCCCGAGATGCCGGTCGGAAAGCCCATATAATTTTCGATACGGCTCGATGTTCCCGCCTGGCCCCCGATCGCGGTATCCTCGACGACCAATGCTGACAGTCCCTCCGCCCCGGCATAGACTCCGGCGGCGACGCCCGCAGGACCGCCGCCGACGACGAGAAGGTCGAAACATTCCTCGTCCTCGAACTGACGGCTGAGGCCAAAGAGCTGCGCGAGCCGGTCCGGGCTCGGATCGTCGATCACCTGGTTGCGGCCGAAGACGACCAGGGGGCGGTCGGGTGCCATCGCGCAGCTCGCCGCGACCGCGCGTGCCTCCGGGCTTCCCAGATCGTGCGACTGGTAGGGCAGGTGATTGCGGCTGGCGAAATCGGCAATGCGCCGGATCGCGCGATCCTGATCTTCGCCCACAAGAACCAGCGATGCGTCCCGTGCGTCGAGCTGGCGGCGGCGGCGCGCGGCTAGCACCGTGATGATGATGTCCGACATCTCCGGGATCTCGGACATCAGCTTCAATATGGTGTCGCGCGGAACCTCGATGACGCGCGTATCCTGCGCGGCGCGCATCGGCATCGTCCAGCTGCCTCCGCCGAGCAGCCCGATCTCCGCCATGAATTGCGTCGGGCCGAGCGTCGAGGGCACGAGCCGTTCGCCGGTATAGGCGTTTACGACCTCAATCTCGCCTTCCTCGACATAGACGAACCGGTCGGCTGGCTCTCCCGGCTGGACCAGCATCGTGCCGGCGGGAAAGAAGGCAGCGCTGCCGACGGCGCGGATGGCTTCCACATGCGATGGTGCGAGTGGTACGCGCTGCATTTCGCGAAGGTCCCGGCCGATCGTCTCCATAAGCTCTCCCGGAAGCTGCCCGCCGATGTCGCGCGGGCCGCCAGCTTAGCACGACGCGCCGATGTTCAACGAGCCCGCATGCGCGATCGGTATCCGCGCGCGACAGGCCTGCAGGAAGCGGCTTGCGCGCGGGCGCGCGGCGAGGGATGATCGGTCATGGCGATTGGGGGGCGTGCAGGATGACGGCTGGGGTCGGTGGAACGGGGGAGGCAGACGCGCCGCCGACGGGCCAGGCCTCCGCACAGGTGCCGGCGCCGGATGCGGATGCGCCAGTTGTTCACGCCCATCACCATGAAGAGCATGACGATACGCAGACCGCCGCCTACCGGCGCGATCGGCTGCTCGCTGCCTTAACCCTGATCGCGGGCGTCGGGCTCGCGGTGGCACTACCCTTCGCGCTGCGGGCCGGCGCCGAATTTTTCCTGCCGGTGACCGCGGCGCTGGTGATCGCGATCGCTTTGGTGCCGCTGCTCGAATGGTTCGAGCGGCGCCGCGTACCCTCGGGTCTCGCCGCCTTCAGTTGCGTGCTGCTTTTCCTGGGCATCGCCAATGCCGCCGTGGCGGCGATCGTGGTGCCGGCGACCGCCTGGGTGCAGATGCTGCCCGAGCGGATCGGTCGCGTCCGCGATACGCTGGCGCCGATCCTCGACGTCTATGCCAGCCTGGAGAAGTTCATCGACGATGTCGTGCTCCAATTCGGCAAGGGCGGCGGCGAGGTTCAGAAAGTGGCAGTGGAGACGCCCAACTCGATGCTCGATCTCATCGCGACCTCGGCGCCGTACGCGCTGATCCACGCCTTCTTCGCCCTGCTCGTCATCTTCTTCTTCCTCGCCGGCTGGACGCGGATGCGCAAAGCCACGATCACGACACGCGCCAGCTTCGACGGTGCGATGACGACGGCGCGCGTCATCCAGCAGGTGGTCGATTCGACCTCCACCTATCTCGGCACGATCACGCTGGTGAATATGTCGGTCGGGCTGCTGATGGCGCTGCTGCTCTGGGCGATTGGGATGCCGACGCCGCTGATGTGGGGCGGCATCGTCGCTGTGCTGAACTATATCCCCTATCTCGGGCCGATCGCGTCCTCGGCGCTGCTCGCGCTCGGCGGGCTGATGGTGTTCTCCGATCCCTGGTATGCGCTGCTGCCGGTCGTCGCGTTCGTCGGCGTCCACATGATCGAGGCGAACATCTTGACGCCGGCGCTCGTCGGGCGGCGGCTGACGATCAATCCGCTGCTCATCCTGGTGGCACTCAGCTTCTGGACATGGGTGTGGGGGACGACCGGCGCGCTTCTCGCGGTGCCGCTGCTCATCATCTTCAAGACGGTGCTCAACGCCGCCGGGCGGCCGGATATCGCGGGGTTCCTATTCGAGGAGGGGACGCTCACCGGCCACCATCACGACGACGATGATTAGCGAGGCTCGGCCGCCCCGATAAAAAGCCGCCCGGGCTTGTTGACAGCATTTGGCGGCTCCACTAGTCCGCCGCTCACCCTACGCGGGTGTAGCTCAGTTGGTTAGAGCGCCGGCCTGTCACGCCGGAGGTCGCGGGTTCGAGCCCCGTCACTCGCGCCATTTTCTCATTCGAGTTTTCTGTCTTGCGCGTCACGGGCACCCGTTGGCCGCGGCAACGTATTTCGTATACGCTGCGCGCGAACCGACCGGAGATGCTATGCGCACGATCCTTCTCCTCGCCGCCGCGACGATCCTGATCGCGCCGGCGATGGCCGCTGCACAGCCTGTCGCTCAGGCGCAGCCAGCGCCCGGCAAGGCCGACACCCGCCTCAAAGCGATCTACGATGCCGAGTGGGACTGGCGGCTGAAGGAGATGGCGCGCGAGGAGGATGAGGAAGGCCGCGACATCGCGTCCGACCGCATGCCGCGCGTCGATGCTGCTTCGCAGCAGCGGCGGCTTGCTTACTGGACGAAGGCGTTGGCCGATGTCCGCGCGATCCCGAAATCCGATCTTTCCGCCGAGGAGCAGGTCAACGCCGCAGTGTTCGAGACGATGGTCGAAGCCGACATCAACGACATCCGCTACAAAAATTACGAAGCGCCGTTCAATTCGGACACCTTTTTCTGGACCAGCTTCACGCCCCGCCAAGGATTCAAGGATGCCGCATCCTACCGCCGCTATCTCGGCCGCCTGCGCGACGTGCCGCGCTATTTCGATGAGGAAACGGTCAACATGCGCGCCGGGCTCGCGCGCGGCTTCACCGTGCCCCAGGTGTCGGTGACGGGGCGCGACAAGACGATCGAGCCCTATCTCCAGACCGGCGAGGAAAACCCGCTCTACACGCCGTTCAAGGACATGCTGGCATCGATGCCGGAGGCCGAGAAGGCGCGGCTGCGCGCCGAGGCGCGGCAGGTGATCGACGGTCAGGCGGTGCCCGCCTACACCAAGCTTCTCGCCTTCATCCGCGACGAATATCTGCCCAAGGCGCGAACCAATATCGGCGCGTCCACGCTGCCCGACGGCAAGGCCTATTATCAGGCGATGATCGAGAAGTTCACGACGCTCAAGCTCACGCCCGCGCAGATCCACAAGATCGGCCTCTCAGAAGTTGCGCGCATCCGCGCCGAGATGGAAGCGACGAAACAGGAAGCGAAGTTCGAAGGATCGCTCGCCGAATTCATGACCTTCCTGCGCACCGATCCGCAATTCTACGCCAAGACACCGCACGAGCTGCTCGCCGACGCGTCCTATTGGGTGAAGAAGGCGGACCTGAAGCTCAAGGACACGATCGGCTTCCTGCCGCGCTACCGCCACGGCATCCTGCCGGTGCCGCCCGCACTCGCGCCGATCTACACCGGCGGGCGCGGCGGGCTCGAAAGCTGCCTGTTCAACACCTACAATTTGCCGGCGCGCCCGCTCTATACGCTGCCGTCGCTCGCGCTGCACGAATGCACGCCGGGGCACAGCTTCCAGGCCGCGCTCGCGCTGGAGGGGCCGGATCGCCCGGCGTTCCGCGACAACATCTATTTCTCGGGCTATGGCGAGGGGTGGGGCCTCTACACCGAGTGGCTCGGCACGGTAATGGGCATCTATGAGACGCCTTACCAGAATTTCGGGCGGCTGACCTACGAGATGTGGCGCGCCGTCCGCCTCGTCGTCGATACCGGTATCCATGAATATGGCTGGAGCCGTGATCGTGCGATCGCCTATATGAAAGAGAATGTCGCGCTCTCGGACCACGAGATTACGACCGAGGTCGATCGCTATATCGCCTGGCCGGGCCAGGCCGTCGCCTACAAGCTGGGCGAGCTCCAGATCCGCCGCCACCGCAACGAAGCCGAGGAAGCGCTAGGGCCGAAGTTCGACCAGCGCAAGTTCCACGATGCTATCCTGGCGCTGGGATCGGTGCCGCTGCCGGTACTGGAAGCGCGGATGAAGCAATTCATCGCCGACGGCGGCGAAAACCCGCCGAGGCCTGCAACGGCGCCGTAGATCCGATGCCGGGGAACAGTCCTTACGATCGTTCTTCCGCCAGCATGTCGCGGGTGAGGATGCTGCGCGCACGACCATAGAGCAGGTAGACGGCAAGCCCGATCAGGTTCCAGATCACGAAGCGCATCAGCGTCAGCTCGGGCAGGCTCAGCATCAGATAGGCGCAGCCGAGGATGGCGAGCGTGCCGACCACATAAGGCTGCGGGCAGCGAAACACACGCGGCAGATCGGGCCGGGTGCGGCGCAGGATCATCAGGCACGCGCCGACCGCGATGAAGGCGAGCAGCGTCCCCGCATTAGCGAGCTCCGCCAGATCGCCGATCGTGAAGAAGCCCGCGAAGGCGGCGACGAAGAGCCCGGTGACGCCGGTGATGAGCACCGGCGATCCGGTGCGCGGCGAGACCTTGCTCGCCCAGCGCGGCAGCAGCCCATCGCGTGCCATCACAAAGAAAATGCGGCTCTGGCCATACATCATCACCAGGATGACCGAGGGCAGCGCGATGATTGCCGCCATCGCCACCGCGGTCGCCGCAAACGGATGGTCGAGCGAGCGCAGCACGAAAGCCAGCGGCTCGGCCGATCCGGCGAGCAACGTGTAGCTGACCGCGCCGACCGCACCGACCGCGACCAGCATGTAGATGGACGTCGCGGTCAGCATCGATCCGATGATGCCGATCTTGAGATCGCGGCCCGGATTCTTCGCTTCCTCGGCCGAGGTCGCGACCGCGTCGAAGCCGTAGAAGGCGAAGAACACGATCGCCGCCGCCGCCATCACGCCGCGCGTTTCGCCGCCCTGCACCGTGCTGCCGAAGCCGTAGGGCATGAAGGGCGAGAGATTGTCGGCATTGAAGGTGGGAAGGGTCAACGCCACGAACACGGCGAGCGCGGCGAGCTTGATGAAAACGAGGATGATGTTGAACGTCGCGCTCTCACGTGTGCCGGCCATCAGCATACCCGCGATCGCCAGCGCGACGAGCACCGCGGGGAGATTGACGATGCCGCCCGCATGCGGGCCGACCAGCAGCTCAGGCGGCAGCACGATTCCTGCCGATTGCAGCCAGCCGACGAGATAGGCGGACCAGCCCACCGCGACCGCGCTGCATGCCACCGAATATTCGAGGATGAGGCTCCAGCCGACGACCCAGCCGATCGTCTCGCCGAGCACCGTATAGGTGTAGGTGTAGGCGCTGCCCGAGGTCGGAATCATCGTCGCCAGCTCGGCATAGGCGAGCGCGGCGCAGGCACAGACCGCGCCGGCGATGGCGAAGGCTAGGATCACCGCCGGCCCGGCGCGGTCGGCGCCGACGCCGGTCAGCGTGTAGATGCCGGTGCCGACGATTGCGCCGACGCCGAGTGCGACGAGGTGCGGCCAGCTCAGCGTCTTACGCAGTGTTTGTTCCGCGCCGACATGATCCGCGGAATCGAGCGGCTTGCGCGGCCCCCGCACGCGCGCCCAGGCATTATGCGCCACCAGCATCCCCCTCTGTCCGGCCGGCGTCCGCCGGCTCTTGTTGTCCCGTCAGGCCGGTAGCTGCCGGCGCAGATCCTCCAGCGTCTGATCGATGTGCATGCGCAGCAGCCGCGCGACGTGATCGCCGTCGCGGCTCAGCCAGGCGTCGATGATGTGGCGATGCTCCTCGTTGGCGCGCTCGTTGCGGCCGAGCGGCTCGAGATGCACGCGGACATAGCGTTCGGAAAGGATGTGCATCCGCTCGATGATGGTCGCGGTCACCGGCTGCGCGGCGGGGCGGACGAGCGCGAGATGGAAGGCGCGGTTGGCGGCGCCGACGCTGAGGTCGTGCTGTGCGGTCACCCGCTCGAGTTCGACGAGTGCGGCCTCGGCGCGGCGACGCTCCTCGTCGCTCGCCTGGCTCGCGGCGGCGGCGGTCGCGTCGGGCTCCAGCTTCAACCTCAGCGCGAACACCTCCTCCGCCTCGGCGGCGCTGAGCTGGCGGACGAAATAGCCGCGGTTGGCCTGCGATCGCAGCAGTCCCTCCTGCTCCAGCCGGGTAAGCGCCTCGCGCAGCGGAATTTTACTGACGCCAAGCTCGGCGGCGAGCGCGTCCTGCCGGATTGGCAGATCCTGGGGGACCGATCCCGCGAGAATGCGGTCGCGGACCAGTTCCGTAAGCTGTTCGGAAAGGTTGCGGACGACGATGCTCATCGTCCGCTCATAGCGCCTTCACATAGCTTGTCGTCATGTTCGTGTAGAAGGCGCGCGCGGCACGGCCTTGCTCGCGCGGGCCGTAGCTGGAGTCCGCGACACCGCCGAACGGCGCGTGATAATCGACGCCGGCCGTGGGCAGATTGACCATCTTCATCCCCGCCCGCGCGCGCCGCTTGAACTCTTCGGCGTGGAGCAAGGATCGCGTGCAGATGCCCGCCGACAGGCCGAAGCGGTTGCCGTTGAGCACCGTCATCGCCTCGTCGAACCCCGAGACGCGGAACACGCCGGCGACCGGGCCGAAAATTTCCTCCTGCCCCAGCGTTCCTTCCGGCGCGGCGCAGTCGAAGAGGGTGGGGGCGTAGAAGCACTGCTCCATCGCCGCCCCGCTTCCGCCGAATACCGGCTTGGCGCCCGAGGCCTCGACCGCAGCCACCTGCCGAGCGATCGTCTCCTTCTGGTGGGGCGCGGCCAGCGGACCGACCTGAGTTGCGGCGTCGGTGGGGTCGCCGATCTTGAGCGCCGCCACGCGCTCCCGCACGGCGTCGATGAAGCGGTCGGCGATCGCATCCCCGACGATCATCCGGGAGGTCGCGGTGCAGCGCTGGCCGGCCGCGAAGAAGGCGCCGTTGACCGCGCAGTCTACGGCATTGTCGAGGTCCGCGTCGGCCATCACGATCAGGCCGTTGACGCCGCCCATCTCGAGCTGGACGCGTGCGCCGCGCTCGGCGGCCGCGGCGCGCACCCGCGCGCCGGTGGCGACCGATCCAGTGAAGCTCACCGCATCGACGCCGTCCGCCTCGACGATCGCCCTGCCGGCATCGCCCATGCCGAGCAGCATGTTGACGCTGCCGTCCGGAAGCCCGGCGCCCGCGATGACCGCCATCAGCGCGTCGGCGGTGGCGGAGGCAATCTCCGACGGCTTCCAAAGCACCGCATTGCCGTAGGCGAGCGCGGGGGCGATCTTCCAGGCGGGGATGGCGATCGGGAAATTCCACGGCGTGATCGCGGCGACGACGCCGACGGGGACGTGATCGACCTCGACGATCGCACCGGGGCGGGTGGAAGCGAAACGCTCGCCCGCGTTGCGCAGGGTCTCGCCGGCGAAGAAGTCGAACAGCCGCGCGGCGCGCATCACCTCGCCCTTGGAATCGCCCAGCGTCTTGCCGGTCTCGCGCGCGATGAGCAGCGCAATGCGGTCGGCCTCGGCGCCGAGCGTCCGCCCGATCCGCGCCAGCGCGTCGGCACGCGCTTCGATGCCCGCTGCGGCGAGCGCCTCGACCGCCTGTCGCGCCGCGTCCACCACCTCGGCCACCAGCGCCGCATCCGCCTCCGGCCCCTCGACGTGAAGGTCGTCCGCACGCGCGGGATTGTCCTGCGCGAAGGCGGCAGCGCCTTCGCGGCGGTTTCCGGCGATATGATGGGCGAGTGTGATGGTTTCGATCATTGCTCTCTCATGAGACTGAGAAGCCCGCCCAGAACGGGTCTTCGCGGTCGATCCAGATGGTGTTGTAGCCGGTAGCGATCGCCGATCCCTCGATCGACGGGACGATGGCCGGCAGCTCGCCGACGCGCGCCTCGGCTTCGACCCGGCCGGTGAAGCGGCTGCCGATATAGCTTTCGTGAACGAAAGCGTCGCCCACCGACAGGCGACCCGTACCGGCAAGCTGCGCCAGCCGCGCCGAAGTGCCGGTGCCGCACGGGCTGCGGTCGATCGCGCTGTCGCCGTAGAAGACGGCGTTGCGGCCGTCGGCGCCGTCACCTTTCGGCGCGTCCGCCCACAGCACATGGCTGACGCCGCGGATCGATGCATCGAGCGGATGGACGGGCTCGTAAGCGGCGCGCACCTGCTCGCGTACGATGCGGCTCAGCGCCACCAGGCGCTCGGCGCCGAGATCGTCGAGGCCCGTATAGGCGCCCTGCGGCTCGACGATCGCGTAATAATTGCCGCCATAAGCGACATCGACGGTCAGCGGACCGAAGCCTGGCACGTCGATCTCCAGTGCCTGCCTGGCGAGATAGGCGGGCACGTTGTGGATGCGCACGGAGCGGACGCGATCGCCATCCGTGCGATAGGCGATATCGATGATGCCGGCGGGGACTTCGATCCGCAGCCCCCCTGCCTCACGCGGGGTGATGAGGCCGTTCTCCAGCCCGAAGGTCACCATGCCGATCGTGCCGTGGCCGCACATCGGCAGCGATCCGCTTGTCTCGATGAAGAGGATGCCGCAATCGCTGTCGTCGCGCGTCGGCGGATAGAGGAACCCGCCCGACATCATCGCGTGGCCGCGCGGCTCGAAGCAGAGGCCGGTGCGGATCCAGTCGAACCGTTCGAGGAAATCCAGCCTCCGCTCCGCCATCGACGCGCCGCGCAGCGGCGGCGCGCCGCCGGCCACCAGCCGGACTGGGTTTCCAGCGGTATGGCCGTCGATGCAGAAGAAGGTGTGGCGCATCGGCGTCAGGCGGCCGCCCTGGTGAGCGTCGGCCGCGTCGCTGCGGCTTTCTCGACCATTGCGATTACCTCCGCGCGGCGCGCGCCGGCGAGCGGCATGCGGGGCATGCGCACGCGCTCCGATCCGCGGCCCATCACCTGCTCGGCGAGCTTGATCGACTGGACGAGATCATGGTCTGCGTCGAGATGGAGCAGCGGCATGAACCAGCGGTAGATCGCGCGCGCTTCGTCGAGATCGCCGCGCTCGACCGCCGCGATCAGCGCGACGGATTCCTGCGGGAAAGCGCTGGTCAGCCCAGAGACCCAGCCGACAGCGCCGAGCAGCAGCCCTTCGAGTGCCACATCGTCCAGGCCCGCCAGGACGAGCAGGCGGTCGCCGCAGCGGTTGATGACGTCGGTCACGCGCCGCGAATCCGGCGCGCTTTCCTTGATCGCGACGACGTTGGGGATTTCGGCCAGCCGTTCGAGCACGTCGAGCCCGATTGAGACGCGATAGGCGGGCGGGTTGTTGTAGAGCATCACCGGCAGCGCGGTCGCCTCTGCGACCGTCTTGAGATGGGCGTAGAGCTCGTCCTCGGTGGGGACATAGACCATCGCGGGGAGGACCATCAGCCCATCGACCCCCGCGGCTTCGGCATCGCGCGCGAAGGCGACGGCACGGTCGGTCGAGAGTTCCGAGACGCCCGTAATCAGCGGCACGCGCCCCTTGAGCTTGCCGACCGCCCCTTCGAGCACGGCGCGCTTTTCGTCGGGGAGCAGCGAATTGTTCTCCCCCACCGTGCCGAGCAGGACGAGCCCGTCTACCCCGTTATCGACTAGCGCCTGCTGCACCTTCACGGTGGCGGGAAGATCGAGGGATAGATCGTCGGCAAATTGCGTGGTGGCCGCGGGATAGACACCGTGCCAAATCGGTCGCGTGTATTTCACCAAGATCCTCCATTGAGCCTCGGTATCGTATACGGTATATTATCGAGTATGCCAATCGGGAAATCGGGACCTGCCGAAACGGCGATCGTCATCGGCGGGGGGATCATCGGGTTAAGCTCCGCGCTGCATTTGGCGATCAAGGGCCTTCGCGTCACGATTGTCGATCCCCAATTTCCGTGCCGGGCGGCGTCGTGGGGGAATGCGGGCCATATCGCGGTGGAACAGGTCGAGCCGCTGGCCTCGATGGCAGTGGTGCGCAGCCTCCCGAAACGGCTGTTTCCGGCGGGCCCGGTGGCGCTGCCGTTGCGCGATATCGACACTTGGCTGCCTTTCACGCTGAAGCTGGTCCGCGCCGCCGCACCCGATCGGTTCGCGCGCGGCAAGCGGGCGCTCGGCGCCTTGCTGGTCGAGGCACTTCCCGCCTGGCAACGGCTTGCCGATACGGCAAGCGCGGGCGATCTCGTCGTCGCGGACGGCCATTACGTCGTCTGGGAAAGCCCCGCGACGGCCCGCGACGGCCGTGCGGCATGGGAAGCGGCGGACAAGGGCACGACGCACATCCGCGATCTGACGGCGGACGAGCGCGCCGGGCTGGCGGCGCTGCTCGGGCGCGATCCGGCTGGTGCGGCCCGTTTCGAGGGGACGGCACGTATTGCCGATCCCGATCTGCTTGCGGAGGCGCTCGATGCGGCCTTCGCAGCACTGGGCGGCGAGAGGCATACAGCGGCAGTGCGCCGCATCGCGTCCGACCAAGCCTCCGTGGTTCTCGACGACGGCAGCATCTTGTCCGCCGATTGCCTCGTCCTCGCGGCCGGCGTCGCCTCGCGCGATCTTCTCGCGCCGCTCGGCCACAAGGCGCCGCTGATCGCCGAGCGTGGCTATCATATCCAGTCCGCGGCCAGTGATTGGCCTGCGGACTTTCCGCCGGTCGTGTTCGAGGACCGGTCGATGATCGTCACCCGCTTCCGCTCCGGCATCCGTGCTGCCGGCTTCGTCGAGTTCGCGCGATCCGCGAGCCCGCCCGATCCGCGCAAGTGGGATCGGCTGGAGGCGCATATCGATGCGCTCGGCCTGCCGTTCGATAGGCCTCGTGCGCGCTGGATGGGCGCGCGGCCGACCTTGCCTGACTATCTTCCGGCGATCGGCCGCAGCCGCCGTGTGCCCAACCTCTTTTATGCCTTTGGGCACCAGCATCTCGGCCTCACGCTCGCGCCTGCGACCGGCGAGGCGATCGCGGCGCTCGTCACCGGCGATGCACCCGCGCTAGACCTTTCGCCATTCGACATCGCACGCTTCGAGGGACACGCATGACAATCGGTATCGGCGGATCGACGGCTGCGGCGGAGCTCGCCGCGCTCACTCCCTGGCAGGACCGCGCGCCGCCCATCATGCGCGAGGAGAGGCTCGCGCGGATCGAACGCGCGCGTTCGCTGACCGCCGCGGCGGGCGCCGATGCGCTGCTGATCGGTGCGGGCGCCAGCCTCCGCTATTTCGCCGGCGTGCCGTGGGGTGCGACCGAGCGGCTGGTCGCGATGCTGCTGCCCGTCAAGGGCAGCCCGGTCGTCATCTGCCCGCGGTTCGAGCTCGGCACGCTGGAAGCGGATCTCGCGATCGATGCCGACATCCGGCTGTGGGAAGAAGACGAGAGCCCGTCGGCGCTCGTATCCGGTGCCTTGAAGGATGCGGGCGCGGCGCGACTGGCGGTCGATCCCGATATGGCGTTCGTGATGGTCGATCGCATCCGCAGCGCCGCGCCATCGGTCGCGCTGATCGACGGATCGCAGATCGTGACCGGTTGCCGCTCGATCAAATCCGCTGTCGAACTGGCGCTGCTCGGCCAGGCGAAAGCTATGACGCTGGAGGTGCAGCGCCGCGCCGCGCGCATCCTCGCGCCCGGCATCACCGCCGCGGAGGTGCGCCGCTTCATCGACGAGGCGCATCGTGGCTTGGGCGCCGCGGGGAGCAGCTTCTGCATCGTCCAGTTCGGCCGCTCGACCGCCTTCCCGCACGGGCTTCCCGGCGAATCGGTGCTCGCCGAGGGCGACATGGTGCTGATCGATACCGGCTGCACCGTCGAAGGCTATAACAGCGACATCACCCGCACTTATGTGTTTGGCGATGCGGATGCCGAGCAGTGCCGCATCTGGGAGGTCGAGCGCGAGGCGCAGCAGGCCGCTTTCGATGCCGTCCGACCTGGCGTGCCCTGCGCCGCCGTCGACGATGCCGCCCGCGCGGTACTGGAAAAGGCGGGGCTTGGGCCGGACTACCGGCTGCCCGGCCTGCCGCATCGCACCGGTCACGGCATCGGCCTTTCGATCCACGAAGGCCCCTACCTGGTGCGCGGAGACCTGACCCCGCTCGTCCCCGGCATGTGCTTCTCCAACGAGCCGATGATCGTAGTCCCTGATCGCTTCGGCGTCCGCTTGGAAGATCATTTTCATGTGACCGAAGACGGCGCCGTCTGGTTCACGGAGCCCTCGCCCTCGCTCGACGCGCCGTTCGGAGAAGCCAGATGAAGATCATGCCGTGGATGCTCGCCGCGCTCGCGCTTTCCTTAGCTTCGCCCGTCACCGCCGCGCCGTCGGCCGAGCAGGAAAAAGCCGCGATCCGCGACGTGATCGCGCGGATGCAGGCGGCGTGGAACCGGGGAGATTTCCGCGGCTATATGGCAGGCTTCGCCAACCCCGACGTGATCTTCGTATCGCGCGGTAAGTTGCAGGACGGCTGGCAGGGGACGCTGGATCATTACATCCGCGATTATGGCGGCTCAGAGAATCTGCGCGGCAATCTGCGCTTCTACGATATCCGCATCGAGATGCTGGGGCCCGATGCCGCGCAGCTCATCAGCCGCTATCGGCTCAGCCGCCCGAAGAACACGCAGGACGGGATCAACACCCGGCTGATGCGCAAGCGCGAGGGCAAGTGGGTGATCGCGCTCAATCATGTCTCGGCGACCGAAACGCCCTAGGGGCGGCGCCAGTGGCCCGTCTCCATCCAGCGGAGCAGCGGCTTCAGCGGGAAGATCCAGATGATGCCCGCGACGGTGTAATAGAGCGCGAGCAGCGGCCACGGCGCCGTCTCGATCATCTCGCCGATCGTGACCGCGATTACCGCCCAGCCCGCGATCAGCAGCAGGATCATCGCCATGCCCACCGGCTGGCGCCATGTCGGTTCGCGCCTCACCGGCAGTCGATCCAGCGCGAAGGGGTGACGATCGCATCGAGCGGGGCGTCCCACGGATCGGCGGGCAGGGCGTCTTCGCTGATCTGCATGTCCCAGGCCACGCCTATGGCTTTCACGTCGCTCGCGGCGCGGAGATGCGCGAGCGCGCGGTCGTAATGGCCCTTGCCCAAGCCGATGCGGGTGCCGTGCCGATCCGCTAGCACCAGCGGCACCAGCACGATGTCGGGCGCGAGCGCTTCGGCATCGCCGGGTGGCTGGAGCACGCCCCACGGCCCGGGTTCGGTCGCCGGCGCCGCGCGGAACATCATCCGCGAATCGCGGTCAGCGAACCACGGCAGCGCCGCGGCCTGGCCGGGGGTCAGCGCGTCGAGGATCGCGAGCGGGCTGATTTCGTCCCTCATCGGATGATAGCCGGCGACCGCGCGCGCGGAGCCAAGATGGGGCAGGGCGATCGCGGCCAGCGCCGCCTCCTGCGCATTACGCGCGTCGGCGTCCAGCGCACGCGCAAAGGCACGCCGCGCATCGCGCGCCGCTTGCCGCCTGTTGGGCTTGGAGGGGGGTGACGGGACCGCCATGGCCGTTTGCCGGAATATCCTCTGACGCCTCAACGTCAGGTGGGGACCATTTGCGTCGGACCAGGGTCCGGGCAGGGACAGCCCCCGAGGATGTCTTATCGCCTCAGGGATGTTCGCAAGAGCTCGTACCGGGCAGAACCCGTCATCGCCCTATCTAGGAAGTCGCGGCGTCCTTCTCAAGCCTGTCGGCCAGCGACTCGAAACGCGCGGCAAGCTGCTCCAGCGCCTCGGCCATCGCCGGATCGGCAGCAGGCGCGGGCGCGCGCCCGGCGCGGATTTCGACCAGCTCGTCCGCCATCAGCAGCGATGCGAACAGCAGGTGCCGCGCCTCGCCCATGTTGCCGACCGCAGCAGCGGCTTCCTTCGCCTTGGCATCGACTGTGCGGGCGAGCGTCTTGAGATGCTCCTCCTCGCCGTCGCGGCAGGCCACCGGATAGCTCCGGTCGCCGACCATGAGGTCCACGGTCGCCATCAGCGCGCCTCCACTTCGAGCAGCCGGTCGATCTGGGTGATCGCGCTCTCCACCTTGTTGCGGAGCGCCTGATGCGTCGCGCGGAGTTCGATGAGTTCGCCGTCGTCGCGCTGCGGTTGCGGGCGCGGCGCGGATGCCGCCGCCTCGATCCGGGCGAGGGCCCGCTCGATCCTCTGAATCGCCGCCTGGGCGCGTTGGTCTGCCATGCCCGACGAATAAGCCTGCCGCGTTCAGGCGGCAAGCGTCCAGCGCGCGGCTCGGCGCCGGGGCGGGGCGGTTGACGGGCGCGGCTCCGCGCTTAAAGGAGCCGGGCAGGCCGGGCCGCGAGTCCGCGCCCCTTCCCATGCCCGATGAGGACCCAGCCTTGACCGCGCACCCCAAGATGCTTGCCGACGCCATCCGGGCCTTGTCGATGGATGCGGTGCAGGCGGCCAACAGCGGCCATCCCGGCATGCCGATGGGCATGGCCGACGTCGCGACGGTGCTGTTCACCGAAGTCCTCAAATATGATCCGCAGGATCCCGACTGGGCGGACCGCGACCGTTTCGTGCTGTCGGCGGGGCACGGATCGATGCTGATCTATTCGCTGCTCCACCTCACCGGCTACGCGCACCCGACGATCGAGGAACTGTGTGGCTTCCGCCAGCTCGGCAGTCCCTGTGCCGGACATCCCGAAAATTTCATGCTCAAGGGCGTGGAATGCACCACCGGACCGCTGGGGCAGGGGTTCGCGATGGCGGCCGGCATGGCAATCGCCGAGCGGCACCTCAACGCCGTGTTCGGCGACGATCTCGTCGATCATCGCACCTGGGTCATCGCGGGCGACGGCTGCCTGATGGAAGGCATCAATCACGAGGCGGTCGGCCTCGCCGGCCATCTGAAGCTCGGCCGGCTCAACGTGCTGTGGGACGACAACCGGATCACCATCGACGGCGGCACCGATCTCTCGACCTCGGAGGACATCCCCGCCCGTTACGCCGCCTCGGGCTGGCACGTCGCCGAGTGCGACGGCCATGATTTCGATGCGATCCGCAAGGCGCTCGCCGAGGCGCAGGCCGATCCGCGGCCCAGCCTCGTCCGCTGCCGCACGATCATCGGCAAAGGCGCACCCAACAAGCAGGGCACCAGCGCCACCCACGGCTCGCCGCTGGGCGCCGACGAAGTGGCGGCCGCGCGCAGGGAGCTGGACTGGAGCTATCCGCCGTTCGAAATCCGCGATGAGGTGCGCGATACCTGGGCCGAAGCAGGCCGTCGCGGTACGGAGGCACGCCGCGCTTGGGCCGGCCGGCTTGACGCGCATTCCGACGCGGCCGATTTCCACCGCCGCATGGCGGGCGAGCTTCCCGCCGATATCGGCATCAAGGCGCATGTCGATGCTCTGATCGCCGCGCCGCAGAAGATCGCGACGCGCAAGGCATCCGAGCTGGCGCTCGAGGCAATCAACGCGGCGCTGCCGGAGACGGTCGGTGGCTCGGCCGATCTCACCGGATCGAACAATACCAAGACCAAGGCGATGACACCGCTGACCGCCGACGACTACGCCGGCCGCTACATCTATTACGGCATCCGCGAATTCGGCATGGGCGCGGCGATGAACGGCATGGCTCTGCATGGCGGCGTCATCCCCTACGGCGGCACTTTCCTGGTGTTCAGCGACTATTGCCGCCCGGCGATCCGCCTGTCGGCGCTCCAGAACGCGCGCGCGATCTACGTGATGACGCATGATTCGATCGGCCTCGGCGAGGACGGGCCGACTCACCAGCCGGTCGAGCATGTGATGAGCCTGCG
Organism: Allosphingosinicella indica; assembly: GCF_900177405.1. Taxonomy (NCBI): domain Bacteria; kingdom Pseudomonadati; phylum Pseudomonadota; class Alphaproteobacteria; order Sphingomonadales; family Sphingomicrobiaceae; genus Allosphingosinicella; species Allosphingosinicella indica. The sequence continues at coordinate 49,059 of NZ_LT840185.1, read as the reverse complement.
CCTCATCCCGAACCTCGCGGTTTTCCGCCCCGCGGACGCGGTGGAGACGGCGGAATGCTGGGAGCTCGCCCTTAAGCGCAGGGACGGCCCGTCGGTGCTGGCGCTGACCCGCCAGAACCTGCGCCAAGTGCGGACCGAGGCTGCGGGCGAGAACCTTTCCGCGCGCGGCGCCTATCGCCTCCGCGCCGCCAAAGCCGAGCGCCGCGTCATCCTCATCGCCACCGGTTCCGAAGTCGAGATCGCGCTCGACACCGCCGACCGGTTGGAGGCGAAGGGCATCGGCGCCGATGTCGTCTCGATGCCGTCCTGGGAGCTTTTCGCGCAGCAGGCTGCCGCTTGGCGCAATGATGTGCTGCCCGATCTGCCGCCGGAAAAGCTGCTCCGCGTCTCGATCGAGGCGGGCACCACGCTCGGCTGGGAGCGGCACACGATGGTGAAGGGGCTGCGCTTCGGCCTCGACCGCTTCGGCGCCTCCGCGCCGGCGGAGGATTTATTCAAGCATTTCGGCCTCACCGCGGACGCCATCGCGCCGCAGATCGAGGCCGCGCTCAAAGGAGATCAATGACATGGCGACCAAAGTTGCGATCAACGGTTTCGGGCGTATCGGCCGCCTCGTGGCGCGCGCGATCCTGGAGCGCCCCGACAGCGGGCTCGAACTGGTCGCGATCAACGATCTCGCCGACGCCGAATCCAACGCTTTGCTGTTCAAGCGTGACAGCGTCCATGGCGCCTATGCCGGCGAGGTAAAGGCCGACGGCAATGACCTCGTCATCGACGGCAAGCGCATCAAGGTTACAGCGGAGCGCGATCCCGCGGACCTGCCGCACAAGGATAACGGCGTCGATCTCGTCCTTGAATGCACCGGCTTCTTCACCGATCGCGCGTCGGCCGAGAAGCATATCGCGGCGGGCGCCAAGAAGGTGCTGATCTCGGCCCCCGCGAAGGGCGTCGACTTGACCGTCGTCTACGGCGTCAACGACGACAAGCTGGAGGCGGGGCACACCATCGTCTCCAACGCGTCCTGCACCACCAACTGCCTGGCGCCGGTCGCCAAGGTGCTCAACGACGCGATCGGCATCGAGCGCGGGCTGATGACGACGATCCACGCGTATACCAACGACCAGAAGATCCTCGACCAGATCCATTCCGACAAGCGCCGCGCCCGCGCCGCCGGCATGTCGATCATCCCGACCACCACCGGCGCCGCGCGCGCGGTGGGCGAGGTGCTGCCCGAGCTGAAGGGCAAGCTCGACGGCTCCGCCGTCCGCGTGCCGACGCCCAACGTCAGCCTCGTCGATCTCACCTTCACGCCGAAGCGCGATACCGATGTCGCGGAGGTCAACGGCCTGCTCAGGAAGGCTTCCGAGAGCGGCCCGCTCAAGGGCATCCTCGCCTACACCGACGAGCCCCTGGTCTCGATCGACTTCAACCATAGCCCGGCAAGCTCGACGATCGACAGCCTCGAAACCGCGGTGCTGGAGGGCAAGCTCGTCCGCGTCGTCTCCTGGTACGACAACGAATGGGGCTTCTCGAACCGCATGGTCGACACCGCCGGCGCGATGGCAAAGCTGGGCTGATGGCTGGTCTCCCCTCCCGCTTGCGGGAGGGGTCGGGGGAGGAGCTGTTCCGCCCCACTGCCCGCCGCCGACAAGCCCTCCCCTAGCCCCTCCCGCAAGCGGGAGGGGGAATTGATCGAGAGGAAACATGACCGCCTTCAAGACCCTCGACGATCTCGGCGACATCCACGGCAAGCGGGCGCTGGTGCGCGTCGATCTCAACGTGCCGATGCACGATGGCGCGGTGAGTGATGATACGCGTTTCCGCGCCACGCTCCCCACCGTCACCGAGCTTGCCGACAAGGGCGCGATCGTCCTGCTGCTGGCGCATTTCGGCCGGCCCAAGGGCGAGAAGCGGCCCGACATGTCGCTGTCGCTCGTCACCCGCGGCTACAGCCATGTGCTCGGCCGCCAGGTCCAGTTCGTGCCCGATTGCCAGGGTGATGCGGTCGCCGACGCGCTGAAAGTACTGCGTCCCGGCGACGTCGCGATCCTCGAGAACACCCGCTTCCACAAGGGCGAGGAGAAGAACGATCCTGCGCTCGTCAAGGCGATGGCGGCAAACGGCGATCTCTACGTCAACGATGCCTTCTCCGCCGCGCACCGCGCGCATGCCTCGACCGAGGGGCTCGCGCATCTGCTCCCGGCCTATGCAGGCCGCGCGATGGAAGCGGAGCTGAAGGCGCTCGAAGCCGCGCTCGGCAATCCCGAGCGGCCGGTCGCCGCGGTGGTCGGCGGCGCCAAGGTCTCGACCAAGCTCGGCGTGCTGAAGCATCTCGTCGCGAAGGTCGATCATCTCATCATCGGCGGCGGCATGGCCAACACCTTCCTCGCCGCGCGCGGCGTCGATGTCGGCAAGTCGCTGTGCGAGCACGATCTCACCGGCACTGCCGAGGACATCCTCGACGCGGCGGAGCGCGCGAACTGCACCGTCCACCTTCCTTACGACGTGGTGGTCGCCAAGGAATTTGCCGCCAACCCGCCGTCTCTGCGCACCTGCAATGTCCACGAGGTCGCCGCAGACGAGATGATCCTTGATGTCGGCCCCGCCGCGGTCGAGGCGCTGTCGGACGCACTCAAGAATTGCCGGACGCTGGTCTGGAACGGGCCGCTCGGCGCCTTCGAGACACCGCCGTTCGATGCGGCCACCGTCTCGCTCGCCCGCTATGCCGCGGCGCTGACGCAGGAAGGAACGCTCGTTTCGGTCGCCGGCGGCGGCGATACCGTCGCGGCGCTCAACCATGCCGGGGTCGCGGACGATTTCACCTTCGTCTCCACCGCCGGCGGCGCCTTCCTCGAATGGATGGAGGGCAAGGAGCTGCCGGGCGTAAAGGCGCTGGAACCTGCCGCATGATCACCATCCAGGCGATCGATCATGTCGTGCTGCGCGTCGTCGATCTCGATCGCGTCGCGGGCTTCTACATCGACGTGCTCGGCGCGCGGTGGGAGAAACGTCAGGAAGCGGTCGGCCTCTACCAGCTTCGCGTCGGCACATCGCTCATTGATCTGGTGCCGATCGACGGCAAGCTCGGCAGCATGGGCGGCGCGGCGCCCGGCAAAGAAGGCCGCAACGTCGATCACGTCTGCTATCGCGTGCTGCCGTGGGACGGCGCCGCGATCCTCGCCGAGCTGAACGAGCATGGCATCGAAACCGAGATTGTCTCGCGTTACGGTGCGGAGGGCGAGGGGCCGTCGATCTATCTCGCCGATCCCGAAGGCAATACGCTGGAGCTGAAGGGCCCGCCCTGGGCGCCGGTTCCGCGCGACGCGCGCGGTTGAGCCGTACATTCCATCAGATCAAGGACAGACGATGCAACATTCCGAAATGCTGGCGAAGATCGAGACGGGCAAGGGCTTCATCGCGGCGCTCGACCAGAGCGGCGGATCGACCCCCAAGGCGCTCAAGGGCTACGGCATCGAGGAAGGCGCGTGGAGCGACGAGCAGGAGATGTTCGGCCTCATCCACAAGATGCGCAGCCGCATCATCAGCTCCCCCGCTTTCACCGGCGACAAGGTGCTGGGCGCGATCCTGTTCGAGCGGACGATGGATGGCGAGGTGGGTGGCAAGCCGACCCCCCAGGCCCTGGCCGAAAAGGGCGTCGTCCCCTTCATCAAGATCGACAAGGGGCTGGAGGACGAGGCGAACGGCGTCCAGATGATGAAGCCGATGCCGGAGCTGGACGCGCTGCTCGCCCGCGCCAAGGGGCTCGGCGTGTTCGGCACCAAGGAGCGCTCGGTCATCAACCTAGCCAACCGCGAGGGCATCGCCGCCGTCGTGAAGCAGCAGTTCGAGGTCGGCCGCCAAGTGCTCGCCGCGGGGCTTGTGCCGATCATCGAACCCGAAGTCAGCATCAAGAGCCCCGAACGCGCCGAGGCGGATGCGATCCTGCTCGACGAACTGACCAAGGCGCTCGACGCGATGCCGGGCGACGACAAGGTGATGCTCAAGCTCAGCCTGCCGGCCAAGGCAGGGCTGTTCGATAGCCTCGTCGATCATCCCCGTGTGCTGCGCGTCGTCGCGCTTTCGGGCGGGTACAGCCGCACCGACGCCTGCGCCGAGCTCGCCAAGAACCGCGGCGTGATCGCCAGCTTCAGCCGCGCGCTCCTCGAAGACCTCCGCGCCCAGATGAGCGACGCAGAATTCGACGCTGCGCTCGGCTCGGCGATCGACGAGATTTACGCGGCGTCCGTAACAAAGGCGTGATCGGAATGCCCGCCCTCGTCATTGCGAGCGAAGCGAAGCAATCCATACGCCGGTGGATTGTCGCGTCGCTCCGCTCCTCGCAATGACGGGAAAAGACATGGATGAAGACGCTCTCGCGCTCGACCCCGAGTTCGCCGCGCGCTTCCAGCGCGACGAGGCGCGGGGGGATTGCCAACTCTACCTGATCTCGCCGCTCGATGTCGGCGGCGACTTCCCGGACCGGCTGGCAGCGGCGCTCGACGGCGGCCCGGTCGCCGCCTTCCAGTTTCGCGTGAAGGGCGCCGATCAGCATGAAGCAGCGCGGCTCGCGGAGCCGCTCCAGCGACTTTGCGCGGATCGCGATGTTGCTTTCATCGTCAACGACGACATGGCGCTCACCAAGCGCATCGGCGCGGACGGCGTGCATCTGGGGCAGGGCGACGGCGATCCGCGCGAGGCGCGGGCCTTGCTCGGCCCATCGGCGCAGATCGGCGTCACCTGCCACGATAGCCGCCATCTCGCGATGGACGCGGGCGAGGCGGGCGCGGATTATGTCGCGTTCGGCGCCTTCTTCCCGACGACCACCAAGGAGGTCCGCCACAGGCCGGAGCCCGTAATTCTATCATGGTGGTCCGCCCTGTTCGAAATTCCCTGTGTGGCGATCGGCGGAATCACCCCCGCAAACGGCCGGTCGCTGGTCGATGCGGGAGCTGATTTCCTCGCGGTGTCTGGCGCGGTCTGGAACGATCCGCTCGGTCCGGGTGCCGCAGTGGCCGATTTCGCGGAGCTTCTGCGCCGCGCCGAATGAGGCAACTTGTTTCGGCACCGGCGCGTTGAGCGCGGGACCGAAAAGGAGCTTGCCCGTGACCCGTCGTAAAGTTGCGTTCGCTTATCTCGCCGCCACGGCGCTCGTCGCCACCGGCGCCGCTTATGCCCAGCAATCCGCCGCGCCGAGCCCGGGCGTCGAACCCGCGGCATCCTGGGTGCCGCCGGGCACGCAGGGCTCGCCGATCGACGGCACCATCTTCCACGCGCAGGTGCTGCTCGATCGCGCCGGTTTCACGCCCGGCGTGATCGACGGCCGCAAGGGCATGTCGTTCGAAGGCGCGGTGAAGGGGTTCCAGGAATCGCGCGGCCTCAAGGTCACCGGCGAACTCGACGGGCCGACCCGTGCCGCGCTGATGCAGGACCGCGCGCCCTCGACGCTGATGCTGCGGATCGACGAAAGCGACGCGCGCGGCCCATTCTTCCAGATCCCCAAGGAGCCCGCCGATCAGGCCAAGCTCGAGCGGATGGGCTACCGCAACCTCATCGAGAAGATCGCCGAGAAATTCCACACCACGCCGCGCGCGATCGTCGATCTCAACGGCCCCGGCAAGACGATCGGCGCGGGATCGGTGCTGCGCCTCCCCAACGTGCTGCCGTCCGGTCGCAATTACGCGGGTGTCGAACCGGAAGTCGCGCAGATGCTGAGCGACTATAACGTCTCCGCCAGCCAGCCGAAGGCCGATCGAGTCGTCGTCGACAAATCGGATGGGGTGCTCCGCGCCTATGACGCCGAGGACAAGCTTATCGCCCAATTCCCCGCGACGATGGGCAGCAAGCACGATCCGCTGCCGCTGGGGAACTGGAAGATTCAGGGCGTCAGCCTCAACCCGGACTATCAGTTCAATCCGGAAATCCTGCGCACCGCCAAGGCGAGCCAGGGCAAGCATGTCCTGCCGCCGGGGCCGAACAATCCGGTCGGCGTCGTCTGGCTCGATCTCAACAAGCCGCACTACGGTATCCACGGCACGCCCGAACCCTCGACCATCGGCCGCGCGCAGAGCAACGGCTGTGTGCGCCTTACCAATTGGGATGCCGCCCGGCTGGCGTTGATGGTCAAGCCCGGCACCCCGGCGATCTTCCAGGCATGAAGGGATTCGGCACTTTCCTCACTATCGTCGTGACGGCGGTGGTGACGTGCCTCTTCACCAGCCTGTTCTGGATCGCCGCCTACAGTAGCGGCAGCAAGGGCGAGGCGGAGCAGGCCGCCTCGGGCGATCCGCCACCGCCCAAGGCTCAGCCCGACGCCCCGCGCACGGTCGCGGTCGCGCCGTCCGGGCTTGCCTTGCCGGTGGCGGGCGTGCGGCCCGATCAACTCGTCGACACCTACAACCAGGCGCGGGCTGGCGGCGATCGTTCGCACGACGCGATCGACATCATGGCGCCCGCTGGGACGCCGGTCGTCGCCGCCGCGCCGGGCACGGTGGAGAAGCTCTTCTTCAGCGAAGGCGGCGGCGGCATCACCGCCTATGTCCGCTCAAACGACCGCAACTGGATTTATTATTACGCACACCTGCAATCCTACGCGCCGGGGCTTGCCGAAGGACAGCGCATAGCGCGCGGCGCGCCGGTCGGCCTCGTCGGCAGCACCGGCAATGCCAGCCCCGAAGGTCCGCACCTCCATTTCGCGATCCATCGCACGGCGCCAGCCGCCTCGTGGCATGAGGGCGAAGCGATCAATCCCTACCCGCTCCTTGCCGGAAAGGCCCCCGCCCGCTAAGGCCCGCGCGGCTCTTTTCAATCAGCAGGTAGATCATGAAGATCAGCGGCGTGGACATCCGTCCCGGCAATATCATCGAATATGAAGGCGGCATCTGGCGCGCGGTGAAGATCCAGCACACGCAGCCGGGCAAGGGGGGCGCCTACATGCAGGTCGAGCTCAAAAATCTGATCGACGGCCGCAAGAACAATGTCCGCTTCCGCTCCGCCGAGACGGTCGAGCGCGTCCGCCTCGATACCAAGGACTTCCAGTTCCTGTTCGCCGACGGCGACGATCTGACCTTCATGGACAAGGACACCTACGAGCAGATCATGCTGCCGCGCGACCTGCTCGGCGACGCCGCGGCCTTCCTGCAGGACGGCATGGACGTCATCATGGAGCTGCACGAGGAGAAACCGATCAGCGTCCAGCTTCCCGACACGATCGAGGCAGTGATCGTCGAGGCGGATGCGGTGGTGAAGGGGCAGACCGCCTCTTCGAGCTACAAGCCCGCGATCCTCGACAACGGCGTGCGCGTTATGGTGCCGCCGCACATCTCTTCGGGCACCAAGATCGTCGTCGACGTCTACGAACAAACCTACGTCCGCCGCGCGGATTGAGCATTCCCCTCCCGCTTGCGGGAGGGATTAGGGGAGGGCGTGTCGAAGGCCGCGCGCTTTACCTTCCAGAAACAGGCCCTCCCCCGGCCCCTCCCGCACGCGGGAGGGGAGGAGCATCAACATGGTTTCCCATTCCGGCCTCATCACCGTCATGCAGAAGGCCGCGCGCAAGGCCGCGCCGCGGCTGCGCCGCGATTTCGGCGAGGTCGAGCAGCTTCAGGTGAGCCGCAAGGGCCCGGCCGACTTCGTGTCGATGGCCGATCGTCGCGCCGAGCAGACGGTGATGGAAGAGCTTCGCCATGCGCGGCCCGACTGGGGCTTCGTGATGGAGGAAACGGGGATCGTCGAGGGCGATCCCACCAAGCCGCGCTGGATCGTCGATCCGATCGACGGCACCACCAACTTCCTCCACGGTATCCCGCATTTCGCGATCTCGATCGCGGTGCAGGAATCGCGGCCGGGCGGCTGGGGCGATATCAGCCACGGCCTCGTCTATCAGCCGCTCACCGACGAGAGCTTTTGGGCGGAGAAGGGGCGCGGCGCCTGGCTGCAGGATCGGCGTCTCCGCGTCTCGTCTCGCCGCGATCTCGCCGACGCACTGGTCGCGACCGGCATTCCGTACAAGGCGCATGGCGATCTGCCGCGCTTTAACCGCATTCTCGATGCGCTTGCGCCTGAAGTCGCCGGTATCCGCCGCTTCGGATCGGCTGCGCTCGATCTCGCCTGGGTCGCGGCCGGCCGGTACGACGGCTTCTGGGAAGAGGATCTGCAGCCCTGGGATATCGCCGCCGGTCTGCTGCTGGTGCGCGAGGCGGGCGGTTTCGTCACCGATTATCGCGGCGCCGATCGCACGCTGGAGACCGGCCAGGTGCTCGCCGGTAACGACCAGCTCCACAGCCGCCTTCACAAGCTCGTCGCCAACGCGCTGCGCTAGCACCAAACGACAAGTGCCCGGACATCGCTGCCCGGGCACCCGTGTGACGTTCGGCAAGCCAAACGCCATCCCCCTTTAGAAGCGACCACGGCCCGCACGCATCCCCCACCTCGCCGGGGGAGCGGGGCCGAAGCCTCCCCGAACCGTGGCCTTGCCATCGGTTTCGTGAGGCGAGGGTTAACGGATGCGCTGGCCGGCTGTCACCCGCGAATTGCCCTTTGGTGGCTTTTCGGCCAGCCGCTGTTGCCACGCCGCAACAGCCCTGCGGACCCCCAACCGCGGTTGCTTTGCCTCTGGGCGCTCCCTAAGGGCTGGAGCCACTCCACGCCCTATCCAGGACGCCCGATGCGCCTTTCCCGTTACTTCCTGCCCGTCACCAAGGAGACGCCCGCCGATGCGCAGATCGTCAGCCACAAGTTGATGCTGCGCGCAGGCCTCGTCCGCCAGACCGCCGCGGGAATCTACGCATGGCTGCCGCTCGGCCAGCGCGTGCTCAAGAAGATCGAGCAGATCGTCCGCGAGGAACAGGATCGCGCGGGCGCCGTCGAATTGCTGATGCCGACACTGCAGTCAGCGGAGCTGTGGCGCCAGTCGGGACGCTACGATGCCTACGGCCCCGAGATGCTGCGCATCCGCGACCGGCACGATCGCGACATGCTCTACGGCCCCACCAATGAGGAGATGATCACCCAGATCTTCCTCGGCAACGTCAAATCCTACCGCGATCTGCCGCGCATCCTCTACCACATCCAGTGGAAGTTCCGCGACGAGGTGCGCCCGCGGTTCGGCGTGATGCGCGGCCGCGAATTTCTGATGAAGGACGCTTATTCCTTCGATCTCGACGAGGCCGGCGGGCGGCACAGCTACAACCGGATGTTCGTCGCCTATCTCAACACCTTCGCGCGGATGGGGCTGCGCGCGATCCCGATGCAGGCCGATACCGGGCCGATCGGCGGCGATCTCAGCCACGAGTTCATCATCCTCGCCCCGTCGGGCGAGAGCGAGGTCTTCTATCATTCCAACTGGGAGAAGGCGCCCGAGCTCTCCGCGGTCGATTTCGACGATGTCGCCGGGCTCCAGTCGATCGTCGACGGCTATACCGCCGATTATGCGGCGACTGACGAGAAGCGCGATGCGGATCGCGAGGCAGCCGCCGGCGAAGCGCTCCGCCAGTCGCGCGGCGTCGAGGTCGGCCACATCTTCTTCTTCGGCACCAAATACAGCGGGTCAATGGGGATGAGCGTCCAGACGAAGGACGGGACGAACGTCTATCCGCAGATGGGCAGCTATGGCGTCGGCGTATCGCGGCTGATGGGCGCGATCATCGAGGCGAGCCATGACGATGCGGGCATCATCTGGCCGGAGAGCGTCGCGCCGTACAAGGTCGGCCTCGTCAACATGCGCGTCGACGATGCCGCCTGCAGCGCGGCGGCGGATGACCTGTACCGCAAGCTGGAAAGCGCTGGCGTCGAGACCCTCTACGACGATCGCGACGAGCGCGGCGGCGCCAAGTTCGCGACGATGGACGTGATCGGCCTGCCGTGGCAGCTCATCATCGGCCCCAAGGGGCTGGAGAAGGGCGTGGTCGAACTCAAGCGCCGCGCCACCGGCGAGCGCGAGGAATTGAGCATCGACAGCGCCCTCAAGCGGCTGGGCGCGGCATGATCTTGCTCCGCGCGGGCACACCGTCATGATTCTCTCGCGCTACGAACGGATGGTCGCGGGGCGTTATCTTCTCCCCGGCAAGGGCGAGGGGTTCATCTTCCTCGTCGCCTCAATCAGTTTGTTCGCGGTCACCCTCGGCGTCGCTGCGCTGATCATCGTGATGAGCGTGATGAACGGCTTCCGTGCCGAGCTGTTCGACAAGGTCGTCGGGCTCAACGGCCATGCGGTGATCCAGGGCTATGGCGGCCGGCTCGAGGGCTGGCGCGTGATCGCATCGGAGGCGCAGAAGACGCCCGGGGTGGTCTCCGCGCTGCCGCTGATCGAGCAGCCGTTGATGGCAAGCTATTCGGGCCGGGTCGAAGGCGTCCTGGTGCGCGGCATGCGCACGCAGGACATTCTGTCCAACCGGTCGATCAAGGGCAATGTCGTCGCCGGATCGCTGCAATCGCTCCAGCCCGGATCGGACAATGTCGCGATCGGGGTGCGGCTGGCGGAATCGCTTGGCGCGCAGCTCGGCGGGCAGATCAGCCTCATCAGCCCGCAAGGCCGCGACACGCCGTTCGGCACGGTGCCGCGCATCGTCTCCTATACTGTCTCGGCGATCTTCGAAGTCGGCGTCTATGATTACGACAAGGCGTTCGTGATCATGCCGATGGAGGATGCGCAGACGCTGCTCATGCTCGGTGATGCGGTCGGCATGGTCGAGGTGAAGACGGTCGATGCGGACAAGGTCGGCGAGATCCTCGCGCCGCTCGCCCAGCGCTTTTCGAGCCAGGCCGCCGTCGCCGACTGGCGCAGCATGAACTCGGCGCTGTTCGAGGCGCTGTCGGTGGAGCGGGTGGCGATGTTCGTCATCCTCTCGCTCATCATCCTGGTCGCGGTGTTCAACATCCTCTCGTCGCTGATCATGCTGGTGCGCGCCAAGACCCGCGACATCGCGATCCTGCGGACGATGGGCGCCTCGCGGAACAGCCTGCTGCGCGTGTTCATGACCGTCGGCATCACCATCGGCACGCTCGGCACGATCGCCGGCCTGGCGCTTGGTGCGGTGGCGCTTTACTTCCGCCAGCCGATCGTCTCCTTCGTTCAGTTCGTCACCGGCCAGAACCTCTGGGATCCCTCGATCCGTTTCCTGACCGAGCTCCCCGCCAAGACCGATCCGTTCGAGGTGCTCGCCGTCAGCTTCATGTCGCTGGGCTTCAGCTTCCTCGCGACGCTCTACCCCGCGTACAAGGCGGCGAGCACCGATCCGGTGCAGGTGCTTCGCTATGAGTGACGTGCTGATCGTCGAGGATCTGCGGCGCAGCTTCACCCAGGCCGGCGTCACGATCGAGGTGCTGCGCGGCGTGAACCTTCGCGTCGGCCCCGGCGAGATCGTGGCATTGCTCGGCCCGTCGGGCTCGGGCAAATCGACCCTGCTCCAGGCGGTGGGTCTGCTCGAAGGCGGGTTCGAAGGTTCGATCCGTATCGGCGGCGAGGAAGCGGCGCGGCTCGACAATGACGGGCGGACGCGGCTGCGGCGCGATGCGCTGGGCTTCGTCTACCAGTTCCACCACCTGCTGCCCGATTTCAACGCGGTCGAGAATGTCGTCTTGCCGCAACTCATCCACGGCGCCGACATGCCGGCGTCGCGCGCGCGGGCGGATGGATTGCTCGACGCGCTCGGTCTCGGCCATCGCCTCAGCCACCCGCCGAGCAAGCTGTCGGGCGGCGAGCAACAGCGCGTCGCGGTCGCCCGCGCGCTCGCCAACCGGCCCGCGCTCGTGCTCGCCGACGAGCCCACCGGCAACCTTGACGAGGCGACCGCCGACATCGTCTTTGCCGAGTTCCTGAAGTTGGTGCGGGGCGAAGGCTCGGCGGCGCTGGTCGCGACCCACAACGAGCGGATCGCCGCGAAAATGGACCGCGTGCTGCGCCTCCACGACGGCCATATCGAATAGCGCGGCTTGGAGCGCGCCCGCGCCCGCGCTAGGATCGGGCGCATGACCTATCGGATATGGACGCCGCTCGCGGCTGCGGTGCTGGTCGCAGGCTGCAACCCGGACAATGGTGCTTCTGGCAATATCGATCTTTCGCTGCCCGATGGCGACGCCGCGGGCTGCGCATCGGCCGCTTCGCTCGCCGCTGTCCGGGAGGATGCCTTCCGCCGTATCCGCGCCGCGGTCGGTGCGGACCGGGATGCGATCACGGCACTCGATCAGGCGGCGAAAGTGACGATTGCAGGCGCGTCCGAGGTCGCCGACGGCATTTGCGGCGGCACTTTGGTGATCGCCGCGCCGGGCATCGGCGATGGCGGCCGCGCCGAGGAGGCGATCGAGTATCGCGCCGCGGGCGAATCCGGCCGCGTCATCGTCCAGGGTGGCGAGGCGATGTTCGACCGGCTGGCAGGATACAATCCCCGTGCCGCAGCGCGTCCCAGCCCAACCCCGACACCTGAGCCTTCGCCCGAACCGGAAGAGAATGTGAGTTCCATCCCGCTCGATCCGCTGCCGCCCGCGCCGCCGACCGACGGCGAAGGGCCGGGGCGCGTGAAGACGCCGCCGGTGCCGCAGGAAATGCTCCCGGTCGGGCCCGAGGGCGAATAGCGAAAGCTGTGGACAAGCCGGGGTTACACCTTCCCCCCGGCAGCGCGAACGCCCATAGTGGACGGATGGCCGCGCCTTATGTCCCGCTGCGTATCTTCTCTTGCTACTCCATGCTCGACGGCGCGATCGAGCCCAAGGCGATTGCCAAGCAGGCGAAGAAGCTGGGCTTTCCCGCCGTCGCGCTGACCGACCGCAACGGCCTCTATGCCGCGATGGCGTTCACCGACGCGTGCAAGGCAGAAGGCGTCCAGCCGATCGTCGGCGCGATGCTCGGCGTGGCGCGGCCGGGTGGGCAGGGGGCGATCGACTGGCTCGCGCTCTATGCGCAGGACTCCGCCGGTTACGACAATCTCTGCGCCTTGGTCTCCACAGCGCACCTCGGACGCCCGGTCGAAGAGGGCGCGCACGTCACGCTCGATGCGCTGGCCGGGCGCACCGATGGGCTGATCGCGCTCACCGGCGGCGCCGATGGCGCGCTCGCCCGGCTGCTCGCCGAGGAGCAGGCCCCGGCCGCGCACGAGTATCTTTCGCGGCTGGAAGCGCTGTTCCCGGGTCGGCTCTATATCGAACTGTGTCGCCGAGGTAATGCGGTCGAGGAAGCGGCGGAAGCCGCGTTGGTCGATCTGGCATATGCGCGCGATCTGCCGCTCGTCGCGACCAACCCCGCGCGCTTCGCCGAAGCGGCCTTCCATCCTGCGCACGACGCCATGCTCTGTATCGCGCAGTCGAGCCAGATCGACCGCGACGATCGCGAGCGCTCCTCTCCCGAAGCGTGGATCAAGCCGGCGGAAGACATGCGCGCGCTGTTCGCCGATCTGCCCGAGGCGATCGATAATAGTGTGATCGTCGCGCAGCGCTGCGCGGTGGGCGCGCCCAAGCGCAAGCCCATCCTCCCCAGCATCGCCGGCGATCTGGAAGCTGAGGCGGAGCAGCTCCGCCGCGACGCCCGCGCCGGGCTCGAGACGCGGCTGGCCCAATATAACGATCTCTCCAAGGAGGCTCGGCAGGCCTATTTCGATCGGCTGGAGTTCGAGGCCGACGTCATCATCGGCATGGGCTTTCCCGGCTATTTCCTGATCGTTGCGGATTTCATCAAATGGGCGAAGGAACAGGGCATCCCGGTCGGCCCGGGCCGTGGCTCGGGCGCCGGGTCGGTGGTCGCATGGTCGCTCACCATCACCGATCTCGATCCGCTGAAGCTCGGCCTCCTCTTCGAGCGTTTCCTCAATCCCGAGCGCGTCTCGATGCCGGATTTCGACATCGACTTCTGCGAAACGCGGCGCGGCGAGGTGATCCGCTACGTCCAGGCAAAATATGGCCGCGATCAGGTCGCGCAGATCATCACCTTCGGAAAGCTGAAGGCCCGCGCGGTACTGAAGGATACCGGACGCGTTCTCCAGATGCCGTATGGCCAGGTCGATCGGCTCGCGAAGCTGGTGCCCAACCACCCGACCGACCCGTGGACGCTTGAGCGTGCGCTGAACGGCGTCAGCGAACTCGCCGCTGAATATAAGTCGGATCGCGACGTGCGTCGGCTGTTCGATCTGGCGATGAAGCTGGAGGGCCTGCCGCGCCACAGCTCGACCCACGCCGCGGGCGTGGTGATCGGCGATCGCCGGCTCGACGAACTTGTCCCGCTTTACCGCGATCCGCGCTCCGACATGCCGGTCACCCAGTTCGACATGAAGTATGTCGAGGGTGCGGGCCTGGTGAAGTTCGATTTCCTCGGCCTCAAGACGCTGTCGGTGCTCCGCAAGGCGGTGGAGATGCTCGCGCGGCGCGGCATCGCGGTCGATCTCGACCGGCTCGTCTGGGACGATCCGGAGGTCTTCGAGCTCCTGAAGCGCGGCGAGACGGTCGGTGTGTTCCAGCTCGAATCGGAAGGCATGCGGCGCACGCTCGCAGCGGTGAAGCCGACCAATTTCGAGGACATCATCGCACTCGTCTCGCTTTACCGCCCGGGACCGATGGACAACATCCCGATGTTCGGCGCGCGTAAGAACGGCCGCGAGCCGATCGCCTATCCGCATCCGCTGCTCGAGGATGTGCTGAAAGAAACCTACGGCATCTTCGTCTATCAGGAGCAGGTCATGCAGGCGGCGCAGGTGCTCGCCGGCTACAGCTTGGGCGAGGCCGATCTGCTGCGCCGCGCGATGGGCAAGAAGATCCAGTCCGAGATGGACGCCCAGCGCGAGCGGTTCGTCACGGGCTGCGCGGCGCACGACATCGCGCCACCCAAGGCCAACGAACTGTTCGACCTCATCGACAAGTTCGCCGGCTATGGCTTCAACAAGAGCCACGCCGCCGCCTACGCGCTCGTCGCCTATCAGACCGCGTGGCTGAAGGCGCATCATCCGGTGGAATTCTACGCCGCGTCGATGTGCTTCGACACGCACCAGACCGACAAGCTGGCGATCTTCGTCGAGGACATGCGCCGGCTCGATGTCCCCTGCCTGCCGCCCTCGGTGAACCGCAGCGAGGCGGAGTTTTCCGTCGAGGCGGCAGGGGACGGCCACGCCGTCCGCTATGCGCTGGGCGCGCTGAAGGGCGTCGGCGGCAAGGCGATGGAGCAGCTCGTCGCCGAACGGACCGAGCGCGGCGGCTTCGCCAGCCTCGACGATTTCGCCGAACGGGTCGATCCGCGCCTCCTCAACCGCCGCCAGATCGAAAGCTTGGCCGCGGGTGGCGCGTTCGACGAGATCGCCCCCGACCGCGCCGCCGTCCACGCTGCGGCTGAGACGATCCTTGCCCATGCGGCCAGCGCCGAGGATGCGCGCACCAGCGGGCAGGGGGGTCTGTTCGGGGGAGAGAGCAACGTCGTGCCTATCCGCATGCCCAAGGCGGAAAGCTGGACGCTTGCCGAGCGGATGGCGGCGGAGAAGGAGGCGTTCGGATTCTATTTCTCGGCGCATCCGGTCGATCGCTACCGTCACCTCGCCGAAGCGCATGGCGCGCGGACGTTCGCCGCGCTCTCCGCTCTGCCCGCTTCGGCGGATGGTGGCCGCACCGGCGGGGTGATGGCGGGGCTGATCGAGGATGCCCGCTGGCGCACCTCGGCGAAGGGCCGCCGCTATCTGATGGCGACGCTCTCCGACGCCTCCGGCCAGTTCGTCGCGACCGTGTTCGACGATGCCGCCGCGGCTGCGGTGGAGGAGGGCGCGCGCTCCGGCCTCTGCGCCCTGCTCAACGTCGAACTCGACCGGCGGCCCGGAGAGGAAACGCCACGCGTCACCATTCGCTCGCTCCAGCCGCTCGAAAGCCTCGCCGGCCGCACCCGCCTCCAGATCGTCGTCGAGGTCGAGGACGCCGCCACGGTGCCGCGCCTCGCCGCGGCGGTCGCGTCCGCGCGCGGCGGCAACGGCCAGCTCCGCCTCCAGGCTGAGACGGAACGCGGCCCGGTCGAACTGCTGCTCGGGCGTGATTTCCTGCTCGATGCCGAGCTGGAGGCGCGCATCGCCCGGCTTGACGGGGTGCTTTCGGTCCGCCTCGCCGTCGCCGAGGCGCCGCGTTTGGCGCTGGTGTCCTGACCGCCGCCCCGGGGGGCTTCGCATCGCGGCCGTCTTCGCTAAGGTAAGCGAAAAGACGAACGGGAGACGGCGATGCTGGGCGCGATGCAACATTGGCCGCTGCGGATCACGCGGCTGATCGACCATGCCGAGCGCGAGCATGGCCCGCGCGAGATCGTGTCGCGCTACGCCGCTGGCGATGTCGTCCGCACCGACTGGGCCGGCATTGCCCGCGACGCACGCCGCCTCGCCAATGCGCTCGAACGGCTGGGGATGAAGCCCGGCGACCGGATCGCCACCCTGGCGATGAACCACGGCCGCCATCTCGTCGCCTGGTATGGCGTGATCGGCATGGGCGGCGTGCTCCACACCGTGAACCCGCGGCTGTTCGAGGAGCAACTCGTCTATATTTGCAACCATGCCGAGGACCGTATCCTCTTCTACGACGCCGCCTTTGCGCCGATCGTCGAGAAGCTGAGGCCGCAGCTCACCACCGTCGAACATTATATCTGCTTCGATCCGGCCGCCGGGGACGTCGGTTTCGAAGATCTGATCGCGCCGGAGAGCGCCGATTACGCCTGGGTGGACGGCGACGAGCGCGATCCGGCGATGCTCTGCTACACATCGGGCACCACCGGTAATCCGAAGGGCGTGCTCTACGAGCATCGCTCCACTGTGCTCCACGCGCTGACCGAAGTGATGCCCGACGTGTTCGCGCTCTCCAACCGCTCGGTCGGCCTCCCCATCGTGCCGATGTTCCACGCGGCGGCCTGGGGCCTGCCCTTCGCCGCGCCGATCGTCGGCATGAAGCTCGTCTTTTCCGCCGATTACACGCCGCATGTGATGTGCGATCTGATGCGTGACGAAGGCGTCACCCACACCGCGGGCGTGCCCACCGTCTGGCTCGCGCTCATCGGCCATGTCGAGGCAACGGGCGCCGAAATGGGTCCGCTGCAGATTGTCACTATCGGCGGGTCGGCGGCGCCGCGCGCGATGATCGAATGGTTCATGAAGCGCGGCATCCAGGTCGGCCACGCCTGGGGGATGACCGAGATGTCGCCGCTCGGCACTTGCGGCGGCCGCCCCGCGAACTGGGACGACATGGACTGGGCCGAGCAGCTCGATCTCGTCTCCAAGCAAGGCCGCGCGCCGTTCGGCGTCGAGCTGCGCACCGTCGACGACGACGGCAATGTCCTGCCGCGCGACGGCCGGACCTCCGGGCGTCTGCAGGCGCGCGGACCTTGGATCGTCGAGCGCTATTTCAAGGCGGATGAACCTTCGACCGAAGATGGCGGCTGGTTCGACACCGGCGACGTCGCGATCCTTCATACCGACGGCGTGCTCCAGATCACCGACCGGTCGAAGGACGTCATTAAATCGGGCGGCGAGTGGATCAGTTCGATCGATCTCGAAAATGCCGCGGTCGGCTGTCCCGGCGTCGCCGAAGCCGCGGCGGTGGGTGTGCCGCATCCCAAGTGGGACGAACGTCCGATCCTCCTCGTCGTCCGTCGCGAGGGTACGAACGTGAGCGAGGCGGACATCCTTGATCACCTGCGCAACCATGTCGCCAAATGGTGGCTGCCCGACGAGATACTGTTCGTCGACAGCCTGCCCCACACCGCGACCGGCAAGCTGCTCAAGACCGCGATCCGGGACCAGTATCGCGACTACAAGCTCAAGGCGGCATGACACCGCGGACTGGTCAGAACAGCCGCATCTGATCGCCCTCCGGCGGCTGGAACAGGTCGGTGCGCAGATGGAGCCGCTCCCGGTTCAGCCCGTGCTTCGCCACCGCGCGCTGGAAGCGGATGCGGAGCAGATCCGCCCACGGCCCTTGCCCGCGCATCCGCGTCCCGAAATTCGGATCGTTGTCGCGCCCGCCGCGCAGCGATCGGATGATCGCCATCACCTTGCCGGCGCGGTCGGGATAATGTTCGTCGAGCCAGGCGCGGAACAACGGCGCCACCTCATGCGGCAGCCGCACCGGAATGTAGAATACTCCCTTTGCGCCTGCCTCCGCCGCCGCCTCGACCAGCGCCTCCATCTCGTGATCGGTGATCGCCGGAACCACCGGGGCGATCGAGACGTAGGCGGGGACGCCGGCCTCGGCGAGCGCCTTCACCGCCGCCAGCCGCTTGCGCGTCGCCGGCGCGCGCGGCTCCAGCGTGCGTGAGATCGCGGGGGTGAGCGAGGTCACCGATATCGCGACATGCGCGAGGCCGAGCGCGGCCATCGGCGCGATGAGATCGAGATCGCGCAGCACCCGGTCGGACTTGGTGGTGATGCTGAACGGGTGATTGGTCTCCTTCAGCACCTCGAGGATCGACCGCGTGATCCGCCACTCATCCTCGATCGGCTGATAGGGATCGGTGTTCGTCCCCATCGCGATTGTTTCCGGCACGTAGCCGCGCCTGCCGAGCTCGGCGCGGAGCAGCTTCGCGGCATCCGGCTTGGCGAACAGCCGCGTCTCGAAATCAAGGCCGGGCGAGAGGTCGTGGAAGACGTGGGTCGGCCGCGCGAAGCAGTAGATACAGCCGTGCTCGCAGCCGCGGTAGGCGTTGATCGAGCGGTCGAAGCCGATGTCAGGGGAAACGTTGCGCGAAATGATCGTCTTCGGCCGCTCGACGGTGACAGTAGTGCGCATCTTGGGCGCCTCGCCGTCGATCCCCTCGCGCGCGTCGAGCCAGTCGCCGTCCGCCTCGCGCGTCGCCAGCCCGAACCGCGTCGGCACCCGGTTGTCGGGCGCGCCGCGGCCAGGGCGGACTTCGGGATTGCGCATAAGTGGGAACATAACACGAACATTTTGTTGGCACCAGTCATTCGTCATCCCGGCGAAGGCCGGGATCCACCTTTCTTGCTCATTGCGTCGCGGCCCAAGAAGATGGATTCCGGCTTTCGCCGGAATGACGGGAGAATGGATAATGATCGACTGGCACTGGCGGCCGATGACACCAACCGACCTGTCCGGCGTCACTGCTGTCGCCAAAGTGGCCTTTCCCGATCACCCCGAAGCGCCCGAGCGTTTCGCCGAGCGGCTGCGGCTGAGTCCGGGCAACTGCTTCGTGCTCGCCGATACGGACAAAATAGCCGGCTACCTCATCGCCTATCATTGGCCGCTGGGGGAAATGCCTGCGCTGGATGCCCCGCTCGACGAGCTGCCCGAAAGAACGAGCGCGCTTTACCTGCACGATCTCGCGCTATTGCCGGAAGCCGGCGGGTCTGGTCGCGCGCGCGCAGGCATCGCTCTGCTTGTCGATCGTGCGAAGGCGGACGGCTTCACCACGATCGGCTTGGTGTCGGTTAACGACAGCGCCGCCTTCTGGACACGGCTCGGATTCGCGGAGGTCACTCGGGATGCCGCGCTCACCCGGAAGCTCGCGAGCTACGGCCCCGATGCGCGCTACATGATCCGGCGCGTGTGAGCCCCGCCCCTCAGTCGCTCGCCGCCGCCTGCGTCGGGCGCGGCGTGATGCGCACCGCGGTGGGGCCGGACATGCCGGGGAAGCGCGGCCACATGCCCTGCGCCAGCGCTTTGCGGCTGGTCGAGGTCTTGTCCGCCTTCTCTTCGTAGATCCAGTAGTTGCGGAGCACGATCGGCACATAGCCGCGCGTCTCCCAATAAGGGATGCTCTCGATGTAGAGCAGAGGATCGCCGCGATCCATGTTGCGCAAATTCCATTCGGCGATCGGCGCCGGGCCAGCATTGTAGGCGGCGATCACCTTGGGGAGCAGCCCACCGGTGCCGCCTTGCCCCCGCAGATATTCCAGATAGCTCTGGCCATATTCCATGTTGCCGGCGGGGTTGGTGAGCTGGTCGCGGCTGAACGGGCGGCCGCTCCAGCGGGCGATGTCACTCGCCGTTCCAGGGCGGACCTGCATCAGCCCCACCGCGCCCGCCGGGCTCACCACTTCGGTGCGGAAGTTCGATTCCTGCAACGTGTGCGCGAAGACCAGCGACTGATCGACGCGCCAGCCGCCGGTCGGCGTCCAGCCCGGCATCGGGTAGCGCGCGCCGTAATTCACCCGCGCCCCGCGCGGCGCATTGTGCGCCAGCCAATATTGGGTGGAGGCGAGGTTTAGGTCGCTTGCCAGGTGCAGCATCGCGTCATGATCGGCATTGCCGCCGATCCGCGCTTGGTGGCGGATGAAGGTGTCGGCCAGCCCGGTCTCGCCGATCTCGGCGAGCGCCAGCGCGGCGCGGACGTTGGGCTTGCTGCCGATCCGCTGCCATTCTGCGTCGCGGAAATCGTGCAGCTCCGAAAAGCCCGGCGCGCGAATGCCGAGCGCGCTGGCGGCGATCAGCCCGTAGAAGGTCTCCTTCAGCCGCGATGCGGTGCGCAGCCGCGCCTGCACCCGCTCGGGCCGCCCGCACATCATGTCGGCGCGCGCCGCCCAATAATTGCCTGCTGCCATCAGCTCGGGGTCGCCTGATCGGCTGCCGACCGTCGCGAACGCGTCGCCCGCCGCGTTGCAGTCGTGCATCCGCCAGGCGGCGAGCCCCGAGACCCATGCCGCCTGCAGCGCCCATTCCCCCGAGCCGCCGCGTGCGACGTCCGCGAGCCGCTTCGCGTCGCGGTCGGCGCCGATGATGTAATAGGACCAGGCGATGCGCTGGCGGAACTCGGTCTGCGTCTCGAGCGGCAGGTTGTAACCTTCGGACGCCAGCAGCGCCTCGGCCGTGACGGGCTGGTCGCCGACGATCAGCGGCTGGATCTTCGCGTCGAGCGCGCGCGCGAGCGGATCGGTGCTGGTCGATCGCGCGCGGCCGCGGCGCGGCTGGCTGCCGGCCCAGACCAGATTTTGCGCGACGGGAATGTTGGGAAGGCTCGTTGCGCCGCGCGTCGTCGCGAGGCGAGAGAGCTGCGCGGCCTGCGGCAGATCGGGCGCGACGGCGATCAGCGTCAGCAATTGGTCGAGCGATACGGTCGGCGATCCTTTGGCGAGATAGAGCTCCGCGCGCGCCGCATTGTGGAGAAGCCCCGGCTGCGTGCCGTCCAGCCGCGTCGCCGCGTCGCCCCAGTTCGCGCCGCGGATCGATGCGAAGATCGCGCGATAATTTTCGCGCTCGGACTGGCTCAACATCGTGGGCAGAGCATGCTTCGCCTGGCCGCGCGCGAGACGGGCATCGCCGGCTACGGCAGGCGCGACGGGCAACGCCGCCGCTGCCACCGCGGCGAGAAGGAGGAAGCGAAGTCTGGTCATCCGTCCAGCTCCCGTATCAGCATTTGCAGGTCGGCCCAGGCGTGCGCCTTGAGCGCGGGCTGGCGCAGCAGCAACTCGGGCGACAGCGTCGCCAGCGTCCGTATTGCGCCCGCGGGGGTTTCCAAATCGTGCCACCGGCCCCGCGCTTGCGCCACCGTTGCGCCCAGCATCGCATGCGCCGCGCCGTCGCCGAACAGCAGCAGCGCGCGCGGCTTGGCGAGCGCGATATGATGGAGCGCGAGATCGGTGCACTGCCGTGCCGCATCGCCGGACAGCCGGCCGCTGGGCGCGCGGAAGCAGGATAGGGCGGCGAGGTACATCGACGACCGGTCGCGCCCGATCGCGGAGAGCATCCGGTCGAACAGCCGCCCGGCGTCGCCCGATAGCAAAGTGCCGGCGGCGCAATCTTCGGACGCCGGCATGTCGATCACGATCATCAGCCCGGCGGCAGGATCGCCCGAGGGGCAGACGCGCGGCGCGCCCGGCGCGTGATGCGGCAGCGCGTCGCTGGTCGCGAGATGATCCTGGAAAAGGCCGAGCTGATCGGGAAGTGCCGTTGCCGGCGCGGCAGGTTCCGGCATCGCGGCTGGCGGGGCCGGCTCCGAGGTCTTCGCGCGCAGCCAATTGCGTGGCTCCTCGCCGACGATCACGTCGATGCCCGCGTCCGCCCACCACTCCAGCGCGCTCGCCGCAGTGGCGGGATCCAAGGTCTCACCCCGCTCCACGCCGCCACTTGAGTCAGTCCGCGGCGGTCTGGTCAACCGCAAACCGCTGGCCTATCTGCAAAGCGTTGGCCGTTTGCGGTGAAAGGCGGCGGCAGGGCGACACGGAAGGACGGTGAATGGCGGACCGGGAGTCGATGCAATATGATGTGGTGATCGTCGGCGCGGGTCCCGCTGGCCTGTCTGCTGGCATCCGCCTCAAACAGCTTGCCGACGAAGCGGGGCGCGAACTTTCGGTCTGCATCCTCGAAAAGGGCTCCGAGGTCGGCGCGCACATCCTCTCCGGCGCGGTGGTCGATCCCCGCGCGCTCGACGAACTGATCCCGGACTGGAAGGAGCGGGGCAGCCCGCTCACCGTCCCGGTCACCGAGAACCATCATTGGGTGCTCAGCCGCACCGGCAAATATGCCGTGCCGCATCTGATGATGCCGCCCTTCATGAACAACAAGGGCACCTATACGCTCAGCCTCGGCAACCTCTGTCGCTGGCTGGCGGGGCAGGCCGAGGCGCTGGGCGTCGAGATCTTCCCGGGCTTCGCCGCCGCCGAGATATTGTTCCACGACGACGGATCGGTGAAAGGCGTCGCGACCGGGGACATGGGCGTCGCGCGCGACGGGACGCACAGGCCCGATTACCAGCCCGGGATGGAGCTCCACGGCAAATACACCTTCTTTGCCGAAGGGGTGCGCGGCCATCTCACCAAGGAATTGAGGCGCATCTTCGCACTTGATTCAGAGAGCGAGCCACAAGTATATGGAATCGGGCTGAAAGAGCTTTGGGACATCGATCCCGCCAAGCACCAGGCCGGCCGGGTCATCCATACCCAGGGCTGGCCGCTCGACGATGCCTGGGGCGGCGGCTTCCTCTATCATCAGGAGAACAACCAGGTCGCGCTAGGCTTCGTGGTCGCGCTCTCCTACAAAAACCCGCACCTCGCTCCGTTCGAGGAGTTTCAGCGCTGGAAGCAGCACCCGTCGATCCGCGCGATCCTGGAGGGCGGGCGCCGCGTCTCCTATGGTGCGCGCGCGATCAACGAGGGCGGCTATCAGGCGATCCCGAAGCTCGTCTTTCCTGGCGGCGCGCTGATCGGTTGCTCGGCGGGCTTCGTCAACGTGCCGCGCATAAAGGGCAGCCACACCGCGATGAAGAGCGCGATGCTCGCCGCCGAAGCCGCCTTCGCCGCGATCTCGGCCGAGAGGGCGGGGGATACGCTCGCCGACTATGACACCGCGCTCCACGCGTCGTGGGTAGCGGACGAACTGAAGATGGTCCGCAACGTCGAGCCGATGGTCGCCAAGTTCGGCGGCACGCTCGGCACGATGCTGGCGGGCGCAGACATGTGGATGCGCTATTTGAAGATCGGACTGCCGTTCACGATGAAGCATCATCCCGATCACAGCCAGATGTGGCGGCAGGACATGGCGCCCAAGATCGCCTATCTCAAACCCGACGGCGTCATCAGCTTCGATCGTCTCTCCTCGGTGTTCCTGTCGAACACCAATCATGAGGAGGATCAGCCGATCCACCTGACGCTCAAGGATCCCGATATCCCGATCCGCCACAATCTGCCGCTCTATGACGAGCCGGCGCAGCGTTATTGCCCGGCGGGCGTTTACGAGGTGGTCGGCGAGGCGGAGGGAGATCCCCGCTTCGTCATCAACGCGCAGAATTGCGTCCACTGCAAGACGTGCGACATCAAGGATCCGCCGCAGAACATCAACTGGGTGGTCCCGGAGGGCGGAGGAGGCCCCAATTATCCCAACATGTAAGCATCTTATCGCTGCCACGACGGCGCTGGCGCTGGTTCCGGCCGCTGCGCATGCCAATGTCAGCGATCGCTCGCTGATCAGCGCTTATGCCCAGGCGCGCGCCGCCGACAGCTTCGGCGCCCCGGAGCGCGCGGCGCAGGGCTATGCCGCCGTCATGGCGGCATCGCCCGAGGACGCGGGGCTGGCCCTCCGCGCGCTCGATCAGGCGTTGGCGGCGGGCGATCAGGCGCTGGCGGTGCGCGCCGCGCGGACGCTCGAACGCGCCGGCATGGCGACCGCCGAGGCGCGCTTCACGCTTCTCGCCGATGCGCTCACCCGCAAGAACTGGAAGGCCGCATCGGCCGAGATCGCCGCGCTCGACGAAGATCGCGTGTTCATGCTGATGACGCCGGTCCTCAAGGCCTGGCTCAGCTTCGAGACGAAGAAGCGCGACGCGCTCGCGCAGCTCGACGCCGCGGGGCAGGACCGGACGGTCGGCTCCTATATCGCCGAGCATCGCGCATTGCTCCTTTTAGCGCTCGGCCAGCGCGACGCGGGGCTGGCGGCGCTCGAACCCCTGATCGCCGGCGAGGGCGGGCGGGCCCAGCGCCTCCGCATCGCCGCCGCCGCGACGCTCCAGCGCCGGCGCGACCGCGCCGCGGCGGAAACGCTGTTGGCGGGCGACAAGCCGCCGGTCGCGGCGGCGCGTGCGATGCTCGCCGCCAACCAGCCGATTCCCGGCGCGATCGACAGCGCGCGGAGCGGCATCGCCGAATTCCTCGCGCGCCTCGCCGCCGACATCGCCGGCCAGAACGCGCCGGGCGCCGGCGTCGGCTTCGCGCGGCTCTCAACCTTCCTCGCGCCGGAGAACAGCGAGACCTGGCTGGTCGCCAGCGACCTCCTCGCCGCGACCGATCATCGCGAGACGGCGCTCGCCGCGCTCGACGCCATCCCCGCCGGCGATCCCTTCCGCGCCGCGGTACAGGACAGCCGCGTCCGCCTGCTCGCCGCGACCGGCGATCGCGAAGGCGCGCTGGCCCGCGCCGAAGCGGCCGCGAAGCGTGAGGGCGCCAATGCCGCCGAATGGACCCGGCTCGGCGATCTCTACACCGA
The DNA here is from genome assembly GCF_900177405.1 of Allosphingosinicella indica. Taxonomy (NCBI): domain Bacteria; kingdom Pseudomonadati; phylum Pseudomonadota; class Alphaproteobacteria; order Sphingomonadales; family Sphingomicrobiaceae; genus Allosphingosinicella; species Allosphingosinicella indica. The sequence continues at coordinate 24,201 of NZ_LT840185.1, read as the reverse complement.
GGCGAAGAAATATACCGAAGCAGCAGAGGCTTATGGGCAGGCTCTGACACTCGCCAGCGACAGCGGCCCGCCCGCGAAATGGACTCTTCACCTGCTGCGCGGCAGCGCGTTGGAGCAGGGCGGGCGGTGGAACGAGGCCAAGCCAGAGCTGGAGGCGGCGTACAAGCTCGCGCCGGACCAGCCGATCGTCCTCAACTATCTCGGTTATGCCCAGCTCGAGCGGCGCGAGAATATCGTCGAGGCGGAGAAACTGGTGCGCGAGGCGAGCCGGCTCCAGCCCAACGACGCGGCGATCACCGACTCGCTCGGCTGGGCGCTCCACCTCAACGGCAAGACCGATCAGGCGATCCCGCTGCTCGAGCGCGCCGCCGTCGGCGAGCCCAACGATCCCGCGATCCACGAGCATCTCGGCGATGCCTATTACAGCGTCGGCCGGCGGATCGAGGCACGCTTCGCCTGGGCGGCGGCGCTCGCCGCGGCGGAGGAGGATGAGGATTCCACCCGCATCCGCGCCAAGATCGATACGGGGCTGACGCCGCAGCTCGCATCGCCCTGATGCGCGAAATCGCCTACGCCAAGGTCAACTTGGCGCTCCACGTCCGCGCGCGCGAGCCCGACGGCTATCACCGCATCGAGACGCTGTTCGCCTTTTGCGAACATGGGGACGCGCTGGAGGTAGCCGAGGCGGATGAGATCATTCTGTCGGTCGATGGGCCGTTCGCCGAAGCGGTCGGCGCAGGCGAGGATAATCTCGTCCTCCGCGCCGCGCGCGCGCTCGCCGCACGGCATGGCGTCACCCGCGGCGCTGCGCTCCACCTCGACAAGAGCCTGCCGGTCGCGGCGGGCATCGGCGGCGGGTCAGCGGATGCGGCGGCGGCGCTCCGCCTGCTGGCGCGCTTCTGGTGGCTGGACGCGGACGAGGAGACACTTTGCGGCATCGCCGCCGGGCTGGGCGCGGACGTGCCCGCGTGCGTCGTCTCGCGCACGGTACGCGGCGATAACCGGGGCGACGTCCTGACTCCGTCGGACGAAAATTGGAGCGGCACCCCCATTCTTCTCGTCAACCCGCGCGTGCCAGTTTCGACGCCCGCCGTCTTCGCGCGCTGGGACGGCCTGGATCGCGGCCCGCTCGGCACCGCGCATGCGGGCCGCAACGATCTGGAGTCACCGGCGCGCAGCCTCGCGCCGGAGGTGGGCGATCTGCTGTCGCTGCTCGGTGCGCAGCCGGGCACGACCCTGGTCCGCATGTCGGGCTCGGGCGCCACCTGCTTCGCCTGCTTCGAAGATGAACCCGCGCGCGATGCGGCGGCGGCGGCGCTGGAGGCTGCACAGCCAGACTGGTGGACGCTCGCGACTCGTCTCCGCTGACCCACGAATCTCGCTAGGGGACAGGTTTTTCAGCATGTTAACCATTATGTCCCGCATTCGAACGTCGTGGCACGCCTCTTGCTGACAAAGGTTTACGGGTCGAGGCGGGTCCGTGGTTCCCGCCGACATCCGCGCCCGGTCCCTTGTCCTTTCGTGGGAGGGCAAGCGCAGAGGCTCTCGGGGGGTCCGGATCGCCAGGCGATCCGGCCCTTTCTTTATGGCCCGCGCTCTGCGATGCGCAGCCGATGTTCGATCTCATCATCGACGGCGAAGTCGCCCGCCTGACGCTGAACCGACCGGAGGCTCGCAACGCGATCCCGCTCGACGGCTGGGACGCGCTCGCCGCCTGCGTGCGCGAGGCGGAAGAATGCGCGCGGGCGCTGATCCTCGCAGGCGCAGGCGGCGCCTTCTCGGCGGGCGCGGACCTCACCGCATTCGCTACCTTCCACCATAACAGCGAAGCCGCAGCCGGTTTCCGTCACGCGATGCGGCGCGGGATCGACGCGCTGCGCGACTGCGCCATCCCGACGATCGCGCTGGTCGAGGGCGCCTGCTACGGCGCCGGAGTCGCGCTCGCCATCGCCTGCGACATCCGGATCGCATCGCCCGCTGCAATCTTCGCGATCACCCCCGCGAAGCTCGGCATTTCCTATCCGCAGGAGGATATCGCCCGGCTCGTCGCGCTGGTCGGCCCCGCGCAGGCATCGCGGCTGCTCCTCGCGGCCGAGGCGGTGGATGGCGCGGAGGCTGCGCGGATCGGGCTTGTCGAGCGTTGCGACGCCAATGCCTCCACAGTCGCCGCATCGCTGGCGGGCGCTATCGCAAGCCACGATCCAGACAGTATCGCAGCGCTCAAGCGCGGCATCGCGCTCGCCGCGCGCGGCGTAGCGAGCGATACCGGGCAGGACGAAAGCTTCGATGCGTTGCTGACCAGCGATGCGCTGGCCGAGCGGCTTCGCGCGCGCCGGGATGCGCGCCGCCTTGCCTGACCCATGCGGCTGCGCCACAACCCGCCGATGCGCGCGCTGATCCTCCTGCTTCTGCTCACCGCATGTGGCGCCTCGCCCGAGGCCGCCGAACAGGCGATGGCGCCCGATGCCGATAGCGGCCGGATCGAATGCGCGCTGGCGGGCGCGGCCGAATTCGCGCCGCGCTGCACGCTCGAGCGGATGGCGGAGCCGGAGGGGCTGATCCTGGTGATCCGCGCGCCCGACGGCGGGTTCCGCCGCCTGCAGGTCGTGCAGGATGGCCGCGGCGTCGTCACCGCCGACGGATCGGAGACGGCGCTGGTCACGCCGATCGGCGGCAACCGCATCGAGGTCGCGGTCGGCGCGGACCGCTACCGGCTTCCCGCCACCGTCAAATGAGCGAGCGCCCGATCTGGTCCGCGGCCGAAATGCGCGCTGCGGAGGAGGCCGCCATCGCGGCAGGCACGCCGGTCGAGACGCTGATGGACCGCGCCGGCCGCGCGGCGGCGGAAGCGATCTGGCGTTTCGCAGGCCCGCTTCCGGCGCTCGTGCTGTGCGGCCCCGGCAACAATGGCGGCGACGGCTATGTCATAGCCCGGGTGCTGAAGGCGCGCGGCATGGACGTGGCGGTCGCAGCGCTCGGCGATCCGAAGACGCCCGCCGCGCATGCGGCGGCTGGGGCTTGGGCCGGGCCGGTCGCGACATTCGAGAGCGCGGAGCCGCGCCCGTTGCTGATTGACGCCTTGTTCGGCACCGGCCTCCGCCGCAGCCTCGACGACGGCGTTGCCGCGCAACTGGCGGCGCTGGCGGAAGATGCCGCGGTAAGGGTGGCGGTCGATCTGCCGAGCGGTGTCGCCACCCATGACGGCGCATTGCTCTCGCCGGTGCCGGTCAACGATCTCACGATCACCTTCGCGACGCTCAAGCCCGCGCATCGCCTCCAGCCCGCCGCCCGCCATATGGGGCGCATCGTGGTCGCCGCCATCGGCGTCGCGGGGGAGAGTGCGCTGGCCGAAATCGGCCGCCCTCTGCTCCGCGCGCCCGGCCCGGACGATCACAAGTACAAGCGCGGCTTCGTCCTCGTCGCAGGCGGCGACCTCGCCGGCGCGGCCGAACTGGCTGCCGAGGCGGCGCTGCGCGCAGGGGCGGGCGCGGTGCGGCTGCTCGGCGTATCGCCCTCGGCGGCGCTCCCGCGCGCGATCATGCAGTCCGGGACGATCGAAACCGGTCTCGACGACGACCGGCTGGGCGCGGTCGTGTTCGGCCCCGGCACGTTGCCCGGCCCGGAGTCGGATCTGCTGCTCACCCAGCTCCTCGCTTCGGACAAGGCGCTGGTGCTCGATGCCGGCGCGCTCGTCCTGCTCGCCAATCGGGGGCCGGACGCGCTCCGGGGTCTGCCCGAGCCGGCGATCCTCACGCCGCATCCCGGTGAGTTCTCGCGGCTGTTCGGCGAGATCGGCGGTAGCAAGGTCGATCGCGCGCGCGCCGCCGCCGCGCGCTCGGGGGCGGTGGTCGTCGATAAGGGGCCGGACACCGTGGTCGCCGCGCCCGACGGCCGCGCCGGGATCTCCGCCGGTTCCTCGCCCTGGCTAGCGACCGCGGGTTCTGGCGACGTGCTGGCGGGCGCGATCGCCGCGGCACGCGCGGCGGGGTTCGATGCCTTCGCCGCTGCCAAGGCGGGGGTCTGGCTCCACCAGCGCGCCGCCGAGATCGCCGGCCCAGGCCTCATCGCTGACGATGTCGTGGAGGCGCTAGCTCTCGCCTTCGCCGAATGTACGTGAGCGAGACGATCGTCCGGATCGCGGCGCGCGGTGACGGCGTCACCGCATCCGGCCGCCACGTCGCGCTCGCCGCGCCGGGTGATTGGGTCGATGCAGCGGGCGCACTGACGACCGGCCCGCACCGCGCCGCGCCGCCCTGCCGCCATTTCCCCGAATGCGGAGGCTGCCAGCTTCAGCATGTCGACGACGCGGCTTATGCCGATTTCGTCCGCGACCGCATCGCCGGCGCGCTGGCCGCGCAGGGACTTACGGCGGACATCCGGGCGCCCCATCTCTCGCCGCCGCTGAGCCGCCGCCGCGCATCGCTCCGGGCCGAGCGGCGGGCCCAAACGGTGCTGCTCGGCTTCAACGCCGAGGCTAGTCACCGCATCGTCGACATGCGCGCATGCGATATCCTCCGGCCCGAGCTGTTCGCGCTCGTCGCGCCGTTGCGTGCGCTGCTCGCCACTATCCTTGGCCCCCGCCACGCCTGCGGCGTTCGGCTGACGCTCGCCGATCAGGGCGTTGATCTGTTGTTCGAGAAGCTTACGGTCGATGGTCTGGCCGCGTCTGAAGCGCTCACTGCCTTCGCCGCTGAACATCGCCTCGCCCGCCTCGCGGTCGACGACGGTTATGGCCCGGAGACGCTGTGGGAGCCCGAGCCGACCACTGTTACGCTAGGCGGCATCCCCGTCGCGCTGCCTCACGGCGCCTTCCTCCAGGCGACCGACGATGGCGAGACGGCGCTGGTTGCTGCGGTCCGCGAGGCCGTCGGCGATTCGGCAACAGTCGCCGATCTCTTCGCCGGCCTTGGCACCTTCGCGCTGGCGCTGCCCGGCCGCGTCTATGCCGCCGAAGGCGCGCGCGATGCGGCTCTGGCGCTGAAGGCCGCAGCAAACCGCGCGCAGCGCCCGGTCTTCGTCGATCACCGCGATCTCTTCCGCCGCCCGCTCGACGGCGTCGAACTCGCGCGGTTCGACGCCGTCGTGCTCGATCCGCCCCGCGCCGGCGCCAAGGAGCAGGCGGCCGCGCTCGCCGGCGCGGACGTCGCGCGCATCGCTTACGCCTCGTGCAACCCCGCCACCTTCGCCCGCGACGCAAAGACGCTCGTCGAAGGCGGGTGGCGCCTGGCCTGGGTCCAGCCGGTCGGGCAGTTCCGCTGGTCCACCCACGTCGAGCTAGTCGGCGCGTTTACGCGCTGAGGCTACCCGCCAACCGTCACCCCGGACCTGATCCGAGGTTCACCTTCTTTCGCTCTGCGTCCCGTTCAGGAAAAGGTGGATGCCGGATCAATTTCGGCATGAGGAGGCAAGGGGGCGAAGGCGCGCCAGCCTCCGCCCCTTCACCTCAGTCGAACAGCTTCCCGAAGGCGCGCTTGGCGCGCTGCTTCCAGTGGCCGCGGTGATAGGCGTCGCTGGCCAGCAGCGGCAGCACCGTGGTCGCCTCGGCGAACACCATCTGCTCCATCGCGGTCGAGACCTTGCCCCAGCTCGCCGCCTCCTGCAGCGTCGAGGAAGAGCAGGCGCCGTCGCGCACGTCGGCGACGGTGATCTGAACCGCATATTTGTGCACCTCGACATCCTCGTGACCGAGGATCTCGGCGCAGACCACGGTGTCCTGCACGAAATTCTTCGGCACGCCGCCGCCGATCATCAGCAGGCCGGTCGTGCCCGCCTTGATCTTGATGTCGGTCAGCTCGCGGAAGTCGGCAATGCTGTCGATCGTCATATAGGGCTTGCCCGCCTTCATGGCGTCGACCTGATGCTTGACGAGGCCGAAGCCCGCCGAGGAATCGGTGAAGGCCGGGCAGAAGATCGGCACGTCATGCTCGAAGGCGAGCTTGACGAGGCTATTGTCCTTCTTGCCGTTCTTGGTCAACCAGCGGCCCATCTCGCGGATGAAGGCGCGGCTCGAATAGGCCTTGGGCTCGACCGCATTGGCGATGTCGCCGATTGTATGATCGGTCTCCTGCAGTTTCTCTTCGTCGATATAGGTGTCGTAGATGCGGTCAATGTAGAGCGAGCGCAGGGTATCGTCGTCCGGGATTTCAAGTGCTTGGTAATGCTTGTGGCCAAGCGCTTCGAAGAAATCCATGTCGACGATCGTGGCGCCGGTGGCGACGATGCAATCGACCATGTTGTTCTTGAGGAGCTCGGCATAGAGATCCATGCAACCGCCCGCCGAGGTTGATCCCGCGATCACCAGGATGATCGAGCAATCGGGGTCGCTCAGCATCTGGTTGTAGATCTCGGTCGCGCGGCCGAGGTCGCGGCTCGAGAAGCTCATCTTCTTCATCGCATCGACGATCGGACGGGCGTCGAAGCTCGTGATGTCGATATGCTCGACCTCTGTGCCGAGCAGTTCGGCCTTGCGGGTGTCGTTGACGGCGGCGTCGTTCATTTTTCACATATCTCCATGCGGCGTCATTGCGAGGAGCAAAGCGACGAAGCAATCCAGCGGGCCTTCGCCGCGCTGGATTGCTTCACTGCGCTCGCAATGACGAAATGGGGCTACAGCGTAACGACGTTCGAAGGAACCGCGCGTTCCGCGGCGGTCGCGTACATCGTCTCCATCGGCTGATCGCCGACGATCTCGCGGAGGTCCGAACCGAAGCCGTTGAAGCCGGTGCGCATCGCGCAGCCATAGGCGCCGAGCATGCCGATCTCGACGTAGTCGCCGGGGCCGACGTCCGCAGGAAGCAGGAACGGGCCGGCCATATGGTCGAGGTCGTCGCAGGTCGGACCGTAGAAGCTGAATGCGATGTCCTTGGCGTCGGACGCCGGCTCGCGCACCAGCTTGACCGGGAAGCGCCAGCCGACGTGCGCAGCATCGAACAGCGCACCATAGGCACCGTCATTGATGTAAAGCTCGTCGCCGCGGCGCTTCTCGACACGGACCAGCACGCTCGCATATTCCGCGCAGAGCGCGCGGCCGGGTTCGCACCACAGCTCCGCCGAATAGGAAATCGGCAGGCTTTCGAACGCTTTGTGGATCGTTTCGAAATAGGTTTCGAGCGGCGGCGGCTCCATGCCCGGATAGACCGACGGGAAGCCGCCGCCGACGTCGACGATATCCACTGTGACGGCGGCATCGACGATCGCGGCGCGCACGCGCTCCATCGCCTCGGAATAAGCGGCAGGCGTCATCGCCTGGCTGCCGACGTGGAAGCAGATGCCCATCGCGTCCGCCGCTTGGCGCGCCGCGAACAGCAGCTCGCGCGTCTCGCCCGGCTCGGCGCCGAACTTGGACGCGAGACTGAGCTTGGAATGATCGGAGGAGACGCGGAGGCGCACCAGCAGGTTGAGGTCGCTCGCATCGCCGGTCGCGCGCTGGATCTTGCGCAGCTCGTCCATCGTATCGAGCGAGAAAGTGCGCACGCCGTGCGTGAAATAAGCTTCCTCGATCGCTTCCTCGGCCTTCACCGGATGCATAAAGCACAATGTCGCCTGCGGCAGCGTGCGCGCCACCAGGCGCACCTCGGCGATCGACGCCACGTCGTAATGCGTGACACCGCTATCCCACAGGATTTCGAGCAGATCGGCCGAAGGATTGGCTTTCACGGCATACATCGACCGGCCCGGAAACTTCTCGACGAAGAAGCGGGCGGCACGCCGCGCGGCGTGCGGACGAAGAAGCGTGACCGGCTGCACCGGACGGCGCTCGGCGATCTCGGCAACCGTGACGTTGCCGGTAGAGGCGGTAGCTAGCCCCAGCGCGCTATGATGCTTGTGCAACTCAAGGGACCTCCAGGGGTATTGTTGACGATCAAGCTGCCTTGCGGTTTGGAAGTCCCCATGGGGCAGCGGCGGGCGATATATGGCCCACGTACCCCCATGTAAAGTGTTTCGAAAAGGCGAGGCCGATCAAGGCGTTGCCATGCCGGGACGAATCGTTTTCTGGCCGCGCGGATCGTGCGTCAGCTGCGATGAATCGATGGGAGAATGCATGACGGGCAATCGAAAGCCGCAGCGAGCGGGAGTCGTGGCGGCGGCGGAGCGGCTCCGCGGCCATGTAACGGAGACGCCGCTGCTGCCGCTCGCGTGGCAGGGGCGGCGGCTGTGGATCAAGGCGGAATGCCTTCAACAGGGCGGCAGCTTCAAGCTCCGCGGCGCGATGAACCGGCTGCTTCAGCTCGACGATGCGCAGAAGGCCGCGGGCGTCGTCGCCTTCTCGTCGGGCAATCACGCGCAGGGCGTCGCGCTCGCGGCGCGGCAATTGGGCATCGCGGCGACGATCGTGATGCCGCACGATGCGCCGGCAGTGAAGCGCGACGCCACTCTGGCGGCGGGCGCTTCGGTGGTCGGCTACGACCGGCTGCGCGAAAGCCGCGAGTCGATCGGCGCGCGGCTGGCCGAGGAGCGCGGCGCGGTGCTGGTGCCGTCGTTCGACGATGTCGACGTCATCGAGGGGCAGGGCAGCGCGGGGGTCGAGATCGGGCGCCAGATGGCGGCGCTCGCGGACGGGCCGCCGGAGATGGTCCTCGTCTGCTGCGGCGGCGGCGGGCTTTCGGCGGGGATCGCGCTCGCTTTGCCCGATGCCGAGATCGTCACGGTCGAGCCCGAGGGCTGGGACGACATGGCGCAATCGCTTGCCTCTGGCGCGATCGTCGAAGTGGGCAAGGACGCCCCTCCGACGCGCTGCGACGCGCTCCAGACGACGCGTGTCTCGCCGCTCACCTTCGAAGCGCTGCGCGATGCGGGCGCCCGCGGCGTGGCGGTGAGCGAAGGCGAGGTGCAGGCGGCGATGGCCTTCGCCGCGCGGCACCTGCGGCTGGTCGCCGAGCCGGGCGGGGCGGTGGCGCTCGCGGCGGCGCTGTCCGGCCGCGCCGGGCCGCTGCCCGCCCGGACGGCGATCCTCGTCTCCGGCGGCAATGTCGATCCGGCCTTCTACGCCGAAGTCATCCGCGCCAATCCCGCGCCGTTCGAGGTCGCGGCATGACGGGCGGGCTTGGCGCGACTCTGCTCTCGATCACCGTCCTCGGCGCGTTCGCGCTCATCGGCGGCGGCATCTGGATGATCGCCAAGCAGCGCGATCGCCAGAAAGGCCTGCTGATGATCGCCGCCGCCCTGGTGCTGGCGGCGAACGTCGCGATCTGGGTGGTGTAGTTCGACGCGAGTCCCCGGCGAAAGCCGGGGCCCAGTCGCCGCCCTTAGCTACGGATCACTTGATCGGGCAGTTCGGGTCGAGCCGCATGTCGAGATAATTGTCCACCGACGCCATCAGCTCGGTCATCTCGTTGACGAAGAAATGGTTCGCGTGCGGGATGGTGTCGTGGTGGATGGTGATGTGGCGCTGGGTGCGCAGCTTGTCGACCAGCTTCTGCGTCGCAAGCGGGGTCACCACCTCGTCGCCCTCGCCCTGGATGATGATGCCCGATGACGGGCAGGGCGCGAGGAAGCTGAAATCATACATGTTCGCCGGCGGCGCTATCGAGATGAAGCCGCGCACTTCCGGGCGGCGCATCAAAAGCTGCATGCCGATCCACGCGCCGAAGCTGAAGCCGGCGATCCAGGTCGTCTCCGCCTCGGGATGAATCTGCTGCACCCAGTCGAGCGCGCTCGCCGCGTCGGACAGTTCGCCGATGCCGTTGTCGAAGATCCCCTGGCTCTTGCCGACGCCGCGGAAGTTGAAGCGCAGCGTCGCGAAGCCGCGGCGCATGAAGGTCTTGTAGAGCGCCTGGACGATGGCATTGTTCATCGTGCCGCCGCCCTGCGGGTGCGGATGGAGGATCAGCGCGACCGGCGCGCGCGGGCGCGGGCCCGGCGAGAAACGGCCTTCGAGGCGGCCCTCGGGGCCGGGAAAGATGACTTCGGGCATAGGTTCGACGATCCGGATGTTCGGGTGCCGCGCGGGGATGCTGGCAGCCGGGCGGTGCGCCCTATATAGGTGCCCGTTGCAAAGTGCAACTTTTGCGAATCGTTCGCAAAAACACGAGGCCCGCGCCGTTCGAATGCTCTATCTCGATTACCAGGCGACGACGCCGCTGGCGCCCGAAGCGCTGGACGCGATGCTGCCCTGGCTCGGCGGGCCGGACAGCGAAGGCTTCGCCAATCCGGCCAGCCAATATCGCGCCGGCCGCGCCGCTGCAGCGGCGGTGGAGGTGGCGCGTGGCGACGTGGCGGCGCTGCTTCCGTCGGGGGGACGTGTCTATTTCACCTCCGGCGCGACCGAGGCGCTCAACTGGGCGCTGACTGCGGGCGTGCGGATCGCGCCGGGCGGCGTCGCTGGCAGCCCAATCGAGCATCCCGCCGCGCTGCAATGCCTCGAAAGCCTTGGTGCATCGTTAATTCCCGTGGGCGCCGACGGCCGCGTGCCGCCGCCAGATCCGGCGCTGCTGCCCAAAGGTGGCATCGTCGCGCTGATGCTGGTCAACAACGAGGTCGGCACGATCCAGCCCGTCGCCGATTATGCCGCCGCGGCGCGCGCAAAGGGCAGCCTGCTGCTCTGCGACGCGGTGCAGGGCTATGGCCGCATGGCGATCCCCGAAGGTCCGGATCTGATCGCGATCAGCGCCCACAAGATCCATGGCCCCAAGGGCATCGGCGCACTTTGGGTGCGCGACGGCGTGCGCTTGCCGCCGCTGCTGCTCGGCGGCGGGCAGGAGCAGGGAATGCGCGCCGGCACCGTCCCGGTCGCGCTCGTCGCCGGTTTCGGCGCCGCCGCCCGCCTCGCCGCCGAGCGGATGGAGGCCGATACGGCGCACGTCGCGCAACTCTGGGATACGGCTATCGAGATGCTACCCGGCTGGACGGTGAACGGGTCGATCACGCACCGCTACCGGGGCAATCTCAACGTCCGCCGCGCGGGCGTGAATGGGGTGCGGTTGCTCTCCGATGTCCGCGATGCCGCGTTCAGCCTCGGGAGTGCCTGCGGCAGCGGATCGGGCAAGACGAGCCATGTTCTCCGCGCGATGGGGTTGTCCGAGGCAGAAACCCACGCCAGCATCCGCCTCGGCTTCGGCCGCTACACGCAGGAGGCGGAACTCCGCGAGGCGCTCGGCCTGATCCATGCCGCCGCCGAACGCCAACTGAGCCTCGCCGCATGACGGCGGTGCGCTTCATATCGGCTGACGGCGATCGCATTCAGGAGGTTGCGGGACAGGGGGGCGATCGCCTCCTCGACATCGCCCAGAATGCCGGCCAGCCGCTCGAGGGCACTTGCGAAGGGCAGATGGCCTGCTCCACTTGCCACGTGATCGTCGAGGCGGAGGATTTCGCGAAGCTGCCGCGCGCCAGCGAGGAGGAGGAGGACATGCTCGATCTCGCCAGCCACGTCACCCGCCACTCGCGGCTCGCCTGCCAGATCTGGATCGATCCCGCCTGGGACAGCCTCACCGTCCGCATCCCCGGCGCCGCGCGCAACATGCAGGGCCGTTGATCCGCGCTACGTTTCCCCTGGCCGCACTTCTGTTGGCCGGTTGCACTTCGCTGCCTGCGCCGCGGCTTTCGTCCTGCGCGGTTGCGCCGCGGCCTCAGATCGCGTTGTCGGCGGACGGGCGGACGGCGAGCACGCGGATCGACGTGCTCACCTACAATGTCGAGGGCCTTGCCTGGCCGGCGCGGAGCGGCCGCGGACCGAAGCTGAAGGAGATCGGCAACCGGCTCGCGGCAATGCGCGCGGCGGGCGCCGCGCCCGATGTGGTGCTTTTTCAAGAGATGTTCAGCCGCCGGGCTACCCAAGCCGTCACGGCGGCGGACTATCCGGCACTGGTCGCCGGGCCGGCGCGCGGCGCTGCACAGCCGCCGCGTGCGGGGCCGCGCCTTCCCGGCCGCCGCGTCGTCACGCGCGGGGAGATTGGCATCAAGTTCCTCTCCGGGGGGCTCGCGATAGCGTCCGAATATCCGATCGTCAGCCACAGCGCGCAGCCGTTTCCGCGCCGGGCGTGCGCTGGCATTGACTGCCTTGCCAACAAAGGGGTGCTCCATGCGCGGATCGTCATCCCCGGCGTTCCCGGTACGCTCGACCTCTTCAACACCCACATGAATTCGCAGCGCGCCTCGCGCGCGCCGGAGGACCGCCATCTCGCCGCGCACCGCCGACAATCCCGTGCGATTTCCGAATTCGTCGCGCTGGAGGGAGATATCGCGCGGCCGATGGTGCTTGGCGGCGATTTCAACATGCGCCATTCCGAGCCGCGCTTCGATCGCTTCGTCGAGATGCAGCCGATCGCCATCGTCCACCGCTGGTGCAGCGAGCGGCCGCAGGAGTGCGATGTGCAGATGTCGTGGGACGGCGACGAACCCTGGATGGACACGCAGGATCTCCAGCTCTTCTGGTCGGGCGAGGGGGTGACGATCCGCCCCGTCCGCGTCGAGGCGATGTTCGACGGCGGCGCGACCGGCCCGCGGCTCTCCGATCACGACGGCTTCCGCGTGACCTACGATCTGAGCTGGCCCGCGGGGATGCCCGGCGCGGCCTGCGCGCCCTGATCTTGCCAGCACCGGCGCCATCGCCCATATGCGCCGCGGGAGTCGGGCGGACGGAGTTGTCGCCAACCCGGTCAGGTCCGGAAGGAAGCAGCCGTAACGATTTCGCTTCGGGTCGTTCCGGCTCCCACCCATGAGATGCCGAGCGGAGCGCAGCAGCGCGTAGAGCCATCGAATGGCGGCCGGCCTGCGGCTTAAGCCGACAGGACCGACGGCGCGGCTTCGCCGCGACGCCCAACTCCAAGAACAAAAAGAGATTCCAGCTTTCGCTGGAATGACGCCGGGCCGCGTCCTACCTTCGCCCCGATGTCCTCCGAATCCCCCGATACCTTCGCGCTCGGCCTCGACGAGCCGCCGCAGCCCGCGGCGGCGCAACCCTATCGCGTGCTCGCCCGCAAATATCGCCCCCAGTCCTTCGCCGAGCTGATCGGCCAGGATGCGATGGTGAAGACGCTGGGCAATGCCATCCGGCGCGACCGGCTCGCGCACGCCTTCCTGCTCACCGGCGTCCGCGGTGTCGGCAAGACCTCGACCGCGCGGCTCATCGCCAAGGCGCTCAACTGCATCGGCCCGGACGGCGCCGGCGGGCCAACCATCGACCCGTGCGGAGTCTGCGAGCCCTGCCGCGCGATCGCCGAGGGGCGTCACATCGACGTCGTCGAGATGGATGCCGCCAGCCACACCGGCGTCGACGACGTGCGCGAGATCATCGAGGCGGTGCGCTACGCCGCCGTCTCGGCGCGCTACAAGGTCTACATCGTCGACGAAGTCCACATGCTCTCCAAGAACGCGTTCAACGCGCTCCTGAAGACGCTGGAGGAGCCGCCCGCGCATGTGAAATTCCTGTTCGCCACGACCGAGGTGAACAAGGTGCCGGTGACGGTGCTGTCGCGCTGCCAGCGTTTCGATCTGAAGCGCATTTCCGCCGAGCAGCTCGCTGCGCATTTCGGCGAAGTCGCGGAAAAGGAAGGCGTCGCGATCGAGCCCGAAGCGCTGACGCTCATCGCGCGCGCGGCGGAAGGGTCGGCGCGCGACGGCCTCTCGATCCTCGATCAGGCGATCGCGCACGGCGCGGGCGGCGTCACCGCCGATCAGGTGCGCGCCATGCTCGGCCTCTCCGATCGCGGCGCGATCCGGGCTCTGCTGGCGCTGCTGCTGGCGGGCGACGCGCCGGGCGCGCTGAAGGCGGTGCGCGATCAGTATGAGCTCGGCGTCGAGCCCGCGGCGCTGCTCCGCGGGTTGCTCGAATCGGTGCACGGCATCACCCGCGCCAAGGTCGGCGGTGCCGACGATCCGGCGCTGTCGGTGGAGGAGCGCGAGGCTTATGCCGACTGGGCGGCGGCGATCGGCTATGCCGCGCTCCACCGCCTCTGGCAGTTGCTGCTCAAAGGGCTGGCCGAAGTCCACAATGCGACACTGCCGCTCGAGACGGCGGAAATGGCGCTGCTGCGCGTCATCCACGCGACCGACCTGCCCGATCCCGGAACACTCGCCCGGCAGATGGCGGGGGAGGGCGGCATTCCGCCCGCCGCCGCCACGCCCGCGTCGCACGGAGCGCCGGCCGCGCCGCCGCCGCCCGTATCCGCGGCTCCGGGCCGTCCGGCCAGCTTCGCCGCGCTCGTCGATGCGCTGGATCAGGGCGGTAAGCCGCTGCTTGCCCAGCAACTGCACGATTTCGTCGGCCTCGTCCGCTATGCCCCGCCGCTGCTCGATCTGAAGCCCTTGAAGCCCTTCGCCGCCGATTTCGCGCGCGATCTCGCTGCAGCGCTCAAGGCGATGACGGGGGAAAGCTGGCAGGTCGCGCTCACCGAGGACGGCGCGGCGGAGCCTTCGCTTCGCGATCAGGAACTCGCGGAAAAGCAACGGCTCAAACAGAAAGTGCTGGACACGCCGGTCGTCCGCGCGGCTTTGGACGCCTTTCCCGACGCCGAGCTCGTCGATTATAGTTTGAACGAACAACGGAGCGCCTGATGCCCAACCTCGACGATATCATGAAGATGGCCCAGAACGCCCAGGCCGAGCTGCAGAAGGCGCAGGCCGGGCTCGATACGATCGAGGTGGAGGGCGTTTCGGGCGGCGGCATGGTCAAGGTCCGCGCCAGCGCAAAGGGCCGCATCATTGCTGTCGATATCGATCCGAGCCTGCTCCAGCCGTCCGAAAAGCAGATGGTAGAGGATCTCGTCGCCGCCGCGTTCAACGACGCGCGCGCCAAGGCCGATGCGGCCGCCGCGAGCGAGATGCAGAAGATCACCAGCGGCCTCCCGCTCCCCCCGGGCTTCAAGCTCCCGTTCTGAGTTTCCAGGACAAAAGTGGTCACCCCGGACTTGATCCGGGGTCCACCTTCTTAAGACCGGCGCCACAAAGAAGATGGATACCGGATCAGGTCCGGTATGACGATCTGTAGGTCAGGTCTCGCGGCGCACCTAAAGCCCGTTCAGCGCCGGCGCCGGTTCCTCCGCCGACGGCGCGGGCGCGGCCTCGATCGCCACCGGCGGCGCTTCCACCGCGACCGGCGCGCCGATGTCGGGCGCGTCGATATAGTCCTCGGGCCGCTCCTCGCGCGGTTCGGCCTTGGGCGCGGCCTTGCGATCCGGCGCCTTCACCGCCTTTTCCGGACGGTCCGGGGGCGCAGTCTCGCCGCCCGCGTAGACGCAGGAATCCAGCCCATCGCGCGCCACCACGCCGATCCGCGCCGCGATCGAATTGCCGTAGCGGCGGGTGAAGCCGCTCGGCGCGATCGCCTCGCGCTTTTTGGGCAGCGGCAGGATCGCGGCGATCCGCGCGGCCTCGTTGCGGCTGAGGGTTCCCGCGCCCTTGCCGAAATAGCGCTGCGCCCCGGCTTCGACGCCATAGGTGGCGATGCCCGTCTCGGCGATGTTGAGATAGACTTCCATGATCCGGCGCTTACCCCACATCTGCTCGATCAGCAGCGTGAACCAGGCTTCCAGCCCTTTGCGGAAATAGCCGCCGCCCTGCCACAGAAAGGCGTTCTTCGCGGTCTGCTGGCTGATCGTCGATCCGCCGCGGATGCGGCCGCCCTCGGCATTGCGGCGCATCGCATCGGCGATGGCGTCGGTGTCGAAGCCGCCGTGGCTGCAGAATTTGCTGTCCTCGGCAGCGATTGCGGCGCGCACCATGTCGCGGTCGATCCGTTCGAGCGGCGTCCAATCCTTGGTCACCGATCGTCCGCCGAGCAGATCGCCCGCCATCGTCAGCGTAAAGGGCGGCGGCACGAAGCGGTAGGCGAGCACCCAGAGGATGCTGCCGACGACAAAGATCAGGATGATCCGGACGATCCAGCCGAATATCCGGCCAAATCCACTGCGCGGCTTCCCCCGCCGCTTCGATCCCGTGCGCGCCATGCGGCGTGATTAGCGGGGCGTCTCCGTCGCGTCATCGGGGAAGTTGGGGTTGTGGACTGCCAGCGGGCCAACGAAGCGGACCATCATCACCTCATCGACCGGTGCGTCCTCCGATCCGCGCTTGTACGCAAAGCGCTGCACGCCCTCGCGATGGAATCCCATGCGTTCGTAGAAAGCGAGGCCTCCGCGATTGTCGGCTTCCGCCTGCAGCTCGATCCGGGTCACGCCGGCGGCTTCGAGCTCGGCGATCACCTCCGCCACCATCGCACGTCCCGCCCCGCGGCCCTGGAAGGCGGAAGCGATCGCCAGTGGCCCGAGATGCGCGACATGCGCGCAGCGGCCGTGCTGCCGGCCGGTTTTGCAGAAACCCGCAACCGTGCGGTCGATCTCGATCACATGAAGATCGCCGTCGTCGAGCATCCGGTCGAAGATCGGCCGGAAGTCGGCAAGCGGCATCGAATCATGGCCGAGATAGGGAATGACGCTGCCGTCCACATAGATGGCGTGGACGGCAGCGATATCGTCGGGACGCGCGCGGCGCCGTCTCACATCGCAGGCAGCAGACGCCGTTCGCCGGCGAGGTTCATCAGCGCCTTCTGAAGCTTCTCGAAGGCGCGGACCTCGATCTGGCGGATGCGCTCGCGGCTGACGTCATAGACTTGGCTGAGCTCTTCCAAAGTCTTGGGATCGTCGGTCAGCCGACGCTCGGTCAGGATGTGCCGCTCGCGGTCGTTGAGCACGTCCATCGCGTCCATCAGCATCTCGTGGCGGACCTTGCTCTCCTCGGCGTCGGCGACGCGCTCGTCCTGCAACGGATCGGTATCGACCAGCCAGTCCTGCCATTGGCCCTCGCCATCCTCACGCATGGGTACGTTGAGCGACGTGTCGCCGCCCATCGCCATGCGGCGGTTCATCGAGATGACGTCATCCTCGGTGACGCCGAGATCGGTGGCGATCTTGGTCACGTCCTCGGGCTTCAGGTCGCCGTCCTCGAACGCTTCGATACGGTTCTTCATCCGGCGGAGGTTGAAGAACAATTTCTTCTGCGCCGCGGTGGTGCCCATCTTCACGAGGCTCCACGAGCGCAGGATGAATTCCTGGATCGAGGCGCGGATCCACCACATCGCATAGGTCGCGAGGCGGAAGCCGCGGTCGGCGTCGAACTTCTTCACGCCCTGCATCAGCCCGATATTGCCTTCGGAGATCAGCTCGCTGACCGGCAGGCCATAGCCGCGATACCCCATCGCGATCTTCGCGACGAGGCGCAGGTGGCTGTTCACCAGCTTGGCGGCGGCATCAGTGTCCTGATGCTCCTCCCACCTTTTGGCGAGCATATATTCCTCTTCCGGCGCCAGGATCGGAAATTTCTTGATCTCAGCCAGATAGCGGTTGAGGCCCGCTTCGCCTGCGGCGGCGGCGGGGATGGTTGCCGGAACGTTTGGCCTCATAGCCATGGATTCGCATTCTCCCTGGTGCGCGCGATTCGATACGCCGCGCGGCACATCTTCTATACGGAAAGCGCTGTGAACAGTTCCTGCATATCCGACGGAACGGCGCTTTCGAACGACAGGTTTCTTTTCGAAACCGGATGAATAAACTCCAATTTGGCCGCGTGCAAGGCCTGGCGGCGGAAACCCAGTGTTTCCAGAACCGCACGATGCGCCTTTCGCGTGCTGCCGTAGACCGGATCGCCAAGCAGCGGATGGCCGATCGAGGTCATGTGCACGCGCACCTGGTGTGTCCGCCCCGTTTCGAGACGGCATTCGACCAGCGCCGCGTCCCTGAGGACGGTCTCGACCCGGTAATGCGTCACCGCGCGCCGCCCCTGGCCTTCGCCGGTGATCGCGATCTTCTTGCGGTTGGACGCCGAGCGCGCGAGCGGTGCATCGATCGTGCCCGATCGCGGCAGCGGCACACCCGCGACGATCGCCTTGTAGCGCCGGTCGATGCTGTGCCGCTTGAACTGCGCGGCAAGGCCTTCGTGCGCGACATCGGTCTTGGCGACCACGAGCAGCCCCGACGTGTCCTTGTCGATCCGGTGGACGATCCCCGGCCGCGCCACCCCGCCGATGCCCGAAAGCCGCCCCGCGCAATGGTGGAGCAGCGCGTTGACCAGTGTCCCGTCGAGATTTCCCGCCGCAGGATGGACCACCATCCCCGCGGGCTTGTCGACGATCAGCAGATGCTCGTCCTCGAAGACGATTTCGAGCGCGATGTCCTGCGCCTCGTTATGCGCCGGCGCGGGGGCAGGGACGGAAATGGCGTAATCGCTGCCTTCGCGCACCTTCGTGGCCGGATCGCGCACCGCCGCGCCGCCCGGCCCGGCGACCTGCCCGCTCGAAATCAGCGCCTTCAGCCGCTCGCGGGACAGGGTGGGGATGGCGGATGCCAGCGCCCGGTCCAGCCGCCATCCGGCGGCCTCCGCGCCCAGTGTCACATTTATGGTCGAGGCCCCCCCAGACATCCTGTAGGAAAGATGGGTCGCGGCCGCGGTTTTTCAAGGGGCGCGGGGCCATCGCAGCCCCGCATTTAACGCGGCGTAAACCATCGCCTTGCAAGCCTAAGTGCAAGCGGCCAATAGGGGACGCGACGGACTGTTGAGCCGCCACGAGGGGCGATTGCGCATGAAATCCCACGAATTCGCCAGCCTGTTGTGCTCAAGGCTGTGCCACGATCTGTTGTCGCCGGTCGGCGCGCTCAACAACGGCATCGAGCTGCTCGCCGACGAACATGATCCCGAGATGCGCGCCCGCTGCCTCGAACTGCTCGCCGAAAGCGCGCGGGCGTCGGCCAACAAGCTCAAATTCTTTCGCCTGGCGTTCGGCGCGGCCGGCGGTTTTGCTGACGAGGTAGACACTCGCGAGGCGCGCGTCGCGATCGAGGGCCTGTTCGGGGGTGATGGCCGCATTCAGCTCGGCTGGATGGTCGACGAGCCGACGATCAGCAAGGCGGCGCTCAAGGTGCTGCTCAATCTCGTCCTCATCGCCGGCGATGCGCTGGTCCGCGGCGGGCGGCTCGACGTCGGCGTCGAGCGAACGGACAAGGGCGTCGAGATCGTCGTCCGCGCGGAAGGCACGCGCATCGTCCTCGATCCCGAGCTCAAGCGCGTGCTGAGCGGCGATATCGACGAGAATGAAGTGGCGCCGCGCGCCGCCGCGGCCTGGCTGGTCCACAGCTTGGTGCGTGAAGGCGGCGGCGATGTTCAGGTGGCCGACGAGCAGGAAGGACTGCTGCTCTTCGGGTCCTCGCTTCCGGCCTGAGGGATGCGGCGATGATCGACGCGATCGACACGCCTTCGCCCAATTTCGACGATCGCGAGCTGCCGGTCTCGATCCTCGTCCTTCATTACACCGGCATGCAGGACGCGGCCTCCGCCATCGCCCGCCTGTCCGATGCCGAGGCCAAGGTTTCCTGCCACTATCTCGTCTCGGAAGACGGGCAGGTGCTGCGCATGGTGGATGAGGAGAAGCGCGCCTGGCACGCCGGCCGTTCGCACTGGCGCGGCATCCGCGACGTCAATTCGGCGAGCATCGGCATCGAAATCGTCAACCCCGGCCACGAATTCGGCTACCGGCCGTTTCCCGAGCCGCAGATGGCGGCACTGATTCCGCTCGTGTCGGACATCATGATCCGCCGCGATATCTCCAAATCCAACGTCGTCGGCCATTCGGACATCGCCCCTAGCCGCAAGCAGGATCCGGGCGAATTGTTCGATTGGGCGCGGCTCGCCAAGCTCGGCCTCGCCATCGCCCGCCCCACCAAGGGCCTCGCCGATCCGCACTGGACCGATGCCGGCTTCCTCCTCGCGCTCGAACGCTTTGGCTATGACGTCGCCGACGGCCGCGCAGCCACCGTTGCCTTCCAGCGCCGCTTCCGCCCCGAACTGATCGACGGCGTGATCGACGGCGAGAGCCGCGCGATCCTCCTCAGCCTGCTCTTGGATCGCGAGCGCGGAATCGTTAGATAGGCGCCGCCAGAGGGTCGGGCGGCCGCGGCTCGACATATGTCGGGGCGAGGAAAGTCCGGGCTCCACGGAAACACGGTGCCGGATAACGTCCGGCGGCTTCGGGCTTCGTCCGGGGTCAGGGAAAGTGCCACAGAAAGCAGTCCGCCGCGTTTCGGCGCGGTCAGGTCGAAAGGGTGGGGTAAGAGCCCACCGCGCGCCCGGCAACGGGGGCGGCACGGCAAACCCCACCGGGAGCAAGACCGAATAGGGGCGGCGCATGGGCCTGGTTCCGGCCCGTCGCCCGGGTTGGTTGCTTGAGGGGCGGAGCAATCCGTCTCCTAGAGGAATGGCCGCCCATCCCCGGATGACGGGGTGGACAGAACCCGGCTTACAGACCCTCTGGCATTCTTTTCGCGGCGCCGCGGGTGGCGAAGCCGATGCGGCTTGTCTATCTTGGCGCAATGGCACGGCCGGGACGATCGAACGACTGGGGTTTCCCCCGCTGGCGCGGCTACGGCAGCGAGCGTGGCGCGACGCAGGTGCGGCTGTGCGATCGGCACGGCTGCGAGGAGCCGGGCGATTGCCCCGCGCCAAAATCCCCCAACAGCCCCGAGCGCTGGTATTTCTGCGAGCGCCACGCCGCCGAATACAACCGCGGCTGGAATTATTTCGAGGGGCTGAGCGCCGAGGATGCCGCCGCGCGCGAGGCGGGCGAGCGGCGCGACGCCGGCGGGTTCGCCAACGCCTCGCACTATGGCTGGGGCGGTCCCGGCGACGGCACCCGCAGCCGCGACGAGATGCGCGCGCTCGACGTGCTGGAGCTGGAGAGCGGCGCGGGGTTCGACGATATCCGCCTCGCCTATCGCCGGCTCGCGAAGGCCAATCACCCCGATCTTAACAAGGGCGAGGAAGCCGCGGCGCGCTTCCGCGCGGTGCAGGCTGCCTATGACGTGCTGCGCAAATCCGAAGAACGGCGCGCGGCGCTGTCGCGCTGACTGAACCGATCAGGCGGGCGGAACCTCGCCCATCGCCATGAACGTGCCCGAGACATGGGCGATCGGATCGTCGGGATCGCCGTCGTGTGCAGTGCCGCGCACGAACGCCACCGTCTTCGTCGTCCGATAGCATTCGCCGCGGCCGATGATGGTCCGGCCGGGCGTCGCGGGCCTCAGATAGTCGATCCTGAGGTCGAGCGTCGCTTGGTGCCGGAAGCGGCCGATCCGCGCCCAAACCGAAATGCTGGTCGCCATGTCCATCAAGCTGATGATCGGCCCCGAGGCGATCACGCCCGTCTCCGTCACGCCGATCAGCGTTTCCGAATAGGGGAGGGCAAGTTCCACCCAGTCTTCGCCATGCGCGTGATAGACGATACCGAGCGCGCCGCCGTGACCGATCTGCGCGGCGATGCCGGCGAATTTCTCCGGGTCGAACGCCCGCGTCCAGTCGATCGCGTCGCTCATGCCGCGTAGCGCTTCGCGGTCTGGCGGATCAGCGCGATCATGTTGGGAATGCCTTGGGTGCGATTGGAGCTGAGCTGGTTCCGGAGGTCGAACGGCGCCAGCGCGCCCTCTATATCGGCGGCGGCGATGTCGGCTGCGCTGCGGTCCTGAACCGTCAGCAGCACCAGCGCGACGATCCCCTTGGTGATCGCCGCATTGCTGTCCGCAAGGAAGTGGAGGCGGCCGTCGTCGCCGATCGTCGGATAGATCCACACCGCCGCCGAGCAGCCGCGCACCAGCGTCGCATCGGTCTTGAGCGCTTCGGGCATCGGCTCGAGATCGCGGCCGAGATCGATCAGCAGCCGATAACGGTCGTCCGCATCGAGCAGTTCGTAATCGGCAAATATATCGTCGAGCGCGGGCATCAGTCAGTCCGGAAGCGGAAGGGGTGCCTCGTCCTTGCGAGAAGCGAAGCGCCGAAGCAATCCATACACGCCCCGCCGGGCACCCCAGATCGTCATGCCGGACCTGATCCGGGATCCATCTGCTTGTCGGCGTCTACCGGCTGGAAACCCAGCCGGCACCAGCGCGCCGCCTAGCGGTCGCGCAGACGCTCGATCTCGTTGGCGAGGCTGTTTTCTTTTTCGATGGTGATCCGCTCCAGCGTCGCGACGCGATCCTTCAGCGTCTTCACCTCGTCGCGAAGGCGGCGGTTCTCGGCGTCATCGACATGGACCTCATCGCCATGGCGGTTGCGGCGGATGCCATAGCGGGCGCGAAGAATGCTGGCGATGGCGGTGATGGCGACGATCGCCACCACCATTTCGAACGGACCCATTCCCTAAAACTCCTAGAACCGACTCAGTTGGTCGGCTTGCGCAGACTCTCGATCTCGTGGGTAAGCGAATAGCCGCCGTCCGTCACGATCCTCTCGACGTTCGCCAGCCGGTCCTTCATCGATCCCAACTCGGCGCGGAGCTGCGCATTCTCCTGGCTGAGCAGTTTCACCCGCTCCATCGCCTCCTCGTTCTTCTTCGGATAGACCGCCTGGCCCCACATGCCATCGAGCGGATAGCCGTGGCGGATGCGCAGCCAGGTGGTGAACACCCAGCCGACGATCGCCGCGCCGCCGATCAGCAGTCCGCCACCGATCAGCCAAGGGAGAACGGGGATAAGAATCTGGTCTGCCATGTCCACGGAGATTTCCTTTCGCTGCCACATTTTTTAGAACGCCTCGCGGTCGTCGCCGCGCCAGGCCAGGACGGTGACGAGCACGAAGCCGATCGCCATTGTCAGCCAGAACATGTCGGAGGCGAGCAGAGCAGGCATCAGCGCAGCTTCTCGATTTCGGCGGCAGTGCGCTCGGCGGGGTCGGTCACGATCCGCTCCATCACCGCGATCCGCTCCTCCAGCCGGCCGATCTGGCCTTTGAGCCGAGCATTCTCCTCAGCCATCAACTGTGCGGCACGGGCGGCATCAGGCGATTCCGTCTTTTCGCTCATCCCCCAGAACTGGTCCTCGATCGGATAGCCGTGTTTGGCGCGTATCCAGGTGGTGACGACCCAGCCTGCCGTGCAGATTACAATGATGGCGATCACGAAGATCGGGCTTCCGAAATTCATTTCCATTCCCCTGAACGATCCGCGCCTCAGCGCAGTGCTTCGATTTCCTTGGCCAGCCGGCTTTCGCGCGACATCGCTTCATGCTCTATCGCGTCGATCCGGCGGTCGAGCGTCGCGCTGCGGTCCTCGCGCCATTCGCGGATCGCCGCCGCGTCGCTGCCGCCGGCGATGCCGCGCGTCTCGCGATGGCGCAGGTAGAGCGCCGCCGCGAAATAAGCCGCGATGAACCACGGGCTGCCCAGGATCACCGCCAGCACCACCGCGACGCGGACGAAGGTGGCGTCGATGCCGGTCGCGTTGGCGATGCCGGCACACAGGCCCAGAAGCTTGCCGTTCTTCCTGTCGATGCGGAAATTGCGGCCCTTCATTTGCTCCTCCTATCGTCGCGGGTGATGCGGTCTTCGCGGTTGATGGTACGGTCTTCGATGCCGATGCCGGCGGGGTCGACGCTGATCTGCTGCCAGCCGGGGTTCTCGGCGGCGATGATGCGCTCGATCGTGTTCATGCGCTCGTCGAGGCGGCGCGCGGCGCTGTGCAGTTCCTCCAGCAACCGTTCGTCTTCGCCGGTCAGCGTCGCGCCGCTCTTCCACTTCGTGACGTAGTGGAGGATCAGCCACGGCAGGCCGATGAAGATCGCGACGATGGCGACGAAGCCGTTCACGCGCTCAGCCCTCCTTGCTTTCGGCTGCCGGCGGCGCGCTCTTCACCCGCGCCTTCAGCGCGGCGAGTTCGGCATCGACTTTCTCGGAAGACCGCAGTTCGGATATCTCTTCCTCCAGTGTCTTGCCGGGAGCGGCGAGGCTCAGTGCCTCGGCATGGCCTTCCGCCATGTCGGCGCGGCGCTCGAGCAGGTCGAAGCGCGAGAAGGCGTCCTCGACCTTGGGGCCGGCATACATCTCGCGCATCCGGGCGCGCTGGTGCGCGCTCTCCAGACGGCTCATGATCGCATTCTGGCGCGCGCGGGCCTCGCGCAGCTTGCCCTGGAGCTTGGCGATGTCGCCTTCCGAGGCGCGCAGCGCATCGTCGAGCACCGCGATCTCGGCATTGAGCTGGTCGGCAAGGTCGGAGGCCTTCTGCTTCTCGACCAGCGCCGCCTTCGCCAGATCCTCGCGGTCCTTCGATAGCGCAAGCTCGGCCTTCTCGGTCCAGTTGCCCGCCAGCGCATCGAGCTTCGCGATCTGGCGGCGCATCTCCTTCTGGTCCGCGATCGTCCGCGCCGCAGATGCGCGCACCTCGACCAGCGTCTCCTCCATCTCCAAAATGATCATCCGGATCATCTTGGCGGGGTCCTCCGCCTTGTCCAAAAGGTC